>DATJJA010000083.1:0-48259 GCA_035492595.1 Puia sp.
TTTTTATCGATGAGTGTTTTGAATACCTGCCCTATTTTCTCCTGGTTCCTTTCGTAGGAGATCTCCTGCTGTACCTCCATGATCTCCTGCGCCCTTTGCTGTTTGACATCCGCCGGGATATTGTCTGCCAGGTCATGAGCCGATGTACCTTCTTCGTGTGAGTAGGTGAAAATGCCCACCCGGTCGAAGCGGTGCTCCTGTAAAAAGCCCTTCAGCTCTTCTACATCAGCTTCTGTCTCGCCCGGAAAACCGGTGATCAAAGTCGTACGCAGACATATACCCGGTACTCTTTCCCGGATGGCATGGATCAGATCGGTCATCTCCGCCCTCGTGATCTGGCGGCGCATGGCCTTTAGCATATTGTCGCTGGCATGCTGCAATGGCATGTCGAGGTATTTGCAGATGTTTGGTCTTTCGCGCATTACATCCAATATCTCGAGAGGGAATTTAGAAGGATAGGCATAATGCAGCCTGATCCATTCGAGGCCTTTTACATCCGCGAGCCGGTTGAGGAGGTCCGGCAGCATGCGTTTCTTATAAATATCGAGACCATAATAGGTCAGTTCCTGCGCGATAAGCAAAATTTCTCTTACCCCCCGGCGGACCAGCCCTTCGGCTTCCTTTACCAGCTCTTCGATTGGACGGCTGACATGACCACCACGCATCAGCGGAATAGCGCAAAAGGCGCAGGTGCGGTTACAGCCTTCCGATATCTTCAAATAGGCATAATGTTGCGGAGTGGCCAGGAGACGTTCGCCCATCAGCTCGGCCCTGTAGTCGACGTCGAACTTCTTCAGCATCATCGGCAGCTCCATCGTACCAAACCAGGCGTCCACTTCGGGGATCTCCTTTTCGAGGTCCTCGCGGTAACGCTGGCTGAGACAGCCGGTGACATATACTTTATCGAGACGTCCTTTTTTCTTGAGGGCTACCTGGTCAAGTATGGTATTGACAGACTCTTCTTTTGCCTTGTCGATAAAGCCACAGGTATTGACGACGACGATATTGTGGTCTTTTTTTGTATTTTCATGCACCACATCAATATCGCTGGCGCGCAGCTGCCCGCTAAGTACTTCACTATCGACCATATTCTTGCTGCAGCCCAGCGTGATGATGTTAACCTTATCCTTCTTGAGTGTTCTTGTCTTCATAAAGGATGCAAAAGTACTTAAAATTCAAGCTATGGCGGAATTCAGGCTGACAAAACTGTTCAGGGAGTTTTTTGAGAGCGAGAAGATGGGCGGGCTGATCCTGGTCTTTTGTACGATTGTCTCTATTTTGATCGCGAATTCCGCCCTGGGTGAGGGCTGGCTGCATTTCTGGCATGCCCGCCTCGATCTTTCCTTTAGCTCGGTTCCCCTGGATTATTCGGTCGAACACTGGGTAAATGATGGGCTGATGGCCGTTTTTTTCCTCCTGGTGGGTCTGGAGATCGAAAGGGAAATATATATCGGGGAATTAGCCGACTTCCGCAACGCCCTGCTGCCCATCCTGGCTGCGGCCGGCGGGATGCTGATCCCTGCGGGCTTTCATTTTCTCTTTAACCACGGCAGCCCGGAGCAGGCGGGTTTTGGCATCCCAATGGCCACCGATATCGCCTTTGCCCTGGGGGTGCTTTCCCTTTTGGGCAATAAAGTGCCGACTTCGGTAAAGATCTTCCTTACGGCCCTGGCTATCATTGATGACCTTGGGGCGATAGGAGTGATCGCTATCTTTTATACCAGGGGCCTGGCCCTTGCCTGGCTGGCCGGCGCAGCTGCAATTTTATTGTTGTTACTAATATTTAATAAACTAAAGATCAATAAATTAATATTTTATATTTTGCCAGGGATCTTGCTCTGGTATTGTATGTTGCGCTCCGGTATCCATGCGACTTTGAGTGGCGTATTGCTGGCCTTTGTCATTCCGTTTCGGAAGCCGGAGGCAATGGGACGCGCAAACGCTCAGGCCGGAGAGACCGCGGCGCAGCGGGCAGAGTCAACCGGATCCGAGGCGTCTCACATTGAAGAATCCCACAATCCCTCCTATCGTCTCCAGCATTTCCTCCATAAACCCGTAGCCTTTATTATCCTTCCTCTTTTTGCGCTTGCCAACACCGGCATCCTGTTTTCCGCTGGCTGGCCGCAGGGGCTTTTGTCCGGCAACAGCCTGGGTATCCTGATCGGGCTTGTTCTTGGAAAACCTGTCGGCATCCTGCTTTGCTGCTGGGTGGGAATGCGTGCCGGCTGGTGTCGCATGCCGGAAGGGATGCGCTGGTCACATCTTTTGGGAACAGGGTTATTGGCGGGGATCGGTTTTACCATGTCTATTTTCATTACCAACCTGGCTTTCTCCGATGCCGGTCATATACAAAGCTCCAAGATAGCCATCCTGTTCGCCTCTCTGCTGGCGAGTTGTCTGGGTTTTGCCTCTTTGGCGCGGGCTTCCCGGGCGCAGAAACGCTGACATATGCGATAGTTCCTGGCGTCAGATATACTTTTTAATTATTTCCCCAGACTGAACAAGCTATCTACAAACTCGTGTTTATCGAAGACCAGCAGGTCTTCCATTTTCTCACCAACGCCTATGAACTTCACCGGTATCCTGAACTGATTGGCGATGGCCAGCACAACTCCACCCTTTGCGGTACCATCCAGCTTGGTGATAGCCAGCGCGGTCACATCCGTGGCAGCGGTGAACTGACGGGCCTGCTCCAGGGCATTCTGGCCGGTGGAGCCATCCAGCACCAGCAACACTTCGTGCGGCGCATCGGGCATCACTTTCTTGATGACACGGCTGATCTTGCTCAGCTCCTCCATCAGGTAAGCCTTATTATGAAGACGGCCTGCCGTATCGATGATCACTACATCTGTGCCCCTTGCCGCTCCGCTTTGTACGGTATCAAAAGCTACGGCTCCGGGATCGGATCCCATCCCCTGTTTTACGATAGGTACCCCGACCCGTTCGCTCCAGATGGTCAGCTGATCGACAGCTGCCGCCCGGAAAGTGTCGGCAGCACCCAGCAGTACAGACTTTCCTGCCTTTGTAAAGTTATAGGCGAGCTTTCCAATGGTCGTCGTCTTGCCGACCCCGTTGACGCCTACCACCAAGATCACATATGGCTTATTTCCCGAAGGAGTGCTGAAATCCCGGTAGGATTGTTCTGGCGCATCCACGAGAATGTTCTCTATCTCTTGTTGAAGTAACCCATTCAGATCGCTGGTATTGATGTACTTATCTTTCGCGACGCGGGCTTCGATCTGTTTGATGATCTTAACGGTCGTATCGATGCCGACGTCGGCGCTGACCAGGGCATCTTCGAGGCTGTCGAGGACCTCTTCATCTACTGTGCTTTTCCCGGCGACGGCTTTGGTCAGGCGGGAAAGAAATCCTTCCTTGGTCTTTTGCAGGCCCTGATTGAGGGTTTCTTTTTCCTTTTTACCGAAGAGTTTGTCAAAAAATCCCATTTTCAAACTTTTTTATACAGACAAGCAAAAAAGCTGTTCCGGATAGGAACAGCTTCTTATTATCTTACTTAACCCAGATAAATTATTTTTGAGCCAGGAACTCCTTGATCTTGTCCTTGTGCACAATAGCCTCCTTGAAGGTATAGGCACCACTCTTGGGACTGCGCACGGCGCGAATCACCTTTGTCCAGTTCTTGGCTTCCGCGGCAGCCTTGGCATCCTTGGTTTTAATAGCGGTTTTTGCAGCCTTTGCCATGATTATTTAATTTCTTTATGAACAGTTTTTTTCTTCAAAATGGGATTGTACTTCTTCAGTTCCAGACGTTCTGGAGTGTTTTTCTTGTTCTTGGTAGTGATATAACGACTGGTGCCAGGCAATCCGCTGGTCTTATGCTCAGTGCATTCCAAAATCACCTGTACCCTGCTGCCTTTTTTTGCCATGATTGGAAAGGTAAAAATTAATAAATGTCGATTTTTTTTAGATCTTTTCGCCTCGCGCTCTTAATTGTTTAACAACGCTGAGCAGACCGTTTTTGTTAATTGTACGCAATCCTTCGCTGGAGACCTTCAGTGTGATCCACTTGTCTTCCTCAGCAAGGAAAAAGCGCTTGGTCTGCAAATTGGGTAAGAATCTGCGTTTTGTCTTTATATTCGAGTGCGAAACACTATTTCCGGAAACCGGAACCTTACCCGTTATCTGACATACTCTGGCCATTGTCTCAAAATTTAGGACTGCAAAAGTCGTAAAAATCCGTGAACTAGCAAAAAGAAATATGCTTTTTTTCAACGACTTGTTCACAACAGTGGATTACTTGTGTTTGGATCATATTGATAATAGCCCTGGCGGCGGGGTAAAAGGGTTCTCCGAGCCTATTTTGGCAGCGCATAGGCCACCAGATAATCCCCCATCTTCGTCCTCAACCTCCCATGGCCTCCGGCCGCAATCACCACATATTGCCTTCCATCAAGGGAATAGCTCATCGGGGTCGCCTGCCCCCCGGCGGGCAGCAGGGTCTCCCACAAGACCGAACCTGTCCTGCTGTCAAAGGCCCGGAAGTAGCCATCCCGGCTGGCAGCCACAAAGATAAGATCTCCGCCGGTGGCAATTGCTCCACCGAAATTGATCGACCCCCAGCTTTTTGCTTCCGGCCAGCGCTGGGTGTCCAACATGGATCCAAGGGGTACTTCCCATTTTTTATCGCCCGAATGGAGGTCTATCGCCACCAGGGTGCCCCATGGCGGCTTTGTCTGCATGACCATTCCCCGTGTATCCACCTTGAAGAGATAGTCTCTTTTCATCACATAAGGAGTTCCCTCCTGCCGGCCTGTCTCCGCCCGCATCACTCCAGGCTCTTCCCTTTCGACCTGGTCGACCTTTTCCCTTGGCAGCATCCGGATGATGGCTGCCACTCGGTTGATGTTCGTGTACAGCATCCCTGTCCGGGGATCATAACACATCCCGCTCCAGTTGATACCACCTACATTCCCGGGAGACATGATCGATCCCTCGTAGCTGGGAGGGGTAAAAGGTCCCTCGCTGCGGTATCGTCCGATCCGTTGTTCGGCTTCCATCTTATCCTCTGGCGTCAGCCCCCAGGCGTCCTCTTTCCCCAGTCCCTGGATACCAAGAGGCGCAGGTTTTACAGGGAAAGGCTGCGTGGCCCATGCCTCTTCTCCCGCCACTGTGGATGCGGGCACTTTTCGCTCTTCCACAGGAAACAGCGACACTCCTGTCTCCCTGTCCAGGACGAAGATATGCCCCATCTTTGTTCCGACGACGACTGCCGGCACCTTGCGCCCATCCTTGTCCAGGTCGATCAGGACGGGCTGGGCGGCTATATCGAAATCCCATAGATCATGATGTACTACCTGGAAACGCCAGACCAGCTTGCCGGTGGATGCCCTCAGGGCTACGAGCGAATTGGCATTCATATTTGATCCGGTCCGTTCCCCTCCATAATAATCCGGACTTGGTGAAGTGGTCGGTACAAAGACCAGGTCCCGCTTCGCATCCACCGAAAGGATCGACCAGGCGTTGGCGCCTCCTGTCCGGTGGGCCTTTGGACCGTTCCAGGTCGCATAGGCGCTGTCGGCGGGGTCCTGGGGAATAGGGTTCCAGATCCAGGCCAGTTCCCCGGTCTTTACGTTATATGCCCTTATCACACCGGGCGGGTAATCGAATCGTTGGTTGTCCCCCAGCGAAGAGCCTACGATCACAAGATCTCCTGCAACGGTTGGCGGCGAAGTCTCGGCAATATTGCCACCCCCCGCTGCTCCTTTTTGCAGATCAACAACACCCTCTTTTCCAAAAGTAAAATCCGGTTTGCCCGTGGTCGCATCCAGCCCGATGAGCCGGCCGTCGATAGTGCCTATAAATATCTTCTGTGCGGCTTTGGCTCCGGCCGGCCACGCTGCCACGCCGCGCGAGGAGACTTCCGAATAACCGGCTTTTAAATTGACCTGCGGATCGTAGACCCAGCGTTCCTGTCCTGTCGCTGCATCTACTGCGAAAACCCTGTCACTGGGTGTGCTGAAGTACAGGGTCCGTCCGACCAGGATGGGCGTGGTCTCAAAGGCGGCCTGCTCTATCACGGATGTGCCTTCATATTTTTTGAGCTCTCCGGTACGATAGGTCCAGGCGACGGCGAGCTGTTTGACATTATCCCTGTTGATCTGTTTCAGACCAGAGTAACGCATACCGCCTGCATTCTGGCCATAGTAGGACCAGGAACCGTCAGGCGTTTGCGCCCGGACCGCGGTTACAGCCAGCAGCCCGAGTAAAAGAGCAGTTAATTTTTTTAACATAGAAGTTTGTTTTATCAAATCTATCCCTGAACCATCGCGCTGTAGAATTTCTTTGACCAATATCCTGTTTGCGGTGACAAGTAATTAATAATTACTTAATTTACCGTTCCCTTTTGCTGCTCTACTTTGTGCAAAATGGGAAACATGTCAGAAACAACCGATCATCAAATGAGAAGAAAAACCATCGCGCGCGATATAAGCTGGCTTTCATTCAACGGACGTGTTCTACAGGAAGCAGCAGACCCTACTGTGCCGCTCCGCGAGCGAATCCGCTTTCTCGGCATTTTCTCCAACAACCAGGATGAGTTCTTTCGGGTACGGGTGGCTACACTGCGCCGCATGAGCGAGTTCAGTGGCAACCGTTCGAAGATCAACATGCACATGGAGGTATCTCCCGACAAGATCCTCAACGACATTCAATCCATTGTGCTCGAACAGGGCGAAGAGTTCGACGCTATATGGCGCGGCATCCGCGACGAGATGGAAAAAGAGAAGATCTTCATCGTGGATGAAACGCAGCTGAACGAAACCCAACAGCAATTTATACAAACTTATTTTGAAGAGGAAGTGCGGACCAATACTATTCCTCTTATGATCGAAAGCATTCCGCAATTTCCCTATCTGCGGGACAAATCGATCTACCTTGCCGTTGTCCTCTCCCGTAAAGATGGCAGCATGAAGCGTAAATATGCCCTGATCGAGGTCCCGAGCCGGGTACTTGGCCGTTTTGTGCAGCTGCCTTCCCCTGCCATGGACGAACATCATATCATCCTGCTGGAAGACATCATCCGGTATAACCTGCGGAACATCTTTGCCTATTTTGGCTATGACACTTACGAATCCTGGGTCTTCAAGGTTACCCGTGACGCAGAGATCGATCTCGACAATGATGTCTCCACCACGCTGATCCAAAAGATAGAGAAAGGACTGAAGAACCGGCGCAAAGGCAAACCTGTCCGTTTTGTCTATGATGAGCAAATGGATAAGGGACTGCTGGACTATCTGCTGAAGAGGCTGAACCTTTCGAAGAAGAGCGGCAACCTGATCCCGGGCGGACGCATTCATAATTTCCGTCACTTTATGGACTTCCCCGATGTCTTCAAAAAAGGTCATCGCCGGAAATCCTTCACCCATCCCCTGCTGCAAAAGACTCCCCGCGTCACCGACGTGGTGCTGGAACAGGATGTAATGCTTCACTTTCCCTATCATTCCTTCAACCCTGTCATCGATATGCTGCGGGAAGCCGCTATCGATCCCAATGTCACTACCATCAAGATCACCGGTTACCGGCTGGCGTCGAATTCCAAGATCATCAATGCCCTCGTGAATGCGGTCCGTAATGGCAAGCATGTTACGGTAATGCTGGAGCTAAGGGCCCGTTTCGACGAAGAAGCCAACCTGGAATGGAAGGAAAGGCTGGAAGATGAAGGAGTAAAAGTCCTCATCGGCATTCCCAATATGAAGGTGCATGCAAAGATCTGCCTGATCAAAAAAAGGATCAACAATTTTACCATACACTATGGCTTTGTCAGCACCGGCAATATGAACGAAAAGACGGCCCGTGTTTATGGCGACCACTGTCTGCTGACCTCCAACCGGCATGTGATGGCCGATGTCAACAAGATCTTCAATTATTTTGAGAACTATAAGGACGGGACTGCTCCCCTGAAGGCCTGTAAGACGCTGATCCCCTGCCCTACCGGTCTGCGGCAGGAACTCGTGAAGATGATCGCCCGCGAGACCAAACTGGCGCGGGAGAAGAAGCCGGCGGCCATTACGCTGAAGATGAATTCCGTCTCTGATGAGGATCTGATCGAAAAACTCTACGAGGCCGCCAAAGCCGGCGTTCGTATCCAGATGATCGTCCGGGGCATCTTCTGTCTGTTCTCAGAGAACAGTAAATTCATCATACCGATAAAGGCCATCAGCATCATTGATGAGTACCTCGAACATGCGCGTGTCTTTATCTTCCATAATGGCGGAAAAGAAAAAACTTACATATCTTCGGCCGACTGGATGGTTCGCAACCTCGATCACCGCGTGGAAGTGACCTGCCCAATACTGGACGAATCCATCCAGCAGGAATTAAAAGAGATCCTGGATATCCAGCTCTCCGACAATGTAAAAGCCCGCTGGCTGGACAATGAACTGTTGAATAAATACAAAAGGGACAATCTTGAGGACAAGGTCAGGTCCCAGATAGAGATATATAATTATTTATATGAGAAAGCCATGCCCCCGGAAGAAAAAGTGGCAGAGGCGCCGACCCAATTTGAACTCACGAAATGAAAATGCGACTCGCAGCAATCGACATTGGCAGTAACGCGGCAAGACTGCTTATTTCCGATGTCTCGATCAATAATGAAGGGAAGACCGAATTCAACAAGATAAATCTCGTTCGCGTCCCCTTGCGCCTTGGCTTTGACGTGTTTGAGAAAAAGGTGATCCCGCCGGAAAAAACCGACATGATCATCCATACGATCAAGGCTTACAAGCATCTTATCGAGGCTTATAATGTCGACCACGTGAAGGCGGCCGCAACATCTGCTATGCGGGATGCCATCAATGCCCGCGAGATCATTGACAAGGTGAAGGACGAAACAGGTATCGTCATCGAGGTCATCAGCGGGGGCAGCGAGGCCTCCCTGATCTACGAAAATCATATCGCGGAAAATCTCGACAAAGACCATGCTTATATGTATATCGACGTGGGAGGTGGCAGCACGGAGCTGACCTTTTTCGCCGGTAACAAGCTCGTCTTTTCCTCCTCGTTCAATATCGGGACCATCCGCCTGCTGAAACACCAGGTCACCGATGCGCAGTGGGAGAACATGAAAGAATTCATCAAAAGAGAGACCCGCCAGTACATTAATAATATCATTGCCATCGGCTCCGGCGGCAATATCAATAAGATCTTCTCCCTCTCCAAGAAGAAAGAAGGAAAATCCCTGCACATCGAGCTGCTGAAAGATTACTATAAGGAATTTGCCAGCTTTTCACTGGAGGACAGGATGCGGCTATACAAGCTGCGCGAAGACCGGGCCGATGTGATCGTGCCCGCCCTCCAGATCTATATCAATACTATGCGCTGGACTACCGCCCAGGAGATCTATGTTCCCAAAATAGGGCTGGCCGACGGGCTCATTCAGCATCTCTATGCCGACCTCAAAAAAAAGGGCATAGAAGTATAACTTTCCCTACCTTGCCCCGAAATTTGCCGACGATGTCAGTACATACTGAAATAAAGAAAGTAACAACCCATACTTTGCAACGTATGAAAGGCAATGGCGAAAAGATCTCGATGATCACCGCCTACGACTATTCCTTCGCCCGGATCTTTGACGCTGCAGGCATCGACATTATCCTGGTTGGCGATTCAGCCTCCAATGTCATGGCCGGTCACGAGACCACACTTCCCATCACGCTTGACCAGATGATCTATCACGCCTCTTCCGTTATGCGGGGCGTCAATCGGGCCTTTGTCGTTGTCGATCTGCCTTTCGGCTCTTACCAGTCCAATTCAAAAGAGGCCCTGGCTTCGGCGATCCGGATCATGAAAGAAACCGGCGCCCATGGCATCAAGGTAGAAGGCGGAGAGGAGATCCTGGAATCCGTAAAACGGATCCTTGCCGCCGGCATTCCCGTCATGGGGCACCTCGGTCTTACGCCCCAATCCATTTATAAATTCGGAACCTATACCGTACGCGCACGCGAAGAGGCAGAAGCCGAAAAGCTCAAAAAGGACGCCCTCCTCCTCGAAGAGGCTGGGGCCTTTGGTCTTGTGCTCGAAAAGATCCCGGCCACCCTTGGCAAGACCGTCTCAGAAAGCATCCACATCCCCACTATCGGCATCGGCGCAGGCAGACATTGTGATGGCCAGGTGCTGGTCATGCATGACCTCCTTGGCATCAATACAGAGTTCCAGCCCCGCTTCCTCCGGCGTTACCTCCGTCTCCATGAGGAGATCACCGGCGCCATCCAACGATACATCAAGGACGTAAAATCCAACGATTTCCCCAACGAGCAAGAACAGTATTAAGTATTAAATTAATTGCAATACATGTATTCACTTACTATTTTAGGTGAAAGAAAAATCTTTTTATCTATAAATCATGCAATTACAACTCCACTCACATTTTTATTGCATTTAATTATTAAATATGTTTAAATTATAATATAAAATATTTAGAAGGATCGTCGTCTTTTCTTGATAAAATTTCGGTAAATTCATCGAATACCAAAACTATCACATATGAAGCGACCAGCCCTTCTCGCATACCTATTGGTATGTTCCGTCATCCTCCATGCGCAAAAGACCATTACCGGCAAAGTAACAGATTCAAAATCAGGGTCACCTGTCTCCGGGGCTACTATCAGGGTAAAAGGAGGCAAAGGTACCGCCACCAATAACGAAGGGCTCTTCAAGCTCGTGGTCAGCCCGAACCAACAGATCGAGGTCAGCAGCATCGGTTATGAATCCTTTACCATCGCTGCCCCGGAAAAGGACTTTTTGGAAATAACGCTGGTTCCTTCCACAACGGAGCTAAAAGAAATGGTCTTTGTCGGCTCCCGCGGAGCCGCCCGGTCAAAAACCGAATCTCCCGTCCCCATCGACGTCATCAACACTTCACAGGCAGGTGTTTCCTCGGGCAAACCGGATCTCAGCTCCCAGCTGAACATGCTGGTCCCTTCCTTCAATTATAATAAGGTCAGCGGCGGAGACGGTTCCGACGCCATGGACCTGGCTGCCCTTCGTGGCCTTGGATATGACCAGACCCTGGTCCTTATCAATGGCAAACGCCGGCACATGACAGCCTTTGTGAACCAGGCCGGCACCCGCGGCCGCGGCAATTCGGGCACGGACCTCAACGCCATCCCCGAAGCTGCCATAGACCGGGTGGAGATCCTTCGCGACGGCGCCAGCGCGCAGTATGGCTCCGATGCCATCGCCGGTGTCATTAACATCATCCTCAAACGCGATTTTTACAAGCTTCATCTGACCACAGGATGGAGCGGCTTTTATGACCATAAATACAACACACTCAAATCTGTCGATCCAAGTCAGTATTATACCGGCTCCAAGGTCGACGGCAATTCCGCCACTATCGGTCTTGACTATGGTCTGCCACTTGGCAAACACGATGGCTTTATCAACTTCGGCGGCAACTTCCTCGCCCAGGGCAAGACCTTCCGCGCGCCAAGAGACACCAACTGGGTCACCCATCCTGAGAACAAGGAGGCGCTGGGTATCCAGACCCGGCGCGCCTTTGGGGATGGCTCAGTAGTGTCCGGCGGCGGCATGTTCAACATGGAGCTGCCCCTGGCCGGCACCAAGACCACCTTCTATTCCTTTGGCGGATATAACTACAAACACTCCAACGTATATGCCTGGACCCGTCGTTTCGACGGCGCTCCCCAGAAATATCCAACCAATCCTGACGGCAGCATCATCTTTGTACCCGGCATCATGCGCACCTTTGCTACTGCCGACGGAACTATAGGTCCCAACAACGTATACTACAATCCCCAGGAAGACGTCTATGTCAAAGACCTTTCGCTGGCGCTGGGCTTCAAAGGCTCGCTGGGCGGCGGCTGGGATTGGGACCTCAGCAATGTTATCGGGCGGAACGACTTCCATTTCTTTGGCAACAAGACTTTTAATGCTTCCCTCCCCTCTGATATAGCGGCTACGACCAATCGCTTCGACGACGGAGGCTTCAACTTCCTGCAAAACACCAGTAACCTCGATATCTCCCGTCACTTCGATAATGTGGCGCAGGGCATGACCCTGTCCTTTGGCGGTGAGTTCCGTTACGAGCGCTATTCCATCTACCAGGGAGAATACAACTCCTACGGTTTTATCGATACGGCAGCCCGTTACTTCCCCAATGTCAACAGCACCATGTACCTGGCTTCCGGCTCCGAAGGGTATCCCGGCTACCAGCCTACCGATGCCGTGAAGGCGCATCGTACCAACCAGGCCGCTTACGGAGGGCTGACACTCGACATAACAAAGGCATGGCTGGTAGACGGAGCGGCCCGTTACGAACATTATTCTGATTTTGGTTCGGTCGGCACTTTCAAGTTCGCTACCCGCTACAAGCTCACGGATAATCTCAATGTCCGCGGCTCGATCAGCACAGGCTTCCGTGCGCCGTCCCTGCAACAGATCAATTTCAGCAATACGAACACAACGGTCAGCGCAGGTCAGCTGGTGTATACCAAGCTGGTCCCCAACTATAGCTCTATTGCCCGCCAAGCCGGCATTCCCAAGCTCAAACAGGAAGAGTCCACCAACTATAGCCTTGGCTTTACCTGGCAGCCGGTGCATAGCCTGACGATAACGGCAGACGGGTATTTGATAAAAACAAGGAACCGTATCATCTTCACCGGCAACTTCGATGGGTCGGTCGCCTCTATCGCTCCCTACCTGGGACCGTCCTATAACAACGGTATTACACTCAACGCCGTTCAATTCTTCGCCAACGCCGTCAACACGACCAACAAAGGCATCGACCTCGTCGCCGACTACAATGTCAAATGGGGCAAACAAGGTCTGAAAGCCATTTTCTCCGGAAATATCCAAAGCATCCACATCGACAAGATCAATATCCCGGCCGCGCTGAACACCAGCTACAAAAATCAGCAGCGCTTTTACAGCAGCCAGGAGCAGGCTTTTATGATCGCCAGCGCCCCAAAGAACAAAGCCTCTTTTCTCCTCGAATATTCAACCGGGCGTTTTGGCTTCGGCAGCCGTCTCACCTGGTTCGGCAAGCTCACGACTTTGGGCAGCGGATCGGCCAGTCTTCCCGGTGCAACTCCCGGCGGCCCCGGCTCCGCAGGCATCTCCGATCAGTACAATGGCTGGGATCCCTATGTACTGGCTGATGACGGTCATTCGGTCATCCGCGAATCCTATGTGTATCATGGAAAAGCCACCACCGATCTGTATATGACGGTGAAGCTGTCCCGCACCGCTACCATTTTCGCAGGCGTGGACAATATCTTCAATGTACATCCAGACTTCAGCGTTACCAAGGGCGCCCGTGTCAATTCCTGGAATGACAACCAGACCGGCGGAGCCTGGGATTCCGTGCAGATGGGCTTCGACGGCCTGCGGATGTTTACCAAACTGGCCTTCAACTTCTGATCGCGGGATCCTCCGCCGATCCGATCATACCGCTCAGCGACCGCCAATTCTGCCGGCCTGAGCCCTCATCCAGCCGGGCGGACCACAGGTCCGCTCGGCCCTTTTATACCCCCATTCATCTAATAAATCGACCAATCCCCCATTTCCCTCCTAGATTTGATCCTGTCAATACAAGAATTTGAAGAAGTTAACCGTACAGATAGTCATTCATATTGCAGCATGGGCATGTTTCCTGATGCTGCCCTTTGCCTTTTATCCCCGCCCCCTGGGAGATTCCTTTTTTGAGTTGAAAAGCATCACGCCTTTTTTTATCGTAAATAACCTGTTCATCATCGCTTTTTATTACCTGAATACTTACCTCATTGTTCCAAAACTGCTGGACCAGAAGAAGTTTTTGGGTTATAGCCTGCTGATCCTTGGCCTGCTGATCTTCTACGGGTGTTTGCCCCGGATCTATCACGCGCTGTTCGGCTCTCTCGTACCAAACCAGCCGTCCCATCCGGGACCCCGCCAGGGCCCACCGAGGGTTCGTCCCCTCGTAAATGCCGGGAATATCGCCATCTTTTTGCTGGTCTTTGTTTTCAGCACAGGTCTGAAGGTCATCAACCAATGGCTTCGATCCGAACAAAAGAATAAGGAGATCGCCAACGAAAAACTAAAAGCCGAACTGTCCTTCCTGAAGGCACAGATCAATCCGCATTTTCTTTTCAATACCCTGAACAATATCTACGCGCTTGCCACCGCCCAGTCGGAACATACCGCCACAGCCGTCATGAAGCTGTCCAGCATCATGCGTTATGTCCTGACCGAAGCCCGAAACGATTTGGTCCCGCTGGAAAAAGATATCCTGTTCACCTCGCATTTTATCGAGCTGCAGAAAATGCGGCTCACCGACAAGACCATTATCGACTTCGAGATCAAGGGAAACCCGGCCGGCCGGCAGATCGCTCCGCTCCTGCTGCTGCCCTTCGTCGAGAACGCCTTCAAATACGGCATCAGTACCCGTGAGCTGTCCCCCATCCGGATAGAGTTGGAAATAAATAAAGAATGGTTGTACTTTCGTATCTGCAACCATAAGCATATCAACACTTCTTTAAAAGTGACCGACAACACAGGCATAGGGATCAGCAATACCCGTCGCCGGCTCGACCTTTACTATGAAGACCGCTATCAGCTGGACATTGAAGACAAGACAAGTGAGTTTTCCGTTCATTTAAAAATTCCGGTATAATGTTAACGTGTATAGCCATCGATGACGAGCCCCTGGCTCTGGAAGTGCTGAAGAAATATATCGCCAAGATCTATTTCCTCGATCTGAAAGGCGTATTCACCGATCCGTTTGAAGCCCAGAAGCTGATGGATACGGCTCCGGTAGACATCCTCTTCCTCGACATCCAGATGCCCGACATCAATGGCATAGAGTTCTCCCGGATCGTCAATAAAAAAAATACAGCCGTTGTGTTCACCACCGCATTCAGCGAATATGCCGTGGAAGGCTTCAATGTGGATGCCATCGACTACCTGTTAAAGCCCATTGAATACGATCGTTTCCTCAAATCCGTCTACAAAGCCAAGGAGTACGTCGACTATCTCACCAGCCAGGAATTGCAGGAAGGGTACATCTTTGTCAAGTCGGATTACCAGATGGTCAAGGTCAATCTGAAAGAGATCCTTTATATCGAAGGTTTGGACGATTATATAAAGATCTATCTCCCGGGCAAGGCCATTCTGACCCTGATGACCCTGAAGACCATCGCCCAGAAATTGCCGGCCCGCGAGTTCATTCGCGCTCACCGGAGTTATATCGTGCCCATCAGCAAGATCGAGCATATCAGTAAAAGCAAGATCAAAATAGCAGATAAGGAGATACCCATCGGCGTTAGTTACAGCGAGAGCTTTTTTGCTGCGATGGAAAATAAACTGAGTTAATAAAAACCCCGGGAAACCGGGGTTTTTAGTTGAGTATTAACATTTCCGGCCCCTTCCGGACACAACCTCCCCTCCCGCTTTTGCGTATAATTATGTGCCGGTAAGGTAGATACCGGCATAGGACCAGTTTTTTCATAGTAGATTTTAAGTTAAGGTTGAGGCCACTGGTTAGTGGTTAGTTTTTCCTAAATTGCTTGCGATCGTCAAAAGATCGCAAGCAATATTTATGGAATTTCTCCAACAATTAAACATTCTCCCCGAAAATATGGGGACTTCCACGGGCGGGAAATGGCTCTCTTCCCGGAGCGCTGTTCTCGAGTCCTTCTCTCCGGTCAATGGCAGACTCATCGCCTCTGTCGTTTCCACCGATAAAGCAGGTTACGAGTCCGTCGTAACAGCAGCACAGACTGCCTTTGCCGAATGGCGGCTTTGGCCTGCGCCGCGACGGGGCGAGGTAGTTCGCCAGATCGGAGAGTCCCTCCGGAGGAACAAGCAGGCCCTTGGCCGGCTGGTCTCGTATGAAATGGGCAAAAGTCTGCAGGAGGGATATGGAGAGGTCCAGGAAATGATCGATATCTGTGACTTTGCCGTTGGTCTTTCCCGTCAGCTGCATGGCCTGACGATGCATAGCGAACGCCCGGCGCATCGTATGTACGAGCAATGGCATCCCCTGGGTGTCGTAGGGATCATTTCCGCCTTTAACTTCCCTGTCGCCGTCTGGAGCTGGAACAGTATGTTGGCCTGGATATGCGGCAACACCTGCATCTGGAAGGCGTCGGAAAAGACCCCGCTCTGCGCCCTTGCCTGCCAGTCCATCGTTGCCGGGGTATTTGCTGCCAATAATGTTCCCGAAGGCGTGTCCGGCCTCATCACCGGAGGCCGTGAAGCAGGAGAATGGCTTGCCGCCGACACCCGCATTCCCCTGCTCTCTGCCACAGGTTCTACCCGTATGGGCAAGGCAGTAGGTTCCATCGTGGCCGCCCGTCTGGGTAAGGCTCTGCTGGAGCTGGGAGGGAATAATGCCATTATCGTCTCCGCCAACGCCGACCTGAATATTGCCATTCCCGGCGCCGTCTTTGGCGCAGTAGGCACTGCCGGCCAGCGCTGTACCTCCACGCGCCGCCTCATCATTCACGAAGACCTCTATGATAAAGTCAAAGAAATGCTTGGCACGGTCTACCGCCAGCTTCGCATCGGCGATCCCCTGGACGAGAACAATCATGTCGGACCGCTCATCGACAAGGATGCTGTGAACGGGTACCTCAAGGCGATCGAAGCCGGAAAAGAACAGGGCTGCCGCTTCCTGATAGAAGGAGAGGTCCTTACGGGTGACGGCTTTGAGAGCGGTTGTTATGTGCGTCCCTGTATCGCCGAAGCCGACCCGGCCTATCCCATCGTCAGCCAGGAAACCTTTGCGCCCATCCTCTACCTGCTGAGATACAAGACGATCGACGAAGCAATAGCCATCCAGAATGGCGTTCCACAGGGCCTGTCTTCCTCCATCATGACCCTCAATCTACGGGAAGCCGAGTTATTCCTGTCTGCCGCGGGCAGCGACTGCGGCATTGCCAATGTCAATATCGGCACATCGGGAGCAGAAATAGGCGGCGCCTTTGGCGGGGAAAAAGAGACCGGCGGTGGCCGGGAGAGCGGCAGCGATGCCTGGAAAGCCTATATGCGCCGTCAGACCAATACCATTAACTACTCAACCCAATTGCCTCTGGCTCAAGGGATAAAATTTAATATTTAACGGAACAGCCCCCAATTGGGACAAAATAATACCGGGGATTAGACGTTATAGCGCGATAGATCCTGATATACCATGAATGGCTGTACCAATGCTCTCTCTGCAGTTTTGAAAAGAACAGTACTCCTGTCATTTCTTGCCCTCGGTTGCTGCATGAGCATGCAAGCCCAGGTAAGGCTTGGTCTATTGGGTGGGATCCACTCCGCTAAGGTTTTGGAAACCAACAATCTGCCCGGCTGGGATACGATAACCAAACCTTTTCAAAGTTCCCGTTCGGGTTTCCAGCTCGGTATCATCGTAGAAGTGCCTATCGGTCACTCCGGTCTTTTCTTTCAGCCGGCCTTGACCTATATTACCAAAGGACGAAAATACAATAAGAACAACGATTCCCTGACCGCTCTGGCTACCGACACCGTTTATAGCAAACAAACGCTGAATCTCAACTATGTCGAGATCCCGCTGAACCTGACCTATAAGATCCCGCTGTCGGCTGATCATCGGAACAGCTTCTTTGTCAGCGCAGGTCCTTATTTCAGTTTTATCTATTCCGGCAGCAATATCAAGCAGGAAAGCCTGACGGCCAGCACCCATAAATACAGCAGTGAATCCGATCCGGTTACGATCGGAAAGGGAGCCGATACCTACAAAACGTTTGACTTCGGCGTGAATGGCCGCGCCGGCTTTGAGCTGGGAAAGGTCCTGCTTAGCGCCTATTTCAGCCAGGGGCTGACCAGCTTTTACAATGCTCCATACCCGGGCACCTTTCACAACCAGGTGATCGGCGCCTCTGTCGGCATCTGGCTCACCTCTTCGGGTACTCCGCCACCGCCAAAGAAAAAGGATACGGACAAGGACGGGATCACCGATGACCTTGATCTCTGCCCGCTGGTCCCCGGCAAGGCGGCCTGGCACGGCTGCCCCGTCCCGGACAGTGACCACGACGGCATCGACGACGAGCATGACTCCTGTAAGAACATAGCCGGTGTGGCACGCTACAATGGCTGCCCCATACCGGATAGCGATCACGACGGCGTCAATGACGAAGAAGATAAATGTCCTCACCAGGCAGGTGTGGGCCGCTACAATGGATGCCCAATACCGGACAGGGACGGAGATGGCATCAATGACGAAGAGGATAAATGCCCGGACAGCGCAGGCACAGCAGAAAATCACGGCTGTCCTGTCGTGAAGGAGATAAAGAAGGAAGCGACCGAACAGATCAATTTCATAGCTCACAATATCCTGTTCAATACAGCCAGCGATCAGCTGACGGACAGCTCCTATGTAGCCCTGAGCCAGTTGGCCGGTCTGCTGCAGACCCATCCGGAATGGCACCTGGCGATCGAAGGATATACCGATAACTCAGGCGTAGTGGCCAAAAACCTGCTGCTATCACAAAAACGCGCTGATGCTGTCCGGAACTTCCTGGTATCCAAAGGCATCCCTGCAGCGAGATTGTCGGCTACCGGTTTCGGCCCGCAAAACCCCATCGCGGATAACAGGACCGCGAAAGGAAAAGCGGCTAACCGAAGGGTGGAATTGAAGCTCAGTTTGGAAAAACAATAAGCGAAAAAGAAAATTTTAACATCTTAATAAGGCCATTCCTGTAATTTATGGCACGGGAGGAACAGGTTTTTCTTATTTTCATAGTTTAAACTATGATACACATGGGGAGCTGCAGCTGCGGGTCACCTGTAAAACTAAAAACGAATCAACAATGACTTGTCGCTTGAAAGGATGGTTAAGTGTAGTTCTCATTGCATGCTTACCGCTGACTATGTTTGCCCAGGGTACTTCCGCAAAGACCGAGCTGCCAAAGGGCTGGCATCTGCTCGATAAAGAAAAGGACGGGTTTTATGGTATCAGTGTCAATAAGGCCTATGAATTCGCAAAGCTCAAAAAGCTGAAAAGTAAGACGGTCCTTGTTGCCGTCATCGACTCCGGTGTCGACACCCTTCATGAGGACCTGAAAAGCATTCTGTGGGTCAATCCCAAAGAAATACCCGGCAATGGCATCGACGACGATCACAACGGATATGTCGACGATATCCACGGCTGGAACTTTATCGGTGGTAAGGACGGTCGTGATGTAAAAGATGACTCGCAGGAAGAGGCCCGTGTATACTACGGCTTTAAAGAAAAATTCGACGTGGCTGGTCTCGATACGGCGACACTCAGCGCCGATGACAAGGAAAATTATCATATGTGGCTGAAAGCGCGCAAATCCATTATGGGCGAGGGCGCCGAAGGTCCTATCGACATCGTTATGCTGCACAACGCCCTTGAAAATTCGATCAAGAGCGACAGCATTCTCAGCCAGGCCATGGGAAAAGTGGAATATACCGGGAATGATCTCGATACCTTCCAGACCCAGACCACAGAGAGCAAAAGGGCCAAGGCCTGGATCCTCTACCTGTTCAAGGCCAATAAGATCATGGACATGACCAATAAGGCCTTTATCTCCGACTTCACGGAACAGGTAGACCAGGAGGAAAGAAAGGCCTCGGCAAAAACGACTCCTCCCAAAGACAACCGCAAAGAGATCGTACAGGATAATGAAGCCGATATCAACGACCGTTTCTATGGTAACAATGATGTTATGGCTGGCGACCCCATGCATGGTACGCATGTATCCGGCATCATCGGCGCCGAACGGGGAAATGGCATAGGCATGGATGGTGTTGCCGACAATGTCCGCATCATGATGATCCGCGCGGTTCCCAACGGGGATGAACATGATAAAGATATCGCGCTGGCGATCCGTTACGCCGTCGACAATGGCGCGAAAGTCGTAAACATGAGCTTTGGCAAGAATCTTTCCCCGCAAAAAAGCTGGGTAGACTCCGCCGTCAAATATGCGGAAAGCAAGGGTGTATTGCTGATCCACGCTGCCGGTAATGATGCTGCGGATGTGGATACCACCGACAATTTCCCGAATGCTGATTTCAGGCATTCCACGTATGTTGCATCCAACTGGATCACCGTTGGGGCGAGCAGCGACCCGCTTGCAGAGCCCGGTTTCGAAAGCTATACCGCCTCTTTCTCCAATTATGGTAAGAAAGAAGTGGATGTGTTCGCTCCCGGCACCCGCATCTACTCCTCCCTTCCGGGTGGAAATAAATACGGCAATCTCCAGGGTACGAGCATGGCCGCTCCGGTTGTTACCGGTGTAGCCGCGCTGATCCTCGAATACTATCCCAACCTGACTCCACAGCAGGTAAAATATTGCATCGAAAAATCGGCTATTCATCTGACCGCAAAAGTAAAAAGGCCCGGTTCTGAAGACCACCAGGTAAACATGTCGGATCTTTCTACATCCGGCGGTGTCATCAATGCTTACGCCGCATTGAAGATGGCTTCCACGCTGAATACCGCTCCTAAAAAGATCGAAAAGTCGACGCTGAAGAATATCAATAACTAATAAGAATACTTATACAAGAAAAAAGAGCCGGTAAACCGGCTCTTTTCTTATTTTTATACAAACACTACAGCATGATCCCTAAATCAGAAATCATCCCTTTCGACTTCTACCAGGGTTATATCGATCTGATCAAAGAAACAGATTTTCGCGAGGCCATCCGAAAGAACACCAAACAATTCCGCAAGTTCACGGACAAGATCCCGCGTAAGAAATTCGATTTTGCCTATGCCGATGGTAAGTGGACCGTCAGGGAAATGCTGCAGCACATCATCGATGCCGAAAGAGTTTTTACCTACCGTGCGCTGACTTTCTCCCGGATGGACCCTTCGCCGCTGCCGGGCTTTGACGAGAACACCTGGGCAGTAAAGGCGGGAGCCGCCGGCCGCCGCTGGAAAGACCTGCTTGAAGAGTTCAGAGCGGTAAGGACCGCGACCGAATATCTCTATGATTCTTTGTCCGACGAGCAGCTGCTTTTTACCGGTAATGCCAATGGTCGACCGTTGAATGGTTTTACGCTTGGCTTTCTCATCCCCGGTCACGTTGCCCATCATATGAAGATCTTACAGGAGAGATATCTATAAATGAATAGCTGGAAATCATTGCCGCCCCAGCGTGTTCACCGCATTGCGGTCAGTGCCTTCTTTTTTCTGGCCGGGCTTTGTTTCTCGAGCTGGACCTCCCGTATCGCTACGATTCAACAGAAGTTTCACCTCGATGACAGAGCGCTGGGCGCCATCCTCCTGGCCCTGCCTACGGGGCTGATGGTTTCCCTGCCCCTTGCGGGCTGGCTGGTAGCCAGACTGGGGAGCCGTCCCATGGCGTTTACCGCAGCCGTTCTATACGCCTGCACCTTACCGGTAATAGGTTTTGTCAACGCCGTCTGGCAGTTGGTGACCTGTCTTTTTATCTTCGGCATGGGAGGCAACCTGCTCAATATCTCGATCAATACCCAGGCGATAGGCACCGAGGCGCTTTATGGCCGGACCATTATGGCCTCTTATCATGGGCTATGGAGCCTGGCAGGGTTTTCAGGCGCATTCCTGGGTGGTTTTTTTATCAGTGTAGGCTGGTTGCCCTGGCAGCATTTCCTGGTGATCAGCTCGCTTGCTTTTCTGATTATCGGTCTTTTTGGTTCGCGTCTGCTGCCAAAAGATGCTTCTGCGGGCAGCAATCAGCCTATTTTCGCCCGGCCGGACAAATCATTGATCACTCTGGGGCTTATCGCATTCTGTTCCATGATGTGCGAGGGTTCCATGTTCGATTGGAGCAATGTTTATTTCCTTAAGGTCGTTCACCCCCCGCGGGCCTTGCTCGGGCTTGGACTAACCGCCTTCATGTCCACGATGGCTTCCGGCAGATTCCTTGGAGACTGGCTGACCACGCGATGGGGGATGCAGAGGATCCTTCAATTCAGCGGCCTGCTGACGGCACTGGGTCTGTTGACAGCGATCAGCTTCCCTCATGTGCTCCCGGCCACTTTTGGCTTTATGCTGGTCGGCGCGGGAGTATCCTCGATAGTTCCGCTGGTTTATAGTGCTGCAGGCCGTAGTAAAGTGTTGTCGCCTGGTGTCGCCATCGCGGCTGTTTCCACCTTCGGCTATCTGGGCTTTCTTTTTGGGCCGCCATTTATCGGTTTTATCGCTCACCGTTTCAATTTACAGGTATCTCTCGGGCTGGTCGCCATACTGGGGCTGGTCATTACGGGGCTCGTGAAAAAGAAAATGGGCGCCGGTTAAGCGCCCCATTCTCTATTACTTTTTTACTTTGCTGCTCTGCTTCGGATCACTGCGTGATCCTCTACGGGGCCTATGTCTTTGAAACAGCCTCCGGCTGTTTTGGTCTGTTTTGGTTACTTATTATACACCAAATTCTTTTGCGTGATCATATCATCCAAAACATTCACTGTCTCCCCCAGCCACAGATCGGTCTTCCTGTCCTTCAGCCATTGCTGAAAGCGATCCCCTTTGTTCTTATCGTCATCATACTTGTGCGCATCCTGGGGCAAAGCCTGAACGTTCAGCTCTGTTCCCGTCGACAGCTTACTCAGCGTCTCGATCTGTTTGTAAGTAGACTTCAGCTGTTTCTGTTCGTCACGGTATTTCTGCACGTTCAAAGGATAGACCTTGTCCTTTTCCTTATTCAGCCATTCTTCGTCCTGACGGATCAGGTTAAAGGCTGAATTATTCTTCAGGCGTTCGGCACTCATTCCCTTGATCACGTTGATGTCATAGGCATATTTCCAGGGTGCATAGTCCGCTTTCTGGATCTCATCCCATGGCAGCGCATCGGGGTTGTCTTTTTCCCTGAATTTCGCATATTCGTAGATGTCAGGATAGATATCGGGTAATGCGACATCGGAAGATACACCCCGAAGCTGTGTCGATCCGCCGTTGATGCGGTAGAACTTCTGCAGGGTCAGCTTGATCGTACCCAGCTCGCTGTTGGGATCGACCATGAAATTCATCGACTTTTCGAGACCAATATTGCGTTGAACCGTGCCTTTACCATAAGTAGAAGTACTGCCGATAATGACACCGCGATGATAGTCCTGGATGGCAGCGGCAAAGATCTCGGAGGCTGAGGCGCTGAGCTCATTTACCATTACGGCAAATGGTCCGTCATACAATACGCTCTTATCATGATCAGGCAATACCTGTGACTTGCCGTCGCGGTCTCTTACCTGTACGATGGGGCCCTGCTCGACAAAGAAACCAGCCATCTGTACTACATCATATAAGGAGCCGCCGCCATTATTGCGAAGGTCCAGTACGATACCATCGACTTTCTGTTCCTTTAGCTTTATGATCTCTTTGGCCACGTCGATGCTGCAGCGGCTGCCTTTGGGGTTGTCGAAGTCAGCATAGAACTCAGGCAGATAGATATACCCGATCTTGCCCTTGGTGGAATTGACGATGGCGCTGCGGGCAAAGGTCAGCTCATCCTGTACGATCTCATCCCGGATCAGCGAGATCATCTGGATCGAACCATCCGACTTCTTCAGCCAGAGACGAACTTCCGAACCCTTGGTTCCGCGGATCACCTTTATGGCATCCTCTACAAAGAACCCCGTGAGCTCGACCGGTTCCGCATTGCCCTGGGCAACTCTCACGATGATATCACCTACGGCTACTTTGCCGGACTTCCAGGCGGGGCTGCCCGTCACCAGGCTACCGATCTTGATATTGCCATCCTCATCTCTCAGCGAGGCGCCGATACCGAAGAAGTGGCCGCTCATCTGTTCGTCAAAATATCTTTTTTCTACCGGAGGGAAATAATCGGTGTGAGGGTCCATCGACTGGACGATGCTTTGAACGAACATATTGAAGCGATCGTCATCGGTGACCTTTACTTTAAGCCTGTCGTAGATCCGGTCCATGATCTTCAGCGAGCGGGCCCGGGCATCTTTTTCGAGATCTTCGTTGCTTTTGGCGACGAAGTCTTTTTTGCCCTTATTGGCTTCCTGCTGGTCCAGCAGCTCGGAATAGCGTTCGAGCGTCAGGAACTTCAGTCGTTTGCGCCAGGCTTCCCTGCGGTCCGCTTCCGTTTTCGGGAATTTCATCTGGTCGTAATTCTGGTCGAAATCCTCGTCTTTTGTGAACTCGAACGGTTTGGAAAGTATTTCTTTATAAATAGCTTCTGTTTCGGCTATCCTTTTCTTATATACTTCGGTAACAGCCGGAACAAATGCCACATGGGCTGTGCCCAGGATCTCGTCGTCGATGGTCGTTCCGTATTTGACATTCAGGGCATCCACATCCGCCTGGAGGAAAACGTCCTTTTCGGCATCGATATCCGCCATGTACTTGTCAAATACCTCTTTGGAGAACTTGTCATCAATAGCTTTTGGACTGTAGTGGATCTGTTCCAGCATCGTCCCTACATTGAGCAGGATCCTTTCGTATTTCGTCGGTGGATTACTTCCAATTCCAAGTGTACGGAAAGCGACAAAAACCCCACCTCCCAGGATCAGCAGGAGGATCGGCAGATTTCTTTTATTGATCATATTCTTAAGCACTTTTTTCATGTATATCCAAAAATAACGATAAATATAATGGTATGTTGTCGTAAAAGTTCAATATTAACAGGCTGTTTATCAAAATTTGATAAGTGGCAAGAACGCTTCCAGAAATCTATCGCCCTTGCCGCTTATCGCTAATGTCTGCCTTTCGGGCACCGGCACCGCACTGTCTCCTACCCTACTACAAATTTTTTTCAACAATGTTTTTGAAGGAAATCCAAATTATCCTAATTTCGCGGTTCATCTGGTGGTTGTAGCTCAGTTGGTTAGAGCATCAGATTGTGGTTCTGAGGGTCGTGGGTTCGAGCCCCATCATCCACCCGTTAAAAAAAGAGGCATAATGCCTCTTTTTTTCATAATGCCCGGCAAAGGATCTTTGCCGGAAGAGGTCATAAAGGGCCTCTTTTTTCATATAAACTGGACAAATATGACCAAAATAGCCTGGTGGCTTTATACCATTCCCTTTATATCCGCATTTATCCACTGGCTCACTATCTGGATGGCGCTGAAACTCCTCTTCCATCCCCGTAATCCAAAGAAGATCCTTGGCTTCACCCTGCATGGCGTTTTTCCCAAAAGACAAAGGCAGATAGCCGAAAGCCTGGGCAAGATCGTAGGCCAGGAACTGCTTTCTTTCGGGGACATCGAACAGACCATTACCAATCCTGAAAATGTCCGGCGCATCCTGCCCCTGGCAGAAGAGCATATTGACAATTTCCTTCGTCACAAGCTCAAGGAAAGCATGCCGATGATCGCCATGTTCATCGGTGATAAGACCATCAGCCAGCTGAAAACGGTTTTTATGCAGGAACTGGAGGAACTTTTCCCGGTTATTATGAAGAAGTATGTCGCGAACCTCCGCAACGATCTTGATCTCGAACGGATAGTAGTCGAAAAGATCGCGGCATTTTCCACCGACAAACTGGAAGACATGCTGAATCAGTTCCTTACCAAAGAGTTCCGCTTCGTAGAGATCATCGGCGCGGCGCTGGGCTTCCTGATCGGCCTTCTGCAGATTATGCTAACTTTACTGATGAAATAACGGCATATTAACTTCATATTACAACATTTAAGCAAAGCTGCTTCTATTACCCCTTCTGTATTTAAATTATACCGTTGATACAGATTGGAGGTTTTTGCTAACCTTTTAACCTGAATTTTGCAGCAAAATGGAAATATTTAACAAATGAGAAAATCCTGGCTTTTGTTTCTGGTTATGGCAGTGTCACTGGCTGGCTTTGCACAGGGACCCGGTATGGGTGGTGGAGGCGGCAGAAGAGGCCCGGGCGGGCAGGTCCCGGCCATCGGCCACTTCTATGGTAAGATCGTCGATGCCAAGACCAATAAAGGAATTGATGGCGTTTCGATCCAGCTTATCCAAAATAAATTCGATACCATTTCGAAATCCCGCAAGGATACGGTCATTTCAGGTATGATCACCCGCCGCAGCGGTGAGTTCAGCCTGGAAAATCTCCCCATCTTCGGTAATTTCCGTCTCGTTATATCCGCCATTGGTTATACTACCTATGACAATAAGGTGGCCTTCGACCTCAAAGGGTTGAGGGGCGCAGGAGGCGCGGCAGGTGGTATCGGCGCTCCGGGTGCGGCTGGTGCCGACGGTCAGCCCAATCTGGACAAAGCCCAGCAGGCCCTCAATGCGGTCGATAAGGATCTGGGGAATATCAAGTTGACCCAGGATGCCCAAAGCCTTGCCTCGGTGACGGTGACGGCATCCAAGCCTCTGATTACAATGGGGGTGGACCGTAAAATATACAATGTCGAAAAAGATATCTCGGCCCAGGGTGGTACAGGAACAGACGTTATGAAGAATGTTCCCTCCGTACAAGTGGACATCGACGGCAACGTTACCCTCCGCAACAGCCCTCCTACTATATTTGTAGATGGCCGGCCAACTACGCTGACTCTCGATCAGATCCCGGCCGATGCTATTCAGAGCGTAGAGATCATCACCAACCCCGGTGCAAAATATGACGCTTCGGGCGGCACTTCGGGGATCCTCAACATCGTTCTCAAGAAGAACAGGAAGGCCGGTTACAATGGAAATATCCGCGCCGGCATCGACCAGCGTGGACGGGGAAACCTTGGCGGCGACATCAATGTCAAACAGGGGAAGGTCAACTTCTTCCTCAGCGGCAACTTCAACCAGCGTAAGAGCATTACCGACGGTACGACCGACCGTACCAGCACATTCGCCGCGGACCCCTCGTCCGGAAGGTCCGGCTATACCAGCATCCTGAACGAGAGGGACCATAATGTCAACAAAGGATATTTTGCGTTTGGAAGGGGTGGTTTCGACTATCTTATCGATAACCGGAACACGATCTCCCTCTCTGGCAATATCGTTCATGGGACATTCGAGCCTTATATCAACAGTGATCTGTATACGACAACGGACTCTCTGCCTTCGGGAACGCCTTTTGCCTATTACACAGGAAGATATTCAACAAGCACCTCGCATTTTAACAACCATGGCGGGATGCTAAGCTATAAGCATACCTTCCCCAAGGCAGGAGAAGAACTGACCGCGGATGTCAATTACAGCCAGGGGGCGAATGACAATTACAATCTTATCCAGACACAGCAGCATGCCGATGCGGACAAGAACAGTCCCTCGCTCGGGACCTACAAGCAGCAACAGACAGGCAACGGCGACAACAAATATTTCACCGCCCAGGCGGACTATACACTGCCTCTTGGGGAGAAATCAAAATTCGAGGCCGGCGGCCGTGTGGCTATCCGCAACAATACCAGCATCAACAATATCGATACGCTGAACAGTAATAACCAGTTCATCGTCAATCAGCTGCTGTCTTCGAACTACACCTATCGTGACCGCGTTTTCGCCGGTTATGCCACCTATTCCAATGCGATCGACAATTTTACCTATCAGCTGGGAGTACGCGCGGAAAGCTCGGATTACAACGGTACGGAGCATTTTACGGATGTAGATGCCAGCGGAGGCCAGACTCCGTCGATCGGGCATTTCAGCAATAAATTCCCGATCAGCCTGTTCCCCAGCGTTTTCCTGACGCAGAAGCTGGGAGGTGACCAGGACCTGTCCTTTAACTATACCCGCAGGATCGACAGGCCCGGTTTCCAGCAGCTCTTCCCTTTTACCGACTATTCCGACTCCCTCAACCTGAGCAGAGGTAACCCGGATCTGAAGCCGCAGTTCACTAATTCTTTTGAAATGGGGTATCAGAAGACCTATTCGGGCAACAACAGTTTCCTGGCTTCGGTTTACTATAAGTATACCACAAACCTGATCACCCGCTATCAGCAACCGGGCACCAATCCGATCACAAAGCTGCCCGTATTTATCAATACCTATATCAACGCCGAGTCCAGCTTTGTAGGTGGTCTGGAGCTGATCGGTCGTAACAGCATCACCAAATGGTGGGACCTTACGAGCAATATCAACATCTTTACCTCTCATATCAATACCATCGATACCGGGAAGAATGCTATTGCTACCCAGCCTCAAAGCTGGAGCTGGTTTGGAAAGATCAACAACAGCTTCAAGCTGACCAAGAGCCTTACCTTCCAGTTATCCGGGGACTATACATCTAAAACAGTCCTTCCCCCCGGTGGCAGCGCCAACAATGGCGGTGGAGGCGGCGGCGGTGGCGGCCGTGGTTTTGGCAACAACAGCACCGGCAATGCTTCGGGATACAGCAAGCCCACCGGCGGCGTGGATGCGGCTATACGGTACGAGTTCCTGAAGAACAAGGCGGCATCTCTTACCCTCAGCGCGAACGATATCTTCCGCACCCGCGTCAATGATGTCTTCACCACTTCCGAGGGTTTTGAACAGGAGGTATTCCGCAGAAGGGATCCCCAGTTCTTCCGGCTCCAGTTCAACTGGCGGTTTGGCAAGTTCGACATGGCTCTCTTCAAACGTAAGAACATGAAGGGTGAAAGGGATTCCATGGAAGGTATCCAGGGTCAGGGCAGCGGTCCTGCTTCCCCTCAGAATTAATTTGCTATCTTAGCGCATGCGCTCTTATCTGGCACTTGGGGACTCCTACACTATCGGTGAAGGAGTCCCTCTTTATGATAGCTATCCTTATCAGGCCGTCCAGCTTCTCCGCAAGACCGGCAATAACTTCTACGCACCCGAGATCATCGCCCGCACCGGCTGGACGACTGACGAGCTGGCTGCCGCCATGGCGCGTACCCGGCTGCTTCCCCAATACGATCTTGTCACGTTGCTGATCGGCGTGAATAACCAGTACAGAGGCCGCGGCCTGGAGGAATATGGCGTTCAGTTCGAACAGATCCTGCGTCAGGCCATTGGGTTGGCCCAGCCCCAGGGCCGCGTTCTGGTCCTGTCCATCCCCGACTGGGGTGTCTCCCCCTTCGCTAAAACTCGGGACAGAGAGAGCATCGCTACAGCCATCAACTCGTTCAATACTCTTGCGCGGCAAATAACTCAGGAACTGCGTTTGCCTTTTATCGACATCACCGATCATAGCCGGACCCAGGGAGCTCCTGAACATTTTACCGCTGATGGGCTGCACCCGGGGGCGGAACAATATGCATGGTGGGCAGAGCAAATCAATAAATACTATTCAATCCGTCCGTATTGAGATAGACAACATCCGGCTGTCGCACATAGGTATTGTTGTACCGGAACTGAATGCCCGTGCTGAACATGATCTTAAAGGAATTGTTCTGCATGGTCTTCCTCGGGAAATAGACCATGCGCAGCTCGATGGTATTAAAGACAAGGTTCTCATTTCGGGCCCGTATGCCGGCGCCGATACCATGATAAAGGGATGACTTGTCGAAAGTTCCCTTTTCCGGGGTCAGGAAGGAAAGATCCCCGAACGCGAACGGAGCGAACTTGAAGCCAAGGAACTTGTAGTTGAGAAAGAAGGTCGTTTCCGAATGAAGCGTCATCCGCTGGGAGCCAAAGGTGGAATCCCCGCTGAAATAACGCAATCCGAATACATTATTGATCGTCAGCGGATCGATCCCCAGCCGGTTGAATTGGCGGGTATAGCTGAAATTGATATATTGCCTGATCTTTACCGCACTAAAAACGAACAGGGGACTATAATAGCTGGCGCCGACCAGCGTACTCGCGTCCTCAAATCTTCCCTTTCGCATAAATGTGCCGCTTCGCAGGAAGAACTGGACAAAGGCGCCTTTTTTTGTAACGACGAACTCATTCGCGTCAACGCCCACATAGGGCCTGGTCAGGTATAATTGTTTATACCATCCTCCGGTGAAGGCCACATTGTACCCCATGGGAATATCCTCTGTCGTACCAAAGCCATAGATATAATTAGTCTTATAAAAGTCCTGCCGGAAGAAGGTGAACGAGGCCAGCGCCGCCTCCCTGTTGTTGAACCGGAAATTGAAATTATCCTTTCCTATCTGTTTGGGAACGCTGTCGAAATCATTCCGGAAATAACGAAAGGCCACAAATTTACGGTCACGGACCGAGGTATTGCTTAGAAAACGGTCGGAGCCAAGATTCCAGCCTATCCAGCCATCATGGGTATGATAACTGTATTTATAAAAGACGCTGTCTACGTTGTGGTAGACATTGAAATTCTCAAAATGCCCGATGGTAAACCCGCCGGCCAGGTGGGCATACGGAGCATAAAGAGGGCGGTCCAGTCGTACGAACCAGGCTGTTTCATCCGGCGTACCGGGATAAAGATCGCCATTGATCTTTGTATAAGATGCTGTCGCATTGACAAAGGAACCGGCGATATTTGTTTTACTGTACAGGAGCTGCGGACCAAAATTCGGGTCCCTGTTCTGCTCCAGGTTAAATCCACCCTGGATCCGTTGACCCATTCCCAAAAAATTCGCCTCGCTGACATTTCCCCGGATACTGAAAGGAGGATAACCCAAACTACCGATGGCCCCTCCAATGGTAAACAGGTCTTTGACCACGACCACCAGGTCTACCGAATCGGTCTCCGGTACGAAGGTCACCAGGATACGGGCATCCTGGATGAAGTTGAGGTTACGGATCAGGCGTTCGTTATCCGCCAGCTTATAGGCGTTCACCGCCGTATTCTCCTTGATAAAAAGGTTGTTTCGGATGACCCAGTCCCTGGTTTTGCGGTGGAGCTGGTTCAGCACCTTTGTGCCAAAATATTGCAACCGCCTGGAGGTGTCGGTGAATGTCTGTTCGAAACCATAACCCCGGATAAAGATATGCCGGATGACCTTGCCCTCATAGGGCTTAAAAGGGCTTTCACTCTTCGTGTTGAGAGCGGCTGCGATGGCAATGGAATCGGGACGTCCCTTGGTAATGGAATTGCGGAAAAATTGAAAGATATTATTGTTCTTAAGCCCCCTGTGATGTACCGCAGTGGAATCCTTCTCCCCTCTCCCCTGGCCATAAGAACACAGGTTCAGCCAACAACAGCCGATCACCACCACAACCCGTATAATAATCCCCTTCGTCAAGCCTTATTCGGTCAAATAGTTGAAATAAATGATAATCAAAGGTCTAATATAAACGTAATTTTTGTTTTTTTTTGGTTAGCGTAATGTTATAAAAAACCAGCCCTCTTATTTCGCCGGGATTTGCTGTTTGGGTGGTATTGTTTTTGAATAATGATAGGCTGTACTATAATATCATTGAAACTTACGCTAATGACTACGTCTAATTCCTTTATTACCTGGCCAACCCTTCTACCTGAATCCACTATGACTGCTCATGCAGGAAAATCACGGCAGAGCAGGCCGGCCCTGGTAAAACGCCTCGATGCGCCGGCCCCGCCGGATGAGGTTACCGTCAGGAAACTAAACGAACTGGCGGCAAAACGTCCTTTTTGCACGCTGCACAAAGTGAAGAAATACGAGATTCTGTAATAATTTTTTGTAGAAAAAATTTCCTCCGTGCGGGAGGAAATTTCTACAATAATCGGGATCGGTTTTAAGTGCTGCTTTGGATCTTTTCGATAAAACGGTTTAGCTGAGACAACTTGAAAATTTTCTTATCTTTTTCGTCAGCTTCGAAATTCATGAACAGGATACTTCCATCCATAGCAAGCGTAAGGAGATAATGGTCTTTTCGGTAGATATCATAGACGACCAGGTCTCCATGATCTTTTTCCATTAGTAAATACTCCTCAGTTCCTTCATCCGTCCTTATTTTAATGGGCTCGGTCTTTAAATTTTCCATATGAGCTTTTACCTTCATAATAGAAAAAGGCAGGCCACGTCGATACTTCCCAAAAAAGACCAAAAAGAATGGCATAATTGTATTACTTTAACTCCTAAACGAGCCATATGGAACCAACGATACAAAACCGGCCGGATTCAAAGCTGGAAGATCTTTTCCTCAATGAATTGAGAGAGATCTACGGGGCCGAGAAACATCAATTGCAGGTGCTGCCCCTCCTGAAGAAGGCAGCTTCTTCACTCAAGCTAAAGAATGTCATCGCCAGTCATCTCGACGATACCCGGGAACAGATCATCCGGCTGGAGATCCTTTTTGAGAAGATGGGACAGACCGCAGAAGGCTGGATCTCGGAAGCCATATTAGGCATTATCCGGGCGGCGGAAGAGGTCATAAGTGCAACAGAAAAAGGCACCGCAACCCGTGACGCAGCCATCATCGTAGCGGTCCAGAAGCTGGAACACTACGAGATCACCATTTACGGAAGTCTGGCTCAGCATGCCCGCACACTCGAATATGATGAGATAGAGGAGATCATTGAATTGTCTTTGTTCGAGGAAAAAGAAGCCGATGATCTGTTGACAGCTCTCGCCGAGAACTATATCAATGCAGAGGCGCGGAGGGAATAGAGTTCCGGCTTGGGAGGCAAGACCCGGCAAGGGGTTGCGGTCCCATCCGGCGGCGTCCCGGTCTTATAAAATATCCTCTTCGCGGAAATCGTACCGCTCTCTGATCCGCCGCGTCACGTCACCCAGGGGCCTTCGTCCCGGTATAGTATCCTCTCCCCGCTCCCATTGATCCAGCTCTTCCTGGACATGCTTTTTTTGCAGCTCCGCCAGCTTTTGCAGCAGTTCCGTCGTCATTTCCTTTTTCCGGTCGTAGATGGCCGTTCTCTTTTCCTTTACCAGCTCCTTGTCCCGCCGCATGTCCTCTTCAGCAGCGGCCATCTGTTTCAGCTCGATCCCGGCGAGCGCCAGGTCATAGGGGCCCGTGCTCATGATCAGCTTGGACAGGACAGGGCCTGTCTCGATCAGGATGATCAGGAGAGAGATGAGAAGACTTGTCCAGAATATGCTGCTTTCCCGCCCTGAGAGATCCGACAGCGCCTTGTTCCGTTCCAGGAATCCCACATCACCGGTGACCTGGGCCTCATAGCTGCGGTTTTTTTGCTCCCGGCTGGCGTTGGCCTCCTTTATCAGGCTGTCCTGGTAGCTGATCTGACGGGTTAGCAGCTGTAGTTGAGGGACGGACTGTAATAATGCCGACTCATAGGCTTCCTGCTTCAGCTTTGTCAGCTTATCGATCCCGCGGCGCTGCGACCCGCCCGTACCATCTGCTTCCGTCACATAGGCCTGCTGCAGCCGGTGCAGGGTATCTTCCAGCCCCGCCTGTTTTTGCCTCAGCAGGTCCCGCTCCTTTTGTGCGGTCTCCACCACTGACCGGTTCTCGGCCTGGAGGAGACTATCATTGGCCAGCATCTTTTTATGCCTGTTCTCTGTCAGCTGTACGTCTATCTCTTTTTCGAAGATCTTCAGCTCCAGCGGCCGGGCGATGGTAAAGCCGATAAGCAGGGCCAGGGCCAGCCGGGGCGTCGCCATCCAGATCTGCTTTTGGCGGGTAACCCCATACTTGCGCATGGTCGACACGAGGAAACGGTCGAAATTGAAAATGATCAGCCCCCAGACGATGGCAAAGACCACCGCCCAGATGGTATCGTTAAAAACGCTGTAGATGGCATATCCCGCAGACAGCGCCGCCAGCGTAAAGGTGGCCAGCAGGACGCCGCCCAGTCCGGCATATTTGGTCTGTTCGGATGGGCAATCCTTCAGGAGGTCCTGGTAAGCGCCGGAGCACCACCATAAAAAATGTCGTTCCCGTGGTTGACGGGTTTGTTTGCCCACTCCGGTAAAGGAATCATACGTATAGAGGCTTTCCGGCCTGCCGCTCTCGGTTGTCGCTGCCATGGTTTTGCTTGTTCAAAGGTCAAAAAATAACGTGTGCGCCTGCGCCGCGCGTTTTTGCGCGCCGCTGCATGTCCTGGCCGTTTACCTGCATAGGTATGACACGGCCTGGCATGGGCTCATTCATTAAGTTGAAGTGGGAACAAGCAAAGAACGGGAAATCTCCGTTCAAATTGCAAAGGAAATGCTAAAAGCCGGTGGAGTTTCGGCGAATATGATGCCTTCTCTAAAAGTCCTGCAAAGCTTTTCCCGATTTTCTGTATCGGTATATATTGATTCAAAATGCCGCCTTCTAATCACTAAAGTCTTATTACCAGAGGAAAATAAATAGCACCAGTAGCAAATACTTCATTAGTTGATCAATTGGATTAACGATTCCTCTGAAAGATCAAAGGCGACGATCCTTCTTCAAGTGAATTGGATTCATCAAATTGTCTCCGACTTTTTCCGAATTAAATTCAACTTGACTAAGAGAACCGAAATCCCCCTGTTCAAAGAATTTAAAAATCAATTCATAGGCTTTCAGACGGGGTGCTAATTCTTTCTTAAACCATTCAATATCTTTTACTTCCTTCATAATTGTCTGTTCCGAGCACTAAAGAGGCGCCTGTATCTGTATTTCCGAATGTACCAGGGCAGCATGGATCATCTCCGCAAATTCGGCGGCATGCTCACCATCACCATGTAAACAAATCGTCTCCGCCGTAAGAGCCACTTCGCCGGCAGCAGTCCCATCCTTTGTATAAACCTCCACCCTGCCCTCCCTAACCATCTTCAGCACCTGCTGCAGCACCAGCTTCGAATCCCCGATCAACGCATGCGGCTCTGTCCGCGGTGTCAGACTGCCATCCGGACGATATGTTCTGTCGCCAAAAACTTCGCTGATAAAACGCAGTCCCATATCTTCGGCCTGCCGGCGCATCTCACTACCGCTAAGACCATATAACAACAAAGATGGATCAAAGTCGAGAATGGCGCGGCAAATGAGCCTGCTGACGACAGCATCTTTTGCGGCCCGGTTGTACAGGGCGCCATGTGGTTTGACATGTCGCATCGGGGCGCCAAACTCGCGGCAGATCGAGGCAAGACGCTGCAGCTGTTCACTTATGATCTCCGGCAGCTCTTCAAGGGTGATGCCAGCAGCCGAAGGAACGACGCCGGCTCCTAAAATATCCATCCGGCCAAAATTTTCCCTGTCCGGATAGGAAGGATGGGCGCCGACGGCTACTCCATGCTGCATGGCCAGCTCTACTGTCCGGCGCATCGTGTCCTCGTCGCCGGCATGACCGCCACACGCAATATTCGCAGAGCTGATAAAAGGAAAAACCCCGGCATCCGAATCCATGCCTTCGCCCATGTCGCAATTCAGGTCAATGTAAAGAGAAGGTCTCAGCACACCATTTCATTTAAGTGATCGAGGCAGCTTCGCTGCAGGATATGCAGCTCTTTCTCACGCGCCACCAGTAGCTGTTCAGCCGTCTGGATATCCATCTGCTTGAACTGGATACAGTCGGAAGGCCGCAGCTGCGCAAGCTTTGGCAAATGAGCGGAGACAACATGAGCCAGCCTGGGATAACCACCCGTCGTCTGATGGTCGGCCATCAATACGATGAGCTGTCCATCGGGCAGCAGCTGTACAGTTCCAAAACTTACCGCAGCAGACACCAGTTCGGCAGGCCGTTTCATATATATGGGGACGCCCTTTAACTGATAGCCCATCCGGTCGGAGGAAGGATGAATAAGGAAATTATTTTGCAGGAAGGCCTCTTTCGATGCTTCCGGCAAAAAAGCCCATTCATGGCCGGGGATGAAGCCGATCTCGTGCGGGTATTGATATGTTTTATCTATATTGACGCGCCAGGGCAGAACAGCATAATTGCTTTCTTCTTTTAGCAGGCCTGCAAAATAGATGGTATTTTCATTGAACGGCAGCTCATCACCTTTTTTCAGGGGCTGGCCGCCCAGGCCACCTGCGCCGGCCTTCAAATGGGTACTATAGCTGTTGAGCCATTTTTTTATGCAGTATCCTCCGTGTACGCTCAGGTAACACCTCCCTCCCTGCACCAGTGAAGGAAAATGCAAGACCGTATTCTTACGGACTACAACAGGCTGCCAGCGCGGGATGACCTCGTCCACCAGCGTAGGCGAAAAATTTGCGCCGGTGATGGCGATGAGCGTATTTTGCTCGAAGAGGATCTGCGGACCAGGGAAATGAATTTCGATCACTGCTTCATGTTTGTCGTTGCCAACAAGCAGATTGGCCACCTGTGCAGCATAGATATCCATTGCACCGCCGGGACTAATGCCCCAATTACCGAACCCGTTCCTGCCCAGATCCTGTATCGTATCCAGCAGGCCTGGTTTAATGATCGAGAAAGCCATAACAACAGTTTGATGTGCAGGGAAGAATTTCCAATGGTTTACAAGGGAATTGGGTAGGAAGGTTTAAGTTACTGATTTACGAAATGCCAGCAGTAATCGATTATTTAAATGGCTTACTACCCGGGACATTAGGGCGGAAAATCAGATCCAGGCCTCAAATTCCTTTTTTGAGACCGGATAGAATTGAACACTGTCGCCCGCCTGTACCCTGATCGGCGGATCTTCCTTCACATTAAATAAAGGTATCGGAGTACGGCCGATGATCTGCCAGCCACCGGGACTGTTAAGGGGATAGATACCCGTTTGGCCCCCCGCAATCCCTACACCACCAGGCTTCACGGATACCGGCTGTTTTTTTCTTCCTATCTCCAGCCGGGCATCTGTCCGGCCCATATAGGGGAAGCCAGGCAGAAATCCTACCATATATACTCTATAGATGACCGAAGTATGCAACCCGATCACCTCTTCCTCCGAGAGCCCCTTTTCGGATGCCACACCCTCCAGGTCTGGCGCATACTCCCCCTCATAACAGACCGGGATCCGGAAAAAATGTCCTTCGGGTTCGGGGGTCTTCTGCCCTTCCACCGTCGCATCTGTCATTTCGTCCGTCTCTTCCCAGGCCTGGATCAACAGCTCTTCCAGGCCATAATATACCCCGTTGGATTTGCTTAGGTTACTACATCGGACAATGGTCGGATCATAATATATAGATACCGAGCTATACGCCACTATAATATCGAGAAAGCCCGGATACCGGTGCGCCTGCAACCAGTTGTGAATGGCCAGCGCACGCCTATTAAATTGCTCCTCAATGCAATTGCCAAGGTCAATCGTAATAGCGGAATCGCCCAGGGGGAATATGGAAAAGGAAGCAGAGATACCCACGATTGCACGTATGATTCAGGGAACAAATTACCATTTTTTGGAGGATAGGCCACCCTTCTTGTTCATAAACTTATAACCTCTTGAAATAACTGGCATGTAAATGGCTGATAATCAAACGACCAAAGGAGTTATTGGGAGCCCGGGATCCGGGATCCCACCGGTCCTGATTTTTTAATTTGCTTGTTATACTGTAAACTTGCAAGCCAGCAGGCAGGGCGGACCGCTGTCCAACCGGCCAAAAAAGGCAAGCGAAATTCAACACATGGCTAAGAATTTATTGATAGTGGAGTCTCCGGCGAAAGCCAAGACAATTGAGAAGATCCTGGGGGAAGACTTCGAGGTTAAGAGCTGTTATGGACATATCAGGGATCTGGAGAAAGGGGATATGGGCATCGATATCAAGAACAATTACAAACCCCGATATATCGTCCCGGAGGATAAAGAAAAGGTTGTCAAAGAGTTAAAAAGCATCGCCAAAAAATCAGGCGAAGTATGGCTCGCGACGGACGAGGACCGTGAAGGGGAAGCTATTTCCTGGCACCTTTGTGAAGTGCTGGGACTTGATCCCGTGACGACCAAACGCATCGTCTTTCATGAGATCACCAAACCCGCTATCCAGTCCGCAGTTACCAAGCCCCGGACCGTAGATATGAACCTTGTCAACGCTCAGCAGGCCCGCCGTATCCTGGACAGGATCGTTGGATTCGAGCTCAGCCCCGTCCTTTGGCGGAAGATGAGCATGAAGAACAACCTTTCCGCCGGCCGGGTACAAAGTGTAGCCGTACGGATCATCGCCGAACGCGAACGGGAGATCAATGCCTTCCAGTCTGTCAGCTCCTTTAAAATAGAGGCCCTCTTTACGGCAAAGGACGTCACCGGCAAAGCCGTGGTCTTTTCGGCTGAAGGCAAAAAACAGGCTACCTCCGAGAACGCGGAAAAATTCCTGCAGAGTTGTGTCGGTGCAGACTATACGGTTACCGACATCCAGGTAAAACCCGCAAAAAAGACGCCTGCGGCTCCCTTTACCACTTCCACCCTTCAGCAGGAAGCCAGCCGGAAGCTGGGATATTCCGTCAGCCGGACCATGCTGCTTGCCCAGAAGCTCTACGAAAGCGGTAAGATCACCTATATGCGTACCGACAGTCTCAATTTGAGTGAGACGGCCATGGATGCAGCAGCCAACCAGATCCGCAGCCAGTATGGCGACAAGTATTCCCATCCCCGGAAATTCAAGAATAAGAATGAATCCGCCCAGGAAGCCCACGAAGCCATCCGTCCTACCTATATGGATGCCATGACGGTGGACGATGCCGACACCCGCCGGCTTTATGAGCTTATCTGGAAAAGGACCATGGCAAGCCAGATGGCTGACGCCGAACTTGAAAAGACCACCGCCAGGATCCAGGTCTCCACGAATAAGGAAGAGCTTACCGCCAGCGGCGAAGTGCTGAAATTCGATGGATTTCTGAAAGTATATATGGAGGACCGTGACGAAGAAGAGATCACGGAAGAAGACGGTCAGGAAGGCATGCTTCCGCCGCTGACCGTACAGATGAAACTTCCGCTAAAGGAAATGAAGGCTATCGAACGTTTCACCCGCCCCCTGCCCCGTTACACGGAAGCCTCTCTTGTAAAGAAGCTGGAAGAGCTGGGCATCGGTCGCCCTTCCACCTATGCGCCTACCATTTCAACGATCCTGAAAAGAACATATGTCGAGAAGAGAGATAAGGAAGGTGTAAAAAGAGATTTCCGTGTCCTGGTCCTGAAAAATGACAACATCGAAAAGGTAGTCGAACAGGAAAATACCGGTGCTGAAAAGTCCAAACTATTCCCTACCGATCTGGGTTTGGTGGTGACCGACTTCCTCAAGCAGTATTTTGACGATATCATGGACTATAATTTTACCGCGCGGATCGAAGAAGAGTTCGATGAAGTGGCAAACGGGAAACTGGTCTGGAACAAGATGATCGACGATTTCTACAATCCGTTCAAAAAGGATGTCGACAATACCATTGAGAACGCCGAACGGATCAAAGGCGAAAGAGAACTGGGCATCGATGCGGTATCCGGTAAAAAGGTCGTCGCGCGTATGGGCCGTTATGGTCCCATGGTGCAGATCGGAGATGTCAACGACGAAGAAAAACCACGTTTTGCCAAGCTGAAGAATACGCAAAGCATCGAGACGATCAGCTACGACGAAGCGATGGAGCTCTTCCGGCTCCCCCGTGTCCTGGGCTCATTCGAAAATTCAGACGTGACGGTCAATATCGGTCGCTTCGGCCCCTATATCGCACACGACGGCAAGTTCTACTCCCTGGGGAAAGAGTTCGACCCCTATACGATCAGTTATGAAGCGGCTACGCCCATGATCGTAGAGAAAAGATCTGCTAAAGAACAGCGTACCATCAAGGTCTTCGAAAAGGAAAAGATACAGCTGCTTCGAGGTCCCTATGGTCCTTATATCAAACAGGGACTGCGCAATTATAAGCTTCCAAAGGAAAAACAGGAAACTGCAGCAGACCTTACACTGGATGAGGTAAAGGCCATCATCGAAGACGTGAAAGCAAACCCGCCAAAACGGGTTCCACGGAAGAAAAAAAGCAGCTGATAAGGCCCCCCCAAAAAAACGGCCAGCCCCCCTGCGGGCTGGTCTGGCGCACCCTGGCATGCAATTTAATGAACATTATTTTCGTTAGTGTGGATAATAAGATTGTTCAAATTTTGCCAACAACTCCGAACTTACCGTGCGTATACCGGAGCGCCTTACAACCACATGCAGGAAAACAAAGAAATATTAGCACTTTTCCATCTGATCGACGATCCTGACCAGGAAGTCTTCGATTCAGTGAGTAACCGCATTGTCAGTTATGGAAGAGGCATTATCCCCAACCTCGAAAACCTTTGGGAAAACACCGTCAGCAATGACGTTCAGGAAAGGATCGAAATACTCATCCACAAACTGCACTACCAGGATCTGACCGAAGATTTTACCAACTGGAAAAGCAGCAGCTACCAGGACCTTCTCACGGCCTCGCTCCTGATCGCTAAATTTCAGTATCCCGAACTGGCCAGTACTCCGGTCCTTCAGGAAATAGAAAAGCTTCGCCGCAATATCTGGCTGGAGCTGAACAGCTATCTTACCCCGCTGGAACAGGTCAACGTACTGACCAGCATCCTCTATAATTATTATGGGTTAAAGGGCACAGAAGTAGCTTACCAGCATCCGGAAGAGTTTCTCATCAATAAGCTGGTCGAAACCAAAAGAGGCAACGCCATTACTAACGGTATCCTCTACCTGTTGCTGAGCGAACTATTGGATATCCCCGTAAAAGCGATAAATATCCCACGCCAGTTCGTTCTCGCGTATATAAAGCCTTACTACGATGAAAATCCCGAAAAGCTCAGCCCGCAGCAGCGTATCGAATTCTTTATCGATCCCATGAGCGGCCAGGTCTTCTCCCATAAAGACGTGGAAAGCTATTTCAAGCGCGTGTCTGTGCCGCCTGTGGCATCTTACTTCAAGCCACTCTCCCACAATCGTATTATCCAGACGGCTCTCGAAGAGTTCGGCAAATGCTTTGACGATGAAAGGAACGCTTACAAGCAAAAAGAGTTGCTGGAACTGGCAAGGTTGCTGAATGATTAAGCCGTCGGGCCATTAAAACGCCAAAAGGCCGCCCCCGTCGGGACGACCTCCAGCTTATTTGTCGAACCAAGACAAAACTCATTTAATTCAGCTCCTCTTGGGAGAGCCTATACCTGCACCCATTGGCAGGTGAAGTCGCACTATTTCCCCCACACTGCCCACGACGCCGTCCAATCCGTCGTCCCATCAAGGGCACCCAGATAAGTTACCTTATCAAAGAAACCTACGTTCAGCTTGTCCAGATCGAACTTCGCAGCTTTCGTCAGCGCCGGTGATCCAGCTTGAGGCTTCAAATTCGGGCTGGCATTATTGAACGGATCGCCCAGCCTGGCATCCCCGGCAGCCGCCAGCAGCACGCTGCCATTAGTGGTTGTAGTAATGGTTTCCAGTGTAGCATCCGTAAGGATCGCCTGTTGTAATGCATTCCCTTTCGAAAAGAAGGGAGCCGTAACTGAGCTCAACAGGCTGTTATAGAACTTCGAATCGCCATTGGCGTAATAAACTGCCGTCGTAGTGTCTTCTACTACCAGTCCAGCCTGCTGGCCCCCCATAACAATAGAATTGGCCAGGATGACCTTAGAACCCCTTCTCCAGCGCATACCATAGCCATAAGTAGACTTCGTGCCGCTGGCATTGTTCGGACCGATGGCCGTAAAATTCGACATAACAGGGGCCGTGACCGGAGGACGGGTCAATAAAAAGCCGTTCCCGGGATTGACATTGTCAATTTCAAAATTATTGGAAAGGTCACCGGTCGATCCCTTATCATCCGTGAAAGCAGGATCTTTCACTGAAATAGCGAACTGGATATTACCGCTGTATCCATCGTCCAGATCGAAGTCGTCATCAGCGCAATTATAAGCGATCAGGTGTTTGGCATTGACCTTTCCACCAAAGAATTCGAAGGCATCATCCAGCCCTCTGACAACCTGAACATAGTCGATGGTCGTGCCCGAACCGACACCATACAGCGACAATCCATTTACTTCATCACCCGGGTTCACCGCTTTACCGGCATATTCTATGCGCACATATTTCAGCGTGCCTGAATTATCCCCATCGCTGGTACCGCCAAAGGCACTGAACTGCGGATCTACGCCGCCCTCTATGAAAGTATGGTTGCCATTACCTTTAGCCAGCCCTACAAGGATCAGCCCGCCAAGGTCACCAGGTTTCTTGTCCGTTTCAAAGGACGTGAACACGATGGGCTCGGTAGCCGTACCTGATGCATTTATCTTGGCCGTCCGGTAAATAACCAGCACACCGGCTGAATCCTTGCTGGAAACGATCTTGGTACCCGGATCGATCGTTAGCGTCGCATTATTCGTTACATAAACATACCCGCGAAGCCGGTATGTCTTATCCTTTGTCCAGTGCTGATCGGTTGTAATTGTCCCGCGTACCGGAATGGTGCCGGTCGCATCTGGCCCCGTGCCGCCGCCGCCCGTGGGGGGATTGGGCTGATCATCGCTTTTCTTACAGGCCACGCCCAGCAGGACAGTGCCTAACAGGATCGTTAAGATTCTCTTCATAAAGACTGTGTTTTTCGTTTTTATTAGCGTTGTGTAGGTTTCCTGGTTCTTATTTACCCAAATTCAATTTCACTCCTAAAGTGGCCGTCGTTCCGAATTTGAAAGAGGTGATGATCTTGTCCTTATCAGGATCGTAAGCCGTATGGCTGGTCTCGGGGTCGTATTTGTAATACCATGAGAATGCCTGTGCAAGAATATCGCTTACCGTCAGTTTGACCTCCAGCTTACCCTTCATGAACTTTTTGCTTATCTGCGCATCCAGGACATCCCTGGGTCTCTCAAAAATATTGAGACCAGCACCGGCAGCTGCACGAAACCGTAACCTTGGACCGATCCTGTTATACAGGACATTCACAAACCAGTCCTCCTTATCCGACATATAGGTCAGACCGGCGTTGACCAGGTATGGAGACTGGCCCTGCATTGGACTATTGATATGCTGATCGTTGAACTGGACGCCCCCCTTGATATACGCGGCATTGGCATATACCGTCAGATGACTCAGGAGATCGCTGCCCGTAAAATCCAGCTTCTTGCGGATCTCGACCTCTGCGCCATACACATAGGCATGGTCCGCATTGGCATAGGACAAGACATCATTCCCGGTATTGGTCTGCTCGATAGGATCGGTGAAATATTTATAAAAGACACTCGCAGACAGGATCTCGCCGGCACCCGGGAAATACTCGAACCGAAGATCGCCGTTAGTATTCTGTGCTCTTTTCAGATCAGGGTTACCCACCACTGAAAAATAATTGTCATAATCGTATACAGAGTAAGCAGCCAGTTCCCTGAACTCAGGACGATTGACAGCACGGCTTCCGGAAAGACGGAGATTGGTCTTGTTGTTCAGCGCATAGGTCAGCAACAGGGAAGGAAGCACATCGGTATTGTCTTTGTCGACCTTAGCCTTGTTCCTGGCAGTCAGCTGCTGATGGTATTTCTCTACCCGAACGCCCCAGACCATTTTCAATCTGTCGGAAAATTTATTGTCGAGCAACATGTAACCGGCATTCAACAGCGCATTGGCAGTATAGTCGGTCGAGTTGTTGCCGATATTGGCCACGGTCAGGTTATACTTGTCGATATTGGCCTTATCGAATATGGTCCCAAAATTTACATCCTTCGTCACGGCAATTTCAGTCCCTCCAAAACTAAGGGAAGCATATCCCAGCGCATCCACCTCAACACTCCTGTCACGGTAATAGTTGAGCGTACCAAACTGCCATTTCTGCGACTGACCTAACCAGTTGAACGTATAGCTTGCATTGACAGCTCCGTTGTAGATGTTCTCGTGCAGGAAGGAATAGACACGCCCTGCCGTGCGGATCGCAGGAGAGTTCTCGTTGCTGAGCTGGATGAAATAATCCGCGTCCTTGTTGTCAGCCGAACGGAAGGTCAGTATTTTCTGATCAGGCTGGTTCTTATACGTGTAACCAAAAGAACCGGACCAGTTGATGTTCCATTTGGGGCTCAGTTGGTGGATACCTTCCACCACGGAATTCGCAAGCCCGTTCTGGCTGACCTCGTTATTGAGACTCTTATAATAGAAGAAAGTGGGATCGTTTACAATATTATATCCGTTACGCAAACCCAGGGTCTTTATAAACTCGTTGTAATAAAGGCTCTTCCAGGAAATTTTACTATGCCTGTAGGACCAGGTCAGACTCAGTAAGGCAGATAGATTATTTCTTTCGTCGTAATTGCTCGTGTTATAGCCATAAAGGAAGACCCTGTTGATCTCATATTCGTCCCGGATACGCTCCGATACGGCCCGACCATTACCGTAGCCCAGACTGTAAATATAACCCAGCTTATTGCCATTGCTGAACAGCCGGGTATTGCCACCCGTATACGCCGCATTAAAAGAAGGCAGGCTCTGTCTGGCGGTCTGGTAGCCAAACGTGTTGGGGAATAATTTGGTTACCTCTCTCTTGAACGCATCCGTATTGTTGATGAACTCCGCACCCCGCTGACGATAATATGGACCAGGGATCAACCTGGAATTTCCCAGGAAACCCAGTCCATCCAGATTGCCGTTTGGCTGACCCTTGTAGAAATTCTTACCGGTGGTTTGAGAGTTATAACCGACAGAAAGGGACAACTCGCTGATCGGCTGGGCGGGATAATCCCGAGTCTGCACTTTTATAGCTCCACCCGAAAAGTCACCGGGCAGATCAGGCGTCGCCGCCTTGTAGATCGTCAGGTTGTCGATCAGCGAAGCAGGAATGATGTTAAAGGCAAACGCCTTTTTGTCGGCCTCCGTGCTGGGCAGGATCGTATTATTTAAAAGGGCCACATTATACCGCTCATTCATGCCCCTGATCACTACAAACTTATTGTCCTGTACCGACGCGCCGCTGACCCGCTTCAGCACTTCACCCGTATTCTTGTCCGGGCTCCTCCGGATTATATCGGCAGAGATGCCATCCGATATTGCTGAGCTGTTCTTTTGCAGGGAATACAGACCGGACACCGAAGACTTCCGGGTACTGGTGGAGACAACCACCTGCTCCAGGCTCTTCCGGCTGCTCTCCATTATAATATCTACCGAAATGGGCTCGTCACCGACAGTGATCTTCTCCATCGTCCGGGTGACAAATCCAACCCCGGAAACGGTGAGGGTATAGACATGACCTTTTACGGCTGCCAGGAAGAACCGGCCCTCTACATCCGAGCTTGTTCCTTTCTGTCCGGATGGCTGCCCGGCGAATCTTTGGTCTTTTGCTTCCGTTAACACGATCGAAGCACCCGCCAGAGGCGTGTTCGCTTCGGCATTCCATATCTTCCCGGTGACGCGGGCGGTCTGAGCCTGTAATAATGAGGTTATTAACAAGGCGCTGACAAGTAATATAAGGGGTTTACCTTGGTTCATGCGGGCAAAAGTAACCGCGCTATGTTAACCGAAGGTTAACCGATCATTAACCAACCGTTAACTAGCGTTTAACCAGCCGTTAACCCAATAATTAACAAATTATTATTAAAAAAGGAAGCCGCCCATTTGGACGGCTTCAAAAAAGGTACTATAAGCGGGCTTATACTCCCAGCTTCCAGCCTTGTCTGTATTCTCTTTTTACAAACTGGTTAGCCTCATCGAAATTCGTGATCTTCATATTCTGCGCATCCCAGAGCAGCTTCTTCCTGCCAGGAAACTTACCGGCGGCATCTTTCACCTGGTAGCTGCGGAGGGCCAGGTTGCCCATCAGGATCGTCTCTGTCAATGGTCCGGCATATTCGAAGGGGGAACTCAGCGGCATCTTGCCATAACCCGCGATGCAGGCATTCACCCACTGTACATAATGGCCTTCGGGCACTCTTGCGATAGTCTGAGGGACATTCACTCCCGGCATCAGGGAAGTAGGCAGCAACGTTGGCTTGCGTCCATAACAGCCGCACATGATCTTTCCTTTGGTACCGGTGATGATGGCTCCCCCATCACTGTCTCCCATGGGCTCGTCGGCGCCGAGCTCGTCAGGGCGGGGAGGCCGGATCCCGCCATCCATCCAATGCAGTTCTACATCAGGCTTGCCGGGTTTGCCCGGGAATTTCATTTTAACATAAGAGGAGACCGGGCAGCTTTCGGGATGATAGGCGGCATTCCACATTACTTCATAGGTACTCGCGATACTGCATTCCACTTCGGAAGGATATCCAAGACCCACTGTCTTAAAAGGAGGGTCGATCAGGTGACAACCCATATCGCCCAATGCGCCCGTTCCATAGGCCCACCAGCCTCTCCAGTTGAAAGGCAGGAACTCTTTATGGTAATCATCTGCGGTCGCAGGTCCCTGCCACAGGTCCCAGTCCAGTTCTTTGGGTATATCATCCTTTGTTGCAGGCTTCGGACCGCCCTGCGGCCATACCGGGCGATTGGTCCAGATATGGATAGCCGTGGCATCTCCGATCAGGCCCGCATTATACCATTCCTGCATGAAACGGACCCCGTCTCCGGAAGAACCCTGGTTACCCATCTGTGCAACCACCTTATATCGTTTGGCGGCTTCCGTAAGCGTCCTGGCTTCGAAGATGTCGTGTGTCATCGGCTTCTGAACATAGACATGCTTGTTCAGCTGCATGGCGGACAGCGCGGCGATGGCGTGGATGTTATCCGGGGTGGATACGGATACGGCATCGATATGCTTGTGCTCTTTATCCAGCATCTCCCGAAAATCCTTGTAATACTTAGCCTTTGGATAAGCCTGGATAGACTTTGCGGCCTGGCGGTCGTCGACGTCGCAGAGATAGGCGACATCCACCTTGCCACTGCCATAAAAATTTTTTAGGTCATCAGCGCCTTTACCTCCGGCGCCGATAGCGGCAATCGATAGCCGGTCACTGGGTGCCAGGAATCCTTTTCCCAACACGTGACGCGGAACAATGAAAAACCCTGTCGCAGCCATCGTCGTATTACGCAGGAATTCGCGGCGGGACGAATCGCTTGTCGGCAGACCTTTCTGCCCTGACTGTTTTTTTCTACTCATAATGTACTTGTTGCTAGGTTAATCGGTCAAAAGTTTGCAGGGGTAAGTTACAGCAGTATGGACATAAAAAAAGCCGGTTCGACGGCTAAAATTTCGAACCGGCTTTTTTTAGCAATTGCGCATGAGCTGCCCGACCGCTGACAGATGTCCGGCAGGGTCCCTCTTACTACAGCAGCGTTGCATCCAGCGTGATCTCGGCTTTCAGTACCCTGCTCACAGGACAGCCCTGTTCGGCTCCTTTTGCCAGCTCCTGGAATTTCTCCTTGCTGATGCCGGGGATCTTCGCTTTCAGCACAAGCGCTGATTGCGTGATCGTCGGTGTCCCGCTGGAAGGATCGAGGGTAACCGTCGACGTGGTCTCCAGCGAGTCCGGTGTGAACCCGGCTCCCTGTAATGCAAAAGCCAGCGCCATCGTGTAGCAGCCTGCATGTGCAGCCGCGATCAGCTCTTCGGGATTGGTACCTACGCCCTCTTCAAACCTGGTCTTGTAAGAATAGTTCGCCTTGTTGAGAGTCGTGCTTTGAGTCGTCAGATTACCAGTACCATCTTTTCCGGAGCCGTTCCATACGGCCGTTGCTGTACGTTTCATAAAATTTGTATATTTAGTTTACGATAAAACATAATAACTATGCCAACGATTGAATGGCCCGATTTTGAGAAGATTGATATCAGGGTCGGAACAGTGGTTGAAGTTAGTGATTTTCCAAAAGCAAAAAAACCGGCCTATCAATTGTCCATCGATTTCGGCGATTTAGGCATCAGAAAGTCCTCCGCACAGATAACTGACTTTTATGAAAAGCAGGAACTTATCGGAAAACAGGTCATGGCCGTGGTCAATTTCCCCCCAAAGCAGATCGCTAATTTTTTCAGCGAATGCCTGGTTCTGGGTGTGTATACTGACAAAAAAGAAGTAGTTTTAATAGGACCTGATAGAAAAGTGGCCAACGGCTGGAAATTGGGCTAAAGCCACCGCAAACAACAAACCCTGTTATGGCAACAACCCTGGACATCTCCACCACTTATTACAAGTCCCCGCTTGGGTTGCTTCGCGTCGGCGGAACGGATACCTATATCAGCGAGATCAGCTTCATCGACCATCTCGATGACGCTGAATACCAGAACAGCAGCCTGCAAGGTCCGGTCACTCCCATCGTCATCCAGTGTATCGAACAGCTGATACAATATTTTCAGGGACAGCGTCGCGTCTTTGATTTCCCCGTCTACCAGGAAGGGTCGGAATTCCAGCAAAGAGTTTGGAACGAATTGATGGCTATCCCCTTTGGCAAGACCATCAGCTATCTTGATCAATCCCGTAAGGTGGGCGATACAAAAGCCATCCGGGCAGTTGCGGCAGCCAATGGCAAGAACAATGTAGCCATCGTCGTTCCCTGTCACCGCGTCATCGGCTCAAAGCGGGACCTCGTCGGCTATGCCGGGGGATTATGGCGTAAGAAATGGCTGCTCGATCACGAGACAAAGATCCAGTATGGGGTGCAAACTTTATTCTAATACGTAAGCTGATTCGCATACCTTCTCAACGTAATCTCCGCCGCCTTCGCCGCATAGCTCACATTGACCAGCAAAAATCCGGCATTCTCAAAACTCTGCTGCGCATTCTTTACATCCACGATGGTAGCCTGTTTCAGCTGGAACTTCTGCATCACCAGGTTCAACAGCTTGCTCGA
>DATJJA010000084.1:0-121059 GCA_035492595.1 Puia sp.
AACAACACAGCCTCACAATGGGTGGAAACTGGGTGGAAAGATTTTGGAGATATAATATTTGTGCATGCACACGATGGGCCATCCGACATTGGATTGCAAATAGGTATGAGCAAAGAGGGGTTTTATTTGCAAATGGGGGCAGAGTTTTGGCCAGAAAAGCCGCTATAAATTTCAAATTAGTATCTTTATAATGAAACTGTTCGGACCAAATCAAAGAACGCAGTACTCGGCACAGGACATCCTCGAGCAATGGGACAAATGTGCCGAAGAATTCACTTTTCCTATGTTGGATAACGGATACACTTATCCAATAGATTCGCGATTATCTGCTTACAGAGATGATAAAAGATGGGCCTTAATAATTGAAGTCGTCGGATTTCACTATCGGGCAGGAGGTCATGACAGCATAAATAATTTCCTGCACATCTTTGGAAACTGTTTGGATTTCGAACCAGGAACGAATGCTTCAAATTTCCTTTCCATCACAAGCAACAGTGATGATGGAGACCCATTCGATGAAGACTATATGGACTCTCTCAATCCCAAAGTAAAGTCAATCTTGATAAGAGGTCAAAAAATAACGATTCCAACAGATCCCGGTTTTTACATTCGAAAGGGAATTGAACTCGCAAATCCTCCTAAAATTATGATTTGGGAATTTCTCCGGGGAATCGCTGGCGATAACAAGGAACAATTCTTGGCAACTGAGGATGAAATAAGGCAAAGAATACCAAAGGATTTACCACTAATTCTTAGCTTGGATGAATGGTATCATAATGATTTGGCAAATGAGGAAAATCCCAGCCAGAATGAAACTTTTCAAATGATTGCAAAGGTCCTGGAAACCGGGAACGTGAACTTATACGCGCCAACAAAAGAGCCAAATAATCACTGGCGAAATTGGCCGGATGGCGGAGCCTTATAAAGATGCCCATTCCAAACAAGCCAAATAACCGTAACTTCTTAAACCATTTACCTTGATTCCTGAAGAATTAAATAAAATATTCGAAACGTTCTACGAAGACGAGCTCGATATCTCTATTACAAAGGTTGAATTTTGTGAAAATATCTTAACCATCGATTTCACTTTGACATCCATTTCAACAGAAGAAGAAGTTGCTGAAAATGACAAACGATGGACGATGCAGACCGTTGGACATAAGAAAAATAAAATTTCGTTTGACAAAGGTTCAGATATTCGGATTGAGGAAGATCACCCATTGCTTTGGGAATTTAAAGACATTCAATGCGAGCTATACTTTAACGGGCAGGGGCCAAATCCTGATAAACTCCATTTTGAGTTATACAAGTTACATTTTGGACTATTTCGCAACTACATTCCGGCGGAGACCTACTTTAATGCCTGGTATTCGTATGATCTTTTAAAGGCTAATAATGGACTTTTGGCAAGGGGTCCAAAGCGGCTTCTGATGAAATATGCGGAATGCCTACAAAATAATGGGGTGGATTTTTCAATTTTAGATGGGAGGACGAAGCCTGAAAACAATCCTATTGTTCTGTCTATGGAAGATACAGATACCTACATCATAGCAGAAGACTTTTCCTTTTGGCGGCAAACTATATAGAGTGATTTCAACTCTTGCCTTAAAAAGCCCTATTCGGGCCAACAGATTAAATTTTTTTCCACAAAATATCTGTATCAAATCCTGTATCAAATGAAAAGGCACCTATAACTATTACCGTCATAAGTGCCTAACTTTCAGCTCCCCCTGCTGGACTTGAACCAGCGACCCTCTGATTAACAGTCAGATGCTCTAACCAACTGAGCTAAGGAGGAAGATGCCCCAAAAGGGGTTGCAAAAATAGGGATTTTAAGGTTTAAAAAAGGCTAAGAGATAAAAAATTTTTTCGCGCGCCGCACAACCTTAAAAACTGCACCAATGCGCCTCAACCCAGCGCCCCAACCGAGCCCCGCGCTAAAACCACTTCTTAAAAAACCCACCCCCTTCCTCCATCCCAAGATAAACCCCCTCCTCCCTCACCTCCACCGGATAAGTCTTCAAAGTATACCCCTCCCCATTCACATCCCTTCCATTCTTCAAATTAAATTTAAGATTATGCACCGGGCAGACAATATTACAGCCACCCGTAATATACCCGTCCGTCATCGGCGCACCAGCATGAGGACAAGTATGCGCAAAGCCAAACCATTCCTCGCCGGCACCAGAAGCAGCATCAACATGTACGCTGGAACCGCCAGCGCCACTGTCGCCAGAACGCGCCACACAAAGCTTCTTTCCTTCCACTTCTACCTCGCTTACATTTCCTGCTGTCCATTGAAGATCGGCGGCCGTCTCAGCGACCTTATGCCATTTGTATTTCTTAGTGCCCATCAGAAAAGATATTCAGTTTTGTAGGGATAACGCACTTTATAGAGTTCTCTTACTTTTTCCAGGATCGTCCGCCTCAGATCGTCGATATTCCGCCGCTCTGTTGCAGAAACAAATACACAGCTGCCATTCGTCTCCCTATCCCAACGCTCCTTCAGCTCGCTCATGATCTCCTTTTTTACCCCTTCTTCCAGCCAGGGATCAAAAGTCTGCGCCTCATAGCGGTCGATCTTATTAAAGATAACCAGTATGGGTTTGTCAAAAACATTCAGCTCCTGCAGGGTCTTATTCACCACTCCCAGCTGCTCTTCATAACCAGGATGCGAGACATCGACCACATGCATCAGGATATCAGCCTCCCGCACCTCATCGAGCGTACTTTTAAAACTTTCTATCAGGTTGTGAGGCAGCTTCCGGATAAACCCCACCGTATCGCTCAGCAAAAAAGGTGTGTTCTCAAAAACAACCTTCCTGGTCGTAGTGTCCAGCGTGGCAAAAAGCTTGTTTTCGGCAAAAACCTCGCTTTTACTAAGCAGGGTCATCAAGGTCGACTTGCCCACATTGGTATATCCCACCAGCGCCACTCGGATGAATTCGCCCCGGTCTTTTCGCTGAGTAAATGCCTGTTTATCAATTTCTTGTAGTCGTCGACGCAACAACGCTATCTTGTCCTTTACGATACGACGGTCAGTTTCTATTTCCGTTTCCCCGGGACCTCGGGTACCGATACCGCCTCCCAGTCGTTCAAGGTGTTTCCACATCCCACGCAGCCTTGGTAAAAGATATTGATACTGAGCCAGCTCAACCTGGAGCTTGGCCTGCGCTGTCTTCGCCCGGCTGGCAAAAATATCCAGGATCAGATCCGACCGGTCAATAACTTTTGTTTCCAGTATTTTTTCAATATTCGAGATCTGGGAACCCGACAGCTCATCGTCAAAGATGACAAGCTGAACGTCTTTAAGGGTGATAAAGGTCCTGATCTCCTCCAGCTTGCCTTTCCCTACAAAGGTCTTGCTATCAGGATGTAGCATTTTCTGCGTAAACCGTTTCAGCGTAACGGCCCCGGCCGTTTCCGCCAGGAATGCCAGCTCATCCAGGTATTCCTGTGCCTGTTCTTCCGTTTGGGTCTTCGACACCAACCCGACTATTACCGCCCTTTCTTCCTTCTGTATGCTTTTTTTATTGTCTATCAAACTATCGCGATTAGGACGGCAAAGGTACTAATAGATTGGGGTGGAAGCTACAAAAAAAATCCGCCGGCAGGACCAGCGGATTCTATCAGATCAGGTAAGAGTAAATATTTTATAAACCGCTCAGTGTTATACCCATAGAGAACGGAAACACAGACGGACCAGCACTGGACTTTATCAGGCTGGTAGCAGATATCTGCCCGAAAACACCGATCACCCCTTTACTGATCCGGGCCGTACCCGCCAGCCGGGGTGTATTAAAGAACTGCTTGGAGCTCTCTTTCTCGATATAGCTGCCGATCGTCTGATTAGCGGCGTTCTGCCGGTCTTTTGCCTTGGTATAGGCGCTCAACATAAGCCCAACCTTAACGCCGACCGCAAACTTCCACGAATTATCCATATGCTCCGGATCCAGCGCAAACCGCAATTCAACCGGCGCTTCCAGGTACGTAGTTACCAGTTTATATTTTTTCCAGTGCTCTCCCCCTTCTTCCGAAGGAAAACCAAGAGTTCCGGCGCCTACCGCCGCTACAAGCACTGTTTGCTGATGAAAGAAGATATTGCTCGACCCGATACCCAGACCCGCGCCAATACTCAACCGGGGATCGGTCTTAAACGGAAAATCGAACATAACATAGAAATTGGCGCTTCGGTTGAAACCCTGAATATGGATACTATCCGGCGCACCAGCCCAGTTGTCATAACCCAGCTGGAACATGAAATGATCAGCCGAACGTTTCGTCAGATTGATCTTGCTCCAGTCCTTTTTAGGCTTACCCGCAGCAGGAGCAGGGGCAGCTGCAACCGGAGCCAGAAGTGTTTTATTAACGACAGTGGTATCTTTTGCAGGCGGTGGCGGATTGTTTTTGGAACGCTTTTTTTGAGCGAAAGCAGCAGTTGTGGCTAAAAAAACCAAAGCGGTAATGAAATACTTCTTCATAATTCACAAATGTATTCTCCTTCGGGTTAATAAAAGGTTAAAGAAACCTCTATTTTAAACAGCCCGCAAGATATTACTTTTTGTGGTAAAGCAGCCATCAATCATGTTATTGTAATACATTAGATTCCCTGGCCGTCCTGATATACTTTTGGACATCTTCCTCTAGCAGCAGCCGCTCAGATGCCAGTTCCTTTGCAACACGGGTCACAGCCTCAACATAATGCTCATGCGTACCGTATCGCTCTTCCAGTGACAGGCGAGGGTCCCCCGCACCGATCCGGGCCGCCTTCGTCTTTTGAAAAGGAATGAACTGCCCCGAAGATTCTCCGCCATCGCCTTCACTGAACCCTGCCCTGCGTAAGGCCCAGCCTGTGGTGGTGGCTATCGGCACGGCTACCGGCGGCAGACGGACACCGGCGACCTCATTTCCGTCGGCATCGACCTTCGATACAAAATTGGAATAGACCGGCCTGCCGGAAGGCGACGGCGGAAATTTTGTTAATATGCCTTCACTAAAACGATCTCCAAAGTCGAAACTATAACGTAGGGTGACCAGTCCTGTATAGGTAACACCAGGTATATCAGGCCAGCCCAGCACAACACGGTCAACCGTACCCGTTAGAAAACCCGGCCGCGCAACAGCAAGTGCTGCCGTACCCGAAGACAAACGCGGTACCCTGCTATCCGGTGGCCTGACTCCCCTGGTCACCCATTCGTCCAATGCAACCCACAGCGCCCGAAGCAAAGGTTCCGCATTCGTAGGATTCTGCAATTGCTGATTGACTCCTGGACTGGCGCTGTTGCCCGTTCCATGCTGCGCACCGGATACGAGATAGAAACGTACATTCTCCGGATCGGGAAGATCATGACCCGCAAGGTCGGTATGCAGCAACGACGCAGCCTTTACCCAGTATTCGTTAGCCGAGTTGATCTCCATTACTTTGGGAAGCGTATGAGTCGCCGTTTCACGCACGAGCCGTCCACCCTTCTGACCCGTATAAGGGTCCGTAAGCAATGGATACGCAAAAGGAAATATACCCTCCGGATAGAGATGATTCTGACGATTGCGTTCGGTCCTCCCCGGCTGAGCAAAACGATAGTTGATGCCCACCCCGCTGCCGCCGCCCAGCCAGTTCTCGATCCCATCAAAGACCTGCCGGCCCCCTTCATCTTCATTAAATCCCAGCGTCTGAAAGTCATTCATATAACGCGCCGGCTGTGATACGGCAAAGCTGAAAGCATAACGGATCTGTCCCGCCAGCGGATTGTCACCCCCAGCCCCATAACGCAAAAATGAAATATAATCCCTCGTCGCAGCCAACCCAAGACCCGCCACCAAGGGGTTCGTAGCAGTATACGAGAATTCATAAATAAAACTTTGTTTAAAAGCCGAACCCAAAGGCAGCAACCGGATCGTCCGGTCATTGACATATTCCCAGCCACTGTCCGGTATCTTTTCTGCCGGGACATCAAGACTCCTGCGAAACATAAGCCGGGCCTTGCTTTTATCCGGGCTGGCGGCAGCATAAGCTAGCGTATAACTTACTGTTTTTTCATTGTCAAAAGAGATGTACTCATAGGATGGGCCGGTGATCGCACTGCCATCCGGGTTTTTCGCAACAGGAACAGAAATGGTAAGATTATTATTCCCCGCAACAGCCGAAATATCCCAGCCGCACCAGGTAAGCGTGTATCCCTGGTTCAATAGAAAGGCTTCGCCGGCTTGCGCAGACAAAGAAGGATCATTCCCGCCACTGCTGTTGTTCAATCCGCCAAATAATTTGCCACCCCTGTTCGGGATCTCTGCAAACAATTTATGGTTGCCGGCAGCAGCATTGAGAGGCCGCAGCAGATAAATATCCATCGAATATTCCACCATGCCTCTCGTATTACGCGGCGCCAGCCGGATATCGGTGATCCCTGCATTTTCAGGCAGGGTAGGGTCTATCTCTCCATATGCCCTGCCCCTCAGCTTTTCATAGGCGCCTACGACACCAAAAATGCGACCCTCAAAACAGGGGGATTCTCTGCTGATGATCTCTATGCGAATGATGCGGGCCTGTGTGATCAGGCCTGGCGCCAGCAACAGCGCGAGCAATAGCCAACGGATTGGATGATTCATTTGTAAAAGATAATGGATTCACTAAAATAATTGAGATACGTGTATTAATTTCACGCTCAATTCAAATTAGTTCGTATCATGGCATCCACGTTTAAAGAGAAGCTGGCTGGTTGGGGTAACTATCCTGTAATAGAGTCATTTACGCTAAGTCCCCGCAATGAGGAAGATGTCAAAAAAGACATTGATATGGGTCCGCTTGTCCCTCGGGGACTGGGTAGAAGCTATGCAGACCAGGCCGTTAACGATGGAAAATATGTAGCTATTTGCACTAAGCTTAACCATTTCTTAAACTTCGATGAGAAAGAAGGGATCCTCGAATGCGAGGCAGGTGTGAGCCTGGAGGAGATCATTTCGGTCTTCGGCCCCAAAGGATGGCTGCCAATGATCTGCCCGGGTACCAAATTCGTGACCATCGGCGGAGCGATAGCCAACGATATTCATGGCAAGGCGCACCACATCGACGGTTCTTTTGTCAACTGCGTAATTTCTTTTAGCATACTTCTTGCTGACGGGACTACCGTCGAAGCCTCAAGAACAGAGCACAGCGACCTCTTCTGGGCCAACTTCGGCGGCCTGGGTCTGCTGGGTGTCATCCTGAAGGCAAAGCTGAAACTGAGAAAGATCGAGACCACCTATTTCCGGCAAAAATCCGTGGTTATCAAAAACCTGGATCATATGCTCGAGGCGCTGGATAAATACGACCACGAATACAACTACTCCGTAGCCTGGATCGATGCTATGGCAAAAGGCAAAAAATTGGGCGGAGGCGTGCTTACGCTGGGTAATGCAGCAAAGCTCGAAGAGCTTCCCGCCAAATTAAAAGAGGACCCGCTGAAGATCCATTCGACGGGAAAACTGGCTGTTCCGTTCTTCCTGCCTTCTTTTGCATTGAACGGCCTGACAGTTCGGCTACTCAATCGCGTTATTGCTTTTGTACAGAACTCCCCCAAGGACTTCGTGCACTATGAGAAGTTCTTCTTCCCGCTGGACGCTATTAACAACTGGAACAAAGGATATGGCAAAAGAGGTTTTATCCAATACCAGTTTGTCATACCGGAAGAGAATGGCAAACAGCATCTCACGGAGATCCTCGAAATGATCGCCGACAGCGGCTGCACCCCCTTCCTGAACGTATTCAAACGCATGGGCGACGGTCAGGGCATCCTGTCCTTCCCTTTCAAAGGCTATACGCTGGCTATCGATTTTCCGGTGACAAAAAATCTGCTCACATTCACCCCGAAGCTGGATGCAAAGGTCCTCGCTGCCGGCGGAAGACTATATCTGGGTAAAGACGCCTTATTACAGGAAGCGATGTTCAAAGCCATGTATCCGCAGTACGAACAATGGCTGGCGATCAAACGTAAATATGATCCTGAAGAGAAATTCAGCTCAAATATTTCCAGACGCATCGGCCTGCATAACTAACAGCTCCACAGCGCGGTTCTTAGATGCGGGATGTAAACTTTTTTCTTATCCTGCTCAGGGTTTCCAGTGTCATCCCTAAATAAGAGGCGATATATTTCAGCGGGATCCGGTTTGCCAGGGGCCGATGCAGCATCAGGAAATGCCGGTATTTGTTCTCCGCTTTCGTCAGCCTCGCGATAAAAGCCCTTCTCTCCGCATCAGCATAATAGCGTTGCAATAACTTGCGGGCTATCAGATTGGACTCCGGGAACCGGTCGTACAATTCGTTCAGCCTGTCAAAGCTCAAAGCGAGTAATTCACAGTTCTCAAGCGCCTGGATATTCTCTATCGACGGGACCGGACCGTCAAGACTGAAGATGGAGGTCACCAGATCATTTTCTACCACGATCCAGGTCGTGATATCTTTCTGGCCCTCCCGGATAAAACCACGAACCGCCCCTTTCACGAGAAAATAAACGTATTCACAGATCGCGCCTTCCTTCAGGATCAATTTTCTTTTCCTCGTCGAACAGGCAGTAACATGTTCTTTTAAAAAAGCTTCAATTCCGGGACTGAGAGGATTGATATACCCGAGTATATGAAGCAGGGGAGTAATATCAGGAACAATTACATGCTCCTTTCCTGACCCTGCAGGTTCAGGTTGTTTCATTGAATTTGGGGGCTTAGGTGATAGTGTAAAATAAACATAAAATATGAATCCTTACCCTGGGTTTTTGGGTAGTTTGGAATAATAAGTACATACTTTATTCATCAGACATTTTTCACAAAGCGGTTTGGGTCTGCAGATCTCCCGGCCAAGGAAAGACATGGCCATACCAACATCCCATTCGGCCGCAGGAAGGATCTTCATAAGATGCAATTCCATCTTCTTCGGATCAGTTTCTTTTGTTATACCAAGCCGTGGAGCTACCCGTATCACATGTATATCGACTATGATCCCTTCTGCCGGCGCCCCGGCGCCCCGCAATATGACACTGGCTGACTTACGGCCAATGCCCGGCAGCTCTATCAACTTTTCCATAGATAGTGGAATGGCCTTGTCAGTCTTTATTTCCTGTGCGATAGCTATTATCCATTTTGCCTTGTTGGCAAAATTCCGGATGCCGCGCAGATAGGCAAACAGATCCTCCGGTTTTGCTTTTGCCAGCGACTTCATATCCGGATAGGCCAGGAATAGCTCAGGTGCGCGCAAATTCACAAGATCATCCGTGCTCTGTGCAGATAAGATCACCATCACAAGTAGCTGATAGACGTTGTGATGGTCCAAAGGATGCTTCCTGTTCTTATACTTTTTGAGCAGAGGCCGGATGGCCTGGGCCCAGTCTGTTCGGGTGGACATAAGGATGTATTTTATGAATTTAGCCCCCGGGCTATTGCATAATCAAAGATCAGATATTACTTTTACAGTCCACGCAGAGATCCAATCTCCTCCTGAACAGGCCACAAACGTACCCAATCTTCCTTCGAATTACTCGCGTTCCTTCATACAAGGAAAATATCTCGTTGAAAAGCCGGGTTTTACAATAATTCCTAAAATGTACCCGCATGAAAACGCTTGTAAATTCAATTTTCAGGTTTACCCTGTCATTGCTACTGCTTACCGGTTACTCCCACGCCAAAGCCAACTCCCGGCCGACCGCAACAACCCATTTGGTAAGCACCAACACATTTTCTCTCGCACGGACAAGGGCGATCAGAACAGCCCTCAGCATCTACCAGGAAATGAACCTTGGCGCCGCCGGACTTAACGAAGAGGCATTTGAATACGCCTACGTAGGTTATGAAAGACTCCGGAAGCGACGCCTCCTGCACAAAACAACCGTGTTATCTGTCTGCGATTTCAGCCAGGCCTCCAGCGAAGAAAGAATGTATGTCATAGATCTCCTCAACAAAAAACTACTTTACCGAACTTATGTCGCACATGGAATCAACTCCGGAAAAGAATATGCCAATTCTTTTTCTAATAGACAAAACTCATACAAAAGCAGTCTTGGCTTTTATATTACCAGGCAATCATATTATGGGGACAACGGCCTTTCTCTGCGGATCCAGGGAATGGACAAAGGTTTCAATGATATGGCCGGCAGAAGAAATATTGTCATACATGGTGCTCCCTATGTAAGTACCCGGATCCTGAAAAAATATGGGGTTATGGGCACGACCTATGGCTGCCCGGCCATCCCCGAAGATATGAGCTCCACGATCATCCCCGTGATAAAAAAAGGAACCTGCTTCTTTATCTATTACCCCTCCCAAAGATATCTTTCAGCTTCCAGCGTTCTGAACGGCTAAAAAAAAGGGAAATTGGCTCTTACCAATTTCCCTTTGTGGACCCACCTGGGCTTGAACCAGGGACCCTCTGATTATGAGTCAGATGCTCTAACCAACTGAGCTATAGGTCCTGCCTTATAAACCGGGCAAGGCCCGGATTTTTTCAGCGTTTGCAAAAATATACAATATGCAGCATTCTCCCAAACGAAACTGTCCAATCTCCTGAGCCGGCTGCAAGTCGGGTATTTCACCTAAATTTGCCCATAAACCAGTGAAATAAGACTACTTATAGCATTGCCACATGACCGTCGATCGAATTCAATATTTACAACAACAGATCGCCCGTTTCGACGATCAGCAGGCTTATAAAGAGTTGTTCAAATCCCTTTACCACTACCTATACCCCTTCGCCCGCACCATCGTCAAAGAAAAAGAATCCGCCGAAGAGGTCGTCTCCGACGTCTTTATAAAGGTCTGGGAAAAAAGAAAAGAGCTCGAAAAAATAGACAACCTCAAGGTCTATTTATATGTCAGCACCCGCAACATCGCCTTCAATTACCTTGACAGGCAAAAACGCAACGCCACATTTTCGATCGACGACTTCCAGGCCGAATTCACCAGCGTCTATTTTGACCCCGAACAAATGCTCATCACAGCCGATATGCTCGCCCTGATCCAGAAAGCCATCGACCAGCTGCCCTCCAAATGCAGACTCATCTTCAAACTAGCCAAAGAGGACGGCCTCAAATACAAGGAAATAGCCGAGATTCTCAATATTTCGGCTAAAACTGTCGAGAACCAGATTGCCATTGCGCTCCACAAGATAGGCAACACCGTCAGCTTCGATATTAAAAGAAGTCAGCCCTCCCCGGCGGTCTCAAAAAATTCTTAAAAAAAAGTTAAGGTCCCTTTGGGGGATGCCTTCGTTTTCCCTGTCCTGTTGGTAGCCACTGCCAATGGGACAAGAACAAAAAGAACATACCTGGGACCTGATTGCCAAAAAGCTGTCCCGCGAAGCCACGCCAGGTGAGCTAAAAGAGCTGGAAGACCTGCTCAGAGCCCACCCTGAATTGTATTATCCTCTCCAGACCGTCGCAGATTTCTGGAAATCCTCCAATCCCGGCGACTTCGAACAAGCCGAACAGGCTTTCAATCGCCATCTCGATAGGATCAAAGAACAAGGCATTGGGTTCACCATTCCCAACCCGCCTCCGTCCAACCACACAGTCCTCTACCCTTCAACCCCGCCGCATAGCCGCCGGGGCAAAACCGTTTTAGTTACTACGATGTCGCTGTTGGTTGTATTAATCGGAGTTTTTGTTGTTCGATTTATGGTTCACCAAAACATTTCGAAACAGCCTGCTGTTAGCGCTCCTATGAAAGAATTCAGCGAGATCGCTACCCGCGATGGCTCGCGAACCAGCCTGTCATTACCCGACGGCACGCATGTCTGGCTGAATGCAGGCAGCCGCCTCACATATGATAAAGCCTACGGCGCACAGCTTCGGGAAGTAAACCTTACCGGCGAAGCCCTGTTCGACGTGGCGCATAATTCCGCCAAACCGTTTGTTATTCATACCACCCGTGTAGATATAAAAGTTCTGGGCACCCGCTTCAATGTCAAGTCCTATCCCACGGACAAAACCACAGAAGCAACATTGCTTCGGGGAAGCATAGAAGTATCTATCAAGGCCCGGCCAGACGAGAAGATCATCCTGAAGCCAAACGAAAAGCTGGTGATAGCCAATGATGACAGCGCACTGCATCGCAACCCTTCATCGCACGCGCAAAAGACCAGCAAAGCAAATGAGTCGCTTGTAGATATCCGCAAACCGGCATATGATGCGTCGGGGATCAATATCGAGACCTCCTGGGTCGATGACCGGCTGGTCTTCCAGGATGAAGCATTCGGTTCACTGGCAACAGATATGCAACGCTGGTATGGAGTGAGCATCCGGTTTACCCGGCCCGGACAGGAAGAATGGCGATTTACAGGCAACTTCCGGAAAGAAACTATTCAACAGGCGCTGGAAGCCCTGAAGCTCACAGCACCCTTTACCTATACCATCAACGAAAACCAAATAACCATTTATGACAAATAATTAAAATATAAAAACTAACTACCGATATAAAAAAAGCGGGAAATGTTGGCGCATTCCCCGCAAGGTTAATATCGGAAACAAGGCGATTCTTAGGCAGTTTCTGACCACGTTTCACATTTTTAATAACCCAACGATGAATGTATGAAAAAAATTCTAACGATTGAGGGCTGCAGTCCTCATGCCGTAAAAAAAGCTCTTTTGATTATGAAACTAACCTCTATATTGATGCTTGTGGCCACATTACAAGTGTCAGCCCGTGTCAGCGGGCAGGGTAAAGTCTCACTCAAACTAAACCAGGTAGAAATCTCAAAAGCCCTTCATTCTATTGAAGGACAAGGCACTTACCGCTTTCTCTACAACAGCCGCCTGGAGGCCGTCAGCCATAAGGTAAATATCGATGTCGCCAACTCCCCGATCGGAGAGGTACTGAACAAGCTGTTTGCCGGCACCGACCTCACCTACAAGCTGCTGGAGAACAATCTTATTGTCGTGGTCTCATCAACCCTCGCCGTCCAGGATATCAGGATCACCGGAAAGGTAACCTCGTCAGCAGGGGATGTCATTCAGGGAGTTTCGGTCACCGTAAAAGGAACAACCATCGGAACCACCACCGACAACGACGGGAATTTTGCCCTCACCGTTCCCCAGACCGGAACCCTCGTATTCTCTTCCATCGGCTTTGTGACCCACGAACAGCCTATCACAGACTCGGCAGTGGTCAACGTCACCCTTGTAGCATCCAATAAGCTGCTCGACCAGGTCGTCGTCGTGGGTTATGGCACCCAGCGCCGCAGCGATCTTACCGGCTCGATCGGAACGGTAAAAGGCGCCGACATTTCCAAACAGCAGGTGCTCACCGCCACCCAGGCAATCCAGGGTAAGGTTGCCGGCGTACAGGTCATCAGCTCCGGTGACCCCAACTCCAATCCTACCGTTCGTATCCGCGGTGTCGGTACCACACTCGGTGGCGCCTCGCCACTCTTCGTAGTCGATGGAGTCATCACAGACGACATCCGTAATATAAATTCTGCCGACATCCTCAGCATCGACGTCCTGAAAGATGCCTCTTCCACCGCTATCTATGGGGTAAGAGCCGCCAATGGCGTATTGCTCATTACCACAAAGAAAGGCAAACGCGGTAAACCCGTCGTTGCCTACGACGGAAGCGTCGGAGCAAAAGAGATCTCCAAGCTGGTCAATATGGCCGGTCCGAAGCAATATGCCAACTACATCAACGAGGGCAACATATATTATGGAACCGGCGACAGCGTGATCACCGACGCTATGCTGGCCGCAGGCGGTAATACCGATTGGTTCGATGCGATTACCAAAAGAAGCCTTATCCAGAATCACAATGTTTCCGTTTCCGGCGGCTCTGACAATGCGGATTATTTCCTGAGTGCAGGTTATATCACCGACGGGGGCATCATCCAGACCAATGCCTTCAAACGCTTCACCATTCGCTCGAACAACGACTATAGGATCGCCAACAATTTCAAAGTCTCGACCCTGGTCTCTTATAGCCGCACCAACTTTCGGAACGTCGATGTGAATAATTTCAACCTGGCTTACCGGGCAGCCCCTTACATTCAATCAAAAGTCGGCAAACTCTATGGGAATACCTCTCTGGCCAACAATGTAGGTAACCCGCTCCTGAGTCTCGACCAGGTCAGTACGGCTAACGTGGACAATCGCCTCCAGGCTACCGTTGTGGCAGAATATAAACCTGTGTCCTGGATCACGCTGCATACCAGCCTTGGCACCGATCTCGACTTTTTAAACACTACCGACTACGACTACCAGTTTCTCAACTCGGGTCCTGCGAATGTCTTCCTCACGGCAGGCGGTAACCAATATGTACAGCAAAGCACGCTCGCTCTAACAAAGAACAACTTTACCCGCTGGCTCTGGGATAATACAGTAACATTTGCGAAGACCTTTGACAAACACAATTTTACCCTGCTGGCCGGAACAACGGCCGAAACCTACACGATCAACAACTTTGTAGGAACCGTTAAAAATGTCCCGCCAAGCCCCGATCTCCGCTTTCTCGACCAGGGAACGCCTTCCACGGCAATAGTGACGAACGGAGGGGATAAATATACCCGTAATTCCTACCTCGGCCGTCTGAACTACAACTTCGATCAGCGTTATTACCTGACTGCGTCTATCCGCGCCGACGCTGCTTCGAAATTCCCAAGCTATAACCGATGGGGCTATTTCCCATCCGTAGCGCTTGCCTGGAACCTGGCGCATGAGAGTTTCTTCTCCTCGCTCAATAAGACCTTCGATCAACTGAAGATCCGCGGCTCATGGGGTGAAGTCGGAAATGATAATATTCCCAGTAACGCGTATACGCCACTTGCGACGATCAACGTGCCCTATTTCTTTAATGGCACCCAGTACAACGGGATCTCATTTGACGCGGCCGCCGACAAGAATCTCAAATGGGAGACCTCAAAAGAATATGACCTCGGTATTGACTTTGCCATTCTGCACAACCGGCTCAATGGTACGATCGACCTCTACAACAAAAAGACCACCGATGCGCTGATCTTTGTCAACTTCACCGGTATCTATTTAGGGGATGTGGATAATCAATATCTTACCAACGCAGCCAGCTTCCGGAACAAAGGCGTCGAAGTATCCCTCAACTGGGCTGACAATATCGACAACAACTGGAGATATTCTATCGGCGGTAATATTGCCTTCAATCAGAACAGGGTCATCGGTCTCAATGGCGGACAGGCGCTGTATGATGGAAATCTCAATGGCTATTTCGTCACAAAAACAGACAATGGCCAGCCTATTGGATCTTACTTCCTGCGTCAGTTCGACGGTATCTTCCAGAACGCCGCCCAGATAGCCAATTCAGCTCAAAAAAACGCCCAGGTCGGCGACATCCGGTATAAGGACATCAGCGGACCCAACGGGAAACCGGATGGCGTCATAGACGATTTTGACCGCGCTTTCAGCGGCTCCTATCAGCCGAAATATACCTATGGTATCACCGGTTCGGTTAGCTATAAGACATTCGACCTTAGCTTCAACACCTATGGAACTCACGGAGGAAAGATTTACAATGGTAAGAAGCAGCTGACTGGCTCAGATCCATACGATAACATAGAGACCAAGGTGGCCACCGGACGTTGGACGGTCAACAATCCAAGCAACTCCATCCCAAGAGCAACTCTCGGAACCCTGCCCGCTTCTACTTACTTTCTTGAAAGTGGCAGCTTCTTCCGGATCAACAATATCACGCTTGGATATACTTTCCCAAAACCTTTCCTGACAAAAGCTAAATTTCAGAACCTGCGTGTCTTTGTCACGACACAGAACCCGTTCACCTTTACGAAGTACAGCGGCTTTACACCCGAGCTGGCGCCTCCGATCAACGCAACGGTCAATGCGCCCAGTACTACCAATGCAGGCATCGAACAGGCGATCTATCCTTCTACCCGGAGCTTGTCCGGTGGCATCAACTTTAGCTTTTAATGGTTAACAAAAAAGAAAGACAATGAAAAATTACAAACAACTCTCTATAGCGACGGTCGGAGTTCTCCTGACAATAGCCGGCTGTCAAAAAAAATTCCTGGACGTCAACCCACAGGGTAAAGAAACCCAGGTGAATGCCCTGACCGATACTGCCGCAGCAAGCCAGACCCTGGCAGGTGCCTATAATGCCCTCTATTTTGGCGGCTTTGACAAGACTACGGTAGGTTTTGAATGGGTCATGATGACCGATGTCGCTTCCGATGATGCAGACAAAGGCAGTACTCCCGATGACTTTGGTACCAACGGAGCCGGTGACATCGATAACTTTACCGTCAATGCGAATAACGGGATCGTACAGAATGTATGGAACGGCCATTATGTAGGCATCGCCCGTGCTAACCAGGCTATCGACATCATCACCAAAAATACCGCGCTCGATCAGACCACCCGTAACCGGCTCCTGGGCGAGGCACGCTTCCTTCGCGGGCTATTCTATTTTGACCTCGTACGTGCCTTCGGTGGTGTAGTAAAGGTAACCCGCGTGCCGCAGCCTTCAGAGGTCAGCAGTGACGAGTTCAATATCCGCGCATCCGTAGACACCATTTATAATGTGATCATCAGCGACTTCCAGTTCGCAGCCGATAATCTTCCCCTGAAAGGAGATGCCAGCACTGCTGTAGGCAGAGCCAACAAAGGCGCCGCAGAAAGCTACCTCGCTAAGGTTTACTTATACCAAAAGAACTGGCAAAAAGCCTTCGACCTGACAGGAGATGTTATCAACTCCGGTCTTTATTCCCTGGTCCCCGACTATAAATATATCTTCAGGGAGTCTCAAGTTAATGGCGAGGGTGGTAACAACAACCCTGAGTCTATTTTCGAGGTCCAGACCGGTCAAAACACGACCTCCAACGGGATCAGCCCCCTCTTTAGCAACGGCCAGGGACCAAGAGGTAAAGGCGGCTGGAATGACCTCGGCTTTGGCTTTAACGATCCTACCGTGGACCTCGCCAACGCCTACGAACCCGGCGATACCCGCAACAGCGCTACGATCATTTATATTCAACCTACCGGGGGCCTCAATATCGGCACCATTCTCTGGGATGGCTTCCGCATCCCTACCCAGGACTCTGTACAAAACGAGCGGTACAGCTATAAAGCCTATCATAGCCCTATCGCCGAGACTCCTGCAATCGACGGAAATAAAGACAACAAACCCAAGAACATCCGGCTCATGCGTTATGCCGAAGTACTGCTGATCCACGCAGAAGCCGCAGCCATGCTGGGCAATGCCGACGCCACCACCTATCTGAACATGGTCCGCGCCCGCGCCAACCTCGGGCCATCCACCGGCACACAGGCAAATATCTGGAAAGAGAGAAGGGTAGAGCTGGCCATGGAGCAGGATCGCTTCTTCGATCTCGTACGTCAGGGCCGTGCCGGAACCGTGATGCGTGCCGCGGGTAAAAACTTCGTCGATAACAAGAACGAGGTCTTCCCTATCCCTCAGTCGATCATCGATCTGAGCAATGGAAGACTGAAACAAAATAATGGTTACTAATCTGTAAAAAGCTTACATATGCAAAACGTATTCAAACCGATCACCTGGGCGCTGGCCGTGGTACTACTGACCGACCTCGCTGCCTGTACCAAGGCAAAATTTGACGATTCCTATACAAAAGGCGATGTTCCGCCCTTAGGGGACTATAAGAACTCGAACGATGTAGCCGCTGCCAATCTCCTCGCACACTGGACCTTTGACAGCACTAACGAGGAAACTATCTCCCATACCGCTCCTACCAATGCCGTCAACGCCTCTTTCGTAAAAGGTGTCCATGGTCCCGCCCTGCATCTGAACGCGGGTTATATCAGTTATCCCGTTGTCAATGCCCTCAACATAGCCAACTACGGCAGCGTCTCCGTCAGCCTCTGGATCAATGTCGATAACAATGGCAAAACGGCCTCCGAGTTCTTTGCTCTGACACCCGGTCCGGATGCTCAGAACGACTGGGGCAGCGTTATCAATGTATATGCCGAGACAGGCGCACACACGGTCGCCTACGATGATACGCTGGTCCTGCATGGCGCCGTAGGTTCTTATCCCAAGGGCTTGAGGATAGGGGGTGACAATCTCAACGACTATGGCAATCGCGGAACAGACTTCCAGACACTACACGGCACCAATAAATGGGTACACTACGTGATGGTCTATAATGCCGGCGACTCCACTCTGAATCTTTATGCCAACAACATAAAGATTTCGAACAACAATTTTGCATACCGCGGCAACATCGGACCGATCATAGCTCCCATCCCTGTTCAGCCCCTCATCGGTGCCTGGCCAAACGCAGCTACAGGTTTTGCCAAGTCGGGCGTCCAGGACTGGCAAGGTTTCCTGACCGGCTCCATCGACGAGCTCAGAGTTTACAACAAGGCATTGGGTGCCGACGAGATCCACGCCCTGTATTTCTTCGAAAGATTAGGCAATTAACATTCACCATTACCCGATGATGAAAAAGTTAATAGCCCCGGTCCTGCTTCTGGTGACCCTTGCCTGTAACAAAGGCTCGGCCTCCGGGAGCCAACCCACACCCGGTCCTTTTTCACTGACAACATTGCAAATACCCGGTGCCTCTGGCGCCGGGTATTTAAATACTCCCCGAAACCCTTCGATAACCCTGCGGTTTTCCGCGCCGGTCGATGCGGCGACCATTACCGGCAATATCGTGCTGAAAGATAATACCGGCGCCGCAATCCCTATCAACAGCCGCAGTACCAGCAATGACAGCCTGCTGATCATTCAACCCGCATCAGCGCTGCAGGCGATAGCCAAATATACCTTCTCTATCTCGACAGGCCTGCGATCAAAAGACAAAGCCGCTCTTACCTCGGCAGTCAGCAAAACCTTTATCACAGCCATCGATTCCTCCGACAAGTTCCCCCGTATTTCCGACAGCGCCCTGCTGGACCTCGTCCAGTCACAAACGCTGAAATATTTCTACGACTTCGGCCACCCCGTCAGCGGGTTGACGCGCGAAAGAAGCAGCTCCGGAGATATCGTCACCACCGGAGGCAGCGGATTCGGCATCATGTCCATCCTGGCCGGCATACAACGAAATTTTATTACCCGGCAACAGGGACTGACGCGTATACGGACAATGGTCAACTTCCTTTCGACTAAGGCCCAGCGTTATCACGGCGCCTTCCCTCATTGGATGAATGGGGCCACCGGCGCCACCGTCCCCTTCAGCACACAGGACGACGGAGCCGATCTGGTAGAGACGGCCTACCTGGTGCAGGGCCTCCTGTCCGCCCGCCAGTTCTTTAGCTCGACCACCGATCCTGCCGAGACGGCGGTAAGAGATTCCATCAACGCCATCTGGACAGGGGTAGACTGGGGCTGGTTCAGACAGAACGGACAGAACACCCTGTACTGGCACTGGTCCCCCAACTTTAACTGGTCCATGAACCAGACCATCACCGGTTGGAATGAGGCTTTCATCACCTACGTTCTGGCCGCTTCGGCGCCCGTGGATAGCATTCCCCGCATAGTATATGACAACGGTTGGGCAGGCAACGGCGCTATCCGCAACGGCGCCAGCTATTTTGGCGTACCCCTGCCGCTGGGCCCCGCACAGGGCGGCCCGCTTTTCTTTACACATTATTCCTTTCTGGGCATCAACCCTCACGATCTCTCGGACGCCTATGCCAATTACTGGACACAGGACACCGCCCATACCCGGATCAATTATAATTATTGTGTAGCCAACCCGCAGGGCTTTTACGGATATAGCCCACAAAACTGGGGCCTCACCGCCAGTGATGATAATATCAGCGGCTATTCCGCTCACTCGCCGGCCAACGACCTGGGAATCATTTCTCCCACGGCGGCAATATCTTCCCTGCCTTATGCTCCCGCAGAGTCTATGAAGGCCATCCGTTTCTTTTATTATACTCTCGGCGACAAGACCTGGGGACAATACGGGTTCACAGATGCATTTAACCTGTCCAATCCCTGGTTCGACAGCGACTGCGTGGCCATCGACCAGGGCCCCCAAATTATTATGATAGAAAATTATCGCAGCGGCTTGTTATGGAACCTCTTCATGAGCTGCCCCGAAATAAAGTCAGGCCTGAAGAGTCTGGGTTTTTCAAGCCCTTATTTGAGTCAATAAAATCAGAATCAATAAAATCGGATCTGTCATGTTACAACGATCATTCCTCTTCATAGCCATCATCGCAGCCTGCTCGCTACCGGCAGCAGCCCAAAAAGTCCCCCGCGCCAAAGCCGGCAGCACTGATGCCGCGGCAGGCTCCGGCGCCGCCCGCCCAAAAAACCTCAGCGACAGCGCCCTCCTTGACCTCGCCGAACACCAGACCTTCCGCTACTTCTGGGATTACGCACATCCCGTCAGTCACATGGCCCGCGAAAGGAGCAATGTCACCTATGACTATGGCGACGAGGTCGTGACAACAGGCGGCACCGGGTTCGGCGTAATGGCCGTCATCGCTGCCACCGAAAGAAAATGGATCAGCCGGGACACCGCTGCAAAATTCCTGCTGAAGATGGTCGACTTCCTGCTGAAGGCAAATGCCTATCACGGCGCCTTCCCTCATTGGATGAACGGCGAAACAGGCAAGACCATCCCATTCGGCCGCAAAGATGACGGCGCCGACCTGGTAGAAACATCCTATCTTTTCGAAGGCCTGTTATGCGCAAGACAATATTTCAACGGCGACAACCCGATCGAATCGGAATTACGCAATCGCATCGGCTGGATGTGGAACGACATCGAATGGAACTGGTTCACCCGTGACGGACAGGAGGTATTGTACTGGCACTGGAGCCCCAACAACGGCTGGGCCATGAATTTCCCCGTACGCGGCTTTAATGAATGCCTCATCATGTACGTCCTTGCCGCTTCCGCCGAACGTTATCCCGTCAGCGCAGCAGTGTATCATCGCGGCTGGGCGCAGAGTAATTTCTTTAAGAATGGCAAGACCTTTTATGGCTTTACCCTTCCCCTGGGATTCGATTATGGCGGACCCCTCTTCTTCTCCCAATATTCTTTCCTTGGCCTCGATCCCCGGGGACTAAAAGATGAATACGCCGATTATTGGGAACAAAATAAAAATCATACCCTGATCAATCACGCATATTGCCTCGATAACCCCAAAAAGTTCAAGGGCTATAGCGAAAATTGCTGGGGACTAACGGCCGGCGATACCTACTACGGATACGATGCCAATTCGCCCACCAATGACCACGGAACTATCTCACCCACCGCCGCCCTTGCCGCATTTCCCTATACTCCCGAATACTCCATGAAGGCGCTGCGTCATTTCTATGATGACATGGGCGACAAAATATGGGGCCGCTATGGTTTTACGGATGCATTCAACGAGACACAGAACTGGTATGCCGTTTCCTATCTGGCCATCGACCAGGGCCCTCCCGTGGCAATGATCGAGAATTACCGTAGCGGTCTTTTCTGGAAATTATTCATGAGCTGCCCCGAGGTTCAGGGTGGTCTTCGTAAATTGGGGTTTCAAAGCCCCTGGATAAAATAAAAGAAGTCATATGAAAATAACAAAAACCCTTCTACCCCTTCTCCTCATAACTATTTCGGGAGTACTGGCTCAGATGCAGGCAGAGGCACAGCAACCGGCGCAGCCGCAGAAACCGGCTCACCCGCAATCACAGAGACCCGCACCGCCGCAGGACGACAAGATGCACACATTTGTCACTACCCTGATGAGCAAAATGACACTCGATGAGAAACTCGGTCAGCTCAATCTCCCCGGAGCAGGCGACATCACGACCGGCCAGGCCGGCAGCTCCGATATCGCCAAAAAGATCGAAGAAGGAAAAGTAGGCGGCTTGTTCAATATAAAATCCGTTGCCAGGATCCGCGAGGTGCAGCGCATCGCCGTGGAGAAAAGCCGGCTTAAGATCCCCCTGATCTTTGGAATGGATGTCATCCACGGATATGAGACGGTCTTCCCGATCCCCCTGGGCCTCAGCTGCAGCTGGGACATGCAGGCCATAGAAAACAGCGCCCGCGTCGCAGCCACCGAAGCCAGTGCAGATGGCATTTGCTGGACCTTCTCCCCAATGGTCGACATCGCCCGTGACCCCCGCTGGGGCCGGATTGCAGAAGGCAATGGAGAAGACCCCTATCTTGGATCGCAGATCGGGAAAGCCATGGTAAAAGGTTACCAGGAGAATTTTTCCACGAACAGCGACATCATGGCCTGTGTTAAGCATTTCGCGCTGTATGGCGCCGCTGAAGCAGGACGGGATTATAATACAACGGACATGAGCTACGTGCGGATGTTCAACGAATACCTGCCTCCCTACAAAGCCGCCCTCGACGCAGGCGCAGGAAGTATCATGGCTTCTTTCAATGACATCAATGGCATCCCCGCGACGGCCAACAAGTGGCTCCAGACGGATGTCCTGCGCAAACAATGGGGATTCAAAGGTCTTGATGTCACCGATTATACGGGCATCAATGAAATGACAGCCCATGGTCTTGGTGATCTCCAGACCGTTTCAGCCCTGGCCCTGAAAGCTGGGATCGATATGGACATGGTGGGTGAAGGTTTCCTGACAACGCTAAAGAAGTCCCTGCAGGAAGGAAAAGTGACACAGGCCCAGATCGACCAGGCATGCCGGAGAGTGCTGGAAGCAAAATACAAGCTGGGGCTGTTCAACGACCCGTACAGGTATTGTGATGCGAAAAGGGCTGCCACTGAAATTTTCACAGACGCAAACCGCAATACAGCCCGTAAGATCGCCGCAGACTGTTTTGTCCTGCTGAAGAACCAGGGCAATGTCCTGCCGCTGAAAAAAGGAACCACCATTGCATTGGTAGGCCCACTCGCTGATAATAAGGAAAACATGACAGGTACCTGGAGCGTTGCCGCCAATTTTTCAAAGTCCATTTCTTTATTACAGGGACTAAAGGATGTGGCCGGGGAAGGTACAAAGATCATATATACCCAGGGCTCTAACCTGGATGCCGACAGTCTCTTCGAGATCCGGGCCGGCATGTTTGGCAAACCACTCAATCGCGACCACCGGCCTGCCGAAACCCTCATTGCCGAGGCCGTGAATACTGCCAGCCAGGCCGATGTCATCGTCGCAGCACTGGGCGAATCCGCTGAAATGTCCGGCGAGTCCAGCAGCCGTACTGATATTGAGATCCCGCAGGCTCAGAAGGACTTGTTGAAAGCCCTGCTAAAGACAGGCAAACCCGTTGTCCTCGTACTTTTCACAGGGCGTCCCCTGGCTATCAAATGGGAGAATGACCAGGTTCCGGCGATCCTGGATGTCTGGTTCGGAGGCACCGAAGCAGGACATGCTATTGCAGACGTGCTTTTCGGCGACGTCAATCCCTCCGGTAAGCTCAGCACCACCTGGCCCCAGAACGTCGGACAGGTTCCTGTCTATTACAATCATATGAATACCGGCCGGCCATTGGAAGGCCCCTGGTTCCAGAAGTTCCGCTCCAACTATCTCGATGTATCCAATGACCCGGTGTATCCTTTTGGCTATGGACTGAGCTATACACACTTCACCTATAGCGATCTGACCCTGAGCAGCACCTCACTGAAAGGCGATCAGAACCTAACGGCTACGATCACCGTAACAAATGATGGTGCAGCCGCCGGCAAAGAAACAGTGCAGCTCTATATCCGTGACCTGGTAGGCAGCATCACCCGGCCGGTAAAAGAGCTGAAGGGCTTTCAAAAGATCATGCTGAAGGCTGGAGAGTCCCGGAAAATTACTTTTACCATCACCCCGGAGGACCTGAAATTCTATAACAACGACTTGAAATATGACTGGGAATCGGGCGATTTTGTGATCATGGTCGGCCCCAATTCCCGCGACGTAAGTTCCGTAAAGATCAAGTGGACGAAATAAATAGCCGCCACGAATGAGCAATGCCTTAAAAACCGGTTGTTTTGCTTTACTATGCTGCTGCAGCCTTCTGTCCCTCCGCGTCCCGGCACAAAAAAAGACCATCGCTCAAAAGGTCGACTCCGTCCTCCACCTGATGACCCTCGAAGAGAAGATAGGACAGATGAACCAGTATAACGGCGACTGGGCTGCTACCGGCCCCATTACCAGTGACGGGGACAAACAGGACCAGATCCGCCAGGGACAGGTAGGCTCTATGCTCAATGTCACCGGCGTGGAACATACCCGGCAATTACAGGAGATGGCCATGCATTCGCGACTGAAGATCCCCTTGCTTTTTGGACAGGACATCATCCACGGGTACCGGACGACCTTTCCCATTCCGCTGGCAGAAGCCGCCAGCTGGGACATCGCCGCCATCGGATCTTCTGCCCGCATCGCCGCAAAAGAGGCCGCTGCGGCAGGGGTACACTGGACTTTTGCCCCAATGGTCGATATCGCCCGTGATCCCCGTTGGGGGCGGGTAATGGAAGGCGCCGGTGAAGACCCCTACCTGGGCTCGCTCATCGCAAAGGCCCGGGTAAAAGGTTTTCAGGGCAAAAAGCTGGGAGACACAGACGCCGTCATGGCCTGCGCCAAACATTTTGCCGCTTACGGAGCTGCGATAGGAGGCCGCGATTATAACTCGGTGGACATGAGCCTTCGCACCCTATGGGAAATATACCTGCCTCCCTTTAAGGCCGCCGCAGATGCCGGAGCCGCCACCTTTATGAATTCCTTCAACGACCTCAACGGCATCCCGGCTACCGGTAATAGATACCTGCAGCGTGAAATACTCAGGGGCAAATGGAAATTCAAAGGATTTACCGTCAGCGACTGGGGGTCCGTAGGTGAAATGATAGCTCATGGTTATGTAAAGGACAAGTATGAGGCGGCCCGGGCTGCGGTGACTGCCGGCTGTGACATGGATATGGAAAGCCGCAGTTATATCAAAACCCTGCGCACCCTTGTAAAAGAGGGGAAGGTCCCGTTAACCCTGATCGATGACGCCGTCCGGAGGATCCTGACAAAGAAATTTGAAATGGGCTTGTTCGATGACCCCTTCCGGTTCTGCAACGAAGAAAGGGCTGCCGCTGAGTGGAACGATCCCGACAACCTGCAGATAGCGAGACGGATGGCGGAAAAGAGCATTGTGCTGCTGAAGAATGAGAATGGACTGCTGCCCTTGTCAAAGTCTACCCGGACCATTGCGTTGATCGGCCCCTTCATAAGATCCGTCCGGGCTAATCTTGGTTTCTGGTCCTATGAATATCCGGACGACTCCAGCCGGATCGTATCTCCCTGGGCAGGCATACAAAAAAAAGTTGGCGGTAATACCACCCTGTTATATGCGAAAGGCTGTGAGATCCTGGACACCTCGCGGGCGGGCTTTGCGGAAGCTGTAGCCGTTGCATCCCGTGCCGATGTGGTGGTCCTGAATGTCGGCGAGGCGCCGGATATGTCCGGCGAGGCGAAAAGCCGTAGTACTATCCGTCTCCCGGGGGTCCAGGAAGAGCTGATAAAGGCCATTCAGGCGACCGGTAAACCCGTGGTGGTAATGATCAACGCGGGAAGACCCCTGATCTTCAACTGGACAGCAGACCACGTCCCGGCTATCCTTTATACCTGGTGGCTTGGGACGACCGCAGGTGACGCCATCGCCGACGTCTTGTTCGGCGACTACAATCCTTCCGCCCGGTTGCCGATGAGCTTCCCCCGAACAGAAGGACAGATCCCGATCTATTATAATCATTTCTCTACCGGCCGTCCCGCTAAGAACGATCAGGACGTCAACTACGTTTCAGCCTATACCGATCTGCCCAACGATCCTGAGTTCCCCTTTGGTTTTGGGTTGAGCTATACCAGCTTTTCCTATAGCGATATCAGCCTGAGCACTGCCGCTTTCAAACCCGGACAATCGCTGACGGCGACCGTTACCGTCACCAATTCCGGTACGACCGACGGGCAGGAAACGGTCCAGCTGTACGTCCGCGATCTCGTTGGTTCAGTGGTAAGACCGGTAAAAGAACTGAAGGGGTTCGAACAAATATTCCTGAAAGCAGGCGAATCACAAAAAGTAAGTTTCACCCTGCACGCGGAGGACCTGCGGTTTTATAATGATAAGCTGGAATATATCTTCGAACCCGGTGAGTTCAGGCTGTATATCGGCGGTAATTCCAAAGACGTAAAAGAGAAGGGATTTATACTTAACCGGGAATAATTAACTTTGGTTCATGCAAGGAATTAAAAATATCATCTTCGATCTGGGAGGAGTCATTATCAACCTGGACAACCAACGCACGGAAGATGCCTTCACTTCCCTTGGTGTAAAGGACTTTCGCAGCTACTTCGGACATGGTCATGCCAGCTCGTTCTTTAAGGAGTATGAAGTGGGCCGGCTCAGCGACCAGCAGTTCATCGACTCGCTCAGACAGCTGACGGGCCTTTCCTTATCCGATGAGGACATCGTCGAAAGCTGGAATGCGCTGCTGCTCGACTTCCCGCCCGAACGTATCCAACTGCTGAAACAGTTGCGGAAATCTTACCGGATCTTCCTTTTCAGCAATACCAATGCGCTTCATCTGGCAGCCCTTCAGCAGACCTACCGCGATACCTTTGGCGGAGGCAGCCTCGAAGATCATTTCGAAAAGACCTATTATTCCCATTTGATGGGTATGCGAAAGCCCGACAGGGAATCTTTCGAATACATTCTTAAGGAAAATCAATTGAACGCAGAGGAGACTATGTTTGTAGATGACGCCATCATCAATGTGGAAGGCGCCGAAAAGGTAGGGCTAAGAGGACTATTTCTTCGCCCTGGCGTGAGTCTGCTGGACTTTCAATGGTAAAACCAATCCTACTTGATCTCTTCAAAATCTATATAATCCCCCACCGGCGGCTTTCCGCCGCTGGGCCGCTGCTGCTTCTGCTGACTCTGCACCCTCTCCCCACTATTAAAAGATTGTTGTTCCCCACCCATACCTTCCTGCATGTTCCTGAACTGCTGGCGCACCTGCCTCGTAGTTCTTACCACAGGCAACAAAAAATTAAATACGAACCGGTACAGTAAGTACAACACTATCGCCAGAAAAAATATCTCTGATAAAGGCATCATAATAAAATAATATGCTAAGGTAGGATATTGTAAGATAAAAGCCTGTTAAAGCCCGACTTTACTTCTTGAATACTCTGTCAACCAGCCAGTTAAGCCCATCCCCCAGCTTGACGGCCATCTTGTCGGCAAGCCGTAACAACACCTTCTGCAGGCGTTCGTTCTGCAGGAAAGTATCCAGCAGTTGGATCCCGGTCATGGTCTCACCCTCTATCTTGCGGGGCAGCAGCGACCGGACGAACATAGAACCCGAATGCTGCTGCAAATAGGAAAAATTCTCATCTATCTGAGCTTCCAGCCCCTTGGCCTTGCGCCGCAGCTGCCGAATCTCCTGTTCAAGGGATGTCAGGCTGCGGGCCCCTTTAGTCGATGTTTTCATCTTCCCCCTCCTTTGATTTTTGTATAATAGCGTGAATGACAGGCTCTACGAAGAAAGCTTTCCGAAAGACAGCCAGCAGTACAAAGAGGACCAGGATGATCAGGGTCACCAGGCCAAAACCCTTGACATAACTGTGGAATTTGACCGAAAACCAGAAGGCGAACATCATTCCGCCAAACAGCAAAAAGAGAAAGGCCAGAAACAATGACAAGAGGATCCAGGCAAAATAGCCCGCTGACTTTGCAAAAAGGCGAAGACTTTGCAGTCGGAAGATCTCAAGCCGGGTTTCCAGGTAGTCTTTTAGGAGCGTCTTGTTTTCCGCGATAAAAGCACCTAAATTATCAGGTTGACTCATGCTCGTTCTTTTCGTTAAAAGTAAAATAATTTGGAAAGCTTCCGGGGAGTTTTTGGTAGAAATAAGAATTACCGTACATTTGCACTAGTAAATGAAGCAAAAGGAAAGGGAACGGGTTCGTTCCCTTCTTTAATTTTATAATACGCCTTCGGCGTAACCGGGCAGCGAAGTTTTAGTTTTTGAGATCATGGCTAACGAAACAATTAAGGTAGTAGAAAGTTTAGTGCAGACCCTGCTGACGGGCGACACAGGTTATTTCCTGGTAGACGTCCGGATCAAGCCCACTAACAATTTTAAAATATTTATTGACGGAGATCAGGGGATCACGATCGAGAAATGTGTACAGATCAATAGGGCCCTGTACAAAAAAATGGAAGAATTGGGACTTTTCCCGACCGGCGATTTTTCCCTGGAAGTATCCTCTCCCGGCCTTGACGAGCCGCTGAAGCTGCTCCGTCAGTATAAAAAGAATATCGGGCGCCAGGTCGAGCTGATATTGCAGGACGGCTCAAAAAAAGAAGGTCGCCTGATGGAAGTCAGCGAAGACGGCATTATCGTAGAGGAGACAAAAGGAAAGAACAAGAAAAAAGAGGTGATCAACCATACTTTTTTATTCGATAACATAAAAACAACAAAGATTCAGGTAGTTTTTTGACAAAAAATTAAGCGTTATGGCAAGTATCAATCTGATCGAAGCCTTCCAGGACTTCAAGGAAGCAGAAAATATCGACCGTCCTACAATGATGAAAGTGGTAGAGGACGTGTTCAAAACCTTGTTGCGTAAAAAATACGGAAGCGACGAAAATTTTGACGTAATTGTGAATGCGGAAAAGGGCGACCTCGAGATCATGCGCCGGCGAACCATCGTAGAAGATGGGGCCGTTATGGATCCCCTGGCGGAAATAGCCTACAAGGACGCGGTAAAGATCGAACCCGACTACGAAGTTGGGGAAGAATTATACGAGGAAGTGGAAATACTGGATTTTGGCCGTCGCGCTATCCTTGCAGCCAAACAAACCCTGGCAAGCCGTATCGGGGACCTGAAAAAGAATGTCCTCGTTAAAAAATATAGTGAAAGAGTTGGCGAGATCGTCAGCGCCGAAGTCTACCAGGTCTGGAAAAAAGAAATTCTCCTGCTGGATGAAGAAGGCAGCGAGCTGATCTTACCAAAGTCGGAACAGATCCCCCAGGATTATTTCAAAAAAGGGGAAAATATCCGCGCCGTGGTGAAAAAGGTAGAACTGAAAAACAACTCACCGGTGATCATCCTGTCCAGGACCAGTCCGCTGTTCCTGTCGAAGCTCCTGGAGATAGAAGTCCCCGAGATCTTCGACGGACTGATCGTGATCAAAAAGATCGTTCGTGAACCTGGCGAACGCGCCAAGGTTGCCGTAGAGTCCTATGACGACAGGATCGACCCCGTAGGAGCCTGCGTAGGGATGAAGGGAAGCCGCATCCACGGCATCGTTCGCGAACTGAAAAATGAGAATATCGACGTCATCAACTGGACAAACAATACCCAGCTGCTGATCCAGCGCTCCCTGACCCCGTCAAAGATCACCAATATGGAGCTGGACGGCGAAAAGTCCCACGCAAATGTGTATCTTAAGCCGGATCAGGTATCTCTGGCCATCGGACGGAAAGGGGTAAACATTAAATTGGCGCAGGAATTGACGGGTTATACGATCGATGTGTTCCGCGACAACGAAGGCGAACCCGAAGAGTTTGACATCGATCTCGAAGAATTCAGCGATGAGATCGAGACCTGGGTCATCGACGAGCTCAAACGCATCGGTTGCGATACGGCCCGCAGCGTACTCGACCTGACCGCCGAAGAGCTGGAAAGACGGACAGACCTCGAAAAACAAACTATTGACGATGTAAGAAGAGTGCTGAAAGAAGAGTTTGAAAAAGGATAACAGTAAATAGTTATATTTTTACAGAAATTTGTACACTCAAAAAAGGGAGACTATCTTAATCCCTTCCTTTTAAGGGGGTTAAGAAAGGCAAATATGGCAGAAACAACAACATTACGCCTTATGGCTGCAGCTAAGGAATTCAACATCGGTAAAGACACCCTTGTGGATTTCTTGGTCGGCAAAGGATTTAGTAAAGACGATCTCAAGCCCACGTCCAAGCTGACGGAGGACATGTATCGCTCTTTACAGCAGGAATTCCAGGGAGACAAGGTCGCTAAGATCAAAAGCGATCAGATCGACCTGCCCAAAGGAAGCCTGGAAGGAAAAAAGAAAAAAGAAGAAGAGCCCCCTCTTTTCAGAAAAGAAGCTCCTCCAGTCGTAAAGAAACAGGCAAAGGAAGAAGCTCCTCCTCCGGTGGAAGAACCACCGGTCGTGGCAGTCGTCGCGCCTCCTGTGGAAGAAAAGGTGGAAGAGCCGGAAGTCGTAAAGATCGAGGCTCCTGAGCTGGAAGGCCCCAAAGTGATAAATAAGATCGATCTTTCTGCAATAGATTCTTCTACCCGCCCCAGAAAGGTGGCGAAGAAGGTCGAAGAACAGGAACCCGAAGTTATTGCTCCTGAAGAGCCAGCCATGGCGGAGTTTGAACAACCGGAAGAGGTCCAGCCTCAGCCGGAAGCCAAGCTTCCGGAACCACCGGCTAAGGCCCCTGAAAAGGAAGAAGTGCCGGTAAAAGAAGAACCGCCGGTAGTAGAGGTCGAAAAGACCGCACCACCGGTTGAAATAAAAGCTGAGCCGGTCATCGCCGAGTTGCCTCCGCATGTGGAAGAGCCCACGGTCGCAGAAGAGGCAGACGTTCCACCGGTCATCGAAAACATCAAAGCCGAAAAATTGGAAGGACCTAAGATCCTTGGAAAGATCGAATTGCCGGTCAGCAACGATACCCGTCCGAAACAACCGGCGGAAGAAAAAAGGAAACGCAAACGCATTCCCATCGAGAAGAAAGACAACAACAATAATGCAGGCGGAGGAAGACCAGGCCAGCACGGCGCTAATCAACATGGGGCCGGCCAGCACGGTGGCGGTCAGCATGGACATGGCGGCGGACACGGAGCCGGCGCAGGCCAGCAGGGTGGACACGGTGGAGGCGGTCAGCATAGCGGCGGCGGCAATCAGCGTCCCCCCGGTCAGGCACGCATTCCGATCCAACGCAATACCGGCGGCAGACCTGCCGGCGGACCCGGCCAGGGCGGCAACAGACGCCCCGATCCACGTCATGCACCCCGCGAAGCAAAAGAGATCGACAAAAAAGAGATTCAGGAAAAGATCAGGCAGACCCAGGCCAAACTGGCTGGTGCCGGCGGTCGCGGAAAGAGCCTGAAAGCAAAATACCGTCGCGCCAAACGTGACGAAATGGCCGAACAGTCCGGTGGCGAAGACATGATGGATAGCAGGCTGCAGGTCACGGAATTCATCAGCGTCAGCGAGCTCGCCAACCTGATGGATGTGAGCTATGCAGACGTAATCAGCAAATGTATGAGCCTCGGTATGATGGTGTCCATCAACCAGCGTCTCGAAGCCGACGTGATCGAGCTGGTAGCCGGCGAGTTTGGATATACTGTTGAATTCATCGGCATCGACGACGCTGCCGAAATGGAAGAAGAAGAAGAACAGGATGATTCCGAAGATATGGTGTCCCGCTCACCCGTAGTCACCATCATGGGTCACGTTGACCACGGTAAGACCTCACTGCTGGATTATATCCGCAGCGCAAATGTGGTAGCCGGTGAAGCAGGTGGTATTACCCAGCATATCGGCGCCTACCAGGTAACGACAGCTACCGGGAAGAGAATAACCTTCCTCGATACGCCCGGTCACGAAGCCTTTACAGCCATGCGTGCACGTGGTGCCAAGGCAGCCGACGTAGCCGTCATCGTGGTGGCAGCAGACGATGCCGTCATGCCCCAGACCAAAGAAGCCATCTCCCATGCACAGGCAGCAGGGCTGCCCATGGTCTTCGCCATCAATAAGATCGACAAGGACGGCGCAAATCCAGAAAAGATAAAGGAACAGCTGGCCGGAATGAATATTCTTGTGGAGGACTGGGGCGGAAAATTCCAGTCACAGGAGATCTCCGCTAAAAAGGGACTCAACGTAGACCTGCTGCTCGAAAAGATCGGTCTGGAAGCCGAGCTGCTTGACCTCAAAGCCAACCCCGATCGCGAAGGCTCCGGCAGCGTGATCGAGGCATCTCTCGACAAGGGCCGTGGTTATGTAGCTACCGTTCTGGTCCAGAACGGTACTTTGAAAAATGGTGACCTCGTAGTCTCCGGCCAGTTCTTTGGCCGCGTAAAAGCCATGTTCAACGAACGGAATAAAAGGATCGAAGACGCTCCGCCTTCCTCGCCCGTTCTGCTCCTCGGCCTCAACGGCGCCCCCCAGGCCGGTGAAAAGTTCAAGGTCTATGAGGACGAGAGCGAAGCAAAAGAAGTGGCCAACAGAAGAGGCCAGATCCTTCGCGAACAGGGTATACGTACGAAGAAACATATTACACTCGATGAGATCGGTCGCCGTCTGGCGCTGGGCAACTTTAAAGAGCTCAACCTGATCATAAAAGGTGACGTGGACGGTTCGGTCGAGGCCCTCAGCGACTCGCTGCAGAAACTGTCTACCGAAGAAATTGCTATACGCGTCGTACACAAGGCCGTAGGCGCCATCACCGAAAGCGACGTTCTGCTGGCTACTGCCTCCGATGCCGTTATCGTCGGCTTCAACGTCCGACCCTCTTCCCAGGCTTCCCGCCTGGCAGAGAATGAAGGCGTGGAGATCAAGACATACTCCATCATCTACAATGCGATCGAAGAAGTTAAGAGCGCCATGGAAGGGATGCTCGAACCCAAGATCCAGGAGAAAGTGGTCGCCAACGTGGAAGTTCGCAACGTCTTCAAATTCGACAAGGCAACAGTTGCCGGTTGTTATGTTCTTGACGGAAAGATCTTCCGGAACGCCAAGATCCGCCTCGTACGCGAAGGCATCGTGGTCTATCCCATCGGTGAAGGCGCAACAGCAGAACTCCAGTCGCTGAAACGATTCAAAGATGACGTCAAGGAAGTGGCCTCCAGCATGGAATGCGGTCTCACGATCAAGAACTTTAATGACATACGCGTTGGAGATATCGTAGAAGCCTACGAGGAAGAAGAAGTAAAACGCACGCTCTAACTAATTTTTTGTTAAATACCCTCCATTCGGGGGGTATTTAACATTCAAAAAGATAGCTTTGGCTACTCGAGCCTTTCAATGCCTTACCAATATGCTTAAAAAATTCACACTTTTTGCTATCGCCCTTTTTGCAATACTCTCCGGAAGTTTTGCCCAGCAAAAAGTTGTAGCCGATAAAATTGCCGGTATAGTAGGGGATAAGATCATTCTTAAATCCGAGCTGGCTATCGCCATCGCCGACATGCAGCGCAACTCAGGCGGCGCAGATATAAAAGGTGTGGATGAATGCACCATCCTGGATAATATGCTGATCCAGAAAGCATTGGTATTACAGGCTGAAAAAGACTCCCTGCCCGTCAGCGACGAAGAGGTCGAAGCAGAAGTAGACCAGAAGATCCGCTACTTCATACAGATGTACGGCGGTAAGGATGCCTTCGAACAGATCGCTCAGCGTACCGTCTATCAGGCCAAACAGGACTTTATGGCCCCCATCCGCGAACAACGTCTCGCGGATGCCATGCGTAAAAAGGTCGTGGACGGCATCACTATCACGCCTACAGAAGTAAAAGATTATTTTGAAAAGATCCCGGAAGGCAAAAGGATCTTTTATGAATCCGAATTACGGCTCAACCAGCTCGTGATCTATCCCAAGGCCAGCCGCGATATCGAAAAGCTGGCGATGGACGAGCTCAACGAATACAAGGCGCAGGTAGAAGCCGGTACGAAAAAATTTGAACTCCTGGCCAAGATATATTCCGATGATCCAGGCAGTAAAGAAAAAGGCGGCCAGATCGAACTCAACCGCAACGACAGTAAAATGTGGGACCCGGTTTTCTTCTCCACCGCCTTCCGTCTCAAAGAAGGCCAGGTATCTCCCGTCATAAAAAGTAAATACGGTTATCACATCATCCAGATGGTCAGCCGTAATGGCGATGATATCGTGGTAAGACATATCCTGAAGATCCCGCAGATCACACAGCCCGAAATTGACGAGACCGCCGCTCTGCTGGACTCCATCCGTTCACAGCTGATAGCAGGCACCATCAGCTTCGGGGAAGCCATCGTCAAGAATACACCCATCGATGACCCGCAGCGGTCCTCCGCCGGACAGGTCATGGGCAGAAATGGTACTACCTTCCTGTCTATCTCCGACCTTGACAAGGATATGGTCCTCCTGTTAAAAGGCGCCGATCTCAAACCCGGACAATACTCCAAGCCCGCCGTCTTTACCGACGAAAGAGGTAAAAAAGGCGTTCGCATCGTACAGCTGCTGTCAAAAACTGAACCGCATCGCGAAAACCTCCGGGACGACTACAACCGGGTCGCCCAGCGCGCCCTTGAGGAAAAGAAGTCCTCGGCCCTGGAAAAATGGTTCCTGACCAAGATCCCCACTTTCTACATTATGATCGATGGCGACTACCGGAATTGCGCTAATCTTTCCAAATGGCAGACCAACGCCCCAACCGCAGGTAACTAATTAGCCGATTACCCGCAATAGCGGGTAATTTTATTAGGTATAAACCCTTATTGCCTCCGAAATAACTTGTTATTTCGGAGCGCATATCAGCTTCTTTAGTAATTTGTCGATTAGACCCAGAGCGGACCCCGCAGTTCGCCCAAACAACTCAAGTATGCTAAGTAGTGCTCAAAAGTCCGTGCCTACGACAAAGCAATTTAGACAACCTTATTATATGGATATCGCCCAGGACGGGGCTATCGAATCGACGTGCGCCCGCTTCGCCGCGCTGCTTAAAAGAAGAGGTATTCATAATTTTTTGGGGGCCAGTGTATTGGAAGTATTTTCCCGCCTGGGAAAGACAGACCCCCAGCTTACTCCCGAAAGTATAAATGGCGACCTGCCCCGTACCATCGACCTGCCCGTCCAGGTTCCGGGCGCCAAATCATTTATCATACGCTGGATCCCGATCCCCCGTTACAGCATGGGGGTCGACGCCGGCGGCTGGCAGCTCACAGGGCTGAAGATCTATGCCGACCCATTCCCCGCACCAAAAACCAACGATAGCCTCTCCACCGCCTATAGCCATTCCGGAGACAACCTCTCCCTTGCCCGGAATTACGCCATCAGCGACCAGGTATCCGATATTATCGTAACAACCGACACACAAGGGCTCATCGTATATTGGAACAATGCCGCGGAAAAATTTTACAATATACCTGTCCGTGAAGCAATTGGCCAACCTCTGAGTCAGCTCATCCATTACGACTATGTAAATACCTCCGAAACAGAAACACAAAGAACACTTCGGGAGAAGGGCTTTTGGGAAGGAGAAGCGACATATGTTTCCAGTGCCGGAAAAAAATCGTACCTTATTTGCTCTTTGCGTTATGTCAGGGATAGCGATCGGCGGATCACCGGGGTCATGGCCCTCAATAAGGATATTACCGAGATCAAATTGGTGCAGCAGGATCAAAAAAGAGCAGAAATACAGCTACGTCAATATTCAGAGCAGATTGCCCACATCCTGGAAAGCATAACGGATGGATTTTTTGTATTGGACCAGCACTTTAAGGTAAAACTTTGGAACCATGAGGCAGAAAGGATCACACGCCTTTCCGCAGAGGAAATGATAGGAGAATCTATCCTGGAAAAATTACCGGAGCTGGTCGATACGGATACCTGGCAGTCCTTTCACAAAGCTCTCAAAAAGAAAATGACGGTTACCTTTGAACAATACAACGAACTTTCGGATCGCTGGCTCGAAATGAGCCTCTATCCATCCGACCAGGGGTTGTTTGCCTATTTCAAAGACGTGACCACCCGGAAAAAACAGGAGGCATTGCTCGCACTCGAGAAAAGAGTGCTCGAGCTGAATACCAGCAAACGCATGAGCCTCCAGACCCTTCTTAATTATTTTCTCAAGGGCCTCCAAAAGATCTTTCCGGGTATGTACTGCTCGGTGCTGACCCTCGATGACGACAGCCTTTGCGTGAGACTGCTCTCCGCCCCCGGATTACCCGCTATCTATGCCCATGCTATTGACGGCATGCCCATCGGACCCACTCAGGGAAGCTGCGGCACCGCCATGTACAGGAAAGAGACGGTCATCGTCAGCGATATAGCCACCGACCCACTCTGGAAAGATCATCGCGACCTCGCCCTGCAATTCGGCCTCCGCGCCTGCTGGTCGATGCCCGTCCTCGACGACAAGGACGAAGTGCTCGCCGCATTTGCCGTCTATTACGATACAGTCAGATCTCCGACAGATGTTGAAATGGACATTATCGAAAGAGTCGCAAACCTGGTGGCCATTATCATCGAAAGCAAAAAGGCAGAAGAAGAATTGAACATCAGCAACGAAAGATATACTCTCGCAACAAAGGCTACCAACGACGCTATCTGGGATCGTGACCTCTACACAGGACTCTGTTTCTGGGGCGAAGGCTTTTACCACCTCTTCGGCTACAAGCCGGGCGTCAAGGTCCGAACTGGAAAATTCTGGGAATCGCATATCCATCCCCGTGACCGCGACCGGGTGGTGAAAGGAATGACGAAATTCATTGACCGGAGAGACAAAGGCCTCTGGCTGGAAGAATACCGGTTTAAAAGATCCGACGGGGCCTATGCCCTCGTTTCAGACCGGGGCTTTCTGGTCTTCAGCAAGGAAGGGAAAGTCCTCCGGATGGTCGGCTCCATGCAGGACGTGACAGAGAAAAAGGAAATGCAGGAGAAATTACTGCAGCAGGAACTCAATAAACAGAAGCTCATTGCTCAGGCAATGGTAGACGCCCAGGAGAAAGAAAGGGCCGAGATCGGAAAAGAACTGCACGATAATATCAACCAGATCCTTTCTACGACAAAACTCTACCTCGAACTGGCAAAAAATGACACGGGCGAAAGGCTCAGCCTGATCACCCGCAGCGCCGGAAATATCCACAATGCCATCCATGAGATCCGGAATATCTCCCGGTCCCTCGTCCCAGCCAGCATCGGCGACCTTGGCCTGCAGGATTCCATCATCGACCTCGTCGAAAGCATACAGACGACCCGCGCCATTCATGTTGAATTCTACCCTGTCGGCAACTTTGATGAGATGATCAGCGACAAGGCCAAGCTGATGCTTTTCCGGATCATCCAGGAACAGATCAACAATGTCCTGAAACATTCCGACGCGCGCAATCTCATCATCGAGCTGATCCTTGAGGAAACAGACAACAATATCGAGCTGAGCATCACCGACGACGGAAAAGGCTTTAACCCCGAAAAGGTCAGGAAAAATGGACTCGGATTGTCCAATATCATGAGCCGGGCAGACCTTTTTGGCGGAAAAGTGACCATCCAGTCCTCGCCCGGCCATGGTTGTAAACTAAGAGTACAAGTACCTTTCCCAAGGACACACCCGAGAGAAACGAGGGGTGCGGGCGAAACCCTCAACAATGTTGAGGGGCGAAGTTCTCCGCCAATCAAAAAACCTGGACCGGCGATGAGCTAAGTTCAACAATAGCCACTCCCCGGGACAACACAAACCAAAACCAAATCTTAAAACAATCCTATATGAGCAAGATCAATATCTTAATTGCCGATGACCACAAGCTGATCAGGGAGACCTGGAGTTATATCCTGAATAGTGATGCACGGTTCCAGGTGATAGCCGAGTGCGGAGACGCACAGGAAGCGGTCGAACTGGCAAAGACCAAACGCCCTCATGTCGTTCTGATGGATATCAATATGACCCCATTCTCCGGACTTGAAGCCACCCAGCGTATCCGCAAGATCTCTCCCGGATCAAAAGTGATCGGAGTCTCTATGCATTCCCAGCCTGCCTACGCCAAAAAAATGCTGCAAATGGGAGCCCGCGGATATGTTACCAAGAACTCTTCCAGGGAAGAAATGATAAAAGCCATCCTTGAGGTCAACCATGGCAACAAATACATCTGCGACGAGATAAAAAATATCATCTCCGAACAGCTCCTTGACGAAAAAGAAGATTCGCCAAATATCAATGCGCTGACAGAGAGGGAGATGCAGATCATTAATTTTATTAAGGAAGGCCTTTCATCCAAAGAGATCGCCACCAGCCTGAATATTTCCCTGAAGACAGTGGAAGTCCACCGCCATAATATTCTTAAAAAGCTGAAACTAAAGAACTCTGCTTCGCTCGTAAACTTTATTAATACAAACGCTACATATATTTAGCTCATTGCTAAACTGTTATCTCTTTGGGTCACCCCAAAAGGTATGGGTAAACACTTAAAATTGACTGAGTTTTCCCTTATAGCAACCAAATCGGGGCCCTTTTTCTTTTTAAACCAACTGCTTTGACGGATTTTTAGGGCCTGAAGCCAAAATGAAGAATTTTTTATCCAATCCTTAGAAAAGCCAGGGGATTTTCGGTTCCCAAAAAGAGTGTTCAAATTCCTGTTGTACACCGCCCCCAAGCCTATGAAGACTGGGGGTTTTTTAACTGAAACCGCCCTACCCAGACCCCAGGGTCCCCCACTCCCCTCAATCACCTATCCACCATAACCCCCGCTTAACCTCGCCCTGCGCACCCCCTCGATCGCCTCCCCAAACCTTTTATAGCGTCTCCAATTTCCCTAACAGTGTTATTCTTTTCTTTTTCCTTAACGTTTTAGTCACTAACTTTGCGACTTCTTTGGCGGACTTGGTTCGCCGGCCGAAGGCCCATCATAAGCCGTGCAGCGGGGATGGGTTAAATTCGGAACAAACCATCCCCGGTGCACCAACCTCATGAGCGATGCAATAAAACATGAATGCGGGCTGGCATTCATTAGGTTACGCAAGCCGTTCTCTCATTATCTGCAGCAATACGGCACTGTCCTCTACGGTCTCAACAAACTGTATCTGCTGATGGAAAAACAGCACAATCGGGGACAGGATGGCGCTGGTGTCGCCTCAGTAAAGCTGAACATCGAACCCGGCCACCCCTTCCTGCATCGCATCCGTAGCGCCAACAACCAACCCATCGCCGACATCTTCTCCAGGATCATGGGAGAAGTAAAAGAGCTGGAACAATACCAGCCCGATATCACCAAACATCCCGGCCTCATGAAAGGCCATATCTCTCATGTAGGCGAACTGCTTCTGGGCCATCTCCGCTATGGCACCCAGGGCAGGAACAACGCAGAATTCTGCCATCCCTTTATAAAAAGAAATACTATCCCGGCCCGCAACCTTGCCCTTGCCGGCAACTTCAACCTGGTCAACACCGACGAACTGTTTGACCTCATCGGCATAGATCCGGGTGAATTCCAGAAACAGAGCGACCTCGCCGCTATGATGGAGGTCATCCATCATTTCATCGTCAATGCCGATGAAGCCGCCCCCGGCAACCTGGACGTCGTCGGCCTCCTGCGCAAAGCTGTTCCGCTCTTTGACGGTGGTTTCACTGTCGGTGGACTGCTTGGCAATGGCGACAGCTTCGTCTTCCGGGACGCTCATGGCATACGCCCGGCATATTACTATATAAATGATGACGTCGTCGTAGCCGCTTCCGAAAGATCTGCCATCCGGACCGTCTTCAACGTAGGGGAGAACGAGGTTATGGAACTGATGCCCGGAAAAGGACTCATCGTCAAAGCCGACGGACAGGTATCCGTTGAGACCATCCTGGAACCAAAAGAAAGACGCGCCTGCAGCTTCGAACGGATCTATTTCTCCCGGGGCAGCGACGAAAAGATCTATCGCGAACGCATCGCGCTGGGCTACAACCTCAGCGATCAGATCCTGACCGCCATCAATCACGATCTCAAGAATACCATCTTCTCCTTTATTCCCAATACAGCCGAAGTAGCCTTCTACGGACTCTGGAAAGGTATGGACGACTACCTCGAAGGCGTTAAGATCCAGCGGATCCTGTCCTGGGGCAATGATATCAACAAGGATAAGCTGGTAGAAATGCTCAGCCGGAAGATCCGCGTTGAAAAAGTGGCGATAAAAGACGTGAAAATGCGCACCTTCATAACGGCAGATACCAGCCGAAACGAAATGGTGCAGCACGTCTACGACGTTACCTACGGTACGGTACAAAAAGGCGTTGATACGCTGGTCGTTATCGACGACTCCATCGTCAGGGGCACAACCCTGAAGGAAAGCATCATTCGCATGCTCACCCGCCTCGAACCAAAAAAGATCATCGTCGTCTCCTCCGCTCCGCAGATACGTTATCCGGATTGCTACGGCATCGACATGAGCAAGCTGGGTGACTTCGTCTCCTTCCGGGCTGCCATAGAGCTCTGGAAAGAAAGAGGGAAAGAGAATTGCCTGCAGGAGTTTTACGATCGCTGTAAGGAATTGCAGCGTACCGGTCAGCTACATACGGAAAACGTCGCCCAAAGAGTATATCAACCCTTTACCGATCAGGAGATCTCCGACAAGGTCGCACAGCTCATAACCCCACCCGAGGTCGACACACCCGTACAGGTCATCTTCCAGACGATAGATTCCCTGCACAAATCCTGTCCCACCAATACCGGTGACTGGTATTTTACCGGCAACTATCCCACTCCGGGGGGCAACAGGGTCGTCAATAAAGCCTTCATGAATTACATGGAAGGAAAGAATGTTCGCGGATATTGACCATTCCGGGAAAATATCTTAGGGACAAATTGGGGTTATCAGAGAAAATCCTTAATATTACTATAGAAGTTTCATATAGTTTCGCACCCCCCTTAAAAGATCTGTCTGGTTAATGCGCTCGTTAGTAATGTTTGATTGTTTTCTGTCTTAGAAAAAACCAGGCGTTATGAAGAAAGTTTCTATTATGATCGTCGACGATCATACGCTAATTCGTGAAACATGGAGTTTTTTATTGGGAAAGAATGAAAACTTTGATGTTGTAGCTGAATGCGGTGACGGCGAACGTGCCATTGAACTGGCCCGGGATAAAAGACCTGACGTCGTACTGCTCGACATCAATATGGCTCCGATGAGCGGTTTTGATGTCCTGAAGATGATCCGCAAGTATTCCCCCGGCTCCAAGATCATCGGCGTGTCCATGCACTCCCAGCCGGCTTATGCAAAGAAAATGCTTCGCCTCGGAGCAAAAGGCTACGTGACGAAGAATTCCCCCCGCCAGGAAATGCTGGAGGCCATCGCCGAGGTCAGCAATAACCATGTCTACATCTGCCAGGAAGTAAAGAATATCCTTTCGGACCAGCTGCTCAACGGCGACCAGGTCAATCCGGATATCAATAACCTTTCCGACCGCGAAATGCAGATCGTCAGGGCACTGAAAGAAGGCCTCTCCTCAAAGGAGATCGCCTCCGACCTCAACATTTCCCTGAAAACAGTGGAAGTGCACCGGCATAATATCCTGAAGAAATTAAAGCTGAAGAACACTGTTTCCCTCATTAATTTTATCAACTCCCAGGCGTTCGACATCTAGGAAATCTACTCTATTTTGAGTAGCTTGAGTATAATTTGATTTCCGGATGAAGACCCTATTGATAATAAGACATGCGAAAAGCAGCTGGGACAGCGTTGACATGAATGACTTCGATCGACCGTTGAACGACAGAGGCAAACGGGACGGACCCGTCATGGCTGAACGATTGATAAAAGCAGGCGTCACCATCGATCGTTTCGTTTCCAGCCCCGCCAAAAGAGCCCGCCAGACCGCCACGATCTTTATCGAAACCTTTGGTAAAAAAGCAAAGGATATCCATTTTATCCCTGAGCTCTATCACGCCTCGCTCGAGGTCTTCAAAACGGTAGTGGCCGGTCTCGACGACAGGGATAATTCCGTCGCCCTGTTCTCCCATAATCCGGGCATCACGGCATTCGCCAACATCCTCAGCTCGGTCAGAGTGGATAATATGCCCACCTGTGGCGTTTTTGCGGTAAACAGCCCCGCGGCCGCATGGAGTGAATTCCTCTCAGCCTCACCTCAATTCTGGTTTTTTGATTATCCAAAGTCTGGCGGTCACGACTAAGCCGCCCGGTCGCATCAGTTATCCTTTTAACCGCCCGATCACATCCATGATCTCTTTTTGTAACAGCTGATCTCCAGTCCCCGGATCAGGGAGTCTCTCCCTCACCATCACATTTGCTGCCTCCATCACATCCGGCAGAAAAAACCCGTCCTGTTCGATACAGATAGCCCAGCCTTTCTGCGCTAAATAGTTCCCGAGATATTCCTGTTCCGTCTGACCAGGAGTAGGGACCAGGATCGCACGCTTACCCAGCCGCATAAGGTCCATGACCGTGCTGTATCCACTCCGGCATATGACCTGCCTCGCCTCCCGGATCACCACTTCCAGCTCTGCCGCCGGTAAATGATTATAGATCGTTATCCGCGGCGGCGCCGGCAGATCCACATCTTCCGGCACCCCATCATCCCGCGTCCCCCCATCCCCCCTCAACCCCGCATCACCCGGCAAACCCCGCACCAGCACCACCCGCCCCGGATAGTCGGTCACCTGCTCCAATATTTTCCTTTCCAGCAAAGTCCGCTGCGGCTCCGGACCCGACAACAATACCAACAGGTCAAAGCTCGTCTCCGGATCAAACCCACCCGCACCCCCAAACCTCGACAACCACCCGATATAACGGACAGGGATAGCCGGCAACCTCGCCGGGTGCGACAATTCCCCCGCCAGCCCATCCGCCCCCTCCACATCCGGTACCCAACACAAAGAGAAACGGCGGATAAAGGAATAATTCATCCGCTGCAAAATGCGGTCTGCCACAGCCCCCAACGGCGTTCGGATCAACAGCTGATGCGTTATAAAAATAGAAACAACTCCCGGCGAGTAAAGCCCATAACGATTGTCCGAGATGATCAGATCGGGCTGCTCCCGACCGACCCAAACCCTTAACCAGGCCTTTTCCCGATTGATGCGGATCAATATTTTCGGGATCGAGCAAATAAGCTGAAAAACAGTCATGGCGCGGTTTTTGCCATATTTGATGCCGTAACCTGGTAATTCTACGGTGTCAAGATCAGGGATTTCACGAAGAAGAACAGTCTTCTGCACACCTGAAACTGCAGCGACAACAATACATTTCTGATTTATTAATTCTTTAATTATTGGAATACATCTGGTTACATGGCCAAGCCCCCAATCAAGCGGTGCTATAAGAACTTTTAGCCTTTTAGCATCCGGATTGTTAATTTTTACAGGAGTTGACACCTTCGTATACTATTTTCAATACAAAGTAGTTAAATTAGTAGGATTAATCTCATGAAAACCATAAAGGCAATATTGATTCTTTTGGTATTATTTAGTACAATTGCATTGACTAGCTGCAGTTCCGGCCGAGGTATGGGTGGTAGCAGTAAGAAATGCGGTTGTGGTATTAATAAAGGTATGTCTGGTTATTAAAATCTAATAGAAATGAAAGCTTGTAACAGGGATTTGCTTGTTCTGGTGAAAGATGAACACATGAACGAAAAGTCAATGGAGCGGGAATTGGAGCAATTAAACGATCTGCTGTTCCACTTCGAGACTATCGAATCGTTCTGCACCGCCCACGAAGTATTTGATATCAATCGCCACAAAACACTCTTCAAACGCGATAGCATCCAAAAGATCGTCCGTCAGAAAGAACTGAAACCCTTCTTCTTCATCTGCAATAAAAACTAAGCAGAGATCAATACAAATCTACTTTCTCCCCTTTAATTTAGCTTACTCATCGCCTCCCGCAACTTCCCGATCATTGCTGGGATATCTTCGAGCTTACAGGTGCCTACAGAAAGCCGGTACCAGGGCGAAGTCTTTGACGCTCCAAACGCCGAAAAAGGAACAATAGCCAATCCAGCCTCATTTAACAGGTACGACGTGACGTCCGCCTGGTCCTTTATTACCGAACCATCCTTCGTCTTCTTCCCTTTCAGGTCGATTTTTACGGTGAGATAGATGGCTGCTTCCGGCGCCAGCACATCCACATTGAAGCCCTCTTTTCTCAACTCCACAAACCCTTCATAGATCTGCTGCAATCTTGCCGATACCGCCCCCCTGAAAGTCTTCAGATAAGCGTCGATATTCTCCTTTTGTAACAGATACACCGCCGTCGCCTTCTGCTCGGCCATCGGCGCCCAGGAGCCGATATGCGTCATGATCGCCTTCATCTTGCTGATGATCTCCGCGGGACCAAAAGACCAGCCCACTCTCACTCCCGTAGCAGCAAACGCCTTGCTGATAGCATCGACAAAAACAGTATACTCCCGCATGGCAGGATATAGCGAAACAGGATTATAATGCTCTATCGAGCCATACGTCAGCTGCCAGTACATCTGGTCATACAGCACGAAAAGCTTTTTCTCTCCGTCGCCCCGCCGCGCATTTTCTTCCAGCACCAGCTCACAGATGGCCGAAAGATCCTTACGCGAGATCGTCGTACCCGTAGGATTCTGCGGCGAACAAAGACAGATCAGCGTAGCCTCCTTCACATGCGGGCGAAGTGCATCCGCCGTCGGCATGAAATTGTTCTCCGCCGTCGCCTCTATTACAACATGCACGCCTCCGTTGAGATGTGTATAATGGTTGTTATTCCATGAAGGCACAGCATAAATGACCTTATCCCCCTCGTCGATCAGAGTCCTGAACAAAGAATAGATCAACGGCCTTCCACCACTGGAGACTAATATTTCGTCTACCCCATAAGCCAGGTCCTCCCTGTCTTTTAAAAAGACACCAATAGATTCCCGCAGGTCGAGATTGCCTTCCGCAGCCGGATAATTGGTGAAATGTTTTCTATAGGCATCGACGATACCGTCTTCCAGTTCCCTGGGAATGGGAAATATAGCCGGATCAAAATCGCCTACCGTAAAATTGTAGATCTTTTCCCCTTTTCTGATCTTCTCTCGGATCTCTCCACCCAATTTGACAATTTCAGATCCGATCAATGTTTCAGCCAGATGTGACAACTTCATGAATGATACTGTTTTAAAATGTCGGCCGTAAAGGTAGTTTAATTATATCTTTTTAAAATGCCGCCCGCGCTGCACTCACCCCCCGCAATCCACCCGACCCAGGCGATACGCCACTTAATGCCCCGAGCATCATCGCCATATACGGCACAACGGGTATCCGAAACCTGGCATCAAAAAAAAGGCCGCAGTCCATCTCCAGCCGGAGAGGCGTACAGCAGCCGAGCAGATAAAAGGCGGCAAAAATTAAAATAAGAAAACGCTGACCTTCCGGACGACCAAAAAAAGTGTAGGGGAGACGGTCGTTTAAACCCATCGCGCCGGAATTTGGAGCCAACTATCGGAATCGAACCGACGACCCTTTCATTACGAATGAAATGCTCTACCAGCTGAGCTAAGTTGGCTTTTGACCCGCCATTGACTAAACCCGGGTTTATTGCCCCAGGCCCCGATAACGGCGGATCGGGGTGCAAAAATACACTCAAAGTCCTTTCGTCGCAATAAATTTTATGATAGCCGACAAGTCCTCCTCTCCCAAACCCTCCGCCGCAGCCTGCCGGAAACTCTCCTCTACCACAAGCCCGCCGGGACTATGCATCCCCTGCTCTTTGACCAGCCGGAGATCCTTGGCCATCAGCTTCAGCGCAAAAGCCGCAGGATATTGATCATTCACAAAATTAGGCGTCTTCAGTTTGGCAAACGCACTGCCCACAGCACTTTCATTTATGACAGCCATCATCTCCGCAGGCGCCACACCCTTCTCCCGGGCAAAATTCACCGCCTCTGCCAACCCCTGCATCGTGAACGACAAAAAGAGATTGATAGCCAGCTTTGCATTGTTGCCGGAACCCTGCTCACCAAGGTGAAAAGAGGCCTTCCCCAGCTTTTCAAAGATTGGCGCCGCAGCCTCATAAACCGCCTTCTTTCCCCCAACCATTATCACCAGCTGCCCCAACTCCGCCGGCTTGACGCTGCCCGAAACCGGCGCATCCAGATAATCCACTCCCCTGGCCGCCAGCTTTGCAGCCAGCTCCTTCGTCGTTGCCGGGGACACCGTGCTCATGTCAATGACCACCCGGCCACCAGCTCCAGCACCCGCCAGCAAACCATCCGGCCCCTCATGCACCTGCCTGAGGGCATTATCATCAGCCACCATCGTGATCACCGTGTCCGCCTTCTCCCACAACTCCCCAGGACTACCGGCCACGCTCGCCCCAAGCTCCACTAATGCAGCTGCCTTCCCCACCGTCCGGTTATAAACGCTAACCTCAAATCCCGCCTTGAGCAGATTCTTTACCATGGGCATGCCCATATTACCAAGTCCGATCCATCCGATCCTTTTTGTTGCCATATTTCCCTGATTTTAATCCTCAAAATTATCGATTGCACATGGGACCTTGACTCCTAATAATTTACTTATCCGAGTCGCCGGCACCGGCGGCCCAATTCGTCTCCGCATCCTGCGCCTTATCAAAATCAAGAACCACCCCATTGATACAATACCGCAACCCAGTGGGCGCCGGCCCATCATTAAAAACATGCCCTAAATGCGACTTGCACCTCCCGCACATTACCTCCGTCCGGTCCATCCCATGACTATGGTCGGCAGCATAAATGATACTACCCTTGCTGACCGGCTCATAAAAGCTGGGCCAGCCGCAGCCGCTCTCAAACTTTGTGTCGCTCCTGAACAGCGCATTCCCGCATACAGCACAGTAAAAAGTGCCGATCTCCTTCGAATGCTCAAAAGGACTGCTCCCCGGCCTTTCCGTGCCCTTGAGCCGTGCAATGGCATAGACATCCTTTGGCAGGATCTTCTTCCACTGGTCGTCGGTCAGCTCGACCGGATTCGAATCATTCCGGGAATAGACCGGGTTGTTTTGCTTATTAGTTATATCCATCTTCTTGTTTTTTTGGAAAATTTCTATAATTGTACCCTAATTTGGTGGATTTTCAAGGGTTACAGAAAAATGTTAAAACATTTTAAAACCTGAATCTTATATTTGTCCACTCACAAGGGTAAGTAGTACGTATTATGTTCAATTTAATTTTATTCGGCCCTCCCGGCAGCGGAAAGGGCACACAATCCGAAAGGTTGATCTCTAAATATGGCCTCAAGCACCTGAGCACCGGAGACCTGCTTCGCAGCGAGATCTCCGGCCAGACACCTTTAGGCCTGGCAGCAAAAAGCTATATGGATAAGGGACAACTGGTTCCCGATGAGGTGGTTATTGAAATGATCAGCTCCGCACTGGACAACAACCCCCAGGCCCATGGCTTCCTTTTCGACGGATTCCCCCGCACCACAGCACAGGCGGAAGCCCTCGACAAACTGCTTACTCAAAAAGGTACTTCCATCGCCATCGTCCTGGCCCTCCAGGTCAGCCAGCAGGAACTGGTCAAAAGACTGCTGAACCGGGGCCTTACCTCCGGCCGGTCCGACGATGTCAACGAAGAGATCATCGCCGCCCGCATCGCCGAATACGAAAAAAAGACAGCCGCCGTGGCTGACCACTATCGCAAATACGACAAAGTCGTTTATGTGCACGGTGAAGGAGATGTCGACGAGATCTTCGGGTCTCTTAGCAAAGAGATCGACCTCCGCGACAGAGCCTAGACCGACCCCACACCATCCAAACCCGCTGCGCCATCCACCCGCGCCACAAACCCGGAGGCTGCCAAAAACACAGCCCATCAACCCGCGGCACCAAAGCCGCCGCAACCCTTATCTCATTTCACCCGGGATCGCATGCAACACTGCCTTGCGCCCGTTTCTCAGCACCTCCAATTCTATCGAACGACCAATGACCTCCGCACTCAACATCTTGTGCAGCTCATCCACCGTACCCACCGCTTTCCCATTACAGGTGACGATGATATCCCCCGTGTGGATCTCATTGTTATAGGATGGCTGGTCGGCAACGACCTCATAGACATAAACCCCCGTATTCTTCTCCAGCCGGTTCGCAGCGACCATCCGGCCCGTCAGATTCACAACCTGCCCCGCTATCCCCAGATAAGCCCTTTTTACCCTCCCTTCCATGATCAGCTTGCCTGCCACAAAAGCAGCGACATTGGCAGACACAGCAAAACAAAGACCCTGCGCAGACAATATCGTCGCCGTATTGACCCCTATCACCTGGCCAAGAGAGTTGACCAGGGGCCCGCCGGAATTACCCGGGTTAAGAGAGGCATCGGTCTGAATGATATCATCTATAAGTCTTCCATTATTAGCCCTTAAGGTCCGCCCCAGCGCACTGACCACCCCGGCCGTCACCGTATGCTGCAAACCCAGCGGATTACCGATCGCAATCGCTATCTGCCCCGGCTGCAGCTTCTCCGAATTGGCAAAGACCAGCGCCTTCAACCCCGACACATCTATCTTCAGCACCGCAATATCCGTAGAAGGATCGGCGCCCTTCAATTCCGCATTTACCGTCCGCCCATCCGCCAGCGAAACCCTGATCTCCCTCGCATTTTCAATGACGTGATTATTGGTCACCACAAAACCATCCGTACTGATAATAAATCCCGAACCCGAACCCGGCGCCAGCTTTGGCTCACCCTTCGGCACCAGCTCATTCCCCGGCTGCCGGCCACCTCCCGGCGCCCGCTGCCCTCCCGGCCTCCGCTCACCCGGCACAGCAAGCCGCTCACTCACCGGCTTCTGCACCTGTATATGCACCACCGCCTCGGCAACCTGCCCCACCACACCCGTTATCGTCCGGGAATAACTATCCAGCAGCCCTGCATCCCGCCCGGACTCGCTGTCCTGCCCGGTTCCGGTCTCCCGCCCGGGCGCATAGTCAATCCATGAATAATTGTTTTCCATAGCACCAACAAGGACAAAAGACTGACCAATCTTTTTGCCCTGCCAGACTGACACAACCCCAAAACTTTACCTACCTTCGACCCGATAAAACCCACGATTGTATCTATGCCGAAGCTTGGAAACTATGTAACCGGAGCCTGGATCACAGGCGATGGTGAAGGCCAGCCGCTCTACAACGCCTTCAACGGAGATGTCATCACTCACGCCAGCACCAAAGGACTGGACTTTGCCGCGATCCTGGATTATGCCCGCAAAACAGGAAACCCGACCCTGCGCCGCATGACCTTCCCGGAAAGAGGACGAATGCTTCGGGCGCTCGCACTGCACCTGCGCGAACACCTCGAAACATTTTACAGGATCAGCTACCTGACCGGCGCCACCCGCGCCGATAGCTGGATAGACCTGGAAGGTGGTATCGGAAACCTCTTCTCCTATGCCTCGTTGCGCCGCAAATTCCCCGACGAGTCTTTCTGCCTCGATGGCGACGGACTCAGCCTCGGGAAAGCAGGCACCTTCATGGGCCAGCACCTTCTCGTACCAAAAGAAGGAGTGGCGATCCACATCAACGCATTTAATTTCCCCGTCTGGGGCATGTTGGAAAAAATAGCCGTCAACTTGCTGGCAGGAGTACCCGCTGTCGTCAAACCCGCCTCCGTAACCTCTTTTCTGACGGAGGCCGTCATGAAAGAGATCGTCAACTCCGGCATCCTGCCACCCGGCGCCCTCCAGCTGATCTGCGGCAGCGCAGGCGACATCCTCGATCATGTGACGTCCCAGGACGTCGTCACCTTCACCGGCTCCGCCACCACCGGACAGCAGCTTAAATCCCATCCCCGGATCTTAAGCGAGAATACCCCCTTCAATATGGAAGCCGATTCCCTCAACTGCCTCGTCCTGGGTGAGGACGTAGAACCCGGCCAGCCGGAATGGGACCTCTTTATAAAGGAATTACGCCGCGAAATGACCGTCAAGGCCGGCCAGAAATGTACGGCCGTTCGAAGGATCTTTGTCCCCGAAAATAAGATAGAAGATACCTGGAAGGCCCTGACAAAGGCCCTGGAACAGACAACCATCGGCAACCCCGAAAATGAAAAAGTAAGAATGGGCGCCCTCGCCGGACTTTCCCAGCGCGAAGAGGTCCGGTCCCAGGTCCGCCGCCTGCTGGCCTCCTCCCAACTGTTGTACGGCTCCCTGGACAGCGTAGCCGTCATCGATGCCGATGCCGCCAAAGGCGCCTTTCTTAGCCCCCTGCTCCTGCTGAACGAAACCCCTTTCACCAGCAAAGAGCCACACGAGATAGAAGCATTCGGACCCGTCAGCACCCTCATGCCCTACAAAGGAGCAGATGAAGCGATAGCGCTTTCAAAAAAAGGAAAGGGCTCACTATGCAGCTCCATCGTCACTGCCGACCCCAACATCGCCCGCTCTTATGTCCTGGGTGCAGCCACCCATCACGGCCGCATCCTGATCATAAACGAAGAATGCGCCAAAGAGAACACCGGGCATGGCAGCCCCCTGCCCCTGCTGGTACACGGAGGCCCAGGCCGCGCCGGCGGCGGAGAAGAAATGGGCGGCGTCCGCGGCGTAAAACATTATATGCAGCGGGTAGCCGTACAGGGTTCTCCCTCCATGATCACCAGCCTCACCCATACCTATCAGCCCCACGCCCGCCAAATAGTGGAAGAGAAACACCCCTTCCGGAAATACTTCGAGGAACTGCAGATAGGAGATACGGTCATCACCCACAAACGCACCATCACCGAAGCCGACATCTCCAACTTCGCTAACCTCAGCTGGGATCATTTTTACGCACATACCGACCATACCTCCCTCGATGGGACACTCTTCGAAAAACCGGTTGCCCACGGATACCTCATCCTCAGCGCTGCAGCCGGCCTTTTTGTCGACGCGGGCAAAGGACCCGTCATGCTGAATTATGGCCTGGAAGAATGCCGGTTCCTAAAACCCGTTTATGCGGGCACCACCATCGGCGTAAAGCTGACCTGTAAAGAAAAGATCTCCCAGGAAAAAAAATTGGATACTGACCTGCCCCGGGGCATCGTTAAATGGTATGTAGACGTTTATGATAATACAGGCGAAAGCGTCGCCATTGCTACCATCCTGACGATGGTCCAAAAGAGATCGTAAAAACCTTTAATCCCAAACCTAAAAAAGCCTTTTGCTATGCATCACGAAATCAAGGAAGGACATGTAAAAGCCGAAACGCACAACGGTATCACGACGATCGAATTCTTTCATCCCAAAAGCAATTCCCTGCCCGGTCATATGCTCGAAGCACTGACCCACGAGATCCACAGCGCAGGCAACGACAAGGACACAAAAGTTATCGTGCTTCGCTCTTCCGGCGATAAGGCGTTTTGCGCCGGCGCCTCTTTCGAAGAGCTCCTCGCTATCGACAACGCCGAAAAAGGACTGCAGTTCTTCAGCGGCTTTGCCCACCTCATCAATGCCATGCGCAAATGCCCGAAATTCATCATCGCCCGCATACAGGGTAAATGTGTTGGCGGCGGGGTAGGACTCGCTGCCGCAGCTGACTACGCCATCGCCGTGTTAGGCGCCGAGGTGAAACTGAGCGAACTGGCCATCGGCATCGGCCCGTTTGTAGTAGGACCAGCCGTAGAAAGAAAGATAGGCCTGTCTGCCTTCTCCAGCCTGACGATAGATTCCGCCATGTGGCGCGATGCCGAATGGGCAAGAAGAAGAGGTCTCTATGTCGAGCTGCATGAGCGCGTTATCGAGATGGATGAATCCATTCAGCGTTTGGCCGCAACCCTCGCACATTCCAACCCCGAAGCAATGACCCTTCTAAAACAGAATTTCTGGAAAGGAACCGAACACTGGGATCAGCTCCTGGTAGAAAGAGCAGCCATCAGCGGCCGGCTGGTGCTAAGCGAATTCAGCAGGGATGAGATCAATAAATTCAGAAAAAAATAATACTTTACGATCATAAAATAACAAAAGGGGCCCGGTTGCGGCCGGGCCCCCTCTTTATCGACCAGCGCCGATGCCGGCCCTATAGATCATCATATGTATAGATCGGGTCTATCTCCGAACGCGCATCCATCTCAAAGACCGATTTGATCAGCCCATCCTTTAATCCATATACCCATCCATGCAGCTGCGGCCGCTGATCATTCTTCCAGGCACGCTGGATGATGGAGGTCTTTGCCAGGTGCAACACCTGCTCTTTTACGTTTAATTCTGTAAGCCGGTCCGAACGCGCTTCCATATCCGGTATCGCTTCCAGCTCATCGCTGTATATCCGGTAGACATCCTTGATATTCCGCAGCCACATATTCAGCACATACTTGAAGTCATGATTCGTCATAGCCGCCTTTACCCCCCCGCAGCCATAGTGACCACAGACAATGACATGATTTACTTTCAGATGGTTCACCGCATAATCCAGGACGCTCAGAAGGTTTACATCCGTATGGACTACCATGTTCGCGATGTTGCGGTGTACAAAGATCTCTCCCGGCTGCGTACCCGTGATCTTGTCCGCAGGCACCCGGCTGTCACTGCATCCGATCCACAGGAATTGCGGTGTCTGTAAATGGGCAAGCCGTGTGAAATACTCGGGATCGTCCGCTTTTACCTCTGCAGCCCAGGCTTTGTTTTCCAGTAATAATTTTTCTATCGGTGTCATTATAAAATCTGTTTGTTTCTGATGATAGTGCAATATAATTCATAAAACCCGACCAGCCCGGTTAGCGGGCCTGGCCTCAGGCCGCTTTTATGTTGGGGTCTTCCTGCTGACCAACGGCTGCATGCGCAGCCTTAAAGGCGCTTTTTCGGATCTCTACCTTAATATTCTTCAAATGAGCATGATGCATAAACTCATTTATGACATCGACCACATCCTTATCGACAAAATCAGCCCGGCAAAGGTCGATCAGGACAAATGAATTTGCCGGCACACCCTCCAGCTTTTTCTTCACAATGGGCTTGTTCAAAAAGGATACGTCCTTCCTGAAACGCAGCAGATATTTATTCTCATCGTGTACGATCATCACCGCCGAACGGAAATTGCTTCTTACCAGGAAGAAAAGAGAGACGCCTATCCCGATCAGGATCCCGATGAGCAGGTCAGACAAAAGTATGGCGATGATAGTCGCTACAAAAGGGACGAACTGGTCCCAGCCCTTGGAATGGAACTCCCTGAAGAGCGTAGGCTTGGCCAGCTTGTACCCGGTCATGATCAGGATTGCCGCCAGGGCGCTCAGCGGGATCGTGTTCAGTAACCCCGGGATCAGCAGCACGGACAACAACAGGAGCGAACCATGCAGAATGGTCGATAGACGCGACTTGGCGCCGGCATTCAGGTTGGCCGAACTTCTGACGATAACGGAAGTGACCGGCAGCCCCCCCAGCATCCCCGAGACAAAATTCCCGATACCCTGCGCCTTTAGCTCGCGGTCGGTTGGCGTACTGCGGTTATAGGGGTCCAGTTTGTCAATAGCCTCGATGCTCAGCAGAGTCTCCAGGCTGGCTACAAGCGCGATGGTTACAGCAGTTACCCAGACATGATAGTTGCCGAGATGGTGCCAGTCGGGAAAACGGAAGAAACCTGCAAAGCTTTGGAAGCCACTGGCTACAGGCAGACCGACAAGCTGATTCGTTTCCAGCGCCAGACGACTTCCCGAATTTTGCAGCCCCGTGCTGATCAATATGCTTACGACTACTACTACCAGGGGAGCCGGTATATATTTGAACAGTTTTTTGTTTTTAAAGAAAGGCCGCTCCCACAACAATAGTATCACGACGGATAATCCACCGATGATCAGCGCACCGGGGGATAGATAGTTGAGGGAATAGATCAGCTCTGAAAAAGTGTTCTTCCGGTCGATCTGAATAAAGGCCTCATCTCCATCGAAATTGGCGCTATATCCGACGAAGTGTGGTATTTGCTTGAGGATCAGGATAATGCCAATGGCGGCCAGCATCCCGCGAATGACGGAATTGGGTACATAATCCCCGATGATCCCCGCCTTTATAAACCCAAAGATGATCTGCAGAATGCCTGCGATCACAACCGATAGAAGAAAAGCCTCATAGGCAGGCAGCTTGCCGATAGCTACCACTACGATGGCCGTCAGACCAGCCGCGGGCCCGCTGACACTCAGGGATGATCCGCTTAGACTTCCGATAACAAGACCACCGACGATACCGGCAATGATCCCGGCGAACAAAGGAGCACCAGATCCCAGCGCTATACCCAGACAGAGGGGCAGCGCAACAAGAAATACAACCACAGACGCCGGAAAATCCGCGGCTGCGTTGCGAAACAACTTTTTCATAATTGAATTAGTTAGGATAATAAAAATAGTTTTACCTGCCGGGGCATCGAATCTATTTCCCGGTTCATATGGCAGGCAAAAAAGTAAAACCTATCCTAACAATTGGGTGGGGGAGTGGGAATGTCATCAGCATGCCGGCTGGGAAGCTCTACCGTCACTGGGGCAGTTCTGGCTGAATTTTGCAGCGTCCACTGAACCAGCGTAGGAGAATAAGCGGGCAGAAAATTTTTTTGAAGATCATCTCCGGGGCGGCTGGGATCAGATTTTTCGGCATGCACCAACTCTTCCGTAGCCTGACCGCCAAGCAGCCAGGTTATAGTCTGCTTTAACGGTAATAGCTGCGCGCATAATACCACCAGAAGAAACAGCGATATGATCTTTCGAATTTTCAAGTCATCAAAAATAGCTGTAAACGAAGAGAATAGGAAGCCTACCCCCCTCGTTTTAACAAAATAGTAATTTAGCACGCCCCGCCCTGCGCCCGATCCCATGATGGCAAATCCGATGCCAGATGGCGGGACTGATACATGGAACTAATAACTTATATGTTTAATCCTCCGCAGGCGCTGATAACCTGACCCGTTATATATGAGCTCATGTCGCTGGCAAGGAACAGAGTGGTATCCGCAATCTCTTCCGCCCGGCCAAAACGCCCCAAAGGAATATTCTCCAGGAACTTCTTTGCCCCATCCCCATCCTTCAGATAATGGGTCATATCCGTTTCGACAAAGCCGGGAGCTATGGCATTACAACGGATATTACGACTGCCAAGCTCCTTGGCTACAGACTTCGTAAAGCCAATTATACCGGCTTTGGATGCCGCATAGCTGCTCTGCCCGGCATTTCCACTGACGCCCACGATCGAGCTCATATTGATGATCGAACCTTTTTTTGCTTTCATCATCGGACGGATCACCTGCTTGGTCATATTAAAAACGCTCTTCAGGTTTATATCAATCACCTCGTCCCATTGCTCCTCGGTAAGACGCAACAGCAGGTTGTCTTTGGAAATACCGGCATTATTGACACAGATATCTATCGTACCGAATTCCTTTGTTACGTCATTTACCAGTGCTTCACATTCCGCATAGACACCGGCATTGCTCTTATAGGCCTTTGCTTTTACGCCAAATCCCTTTAACTTGTTTTCCAGTGCGATGGCCTTTTCTTCGCTGCTCAGATACGTGAAGGCAACATTTGCTCCATGTTCCGCTAATTTGAGCGCGATGGCTTCCCCGATGCCTCTGCTTGCACCGGTGACAATAGCTATTCTATTTTCGAGTAATTTCATGCGCCAAATATATGAACTCCTTATGAATCACCCCTATTCTCAACGCATAACCCTTCTCATCGCTTTTGCGGTGGAAACTCTTAGTGTGACCTGGCTCCTGAAGATCCCGGGCTGGGCTCCCTTTTTGTCCATCCTGTATTTTGCTTCGGGCCTCACGCTCGCCTGGCTCCTGCTTTACTTCCCGGCCCTGCATCTTCCCCGTTTCAACAGACAACAACTAGCCGACCCGGTTACCCTCTATCGCCTGGTCAGCATCGGAATGATCGGACTCGTACTCTACACCTGGTGCCGCTATTGGTTCGAAGAAATGCCTATCGATATTTACAATGCCGACATGCTCCCCATTATCAAAGTGATGGGAGAACGTTTCATTGCCGGCCAGCACAGCCATATTTACGATACCATACCGTGGATCTGGCATGGCGTACAACCCATCTACCTTCCCACCATGTGGCAACCCTATGTCCCCGCCATCGCAATGGGCATCGACATGCGCTGGGTACTGGCAGCCTGCCTGCTTTTTTCCTTTGGCGCCTTCGTGTGCATCTATCGTCCGCAGAGTCATCGCTACCTTTCCTTTTTTACGGCAGTCCTCGCTTTCCTCCTGTTCTGGTGGGTAGTGGCAGACAACACCCCCGGCCTCGTCAGCGTGGCGGAAGAGGCCACCGTCATAGCCTATTACGTGTTACTGGTCCTGGCCCTGGTATCCGGTAAGCCCTGGCAGGTAGGCATTGCCGCCTCTCTTTGCCTGCTGAGCCGGTACGCTCTCGTGGGCTGGATCCCCGCTTATATTTTGTATTTGTTGCTCGAAAAGAAAGGGCCATCGCTTTTCTGGTTTGGATTGACCAGCCTTGCCTGTTTTGTCCTTTTCTTTCTCCTTCCCGTAGGCTGGGAAACCTTTCTCCGCCTCGCCCGTCTGCCCGGAGATTACGTGGCATTTTCCGCCCGCGTATGGAAAGACAGCCCCGACGTATTCTCCACAGCCCCTGGCTTCGCCTGGTTCTTCGGCCCACGTAGAATAGCGCTGCTGCACCGGCTGCTCATTACGTTTAGCTTCAGCGTGCCGCTGCTGTTCGTCATCTTTTGTTACTGGAAATTTCGGGGACTTCAACCCGCCAACGCGCCCCAACCCCTCAACGCGCCCCAACCCGCCAACGCGCCCCAACGCGTGATCAGGGCCCGACCCGCCAACCTGCCGCTGGCGACCCTCAAACTCACCCTGGTCGTTTTCTATTGTTTTATAGATGTGCCCTACTTGTATTTATTTTATACCTCTTCCTTCGTGAGTCTCATCGCGGTAACCCTGGCGCTCCGGGAGCGGGCCAGCACCCCCGCCAGCACCTGAACCGTTGCTGGATCGGGCGCCGCAACCATGCCGGGCACCGGCTATCCTACTCCATCGTAGGCAATATGGCCAATATCTCCTCGATATGCTGCCTGTTATTGGACAGGCGCGGTACCTTATGCTGCCCCCCCAGCTTTCCCTTGCTCTTCAACCAGGCCGTAAAGACCCCTTTCTTCAATGCGTGAAGCACAGGCATACCCAGCGCAATATCCTTATGCCGTTTCGCTTCGTAATCACTGTTGACACCTTGTAAGGCCTTATCCAGCTCACTCACAAAAACACCCAGATCGGCCGGCTCTTTTTCAAACTCCACCATCCATTCATGCGCCCCATTACCCGCATCGCTAAAATAAACAGGCGCCGCCGTGTAATCATTGACGATAGCCCCTGTCTTCTGACAGGCAATGGCTATCGCCTTGTCCGTATTGTCGACGATGACCTCTTCCCCAAATGCATTGATAAAATGTTTCAGCCGCCCGCTGACCTTGATCCTGAACGGCGCACGGGAGGTGAACTGGATGGTGTCCCCAAGTAAATATCGCCAAAGGCCGCCATTGGTATTGATCACCAGCGCATAGTTCTTCCCCAGTTCCACATCGGCCAGACCTATCGTCTCCGGCTGCGGCTTGCCATATTCCTCCACAGGCATGAACTCCATAAAGATGCCATGGTCGAGGAACAGCAGCATCCCGTCATCATGGGGATTGCCCTGGGCCGCAAAAAATCCTTCACTGGCATTGTACATGTCCAGGTAGTGGATGTCTTTGCCGATCAACTTCCGGAATTGTTCCTGGTAGGGGGTGAAGGCTACGCCGCCATGGATATATAATTCAAGCGAAGGCCACACCTCCGCGAGACTACTCTTCCCCGTGATCTCGAGGATCCGGCGGATCAGCACCAGCGTCCAGGTAGGCACACCCGAAATGGAGGTGACATTTTCCGCGATGGTATTCAGGGCCAGACGTTCGATCTTATCTTCCCATTCATCCAGCAGGGCAATGCTCAGCTCGGGCGTCCGGATCCAGTGACCCCAGAAAGGTGAGTTCTGCAGCAGTACGGCGCTGAGATCGCCATAATGAACATCCTCATTTACCTGGTTGATAGTATGGCTGCCGCCGATGACCAGCCCCTTCCCGGTCAGCAGATCGGATTCGGGATTGAAATTGTAATACATCGTCAGCACATCCTTTGCCCCCTTGTAATGACAGTCCTGGAGACTTTCTTCGCTGACGGGAATAAATTTACTTTTATCGCTGGTCGTACCGCTGCTTTTCGCAAACCAGTTGATCGGCGTATTCCAGAGTATATTCTGCTCGCCGTTCATGATCCGCTGAATATATGGCTTCAGATCATCGTATTCGTGAATGGGAACGGCATTCTTGTATTCCCGGATAGAAAAGATCCTGGAGAAATTATATTTTCGGCCGAACTCCGTGTATTGAGCTGATGTGACAAGATGTTGCAATACCTCCCTCTGCACGGCGATCGGGTTGTGCATCCAGCGTTCGATGCGCTCCTGGCGCAATCTGGCAAGTCTTGATATAGCCGGGCTCAACAGTTTCATTTGGAGTCAATGACTTTTCAAAGGCCAAATGCAGTTCGCCTTCGGCTCGTGTCATTACTGGCAAAATAACTAATCGCCGGGACATGGCGAAGAAAATCGCGGCCGCGCCCACATCTTACCCGATCTGCTCATTCGCCGCAGGCGAGTTCTTCTTTTCCTGTTCCATCCTTGCCTCATCATGGAGATAATCCTTTCTTTTCAGCTCAAAATTGCGACCTAAATAAAGCCGGCGGACCTGCTCGTCCTCTGCCAGCTCTTCTGCCGTGCCATGTTTGAAGATCTTGCCGTCTATCAGCAGATAGGCACGGTCGCATATAGAGAGAGTCTCATTTACGTTGTGGTCAGTGATAAGAATGCCTATATTCCTGAATTTGAGGCGGGCTACCACGGTCTGAATGTCTTCCACCGCAATCGGATCGACACCCGCAAAAGGTTCGTCAAGAAGGATGAATTTAGGGTCGACTGCAAGCGCCCTGGCAATCTCTGTACGCCGCCGCTCCCCCCCGCTGAGGGAATCCCCATTGTTCTTCCGCACATGATGCAGGTGAAATTCATCCAGCAGGGCTTCCAGCTTTTCCTTCTGCTCCGCCCGGCTTAGCTTGGTCATCTCCAGCACAGCCTTGATATTGTCTTCCACACTCAACTTTCGAAATACCGAAGCCTCCTGGGGAAGATAGCCAATCCCCATCTGCGCCCTCTTGTACATGGGCTGACGGGTAATGTTGACATCATTCAGGAAAACGTCACCCTCGTCGGGTTTTATCAACCCCACGACCATATAGAAGGTGGTTGTTTTTCCGGCCCCGTTCGGGCCAAGTAACCCCACGATCTCCCCTTGCTCCAGCTTTACGGAAACATGGTTTACCACGGTACGGTTGTGATAGGTCTTTACAAGATCCTGGGAATGAATGGTCAGACTCAAATCGATGTAGTTTAGATTTCCGCCGCAAAAATAAGCCCCGAAGGCCAAGCTACAAGCTTCTGTCTTAAATTTAACGGAGTCGCAGCAAAAAACGATCGATTTCATCCAGTTTAGGTGTTTTAAGACTTATCGACTAATTTGCGACCTAAACCGCAATAAAACGGTCACTGTGCCGTATTTTAAGTCTATGAAGGTTATTGAGCATTTACAGCAAGCAAAAGACACCCTTGTTTCCTTTGAGATACTTCCGCCCCTGAAGGGAAAGACCATCAGCTCCATTTATGACAACCTGGACCCGTTGATGGAATTCAAACCCGCCTTTATAAATGTCACCTACCATCGGAGCGAGACGATGTTTAAGAAAAAGTACGACGGTACCTTCGAAAAGGTCGAGGTTCGCAAACGCCCCGGCACGGTAGGCATCTGTGCGGCGATCATGAATCATTACCGCGTCGACGCAGTCCCGCATCTTATCTGCGGCGGCTTTGCCAAACGCGAGACAGAAGACGCCCTTATCGATCTGAACTTCCTGGGCGTGGACAATGTCCTGGTTCTCAGGGGGGATGCAGCAAAGAACGAAAGCTCCTTCGAGCCTGAACCCGACGGCCACCGCTACGCCCTCGATCTTTTGAAACAGGTCGTCTGTCTCAACCAGGGCGTCTATCTCGAAGAAGACATAAAGAATGGCGGCAAGACGAATTTCTGCATCGGCGTGGCCGGTTACCCCGAGAAACATTTCGAAGCCCCCAATCTCGATACCGACCTGATGTATCTCAAACAAAAGGTCGAAGCGGGAGCCGAATATATTACGACTCAGATGTTCTTCGACAACCAGAAGTATTTCGATTTCGTAAAGACCTGCCGCGATCAGGGGATTAATGTACCAGTCATTCCGGGCCTGAAGCCCATTACCAATAAGAAGCAGCTCAGCATGCTGCCAAAAGTATTCCATGTCGACCTTCCGACCGACCTTTCCAATGCTATTCTAAAGTGTAAGAACGATGAGGAAGTAGAACAGGTGGGCACCGAATGGCTTATCCACCAGAGCCGCGAACTGAAAAAAGCCGGAGTTCCCGTATTGCACTACTATACGCTTGGTAAACCAAAAGTGATCGAAGCAGTCGTAAAGTCAGTGTTCTAGGCCCGGCCCAGGACCATCGTCAATGCGCACTCACCTGCGCCAGATCTCGCGACCATTACCCGGCCGCCGTACAATCACGCTCGGCAATACAGCCCGGTTACCGGGCCGCCACCGGAGCCTACCATCATTTCGGCAGACTCGCCAGCACCGTTTCGTCAACCTTAACCGGGTATTTCTTTTTCAGCGCCGCGATCCACTGATCTTCCAGCCATGTCTGATAATCATTGATCACAAACCCCCTTGCGTCCCGGTAATTGCGGGGTGACCGTTCCCGGTAGACATTCAGGATATAGGCAAAGCTTACCGTGTTGTCTGCTTTGTTGGTGACAAAAGGAGTAAACGATCCTGCCCCTACCGCCGCCGCAGAGCCAGCCCCCCCGGTTGCGCCAGGTATCTGGGCCAGCTCGTAGCGGCCAGAGTCCGCCTGTGCCCCGACACCCGCACTGTCCGTCCACGATCGCCAGCTGTAGACACCATGCGACTGTAGCTTTTCTTTCAGCCCCTCGGCCGACTGCTGACTGGGGGACGTAAACAAAAGGGCATCCGCACTGCTTTCCCACCAGTACTTATTTTTATGGGCTTCGTAATAATTTCTTAGTCCCGTACTGTCGGTAGAGGCCTTGTCCCAGATCTTCCGCTGCATGATCTCAAAAAGAAGGTTCCCTTCCTTGAACTCCGTCAGCTGAAAAGCAAAGTCTTTATTGTATTCTTCAAGATGATTGCGATAATACTCCAGCGATACGCGATCGACCCAGCGCTCGAACTGATCTTTATCCACCTGGGCTCCGCCGAACCGCTGACCCCTTGCCGCCGACCGGACATAGTCCAGCCATTCTTTTACCGTGTAGGACCGGCGAGAAAAGGAAAGCAGGACAGTAGAAAAGTTCAGGCTTCCGTAGGAGGTCAAACCGATATTCCGCACGGTGCTGTCCGTAAAGGCCCAAAGGTCCCGCTCAGAAACTTCGGCACGCTGCATTCCCGTCTGCTGATATATTTTGGTAAACAGGGCCTTTCTCGAAATTTCGATCCGCGGATCGTTCTGGATCTGCTGCTTCAGCGTATTGCCTGCCTCTTCATCCATCTGATGCGGGAAAGGCTTCCTGGCGATCAGCTTGATGATATGATATCCATAGCTGCTGGGGATAGGCTTGCTGAAGGCTCCCTCCCTGTCCAGGCCAAAAGCGGTTGCTTCAAAGGCCGAATCGTACGACCCGATGCCGAACTCTGGCAGCTCTCCGCCCATCTGGTAGCTAAGATTGTCTCCGCTGTTCGTCTTCGCCAGACTCGCAAAATCGGCGCCTTTTTGTAGGAGGGCATAGATGGAGTCTGCCCTTTTATGGACCGCGAACCGGGCCGCTTCGGTTGCTCCGGGAGGGAAGGACAACAGGATCTGAGCCACTTTTATGCGGCCAAGCGCCTTTCTTTCTCCCTCGTTCTTAAAAATATGATACCCCCCTTTGCTGCGATAAGGCATGGAGAACTTACCGGCGGGCGTCGTATAAGCAAGGGTCTCCAATACATAGGGGAGCGTAAAGACAGTGATATAGCCAAGATTCCCCTGGTTGGTTTTTACAGAAGGATCTTCAGAATAAGCCAGGGCCGTCTCGCCAAATTTTTTCCCTCTTTTCAGGTCATTGTAGGCAGCCATTGCTTTTTCATAGGCCCTCAGCGTATCGGTGACCGAAGGATTTTTGGGAAGAGCGATAAAAATATGAGAGATGTGAATATCATGCTGTCCGCGTGTAAAAACCTCTTTCACCAGCCTGTCGAGACTGATCTCATCTTTCAGATAGGTCTCCGCCACCTGCGACCGGAAGTTCTGCAGCTCGCTGCGCTGCCCGGCAAGGGTATCCAGCTGTGTGTCATAGGCTGCCCGGACCTTCAGCTTGTAACGGACATATAATTCCAGGTAGTCCCGGTAAGATTTATCGGAAGCCTTGCTCCCATTGTTATTCTTATTGTAGGCTTTCAGGAACTCTTCCTTGCTGATACCCGAACCATCAAGGGTGAACAGGGACTGCGCCGGGACGCTGAAGAAGCCGAATAATAAGAGCAGGGTTGCCAGGTGAATAAGAAATAGCCTTCTAACCGGTGAACTCATATCAATTGGATTTTGCATGCTGCATTTTCAGATTAATAACCTCGTCAAGCTGCTGATAAGAAAGTTTTTTAGCTATGATACGTTTGTCTTTATCCAGTAAATAGAGAATGGGGGTTTGATATACATCGTACAACTGCCGGTAGCTGGCCTGCCCGGCTTTCTCCGTAGCTTCCTGATGCTCCTTCGTTTCATAAACGTGTATCCAATCGATTAAATTGTGATCCTTAATGAATTGCAACCAGGCCTCCTTGCCGCCATCCACCATTACTCCATAGACTTTTACCCCCTGCCGCTTCCATTTTGCCTGGAAGATGGAATCCACTCTTGGGACGGTTTCCTTACAATGACTACAGGTGGCATCCCAGAAACATATGACGATAAAAGGCGCCTGCACATCGTACAGGGGACGGGGCGTCCCGGCACTGTCCACCATTTCCAGGTTGGCGGCCGGTTGACCGATCAGGTTGGCCATCAGGCTGTAAGCCCTGTTATTGAGGAACTGCCGGTACTTTTCCGTAAAGAATTCCGCCTCTCCGGTATTGATATATTTTTCAAATAAATGGACAAACACGGCGTCCTGGCCCATGAACTCCGGATTGACATATTTCTGCACGAAATAGACCAGCAGGTATTGGAATAACGGCTTGCTCACCCGCGCCTGCAGCAGCATCATGTCCGCCTCCCGTTCGATGGAATCAGCCTCGGGAGCTACCAGGTCCCGGTAATATTTGTCCAGCCGGGGTTCAAAAACCGGCGTCCGCGCCAGCCTTTCGTCCGTAAAGGATATGCCGTCCCAATAGTGGGATTTAAAATAATGGTAAGCAAAATTGCTGTCATATTTCACCCCCGCCTGTTTAGGGTTAGGTGGAACCACCGGCTCTTTTAATACATGGAAAAGCGTAGTGAGAAGGGAATGTGGGTACTTCGCGGCCAGCTCTTCCCGGTAATGCTGTATGTCGGCATTCAGGACTTTCATCCTGTCCTTCAATCGGGCCGAATCAGCCCCCGTATGGACGGTGCTCAGCTCTTTTTGAGCGGCCATTATCTCCTTTCCTTTTTCGGCAGTATATCGGGTATAGGTCTGGAAGATCGTGTTGTCGGCCGATCCGGTAAAGACCACGCTGCCCGGCAGATTGGTCGTGTCCGCGGCGATGGAAAAATGCTGCGCGCTGTCGATCAGGAGCTCGAAAAGAATAGCCCGGTTGGGAGAAACCACGAAATAAACGCCCCCCGGAAGCTTTTCCTTCCCGCTAAAGACCCCCTCGCTATTGGCATTCAACTCAGTCGAATCAGCCAGAGCCTTGATCTTTCCGTAATAATAGCCAAGGTATATTTTCCCTCCCGTATAGGGCTTCAGATGAAGGCGGATGGCATGCCCGCTTTGTGCTTGGGCTTTCAACAGACATAGGCAGGCTGCCAGGGACAACAGGATTTTGTTCATAACCGCGTAAATTTAGCCATAGATTTGCATCGTGAGAAAAAAAAACAAGAACATAGTATTAACGAATATCCTCATAGAGGATTATGCCGCTGAGGGCAAATCCCTGGCCCGCGTAGACGGCAAGGTCATATTTATCGAGAACGCCATTCCCGGAGACGTCGTAGATGTTAAACTTTCCAAAAATAAAAAAGACTGGGCCGAAGGATTCATTACAGCTTTTCACAGTTACTCGCCCGACCGGGTGACGCCTTTTTGTTCCCATTTCGGAGTTTGTGGCGGCTGCCGCTGGCAGATGCTGCCCTATCCCCTGCAGCTGAAATACAAACAGCAGCAGGTAGCCGATGTCCTGGAAAGGATAGGGAAGGTGGCCCTGCCGCCCATCAACCCGATCCTGGGAGCCGAAGATTCAAGGTTCTATCGTAATAAGATGGAATATACTTTTTCCAGCAGACGCTTCCTGCTGCCCGGCGAGCTTCACGATCCCGCTATCACGTCTCAGCAGAATGTGGCAGGCTTCCACGCGAGAGGACTGTTTGATAAGGTCGTCGACATCGATACCTGCTACTTACAGGAAGAGCCGACCAACCGGCTTCGCAAGGCCGTCCGGGATTTTGGCCTGGAAAATGACCTGTCTTTTTATGATATCAAGGCGCACGAAGGCTGGCTTCGTAACCTGCAGCTGCGCATTTGCACCACGGGAGAAGTAATGGCCAACCTGGTCATCGGTTACGAAGATGAAAAGCTCGTCCGCCGGCTCGCTGACCTTCTGCTGCAACAATTCCCGGATCTGACGACTCTTTTATATACCGTGAATGTCAAATGGAACGACAGCATTTCCGACCTGTCGCCCAAAGTGCTTCACGGAAAGGGCTATGTCATCGAAAAACTGGAGGATTTTCAGTTCAAGATAGGCCCCAAGTCCTTTTTTCAGACAAATACCCGGCAGGGCGAAAAATTATATCAGGTAACCCGCGAATTTGCCGAACTGACGGGGAAGGAAACTGTTTATGACCTGTATTGCGGCACCGGCAGCATCGGCATCTTTGTCAGCCGCCAGGCCGCCAGGGTCGTCGGTGTGGAGGTCATCGCCGAAGCGGTTGAGGACGCACGGGAAAATGCGGTTCTGAATGGCATCAGCCATGCGGCGTTTTTTGCCGGAGACGTGGTGGACATATGCCAGGACAGTTTTTTTGCTGCTCATGGCCGGCCCGACGTGATCATTACCGATCCCCCCCGCGCAGGCATGCACGAAGGGCTGGTGAACAAGATCCTCGAAATGGAGGCCCCGACCGTAGTCTATGTCAGCTGCAATCCTGCGACCCAGGCCCGCGACCTTCGTCTGCTCGATGCTAAATATGCCGTGACACGGGTACAGCCGGTGGATATGTTCCCGCATACCCATCATATTGAGAATATAGTGCAGCTGAAGCTCAGGAAATAGCGCTCCCGGAGGGGGGATTACTCCGGAATAAATATATTAATTTGCATACTCAACGACTTATAAAAGGAATAACATGTTTGGACTTCGTTTGCCTCCGGTAATAAAGAATCTGATTATCATCAATGTCTTAATATACTTTGCTCAATACACGTTGGGACGAAATGTCGACTTGCAGCTGACCAATCTTTTTGGCCTCCATGATGTACATTCCGCCTTGTTCCGTCCTCACCAGCTGATAACATATGCCTTTTTACATGGCAACTGGCCCCATGTGCTCTATAATATGTTGTTCCTATGGATGTTCGGCTCCTCGCTGGAAAACCATTGGGGCGCCAAAAAATTTCTCATTTTCTACGTGGTCAGCGCCATCGGCGCCGCAGTCGTTCACCTGATCGTGCTCTTTTTTGAAATGGCACCGCTTGCCGAGCAGCTTCATGCGCTTCCCATCGATATGCAGCAGGAATATCTGACCAACCCGCAGTTTCCGCTAAATATGGCTACCGTGGGCGCTTCGGGTGCGGTTTTTGGCTGTATGGCCGCTATGGGATTCCTCTTCCCCAACCAATACATCTATGTTAATTTCCTTTTCCCGATAAAAGTCAAATGGTATGTGCTGATCTACGCCGCAGGCGAACTTTTCTCCGGCATCCATAATACGGCCGGCGACAATGTGGCGCACTGGGCTCACCTCGGGGGAGGACTTGTAGGATTATTGCTGGTCCTGTACTGGAACCGTACAGACCGGCGAAATTTTTACTAAACTCTTATAGGGGATGCAGTGTTAATAAAGTATAAAGTAACTTCACGTCAAATAACTGTATGCGTGTAATGGAAGATAACTATCGCAAAAGAATGCTGCTGGGACAGGACGGCAACGCGCTGGTCCAGCTGGTGGTGATCAATGCTGTGATGTTCGCGATCCTTCAGTTCATCTCCGTTATTTATTCGCTGAATTCTATTCCCATGAGCCGGTTTAGCACCAACGTCCTCAGTTGGTTCGTCCTGCCGGCCAATTTTGATAAGCTGACATCCCGCCCCTGGACCATCCTGACTTACATGTTTACAGACATGTCCGTCTGGCGCTTCGTCGGTAATATGTTCTGGCTTTGGGGTTTCGGGTATATTTTACAGGACCTCACCGGTAACCGCAAGCTGATCCCGATCTACCTCTACGGTGGTATAGCCGGGGCAGCCTTCTTTGTTTTGGCCTATGCCATTTTCCCCGGCCTGCACATCGAAGCCTCCGTAGCCGAGCTGGCGGGAGCCAATGCTGCCATCATGGCCGTAGCCATCTCCACGACGACCGTGGCGCCGGACTACCGCATCTTTCCGATGATCAATGGCGGCATTCCCCTGTGGATCCTGACCCTGGCCTTTCTGCTGGTGAATTTCTCCAGCATCCCCCGCGGGGATAGCGGTCTCTATATTGCCAACGTGGCCGGCGCCGGCGCAGGCTGGTTTTTTATCTTTTGCCTTCGCAGGGGCTATGACGGAAGTCTCTGGATAAACCGTTTCTTCGACTGGTGCAACGACCTGTTCAATCCCGATAAGAAGAGAAAAGGCCGCTCACCCAAGGACGAATTCTACTACAAGGTATCCGGCACTCAGCCTTTCAAAAAGATCCCCAATGTGACCCAGCAACGGATCGATGAGATCCTCGACAAGATCAATCAGCAGGGCTACCGTTTTCTTACTGATGAGGAAAAAGAGATCCTGAAACGGGCCGCAGACGAAGAAGATTTGTAACTTAGGGCAAGTCATGGCGAATCTTCGAAATCTCACCCGGCGATTATTTATCATACTGAACATAGTTGCCGTCGTCTTTTTCCTGCTGGCCTGTGCCAATCCCTTCCTGCATCCCGAAAAATGGTGGTTCGTTTCCCTGCTCGGACTTGCTTTCCCTTTTTTATTATTCATAGTCGGCTGCTTTTTCGTCGTCGGCATTTTCCTCCCCTCCCACCGACGCTGGTCCCTGGTTTCCCTGATCACCCTGGTGATCGGCTGGTCGAATATCCACAGTTTCCTGGCCATGCACCCGGGGAAAAGATTTGAGCTGCAGAAAGCCCCCCACTCCCTGCGGTTGATGACCTGGAATATACGCAGCTTCGATGAAGGCATTACCAAAAAGAGAGGCGCATCCGGACATCGGTTGAAAATGATGTCTTTTATCGATAGCTTACAGCCGGACTTCCTATGCCTCCAGGAATTCTATCAGTCCGGACCTCCCAGTAACCCTCTTTCCAATATTGACTATATCCGGCAGCACCTTCATTTCCCTTATTTTTTCTTTTCCCGCGACTTTGTCCGCAGCGATGGCATGTACGAGGCAGGTGTTGTCATTTTCTCCCGCTACCCGATCGTGGATTCTTCCATCCTGCGGTATTCCCATCCTCAGGGGATCAAGGTTACCGAAAGCCTCATAGCGGCCGATATCCGCGTCGGGGACGATACGATCAGGGTCTTTACCACTCATCTCCAGTCCGTCCTCTTCCGGCGCAAGGACTTCCATGATATACAGATCATCAAGAACGTGGACGACAGTATTCTTACCGCTTCCAAATCCATCGCAATGAAGCTTCGTTATGCCTTCAGACATAGGGCAGACCAGGCCATGCAGGTCCGGGAACAGCTCGACAAATGCCCCTATCCCGGGGTCATCTGCGGTGACTTCAATGACGTCCCCAATTCCTATACCTATTTTAATATCCGCGGAGACTGGCAGGACGCCTTCCTTAAAAAGGGATTTGGCATCGGCCGGACCTATGTCAATATCTCCCCCACGCTTCGCATCGATTATATCCTCGCCAACCCGGACCTGGATATACTGCAGTGTACCCGCTTTATCAATGGATATTCGGATCATCACCCCGTCGTAGCTGACTTCCAGATACACTAAAACATTGTATCTTCGGGGCCGTATGAGCGTACTAAAAGTCCACAATTCGTATACAAGACAAAAAGAAGAATTTACTCCTCTTACTCCCGGCCATGTGGGAATGTATGTCTGCGGCCCCACGGTCAGCGGCGAGAGCCATTTAGGACATGCCCGCCCATTTATAACCTTCGACTTTATATATCGTTACCTGTTGCACCTGGGATATAAGGTCCGCTACGTGCGCAATATTACCGACGCCGGCCACTTCGAGGAAGAAGGCCGGGAAGCAGAAGACAAAATTGCAAAAAAAGCAGTGGTGGAAAAGTTGGAACCGATGGAGCTGGTGCAGAAATATACCAATCTCTTCCATTGGGCAATGCGCCAGTTCAATAACCTGGAGCCCAGCATCGAGCCCACGGCTACCGGCCATATCGTAGAACAGATCGGCATGATCGAGACGATCATCAAAGAAGGATATGCATACGAGGTCAATGGCTCCGTCTATTTCGATGTAAAAAAATATGCCGCCAAATATCCCTACGGTAAATTGAGCGGCAGGATCCTGGACGACCTGCTTGAGACAACCCGTGACCTGGACGGACAGGATGAGAAACGCAATCGCCAGGACTTTGCCCTTTGGAAACTTGCCCCGCCTGAGCACATCATGCGCTGGCAAAGCCCCTGGGGCGAAGGCTTTCCCGGCTGGCATATCGAATGTTCCGCGATGAGCACCAAGTACCTGGGCGAGCAGTTCGATATTCATGGCGGAGGAATGGACCTTCAGTTCCCGCATCATGAAAGTGAGATAGCCCAGAGCACCATCTGCAACAAGCATATCCCTGCCCGTTACTGGCTGCATAATAATATGATCACCATTAACGGGAAGAAGATGGGGAAGAGTTACAACAATCAGATCCGCCTGACGGAAATGTTCTCCGGCAATAATCCTATCCTGCAGCAGGCGTATTCCCCGATGACCATCCGCTTCTTCATCCTGCAGACGCACTACCGCAGTACCCTGGACTTCAGCAATGAGGCCCTTCAGGCCGCGGAAAAGGGGCTGAAAAGGTTATGGGAAGCCTATGATCTGCTAAAGAAAATGGACATCGAAGGGTTTTCAGGAAACGGCGTGCCCGGCAACGGCGCATCCGGCAACGGTGCATCCGGGCAAGGTTCGCATGGCCACACATCTGGCCCCGGTTCACCTGGTCACCCCAATTCATCCGGCAACACCTGGCCCAGCAACGACGCACCCGACTATGGCAGCCCCTCCACGGCATCCGATCCGGCGCTCGACGACCAGGTACGAAAACTGCTCCATGGTCTTGACGAATACATGAACGATGACTTCAACACCGCCAAAGTGCTGGCCAATATCTTCGAGCTGGTGCCGGTGATCAATTCGCTGAAAGGCGGCCAGATCCAGCGGGACGCGATCAGCCCGGCTACCCTCCAGCTGATGAAGGATTATTTCACGGACTACCTGGAGAAGATCCTGGGCCTGAAAGGCGAGTCGCTGGGTGATGATCACAAACTTACCGGTGTGGTAGACCTGCTCATCGACATCCGCCGCGACGCCCGCAGCCGCAAGGACTATGCTACTTCCGACAAGATCCGCAACCAGCTCCTGGAGCTCGGCATCGTGCTCAAGGACGAAAAGGATGGGGGAGTGAGTTATACATTTGCTTAACCAACCGCCAGACCGGGCAAACACCGGACCGGGCAAACACCGAACCGGGCAAACACCCGGACTAGTGCATACACCAGACCGGGCAAACACCCGGACTAGGGCAACCACCCGACCTGGCAACCGCACGGACCGGCAGACCGCAATTATTCATGGACTACCTTCTTCATCTTGCAAAGGATAAAAAGCTAAAAAAACTCATCGGGGGCGCCGAACCCCTCAGTGTGCGCAGAAGTAAAGACATCCTCTTTTACCTCATCGCCTCAATAATGAGCCAGCAGCTATCCACCAAAGTGGCCGACACGATCAAGAACCGTTTTCTGGGACTCTATGACGGCCGGATACCTCTCCCCGATGAAGTGCTGGCTACGGCTCCGGAGACCCTTCGGTCGATCGGCCTGTCCAATGCAAAAGTGAGTTATGTTCAGAATGTGGCGCGGTTTGCCCTCGAACATGGCCTTGACGATGAGGTTCTTCACAAAATGGATAATGAGGCGGTGATCGAATATCTTACCCAGATCAAGGGCGTAGGCCGTTGGACGGTTGAAATGCTGCTGATGTTTGGGCTCGGACGGGAAGACATCTTCGCCATCGATGACTGGGGTGTCCAGAACGCCATGATCCATATTTATAAGCTGGACCGTACGGACAAAAAAGCCTTTCGCGAAGCCCTTCTGCGAATCTCTCAGAAGTGGAGCCCATATCGCACCTATGCCTGTATGCACCTTTGGCGTTGGAAAGACAATAGCCCCGTGGTGAGCCCGGCAGCAAAGACGGCATCGGCCCAAGCAAAAAAACCAGCTACTCCAGCGTCAAAGACCCCCGCGACCAAATCCGCAGGCACCACCAAAGCCGCCAGCGCCACCGCCAAAAAATCTCGCCCCAAAGCTATCCCCGCAAAAAAAGCCAGCCCCCATAAATCCCGTTAACAGGTTTTTACCTACAAAAACCCCTGATTGACCGATTACCAATAGACGCGTTCCCTGGTATCTGCGTATCTCGCTATATAATCGTTAATCTTTAAAATTATAGTTGTGAGAAAATTGAAAATTTTATTTGCAGGGCTTTCCTTTTGCGCACTTGTTACGACGGTTAGCTGTAAGAAGACGACGAATAATACTACGGTAAAGCAGGACAGTGTCTTCTATTCGCCCTGGATGGCGCTGAGCATGCAGGGGTTTATCGATAACAACGGGGATACGGTCTATCTCCAGGACTTCGTGACCAAACACCTCGACCCCAGTCTTCTGACAAAGAGTCTGGTGATAGGGTATCTCGGGTATCCAAATCCTAGCGGGAATGACACGATCGCTCAGAATTCTTCGGAGTTCTCTCCTACCTTCCAGCAGATATTCCTGACCGATACGGTCGAGGTCTCTTCTCTCAATTACGACTTCAGCACGGTGAACTCGGGGTATTATTATCGTTATGTGATAGTTCCGGGTAATGTCCTGTCTACTACTTCCATCAGGAACTATAGCGAGGCGGATCTCAAAAAGATCAGCTATCCCGATCTGACCAGGGCGCTGAATACACCTGCACAGGGTACAGCCGCCAAAATAACGAACTAATTATCCGACGGGTGAAGGAAGTGTTATTGCACTTCCTTCACTTCAACATCCTCAACTACCTTGTTATGGGCATCTACTTCCCAGCGTTGAACGGAGTTGTCGCCAAAATTGCGGATAACAAAGGTCACCTTTGAAAAATCTTCAGGATCAGCCAGCCTGAATTTTTTGTCAAACTTCTTATCCGAATAATGACTCTGAAACAGCTGATTGCCCTCTGCATCCAGCACAGTCAGGCTAAAATGACTGCCGGTCACGTTGTTGTATACGACGTGAAATAAATATTCCCCGTCTTTCCCCGCAATGTATTTTATCTCCGCGGTGCTTGTGCTGGTATTACCCCTGGTCCCACCGCCATCAGCGCGATTGCCGCTGCCGAAACTGCCAATTCCAGCGCTAACACTGCCAGTGACGCTACCACTGCCGGTGGCCTTACCATTACCGCCATTCGCCATACTCAGCAAGCTTGCGCCCGCCAGCAAAAGAGTGAAAAGAATGAATTTCATCCGCACATAATTATTTCTCAATGGTCGGATGGAACCTCGCTGTTCATACCCCTGTGTGTTAAAATTTGTCATGCTCGGTTTCATAAAAATGTGTTTTTAATTATTAAAGTTTTTTTACAGCGATCTCCTGTACAAAACGGCTGTTGACATTGACCTCAAAAGTCTTCACCACATCAGCCTCCTTGCCATTGCGGATGACAAAAACGACCCTGTCCTTATCAGCCTTAGGCAGCCTGAACTGCTTATAGAAAGTTTTTTCGTTGAAAATGTTCTGGTATAATTGGTTGCCGTCCTGATCTTTGACGATAACCTGGAACTTGCTGCCCTCGGGATTGCCGTAAGAGACATTGAACACGATCAGGTCATCCTGTGTACCAAGATATTTTATGGTTGCGCCCTCGCCCTGACCAGTCCCGGAGCTGATAGCTTGAGCTTGCACAGTCACGGCCATAAGAATAAGACAGGATCCTAAGATCAGCTTGCCGGATACAGCGGTAAGTAACTTCTTCATATAATGGGTTTTTAATGACTATTAAGGATATGGGGCAACCCGTTTCGGCAAGTATCGAGCGGCAGCAAATGAGGAGAGAAGAAAATATCATTGGGGCAAAGCCGTCAGAAGGCTGGAAGACCAGTGCAGACAATCGAACGTCATAATGGAAGCAAAATCAGAATGGAAGCAAAAAAAGAGGCTTGGGACAATCGCCGGCAACAATCGGATGGCAGGCTAATAAGAGGAGAGATATACTTTTACACAGCAAAAATATATCCAAAATTGAATAATTGCAATACTTCTATATAAATTTTGTGTTAAACGGCCGTATTCTGTTTATTGTTATGTATGTCCTCATTTAAGATCTTCCATAACAGATCCTTTAATTCGACAAGCCCCTGTTGGGTCACAGAAGAAATAAAGAGATGGGGAATATTAGAGGGAAGCTCTTTGCCGATAGCTTCCTTTAATTCATTATCCAGCATGTCGCTCTTGCTGATCGCAATGATGAACCGTTTGTGCAACAGCTCAGGATTGTATTTCTCCAGCTCATTGACCAAAACCCGGAATTCCTCTCCATGATTATTGCTGTCGGCGGGGATCAGGAATAAAAGGACCGGGTTTCTTTCAATATGCCGAAGGAAACGATGCCCGAGCCCCTTCCCTTCCGCCGCACCCTCGATGATACCCGGCAGATCGGCCATGCAAAAAGACTGGCCATCGCGATACTCTACCATTCCAAGCTGAGGGGTCAGGGTGGTAAAGGCATAATCGGCAATTTTTGGCCTGGCAGCAGTAATGACAGAGAGTAGGGTGGACTTGCCGGCATTCGGGAATCCTACCAATCCTACATCAGCCAGAACCTTCAGTTCCAGCACTTTCCATCCTTCAACGCCAGGAAGCCCCGGCTGGGCATGCTCCGGCGCCTGGTTGGTTGGAGTGGCGAACATGGCATTTCCCTGACCGCCTCTGCCGCCTTTTAACCAGATCATCTCCTGACCGTCTTCCAGTATTTCAGCTTCGACCTTTCCTGTCTCCTCATCCCTTGCAATGGTGCCCAGCGGTACTTCGATGATAATATCCTTACCCGTACGGCCTGAGCAGTTGTTGCCGCTGCCGTTCTCGCCATTCTCCGCCAGTACATTCTTGTAGTATCGCAGGTGTAACAGAGTCCACAAATGCTTGCTGCCCTTCAGGATAATATGCGCGCCACGACCACCGTTGCCACCATCGGGCCCGGCCATGTCATTGAATTTTGTGTGCGCAAAATGCTTGCTCCCGGCGCCGCCGTGCCCCGTTCTGCAAAAGATCCTGATCTGGTCTACAAAGTTTGATTTCTCCACTACAACTAAATTTATCTCGTAACACAATGATTTTCAAAGCCACCTCAGAATCCGGCCTTCGGATTCAGCCTGCAAAGATACTTCTTAATGCGTCAGCTTTGGAAATTGAGTCTGTTCATAAATTTCGGTAAGAGAAATGGCAACTCCGGCCGCCCCGATCAATAAATTCTCCTCCAGCTGACTATATCTTTGCAGCCCCCATCCCTTATCGGCATTTTTAACAAATTGCTCCACAAGAACAGATCTTGAATCGATCAGCACATATTCCCTAAGGGTAGACAGTCCTTTATATAAGCCGAATTTCTGACCACGGTCATACTCTTTAGTTGACGGAGACAACACTTCTATGATGACCGAGGGGTTCATCAGGTTGAACTCGTCATTGTCACGGGTAACGGGCTCGCCGCAAACAATAGAAAGATCAGGATAGGTAAACAGGTCATTGGCTTCTACATAAATACGCATATCGCTGCCCAAAACCTTGCATGGACTGTTTTTGAGTTTTGGATGCAGATGGCCTATCAGATTGGAGGTAATAATATTATGATCCATCTTTGTTCCGGACATTAAAAAGATCTCACCGTTATAATATTCGTGCTTTTCTATGGAGCCGGCCTCCATCTGCAAATAATCCTCTATAGTATACTGACGCTTTCCATAACCGGCGACAGGCTCCTCCACCTTGCTTTCATCATGCCGTATCTCCTGCCACGGACGATAATTCACTCCTGCTTCATCGGGGACCTTTTCCACTGCTTCCCCTCTTGTCAACGGCTCACATGCCTTCCAACCCCCATACATATCCCCCGGCAAAGCCTGATAAATGGCCGTACCCTCCGTTTTCCACTGGAGCATCTCCTCACTTACGGCCTTTACTATCTTAGCCGGATTCCCAACCACCACACTTCGTCCAGGTATCTTCTCCCCGGCCTTTATAAAGCTCAGCGCCCCGACAATACATTCATCCCCCACTTCCACTCCATCCATAATGACACTGTTCATCCCCACCAGGCAATTGCGGCCTATCGTTGCCCCATGTACGATCGCACCATGACCGATATGAGCCCCTTCCTTCAGCAGGACCGTAACCCCCGGGAACATATGAATAGTACAGTTCTCCTGCACATTACACCCGTCCTCGATGATGATCTTACCCCAATCCCCCCGTAAGGCCGCCCCCGGACCTATATATACATCCTTCCCGATAACAACATTACCGGTCACAGCCGCCTGCGGGTGCACAAATGCAGAAGCATCGACCATTGGCCTATGTCCCTTGAATTCGTAAAACATAAAATTTTGATTTAAAGAGAGACCCATTCTCCCACGACTGGCACGCCGCAGCCATATATCATTCCCCAACCCGTGCACGCCGCAGCCATTTATCATCCCTCCGACCGATGCACGCTGCAATTATATATCACTCCCCCGACCCATGCACGCCGCAACAATATATTATTCCCCCTTGAAAACCGGAGCCCGTTTGTCTAAAAAGGCTTTCACACCTTCTGCATAATCTTTCGTCTGAGCCGCCTTTTGCTGCAGCTCATCTTCCAGTAAAAGTTGCTCCTCCAGCGAGTTGCTGACAGAATAATTCAACGCATGTTTGGTCAACGCCAACGCCTTCGTCGGCATCCCCCCCAAAGTTACGACAAGCCCCCTGGAATTTTCCAAAAATCCCTCATCCTCCATCACTTTATAGATCATCCCCATCCTCTCCGCTTCCTCCGCCTTGATCCTGTCCCCCAGCATAGCTATCGCCGCCGCTTTTTGAAAGCCTATCAGCCGTGGCAGAAACCAGGTACCACCACTGTCAGGTATCAATCCGATCTTTGAAAAGGCCTGGATAAAACTCGCCGATCGCGTCGCAACGACAATATCGCAGCACAGCGCAATATTTGCTCCCGCTCCGGCAGCCACCCCATTCACCGCCGCCACCACAGGCTTGGGCAGATTACGGATCCGGGTAATGATAGGATTGTATTGCTCGCTGAGTATTTTAGCCATACCCGGCCCCTCCGGGTCGACGACTTCCGACAGGTCCTGCCCTGCCGAAAAAGCCTTGCCTGCTCCCGTAAGATAGACGGCCCGCACCTCGTGCAGACTTGCACATTCATCAAGCCGGTTCTGCAGCAGCAGGGCCATTTCCCGGGTAAAAGCATTCAGCTTATCCGGCCTGTTCAGTGTAATGAAAGCAATTTGATCTTTGATCTCAAATAAGATGGATGGCATATGAAAATTGATTTATACTGGCCGCATCCGCGATCAGTGACACTTGAAATAGTCGAAGGGCTCCCTGCAATCCTCACAGCGATACAAAGACTTACACGCCGTACTGCCAAACTCGCTGATCAGTGTCGTATGATAAGAGTTGCAATGCGGACAGGCCACAGCCTCCTCCCGGTGAAATAAAGCCGGATGACATACCTGCTGCGAAGGCAGAGGCGGAGCGATCCCATACCCTTTTAGCTTTTCCTTTCCCCGCTCACTCATCCAGTCCGTGGTCCATGCCGGTGACAATATAGTTGTGAGCTTTACATTTTTGTAGCCGTTCTGCAACAACACCATCCGGATATTCATTCGGATCACATCCATGGCAGGACAACCACTATAGGTCGGAGTTAGTACGATCTCCAGGGTAGGAGCCGCCTCCATCACAGGTACGTTGCCCTGCGCCGAAACCCGGGTCCTCTCTCCGGCCTTCTCAGCCACTGACGCCTCGACCCCGGTCCCCGCGTCTCCAACCCGGACCTCCCGGATAATACCCAGGTCGACAACAGAGAGTACCGGCACTTCCGGATCATTCACCTGCTCTAACAAAGACCATATTTGTGCTGTATTTACCATTCACAACCCGGATAAGCCCTTTGCAAAAATTGCATCTCCGCAAGCAGATATCCCAGGTGCTCGGTATGCCGGCCCTGTTTACCACCGGTCTGCCCCCATGCGGACACCGGCCTCTTAAGACGCGCCTGCTGAAAGACTGCTTCAACCCTTTCTTCCCACTGCGGCCGGATAGCCGTCAGGTCTGCAGCGATCCCTTTTTCAGCCAGCGCCTTTTCATAGTCCGCCGCCACGAAGAGCTCGTCCGTAAACTTCCACAGCTGGTCCAGCGCCTCCTTCATACGTCTGTGGCTTTCTTCCGTTCCGTCGCCCAGCCGTATCACCCACTCACTGCTCCATCGAAGATGATAGGTCACTTCCTTATAAGATTTTTCAGCGATAGCAGCCAGCTCCCTATCCCTGCTCTGCTGCAAAGATTGATAAAAATAATACTGATAGGCGCTGAAAAAGAACAGTCGCAAAATCGTTTTTGCCCAATCCCCGTTGTCCTGTTCAACCAGCAGACAGTTCCGGTAATCCCAGGCATCCCGCAGATACGCCAGCGTATCCTCCGTCACCCCGGCCACTCCCGCACTACCCGCCGCCGCACCACGCCCGCTGCCCGCACCCGCCGCTTCACCCAAACCCATTACCCCCGCCCCCAAAGCCTCCGCGCCGCTAACCGCCGCAACACCCTCCCCCTCATTACTCAATCGCGCCGCATACTGGTAAAAATTTCTCGCCTGCCCGATCAGGTCCAGCGCAATATTCGACAGCGCTATATCCTGCTCAAGGATCGGTCCATGTCCCGTCCATTCACTATTGCGATGCCCCAGCACCAGCGCATTGTCCGCGAGATGTAAGGTATAATCTATAAGCGTTTGTTGCTCCATCTTACATATGGGTTAATTCATCCGGCAGCTGATAAAAAGTCGGATGACGGTATATCTTATCATTTGCCGGATCATAAAAAGAAGCAGCTTCATCCGGATTCGAAGCATGCACATATTTGCTTTCCACTACCCAGATGCTGATACCTTCCATTCGACGCGTATAGACATCCCTGGCATTCTCGATAGCCATCGCCGCATCGACAGCATGCAAACTGCCAACGTGTTTATGATCCAGGCCCTGCTTGCTTCGGATAAATATTTCCCAGAGTGGCCAGCTGCTCCGGCTTTCAGTATTTTGATCTTTCATATTGATAAAATTTTATGCAGCCTCATGACCCCGCTTCCGCCATTTTCTGCGCATGGGCCATCGCAGCCTCCCGAACCCAGGCCCCGTCAGCATGCGCCTGCACCCGCGCCGCCAGCCTTTCTTTATTACAAGGACCGTTGCCATTGATGACATTGCGAAACTCCTCCCAGTCGATCGCCCCGAAATCATAATGCTGCCTCCCTTCATTCCATCTCAGATCGGTATCAGGAAGACGCATCCCCAGCAGTTTCACCTGCTCGGCACTGACGTCGATAAATTTCTGCCGCAGCTCGTCATTCGAGAAACGTTTGATCTTCCATCGCATACTTTGCTCCGAATTAGGCGAAGCATCATCGCTGGGACCAAACATCATGACCGAAGGCCACCACCAACGGTCTATAGCATCCTGGCACATCCGGCGCTGCGCCTCGCTGCCGCGACTCAGAACCAGCAGGATCTCAAAACCCTGCCGCTGATGAAAACTCTCCTCTTTGCAGATCCGCACCATCGCCCGCGCATACGGACCATAAGAGGCACGGCACAAAGGTACCTGGTTCATAATAGCAGCCCCATCGACCAGCCAGCCGATAGCACCCATGTCAGCCCATGTCAGCGTTGGATAATTGAAGATCGAAGAATACTTTGCTTTCCCGTTGTGTAGCTGCGCTATCATCTCATCCCGGCTCGTGCCCAGCGTCTCAGCAGCAGAATATAAATAAAGGCCATGCCCGGCTTCATCCTGCACCTTGGCGATAAGAGTTGCCTTCCGCTTCAGGGAGGGCGCCCTCGTGATCCAGTTGGCTTCCGGCAGCATCCCCACGATCTCACTGTGCGCATGCTGCGAGATCTGCCGGACCAGTGTCTTGCGGTATGCATCCGGCATCCAGTCCCTCGGTTCGATACGGATATCCTGATCGACCTTGTCCTGAAATATTTCTTCAACTTTTTCGACCTCGGAAAGAGTCATACGGCTTTCGTTTGCCAACAAAGATACTTTTTTTGTCCTAAGCTAACAAGCGTTAGTTTTTGTCCCTGAACTAAGTTTTCCCGTATTTAAAATGTTTAAATAACTTTGGCGCGAGGAAACTTATCCGCGGCGAACAGCGGAGCAACGAACGACTGATTCTTATGGAGCACGACCCTAACGCCACTGATTCTTGCCCACCAGAACTACTGGAACTCATTTCAGCCGGAGATCAGGCTGCATTCAGGAAACTCTATGCCCTTTATTATAAACGCCTCTTTCATTTCGCACTTGCCCTGGTAAAGATCCGCGAATCGGCAGAGGAAATTGTGGAAGATGTATTTGTACGCATCTGGCAACAGAGGGAAACGCTTCATACCATCAGGAACCTACGCGTTTACTTATATACCGCTACAAAAAATTCCTCCCTCAATTATTTATCCCAAAAGGCCCGCCAAAGCATCACCGAACCCTTTGACCATATTCATGTCGGACTCAACGACTCTGCCATTACTCCCGAACAGATCCTCATCACCGCCGAGATCCATCAAAAGATCCAAAAGGCCGTAGAAGCATTGCCGCCCCGCTGCAAAATGATCTTCAAACTGGTAAGGGAAGATGGCCTTAAATACAGGGAGATCTCGGAAATATTGAACATCTCCATCAATACCATCGATGCTCAAATGGCAATTGCAGTCAAACGCATAACTCTCGCCATAGAGTCCGATCTTGACCTCCCTGTCAAAAAAGGTAGGCAGACAAATGGATGATAATCATTCGATTATCACAATTCAAAAATAATTTTAACTTTCTTTTAGTAGATGCACCCCGGTTTCTTGTCTTATATGCCGGAGAGCCTGCTATATGACTCAAGAAAACCGCTTATGGGTATTAATGTCCCGACGCCTTTCCGGCGAAGCTACCCCCGCTGAGGTAGAAGAGCTCACACTATTGCTGGAGTCATCTCCTCAAAAACAATACTTGTACAGCCTTCTTCATTCCTGGTTTACCGACCTCCCTTCCACCGCCCCCGGTCAGCCAGCGGAAGATCCCGATTTCGAAGAAAGACTCCTCCGGATCCTGAACAAGCCCGGTGAACAGAAACTTCCTGCAGAGAACTGGAACACCACCGCCGTCAACGCTGCCACTGTCAACCCTGCCGCCGAAAGCATCACCGCAACTCGTGTTTTCCGCAAACGCATACTTTATATTACATCTGTTGCCGCATCCATCATAGCGATATTTTTTCTGACCTGGAGCATTTATCACAAACGTTCGGTAACCACCAAACCACTCCGGCCCGCTCCTTATGAAGAGGTCCTGGCAAAAGCCGGCACCCGTACCAAACTCGTTTTGCCGGATGGCACCCAGGTATGGCTCAACTCCAACAGCAAATTGAGATACTCCAATGAGTTCAACAGGGAATCCCGCGAAGTAGGTCTGGAAGGGGAAGCTTATTTCGACGTAGCAAAGGATATACAGCGGCCGTTTATCGTACACACTTCTTCCCTCGAGATCAGGGTCCTGGGTACCTCCTTCACCATCAAATCCTATCCGCAGGACGAGACCATCGAAGCCACCCTGCTTAAAGGAACCATCGAGGTCCGCCGTAAAGATAACCCCAATACAGCCCGGGTTATCCTGAAGCCCAATGAAAAGCTCGTCTTTAATAAACGGACCGCTTCCTCCGGGCGGAGCAGCCTCACCCCGGATAGGGGCGTCATCCACTCCCCATCCACCCTGCCCGACATGGCCGTCAACAGCATTCGTAAGGATATCCCTGACAGCGACAAGGTAGAAACAGCCTGGATGTACAACCGCCTGGTATTTAAAGGAGACAATTTTATGGAGCTGGCGGAGAAAATGCAACGCTGGTATAATGTCAGGATCACTATCCGAGACTCAAGCCTGAATAACTATCATTTCGGAGGCGCATTCGCCGGCGAAACCGTAGAAGAGGCCTTCAAAGCTTTGCAATTGACATCAGCCTTTAGATATAAAATAAATAATAACGAAATAGAAATCTATGCGAAATAAAAACGGGGAATGCACTAACATCCCCCGTTTAGATTGAAACGGAAACCTACGACCAACTGGGAGGGCGGTCCGGGTTTCCCATTTGATAATCCTTAATAATAAAAGTATGAAAAATTTGCAACCCCCCATACGGGCGGGTAGATCACGCTTGCCATTTAAATTATTTGTAGTTATGAAGCTTTCCATCCTGTTTATCCTGATGGGTATCCTGCAGGCAAAAGCGGACGTTCACGCACAAGGGTCCATTACCCTGAACATGCAACAGACGGAAATCGCTAAAGTGTTGAGTAAGATCGAAAAGAAAGGGGAATTTCGGTTTCTCTACAATTATGACCTGCCTTCTTTAAAAAGAAAAGTTGATGTCAATTTCCAGGATCTGGACATCAAAGATGCGCTGACGAAGCTGTTCAGCACCACCGACCTTGCTTACAAAATACTTAACAACAACCTCGTAGTGGTGGTCAGCTCCAGCCTGCAAAAGCAGGATATCCGTATCACCGGCACCGTGACAGGACCAGCCGGAGAAGCTCTCACCGGCGTATCTGTCCGGGTGAAAGGAAGCAGTACCGGAACATCCACGGGTAATACAGGTGAATTTACTCTTACCGCGGGCGAGAACGCAACCCTGATCTTTTCTTATATCGGCTATTCAGATAAGGAAGTAGCCGTCAATGCCAGGAATGTCATCAACGTACAGCTGGCGGCATCCGACAAGAAACTGGATGAAGTCGTCGTAATAGGTTATGGCAGCCAGCGGAGAAAAGACCTGACCGGCGCTGTCTCCACGGTGACCGCAGCGGATATAGCCAATCGTCCGATCGTGGACGCAGGGGAGGCCCTGCAAGGAAAAGCCGCCGGCGTAACCGTAGTCTCCAACTCAGGGAAGCCGGGCGCGGGTCTGACCATCCGTGTGCGGGGCTCCTCCTCCATCAGCGCGGGCAACGACCCTTTATATGTAGTGGATGGTATTCCCATGACGGATATCTCGGCTTTTAGCGCAAACGACATCGAAAGCATCTCCATTTTAAAGGACGCGGCTTCCGCATCGATCTATGGTACACGCGCCGCCAATGGGGTAGTGGTTATCACGACGAAAAAAGGTGTCGCCGGTAAATCCAGGATCAGCGTGAATGCTTACGCCGGGATCTCCTCAACGACAAAGATGTTGTCCGTTCTTAATGGCAAACAATACCAGGACTATGTCAACGAGCTGAACGCACCTGCTATGCCTGTTACCGATTCGATGGTGGCTGCTAATAATGTCAACTGGCCAAAAGAGGTCTTTCAGCATGGCAATCAACAGAGCTACGAGTTGTCTGTTGCGGGTGGCTCTGAGAAGACCCAGCATTATATCTCTGTCAATTACCTGAACCAGACAGGCATCGTAAAACCAGCCGCCTTTGACCGGCTGACCGGCAGGGTAAATCTGACGACAAAGGCTAATAACTGGCTGACCTTTATCACCAGCACGGTGCTCTCCCATGCACACACTTATGGAGTTAAAGATAATTTCGGGGTTGCCTCCGGTGGCGTTGTCCTGTCAGCACTCGAAACCCCCTTTACCGTACCAAAATACGAACCCGACGGCCGGATAGGATTTAATCATCTGAAAGGATGGGCCAACCCTTATGGCGCCATCTACGGCGGCTATACCCATTTTTACAGTGATCGCCTGCTGTCCAATACGGGAGCGGATGTCAAACTGCTGAAAGGCCTGGTCTTCCAATCGAGGTTTGGTTTGGACTACCAGGATATCCAGGCACGCAGTTTTACAGACCCCTTCCTCACGTCGGACATCGCTCCCAACCCCAGCGATCATTCCCAGACCACTACCAACATTCTAACGTGGCTGAGCGAGCAGACACTGAATTATACCGCCACCTGGGGACGCAGCCATCTCTCGGCCCTGGCTGGCTGGACGGCGCAGGATGCCCATACCAGCAGTGTGACGATCGGCGGCTCCCACCTGGCGAATGAATTCCGGCTCCTGCCCTGGGATGCCAGCCTTCTCCGGGACTCCGTCCACAAGCCGAGTTCGACGGCGATCGACGAATGGGCGCTGATCTCCTACCTGGGCAGGATCTCCTACGATTTTGACGGGAAATACCTGGTTCAGGCCAACCTGCGTTCGGATAATTCCTCCAAATTCAGACCCGGCAACCGGACGGCAGTATTTCCTTCGTTTTCCGCCGGATGGAGGATCTCGGGAGAAGAATTTATGAAGAAGGTTGACTTTATCAGCGAGTTGAAGCTGCGGGCCGGCTGGGGACAGAATGGCAACCAGGAAGGCATCGGCAGCTATGCTTACCTGCCCCTGTACAATATAACAGTCAGCAATGATTCCGCTACCAACGGCGCCACCACTCCGGCAACGACGGCGCCCCTGAACCTCACATGGGAAAAAAGCACACAGACCAACATCGGAGTGGATGCTGCTTTCTTTAATGGAAGGATCTCTTTTTCCGGTGATTTTTATATAAAGAAGACAAAAGATATCCTATGGGACGTGCCGCTGCCCTCCCAGTCAGGATATAAGAATGCGCCGGTCAACGGAGCCACCATGCAGAACATCGGAGAAGAATTCCTGGTCTCCACGCGAAATATCGTCCACGGCGACTTCCGGTGGAGCACCGATTTCACGCTCTCTTTTAACCAGAACAAGGTTACCGGTCTTTTGCTTGGGATCAGGAACTCCCCCATCTATGGAGATGTGTCCATCAACGGCGCGGGAACCCCTCAACACGCCATTTCCCTGGCGACGGGTTATGGATTGGGTGAATATTATGGTTATGTGGCCAAGGGGGTCGATCCGAATACCGGACATGAACTGTACCAGACCAACGCAGATACCCTATCGGATCATCCCGATCCCGGTTCCCGCCGTTTTATCGGCAACGCCCAGCCGAAGTTTACCTACGGCCTGACGAACAATCTATCGTACAGGAATTTTGACCTGACGGTATTCATACAGGGTTCACAGGGGAACAAAATATACAATGTAGGAAGAATGGAAGCCGAATCGATGCTCAACTCCGCCAACCAGAGCGCAGCCATCCTGCGCAGATGGAGGAAAAAAGGAGATATCACGGATATTCCCGGCGTTGGTACCCCCGGCGGCATCGGGTGGCCCAATAACTCCCTTATTTCAACACGTTTTCTGGAGAACGGTTCTTATCTGCGGTTTAAGACTATCACGCTCGCCTACCGGTTCAATCAGAAGCTGATCGACAAACTTGGGTTGGCGGCAGCCTCTTTTTATGTGTCGGGCAACAACCTGATCACGATCACCAAATACAAAGGGTTTGACCCCGAAGTCAATTCCACCGGCAATCCTATCGTGGTGAATCCCAATGGTACAGCCAGCAGCACCAACGACGCAAGGAATATCTCGCTGGGACTGGACAGCGGCGCCTATCCACAATCCAGGATATTCCTGGTCGGATTGAACATCAGCTTAAAATAACTTCTATATAAAATGATCAACAATGAGACAAACAATCATAAATAAGATGGCCATTTGGGCAGCGCTCCTTACGGTGGTGCTGTCGGGCTGTACCAAGATACTGGATCAAAAGCCTGTTACGCAGACCGAGACGCCGAACGCCCCGGATTCAACCCTCACCCTGGCGGCGGCCCAGAGCCTGCTGCAAGGCGTGTATGGCGCTTTTAAAGGGGCCGGGTACGGACCTGGTATCGAAGTGAATGTCCTTGACCGGATCACGAATGGAGATGTGCTCTCCGACAACTGCTATGCCGGCGGCGACAACCCCGACAATACGGCGCTCGACCAATTTACCTTCAATTCGCTGAACGGGAACATCTCACGGGATTGGAGCGATTATTATTCCGTTATTGGCGCTGCCAACAATGCGATCTTCCAGATTTCCCCTAGCACGAGCCCTTCACTGTCCGCAGATATGAAGAACCAGATCCTTGGGCAAATAAGATTCATGCGGGCCTTTGAATACTTTGATCTCGTACGTCTTTGGGGAGGGTTGCCGCTGGTGATCAGGCCGATCGACGCCAGCAGCTCGGAGGCGCTGATCAAGTCGTCGGGCGGATTGCGCTCAGGAGCGGATACCGTTTACGCCGCTATCCTGTCCGATCTGTGGGCCGCAAGAGCGTCCGTTCTGGACCCCAATGTAGACCCTTCCAAATTCACTGTTTCCAAAGGGGCCGTCAATGCCCTCCTGGCAAAGGTCTATGCCACAATGTCTCCCGCCAACTGGGATTCCGTGGCATATTATTGTGACCAGGTCATCCCCAATTATGCGCTGCTGCCCAACTACGCCAATCTGTTCGATATCAATCATAAGAACAATAGCGAGTCGATCTGGGAGATCCAATATGATGGTTACAGCAGCAGCGTGGGCAATTGGATACCCTCGCAATTCCTCGGGGCCGGCTGGAAGAAATTCGAAACGCCTACCAATGACCTTATCAATGCCTTTACGGCCGCGGGTGACAACGTGCGGATGAATGCGTCTATTGCCTTCGTGACTTACGGCTGGCCCGACAAATACTGGCCAACACCGACCAACTACCCCGTTTTGTCAAAATATACTGACCCGAACAATGGCTTGAACAATATGTATATGATCCGGCTGGCGGATATCTTATTACTCCGGGCGGAAGCCTATAATGCCAAGTCCGATCTGGCAAATGCAGCGCTCATGGTCAATAAAGTGCGTGCCCGTGTAGGGCTGGGCGTTACTACGGCTGCCAGCCAGTCGGATATGGCACTGGCCATCGAAAACGAAAGAAGGCTTGAATTGGCTTTTGAAGGACAGCGCTGGTTTGACCTGCTAAGGACCGGGAGAGCCAAAGCGGTCATGAATGCACAAAAAGACGCCAATGGAAATATTCTGTATAATGTAAAAGACAATCAGCTTCTTTTTCCCGTGCCTCAGACCCAGATCGATCTGAATCCTTTGCTCTCGCAAAACGCAGGATACTAATTACAAAAAAACCGGTCGCAAGACCGGTTTTTTTATTTTGTGTCAAAGTCGACCACTATCTTTTCCGTCCTCGGATGCGACTGACAGGTAAGAATAAACCCCGCCTCCAGCTCCTCCGCCTCCAGCGCATAATTAACCTCCATCTCTACTTCCCCCTCTACCAGCTTTGCCCGGCAGGTACAGCAAACCCCGCCTTTACAGGCAAAAGGCAGATCGGCGCCTTGCATCAATGCCGCATCCAATACCGACTCGCCGTCATAAGGCAGGTCGAACTCATGACTGACCCCATCGAGACGCACAGTTACCCGGCTGACCCCAACACCACGCCTGCCGCCTTCGCCAACCCCGCCTTCCGCAACTTTTCGCCTGCCCCCGGCTACCGGCTCCCCCGTCTGCGTATGAAATAACTCGAAATGGATCTTCTTCCTGTCCACCCCCTGCTGCTCCAGCCAGTCCCTAACGGCAAAGGTCATCTCCCCCGGCCCGCAAACAAAGACTTCGTCCATAGACGACAGGTCGATCAGCCGGCTACAGAGCGCTGCGCATTTTCCCGCATCGATGCGACCCTGGTTCAAAGGGATATCCATTTGCTCCCGGCTAAGGATATGATGCAGACTGAGACGGTCCATATACCGGTTCTTCAGGGCCTCCAGATCTTCCCTGAAAAGTATGCTCAGCCGGTTGCGATTGCCATATACAAGCGTAAAATGACTGTTCGGTTCCACAGCCAGCGTGGTCTTTATCAGCGACAGTACCGGGGTGATGCCGCTCCCGGCCGCAAAAGCAAGATAGTGTTTCCGGTTCTCCGCCCTCAATTCCGTATAGAACTTACCCGTGGGCGGCAGCACTTCCAGCTGATGCCCTTTTTGAAGCTGCTCATTGGCATAGGTGGAGAAAAGCCCGGAAGGCACTTTCTTGATGGCGATGCGAAGCTCGTCATCCAGCGGGCTGCTGCAAATGGAATAGGACCGCCGCACCTCTTCTCCGGCTATCCGCAGGCGGACCGTGACATTCTGCCCCTGCACGAAACGAAACTCCTCCCGGAACTCGGGCGGAATAGTAAAGGCAATGGATACGCAATCTTCCGTTTCCCGGCGTACATCTTCGATCTGTAATGTTCTGAAATGGCTGGCCATCTTCGTTTACTCTTATTTTTTTAACCCTTCGATCAGGTACTTAACCATATTCGATTCCAGGGCCTCGGCACTCGTACTCTTCCTGCTCCGCTGCCAGGAGTCAATACCGCTGATGGCTGACAGGATCACCAGCACCGCCGTATAAGGGTCGATCTGTTTTACCTCGCCCTTGCCGATGCCATCCTCGATGATATCCCCCAGCCGCTTGCGGTAATTGCGCCGTTGATTAAGAAAATTGGAGAGATAGGGCTCCGGCAGATGCCGCCACTCATGGTCGGAAATGTAAACGAACTCATATTGGTCCAGCATCATCCGGATATGCAGCCGGATGATCGCCTCCATTTTTTTCAACGTAGGCTGCTGACTGGCCTCCACCGCCTCCAGATTGGTCATGAACTCATTGGCGACCTTGAAACAGATGGTCTGCAGGATCTCCGACTTGGATTGAATGTGATTGTACAGGCTGGCGGCTTCCACCCCCACATGCTCCGCAAGATCACGCATGGATGCAGCCCCGAACCCCTTTTCCCGGAACAACCGGGAGGCCTTTTCGATGATCACCTCTTTCTTGGTGCTGTTCCTCTTGCTTTGGATTTTCGCCATGTTGCCGACAAAGATAGAAAACACTAACGACTGTTAGTACTAACTTACCAATAAATTATGTAGGTTGCAGCCGCAAATCCGGCCTCCGGGTTCGCCGCCACCAATAAAAAGCATTTATTAAAGGTAAATAATCGACAATGTCATTAACAGTAGTAGGATCCATGGCCTATGATGCCATCGAAACACCCTTTGGAAAAACAGATTGGATGGTAGGCGGCGCAGCCACCTATGTAGCCTGGGCAGCAAGCAATTTTGTAAAGCCCATCAACCAGATCTCCATCGTCGGGTATGACTTTGCGCAGGAAGAACTGGACCAGCTGCAGAAACGCGGTGTCAACCTCGAAGGCGTAGAGATCGTAAAGGATAAAAAGTCCTTTTTCTGGAGCGGTAGATATCATATGGACATGAATACCCGGGATACCCTGATCACGGACCTCAATTGTTTTCTCGATTTCAACCCCATCGTCCCCGAAAGCTACCAGGGCAGCGAATTCCTGATGCTTGGGAATATCCTTCCCAGCCTCCAGATCAATGTGGTCAAACAGATGAAACAACGCCCGAAGCTCATCAGTATGGATACTATGAACTTCTGGATGGACAACGCCCTCGATGACCTGAAGAAGCTGCTCACCATGGTGGACGTGCTGATGGTCAACGACAGCGAAGCCCGCCAGCTCAGCGGACAATTCTCTATCGTAAAAGCAGCCCGCGAGATCATGAAGATGGGCCCCAAATATGTCATTATCAAGAAAGGCGAACACGGCGCCCTGCTCTTTCACGAAGACAAGGTTTTCGTAGCACCGGCACTGCCTCTTGAAGAAGTATTCGATCCAACCGGGGCCGGAGATACTTTTGCAGGTGGTTTTATGGGGCATATCGCAAAAACAAAAGATATTTCTTTCGAAAGCATGAAGACAGCCATCATCGTTGGCTCGGCAATGGCCTCCTTCTGTGTAGAGAAATTCGGCCCCTCCCGCCTCAAAGAGATCACCCGCGCCGACATCGACGCCCGGATCAATCAATTTGTCGATCTGGTGAACTTCGACATAGAGCTCGTTTAAATAAAAAATTTGGATTTTTTTACGTTCATGACTATTTTTGGCCCCGGAATGACAAATAGCATGAAACATACAAAGCAGATTAAGAAGCACCTCCCACAGCGGGATAAGCTTTGATTGTTTTGTATGACAAGATAATAAGAGCCTTCCCGCACAGGGGAGGCTTCTTTTTTTAATCTATTAAAAACAAAAAGCACACAATGAAAGTTGCAGTCGTAGGCGCCACCGGACTGGTAGGCACTAAAATGTTACAGGTATTGGCAGAAAGGAATTTCCCGGTCACAGAACTTTTCCCGGTCGCCTCCGAAAGGTCCGTCGGGAAGGAAGTCGAGTTCAAAGGAAAGAAGTTCAAGGTAGTCAGCGCCAATGATGCGATTGCAGCAAAGCCGGCCCTCGCCCTGTTCTCCGCTGGCGGCAGCACCTCCCTGGAATGGGCTCCCAAATTCGCGGCAGCCGGGATCACGGTAATCGACAACTCCTCTGCATGGCGCATGGACCCTACAAAAAAGCTGGTCGTACCCGAGCTCAACGCCGACGCGCTGACCCGGGAAGATAAGATCATCGCCAACCCCAACTGTTCGACGATCCAGATGGTCGTAGCCCTCAACCCCCTCCACAGGAAATATAAAGTAAAGAGAATTGTCGTCTCTACCTATCAGAGCGTCACCGGCACCGGTGTCAAAGCCGTGACACAGCTGATGAACGAAAGAAAGGGTGTCCAGGGCGAAATGGCATACAAATACCCCATCGACCTCAACGCCATCCCCCAGATCGACGTCTTCCTCGACAACGGGTACACGAAGGAAGAAATGAAGATGGTTAACGAGACAAGAAAGATCATGCGGGACGATGCCATCCGGGTAACGGCTACCACTGTGCGGATCCCGGTTATGGGCGGCCATAGCGAAGCCGTCAATGTCGAATTTGAGAACGAGTTCGATCTCGCCGAAGTAAAGGCCCTGCTTGCCAGCGCCCCCGGTGTAGTGGTAGTGGACGACCCCGCCACTCAACAGTATCCGATGCCAAAGGACGCACACGAAAGGGACGAGGTCTTCGTGGGAAGGTTAAGAAGGGATGAGACCCAGCCAAGAACGCTTAATATGTGGGTAGTAAGTGATAACCTCCGGAAAGGCGCGGCTACCAATGCGGTACAGATAGCCGAATACCTGGTGGAGCAGAACCTGCTGTAACGGCAGGTCTCAAAGCAAAAAGGGCGCCTCAAATTATTTTCGGGCGCCCTCATTTATTTTATATATAAGGTTTTATTCCAGTGAGCGATTGATGAAATGCACAAAGTCGCCCATGGCTTCGAAGGTTTTTAGTAACTCTTTCAAAAAGGATTTGGCTTGTAGCTCTGCATCCGTAAAGGTCCTGGTGACGATAAAACTTTTCAGCTTCAGGAATTCGATAGCAGGGTTCTCGTCGTCATAACCCTTGGGCGGTCTTGACAATACATCTTCCCTTTCCAGGCCATCCTGGAAATTTTTCTTGAAGTTGCGGTCCCCAATAATCTTTGTCCATTCAGCGAAATTGTAGTCTATCTCCTGCCTGACCTTGTTTAATTCCGGAGCCATAGGCATCCACAAACCACCGCCGGCCATATTGCGACCAGGCTCGCAGTGAAAATAGTAACCGGCCGTCGGCATTTTTTTGCCCCCTTTGTTGAGGTAAGCGCCCATGTTGGTCTTGTAAGGCGTTTTGTCCTTAGAGAAACGGACATCACGGTAGATGCGGTAAGTTGCGTTCTTCGGATGGAGGGGCTTGATATCTGCGTCAATTTTTCCCAATCCCTCGATCACCTGCTCTACAAAAAGTTCGATGTCCTCTTTTGCATCCAGGTAAACGGACTTATTTTTTTCAAACCAGGGCTTGTTGTTATTCTTTTTTAGGTCCTTCAGGAACTTGATCGTGGAGGCTTGCAGCATAGTTTTTTGGTCTCGGTCTGTTGAATGTTTCCTTTCTGGTGATTCTCATCGGTTTTACCAAAATCATTTAGAGCCGTTAGGAGTGTTCGAAGACGATTAGACTCGCCTATTTGATCCTCCCCCAGTTCTCCCCGCTCTTGATGCGATACATGGTCATTTCACTGACCTTGTACTTTTCGGCCAGCTTCTTGATGGTCAGCTGCCTGTTTCTACTGGAAAGCGTCTTCTTAATGGTCTTCACCTGCGTAGCAGTCAGCTTTAACCCTACAGTCCGGTTTGCCTGAACCTTCTTGTAAGCAATCTTAGCAGGACTCTTCTGCTGGTGATCGATCATCTCTTCCAGTGTAGCCCATTTCAAGTTCTTAGAGGCATTGTCCAGCTTGTTGTGATTCACATGGATCACATACTTGTGCTTTGGCGATGCCTTCGCGAGGAACAAACGCGCGATCTCCCGATGAATGTAAAGCGTGCCATTATTACCTGGCCGATGTAGATTCAGGGTTTTGTAACCAGTGGTCAAGCTACCGTTAAGCAACTTGCCGTCAGCAAGCACATCTTCCGAGTAGCTGGCTACACGACCCAGGGAAGAGAGTGCGTACTTTTTTCGGAGTTGTTTCCAGCCGGGAAACTGCAAAGGTTTCCATACTTCGCCGGTGAGTTTTCTAATCATGCCTATCAATTTTCTTAAAGTTACGAAAAAGAATTTCGAATTACCAGTAACGTAAGAAAATATTCTCATATGTATTTTCGTCCGGAACGGTTGCACCCACGGTTACTCCCGCAGTTCTGCAGGCCAGTTATTCCCGCGCGACGAGCCTGATGAATTCGTCCTCCGTGAGTATTTGAATGGAGGGTATTTTTTTAGCCTTTTCCAGCTTGCTGCCTGCGTCTTCCCCGACTACAAGATAATTCAGCTTACTGCTGACACCGCTCAGCAGCTTGCCGCCGTTCTTTTCGACAGTCTCTTCCGCATCCGAGCGCTTCAGCCGGCTAAGGGTGCCGGTGAATAAGAACGTTTGCCCATTCAGGTTGCCTCCGCTGGCGCCGCTGGATTTCTGGCTTTTCAGGTTAAGCCCCAGGCCCTCCAGCTCTTTCAGCATATGAAGGTTGTCGGGATTGTGAAAGAACTGGTATACACTGGTCGCGACCTTTGGACCTACATCTTCGAGATTTTGAAGATCTTCCAGCGAATAATCGGCCAGGTCGTTCAGATGACCAATGGCCGCCGCCAGGATCTTGGCCGTGGTCTCCCCGACATAACGGATACCCAACCCGAAGATCAGCCGGTGAAGCGGCTGATGCCGGGATGTCTCTATAGCCGCCTGCAGATTGCTGACGCTTTTTTCGCCAAAGCCTTCCAGCTCCCGGATCTTGTCGTAGGGAAGCCGATAAACGCCCGGAATGGCTGTAAGGAACCCCAGCTCATAGAACTTCCGGACATTGGCATCCCCGAAACTACGGATATCCATGGCATCTTTGCTCGCAAAATGGATGATCCGTTCGACTACCTGAGCAGGACAATTGATGTTGACACAACGCCAGACGGCTTCCCCCTCCGGTTTTTCCAGCTTCGTCCCGCACACAGGACAGTGCGTAGGAAAGACGATGGGTGTCTCTTTGCCTGTTCGTACCTCGGACAGCGGCTTTACGATATAAGGAATGACATCTCCCGCCCGCTCGACCAATACCTGGTCCCCGATCCGAAGGTCCTTTTCGCGGATAACGTCCTCATTGAACAGCGATATGGAACCCACGGTTACACCACTCAGCGGCACCGGGTCGATCTTGGCGACCGGGGTAATGCTGCCGGTACGGCCCACCTGGAACTCTACACTACGCAAAGTGCTCGTAGCCTGCCTTGCCTTGAATTTAAAGGCAATAGCCCAGCGGGGATGATGAGTGGTCATGCCCATCTTGTCCTGCAAGGCAAGATCGTTTACCTTGATGACCATACCGTCTATCTCATAGGGAAGGCCGTCGCGCTGCTTTTCGAACTCATGACAGTACTCGACGACCGCATTGATGCCTTTTACAATACGCTTCTCTTTTTGGGGACTGCGGAAGCCCAGGTCCCACAGCATCTGCAGCTCGCCGCTATGCGTTTTCAAGGCCGGATGTATCGGCAGATCCGCCCTCTTCTCCGCCAGATCGGCCTTCTTTCCGGGCTGGGCCACCGCCTTTTCACCGTCGGCGGTCTCCCCGGTGGGCTCTTCGCCCGGCGCCGCCACATGCCCGTCCGTGATCTGCCAGCCCTCTATCGTGGTGAAATAGCTGACATGATAAAGGAAGGCCTCCAGGTTACGACGGCTTACCTCCTTTGGATCTTTTATACGCAGCGAACCGGCCGCAGCATTCCGGGGGTTGGCGAGGGGCGGGATATTCTGCTCAGCCAGCTGATCGTTGTACTTTTTAAAATTATTCTTATTCATCAATACTTCACCACGGATCTCGATCAATTGGATGCCGTATCGGGAAAAAGCTGCCGAAAGTGGTACCGAGCGGATCTGCCGGATATTGGTCGTGATCTCATCCCCCGCGACACCATCGCCCCGGGTAACCCCCCGCGCGAGCTGGTCATTTTCATAGGTCAGGGAGATGCTGGCCCCATCGAACTTGGGCTCGATACAATATTCCAGCTCCCCAAGTCCGGTAAGCTCCCGCGCTTTCCGGTCCCAGTCCAGCAGATCATCTTCATTGTAGGAGTTCTCCAGCGACAGCATGGGCACCAGGTGCTGTACCGTAGGGAAATCCTTTGTCAGCCCACTGGCCACCCGCTGGGTAGGGGAGTCCGGTGTTACCAGGCCCGGATGCCCGGCCTCTGTCTTTTCCAGCGCCTTGTATAAGGTGTCATATTCGAAGTCGGAGATCAGGGGATCATTCAGAATGGCATAACGGTATTCATGAAAACGCAATACTTCCCGCAATTCGTCCAGCTTCTTCACCCATTCATCCAGTGAGGATTTTGAAGCCAGTGCCAGTAGGGTAGTGGTCAGTTTTTGAAGACGATGGGTCTGATCGGCAGAGTACATAAACTGGAATTTATGCCATAAAGTTAAGTGAATAGGACTGGGCTCAGCTCAATATTGCTTAAATTCGTAGTTGAATGAACCCTGAAATAATACCTAACGAAGATCCGTCACCAACGGATAATGCCGCCTCTGCCAGTCAGAACATTACAACCATTCTCCGCCAGCTGGAGAACGATGGGATCATTGGCATTTCCGTCGACTGCGTCATCTTTGGCTTTGACGATAACGAACTGAAAGTGCTGCTTATCAAATCCGACTTTGAAAAATACAGGAGCAAATGGTCGCTGCTCGGTGACCTCGTACATAATCATGAAGACCTCGACGAGGCGGCCTACCGCATTCTCCGCGAACGTACAGGCATGGACGATGTTTACCTGGAACAGGTGAAAGCCTTTGGTGAAGTATCCCGGCACCCCGCCGCCCGTGTCGTCACTATTGCCTATTGCTCTCTTGTCAATATCGAACATCATCAGCTGAAGATACTGGACAACGAACTGCACTGGCACCGGGTGACCACTCTTTCCGAAATGGCCTTTGACCACCGGAAGATCCTGGACGTCTGTTATGAATGGCTGCAGAAAAGGATCCAGGAACATCCGCTTGGATTTAGCCTCCTGCCAAAAAAATTCTCCCTGCGCGAATTACAGAATCTCTATGAGGCCATCCTGGACGTAAAACTTGACCGGCGCAATTTCCGGAAGAAGTTCTTTTCCATGGAGCTGCTCGAAGACACCGGCGAGCTGGAGACAGACGTGCCGCACCGGCCCGGGAAACTGTATAAGTTCAACTACGATAAATACCAGAAGAAAGAAAGGAAGAAATGGTTCGGGATCGATTTTTAGACTGGACGGTCCCCAAGCAACGCCCGGCCGGCCCCCTTTTTAGATCGGACACCCTCATTTTCCCGCGTCCATTGAGCCTTACTGTACATCCTTCTGGTGGTCAATGATAAATTGTATGATCTCCTCCAGCGGAGTGTCGATCCGGCTTATCGCATCATTGATGTCGTCCCTGCTGACCTGCGCAGCAAATGAAGGGGTCTTTAATTTCTTCATGATGCCCTTCACATCCATACCCTCATACCGCATGGGACGGATCAGCGCAGAGGCATGGATAAACCCCGAAAGCTCATCGAACACATAGATCATCCTGTCCATCTTGTTTTCGGGCTCCACCCCAAAATATTTTGGTCCGTGAGAGGCGATGCAATGGATGACATCGGGGTCGATCTTCAGCTCTTCCAGCTTCTCGATAATGACACGACAGTGCGAGTCCGGGTGCTTTTCCCAGTCAGCATCATGCAGTAAACCCGCCTGCTCCCATTTGCGGGCAGTCAGCTCATCGGCGCCCTCCCTTTCCAACGCCCATGCCTTCATAACGGCCCCCACCTGCTTCATATGCAAGCGCAGCCTTTCGTTAGGCACCCACTCATTCAAAAGGGCAAGGGCCTCCTCGCTGGTTAAAAGACGGTCTTTATTCTCAGGATTGCCAAAACTGCTGCGGCCAAGCGCAAGGATGGGTGTGGACATGAAAATATTTTTCGTGAAGATATTTATTCCAGCGAATATTCCCGCGCAAGCGCATCGACCGGTATACGAAGCAGTTTGCTGAATTTGCGGATCATGGTGAGCGATAAGGCCTGTTTGTAGTTTAAGACCTTACTTACTGTTCCTTTATCTCCATATTCCCGGGCCAGGTCCCCGGCCTTATACCCAAATTCCTCCATTCGGATCTTGATGAGCTCGATGGGGTCCACGTCAGGCATTTCCCATGACGCTTCTTCATACATGTTTATAAGAAAAGCAAGTAGCTGCCTTTCCTTGTATTCGGCGGAACCTTTTTCCGCCTCACGGAGCCCCTCATAACGGCTGACCGCTTTTTGGTAATCGGCTTCATTTTCTAATAAATACCAGGCTTGCATCTTGTTCATTTTGTTTTAAATGGTCGCAGGATCAATGCGATCATATTCATTGTGCGTCCCTATAAACCGTATTTCAACTATTTTATCATCATAATAGATATGCGCAATTAATCGAAAAGTATTATGTACGATCTCGAACCGGGCACGATTGTTCTGGATCATTTTTGCTTTGGGGAAGTCTTTGAGGACATCCTGTTTACTTTTCCAATCAGCCTCTTCAACTACTAATTTCCACACTGCCAGGCTTTTCCGGGCATTCGCATGGCTCTTGCCAAAATCGTTCAACTTTTTCAGAAAAATGATCAACATGATGAAAGAGTTTTAGATTCTTTAAAATTTTTCTTTTGTTTCTGTTTTCCATTTCTTCAGCAAGTTGAATAAAACAAATATATAAGCTAGTTGGCAGATTGCCAACTAAAATTAGATCGAGCTGGAGCTAATATTTTAAATGTGCAAATTTTTTATTGTAAATCAATGTCTTACAAAGCTCCTTCCAAAATACCCCTCATTTTTCTTGGAACATCACCCCCATTCAAAGTACCTTTGCACTCCTTTCCGAAAGGCAGACCAGGGTCTGCCCAGGGCAGGGACAAATATTTAATGCTGTTGGGATAGCAACGGCTTCATGTAAAAACATAAGAAAATGAGCAAATTACATTTCACAACCAAACATGCGAACGAGGCTACCGTTAAACGCGACTGGTATGTTGTGGACGGTACTAATCAAACCGTAGGTCGTATGTGTTCTAAGATTGCCGCCATCCTGCGTGGCAAGAACAAAGCCTACTACACACCGCACGTTGATTGCGGCGACTTCATCATCATTATTAATGCAGACAAGGTCGTCTTCACCGGTAACAAGCTGGAAGACAAGATCTACATCAATTTCTCCGGTTATCCCGGCGGAAAGAAAGAAGAGTCTGCGAAGAACCTGCTGAAACGCCGTCCCGACGCCCTCCTCGAAAGAGCGGTCAAAGGCATGCTGCCAAAGAATCGCCTGGGCCGCAAGATGTACAAGAAATTGTTCGTGTATGCCGGTGACAAGCATCCGCACACCGCACAGCAACCCAAAACATTAACTTTCTAATTTCTTAGATAATGGAAAAGCAAAAAAACGCAGTTGGTCGTCGTAAAGAAGCAGTAACCCGGGTGTTCCTGAGCAGGGGTGAAGGCAAGATCACGATCAATGATAAGGACTACAAACAATATTTCTCTCTCGTATATCTGCAGAACCAGGTCGAAATGCCCTTCAAGGCTATCGAAGGTGGTGATAAATATGATGTCAAGATTAATGCTGCCGGCGGTGGCATGAAAGGACAGGCTGAAGCAGCCAAGCTGGGCATCGCCCGCGCACTGCTCGAAGTAAATCCTGAATTCCGCCCCACACTGAAGGCCGCAGGTCTTCTGCGCCGCGATCCAAGATCTGTAGAACGTAAGAAACCAGGTCGTAAAAAAGCGAGAAGAAGCTACCAGTTCAGCAAACGTTAACAGGTCCGGACTTGTAGAAGTCCCCTTAATCATTGACATAAATTATTATAAATACATACAATGGAAAATAACACTTCATTACAACAGCAACTCCTTGAAGCCGGTGTACATTTCGGACACCTGCGTAAGAAGTGGAACCCAAAAATGCTGCCTTATATCTTTGCTGAGAAGAAAGGTATCCATATCATAGACCTGAACAAAACCACCGAAAGCCTGCAGGAAGCTGCAGCAGCTCTGAAGCAGATCGCCAAGAGCGGTAAAAAGGTAATGTTCGTTGGAACAAAAAAACAAGCCAAAGAGATCGTTACCGAATGCGCACGTAAAGTGAACATGCCTTTCGTTACCGAACGCTGGCTGGGTGGTATGCTCACCAACTTCAACACCGTTCGTAAAAGCGTAAAGCAGATGCAGAGCATCGAAAAAATGCTGAACGACGGCACCTTCGATAGCATCACAAAAAAAGAACGCCTCACGCTCTCCCGCGAAAGAGATAAAAAGGAAAAAGTACTGGGTGGCATCGCTCAGCTGGGCCGCGTTCCCGCCGCTTTATTCATCGTTGACATCGGTCACGAACACATCGCACTGGCTGAATCCAAGCGCCTGGGTATCACAACCTTTGGCATGGTAGACACCAACTGCGATCCCAATAAGGTGGATTTTGCGATCCCCGCCAATGACGACGCTACGAAATCCATCGCGATCATCGTAAATTACGTAACCGCCGCCATCGCCGAAGGACTTGCCGAAAGACAGGCAGCTAAGGAAGAAGACGTAGAAGATACGGGTTCCGATGAGAACGAAAAGAAAGCAGCCCGCCTTCAGGCAGAAGCTGAAAGTGAAGCAGCCCGCGGTCGTGGAGAAAAAGTAAGAGGAACAAGCCAACCCAAACGCCGTGTACCGAACTCCGGTCCAAGGCGCCCAGGTGGCGGCCGTTAGGATAATGACGGTCCCTTGATCTATTATCAATTTCAAACTTAACTATATGTCAACTGCAACTATAACAGCAGCCGATATCAACAAGCTGCGCCAAAGCACTGGCGCCGGAATGATGGATTGCCGCAAGGCTCTCGTAGAGAGTGATGGCGATTTTGAAAAAGCGATCGACTACCTGCGCAAGAAGGGTCAGAAAGTTGCTGCCCTGCGCAGTGACCGTGAAGCTAAAGAAGGTGTGATCATCGCTACGACAACAGCCGACAACAAAACCGGCTTCATCGTTACCATTGCCTGCGAGACCGACTTCGTTGCAAAAAATGCCGACTTCGTTGCCTTCGCACAAAGCATCGCCGATATCGCCCTTAAAGGAAACGTCAAAACCCTCGAAGAACTGCTCGCCGCTCCTTTGGACGGTGCGACAGTATCCGACAAGATCAACGACCAGGTAGCCCGCATCGGTGAAAAGATCCAGCTGGCCCGTTTCGAAAGGGTCGACGCGGAAGGCGTTGCCGCCTACATCCACGGCGCTTACCGTATGGGCGTACTGGTTGGCCTGTCCAATAACAAGCCCGCCGTCCTCGAAGCCGGAAGAGACATCGCCATGCAGATCGCCGCTATGAACCCCGTAGCAGTTGATCCGGATTCCGTTCCTGCCGAAGTGGTAGCACGTGAAAAGGATATCGTTACCGAACAGATCAAGAATGATCCCAAGATGGCTGGCAAACCCGCCGAGATGATCGACAAGATCGCCGTTGGAAAACTCAACGCCTTCTTCAAGGAAAACACCCTCACCCCACAGGCCTTCGTAAAGGACGCCTCAAAGACTGTAGGTGATTACCTGAAAGGCGTCGACGCTTCAGCGAAAGTGACCCAGTTCAAAAGAGTTCAATTAGGATAATTTCTCGTAAAAGCAGGTGGTCTTCCACCTGCTTTTTTTACCTTCGCACTTTAATAAAGAATTATTCGTCAGACCATGGTGCCCAAGTACAAGCGTATTCTACTCAAATTGTCCGGAGAAGCCCTGATGGGAGATAAAAGTTTTGGTTTCGACAACGCTGTTATCGCCGAGTACGCAAAAGATATAAAAAGCATCGTGGAATTAGGCGTTCAGGTCGCCATCGTGATCGGCGGTGGAAATATCTACCGCGGTATGAACGAGGCCGAGACCGGTATCGAACGCGCACACGGAGATTACATGGGCATGCTCGCCACCGTTATCAATGGAATGGCCTTACAGGCCGGCCTCGAAAAGATCGGGGTCTATACCCGGCTTCAGAGCGCCATCAAAATGGAACAGATCGCCGAACCCTATATACGCCGCCGGGCTATCCGCCACGTCGAAAAAGGTCGCGTCGTCATCTTCGGGGCCGGAACCGGAAACCCCTATTTTACAACTGACACCGCCGGCTCCTTACGCGCCATCGAGATCAATGCCGAAGTGATCCTTAAAGGCACTCGCGTAGACGGCATCTATACCGCAGACCCCGAAAAAGACCCCAAAGCCACAAAATTCGAGAGCATTACCTTCCAGGAATGTATCTCCAAGAACCTCCGGGTCATGGACATGACAGCCTTTACCCTCTGTATGGAAAACCAGCTGCCGATCATCGTTTTTGATATGAACAGGACCGGAAACCTGATGCGCGTAGTCCGGGGTGAAAAAGTAGGGACTTTAGTAAAAGATTGATTTTTATATAGTTGACTTGTATTTATTTCATTTGCATATCTGGGCAAAGGATAGTAATTTCAAGTCTTGTTTTGTACCGCTAATCTACTGGGACGCAGTCTCTGGCTTTCTCCTCTGGTCGATATCCCCTGAAAAAACGTAGTGTTGTTTATCGATGTATCCATTTTTTCTTCCGAACCCGAACCACCATCATGAATAGCTTATTAAACAACCTGAGCATTATACTTGGATTTCAGATGACCATGGACTTGCCTGTACTCATCATTTGTGAGCTGGGAGCCTTGATCCTTGGCTTTACCGTTCATTTCTTCTGGAACTCGAAAAAGAGTCTTCGCATTACTGAGCCCGCACCCGGCAATGGCATCAGCGAGAACGACAACTGGAAGCTGAAGTATTATAATGACATGGACATGCAGGAGCGTGCTCAGCAACAGCTGCGGGAAAAACTGACCCAGCTGCAGGAGAACGAGCAGATCCTGACTATCGAGCTCGAAGAGAACCGTAAAGAGATCGAAGACCTGCATACCGAGCTCGATGCCACCCGCGCACAGCTGGAAGAAACCGAGCTGAAACTGGCCACACTGCTGGCCCCCAAAGAAGAGGAGCCCATCGAAGAGACCCCGGTCGAAACTCCACCGGACGACTATACCGGCAATTACCTCGTCCAGTTGAAATTGGCCCAGGAAAAAATGCTGGAACACAACAACCACATCCATCGCCTGCTCGAACAAACCCGCCAGGTGGAAGATTCCGAGAAAAAGAACCAGGAGCTGTCACGCCAGAATGAAGAGCTGAACGAACAGCTCAGAGCCTTCGGCCAGACACTTGTAGAAAAAGAAACAGAGATCAGCCACCTCCGTCACCACCAGAAACTGTCCGAAGAAATGGGGCAGCGCCTGGACAGAGTATACGACGAATACAATACGCTTCAGGAAAAGCTCCAGAAGCTGCAGGCCTATCTTACACAACCCTACAACCGCGGTGCCGATTATGACGAGCTGAAAGAAGCCTATTTCAAAATGGGGAAAGAACATGACGAAATGAAACTGCGGCATATCTCCCTGCGCGAAGAGAACCAGCGGCTGAATCGCATCCTCGTAGACACCGAAGAAAAACTCAAGGAAGCCAACTTCCAGCGTCAGCAGTTCCAGAAACGATCGGCCTTTCTCGAAGAGCTCAACCACGACCTGCAGGAGATCTCCGAACATAATAAAAAGATCGAAAGCCAGCTTCGCCGCGTCAGCGATATGGAAAGCCTCCTGGCAAAGATCACCGGCTCTACCGACAGCAGTGATGTCACCCATCGCAGCATCGATTAGCTCCAGAGCCCAACCAACCTCGCAGCTTTGATCAACACCGCCGCCCAACCAACGTCGCAGCCCCGATCAACACCGGCGCTTCAATTGCCTACGCGTTCGTTTCACGCGTTATCCGTAACTTTGCACCGTGTCAAACAACATCGCAGATATTCGCAAGGAATACAAGTTACAGACCTTAGCAGAACATGACGTGCTAAAAGATCCCATTGGTCAGTTTGATAAATGGTGGCAGGAGGCCGTCCGCGCAGACATAGATGAAGTGAATGCAATGACCCTGGCTACCGCATCCGCGGATGGCATGCCGGATGCCCGCATCGTGCTGCTAAAAGGATTCGATACAAAAGGATTCTCCTTTTTTACCAACTACAACAGCTCCAAAGGCCATCAGTTGCTGGAAAACCCAAGAGCAACCCTCGTCTTCTTCTGGAAAGAACTGGAACGCCAGGTTCGCATCAGCGGCCTCGTATCACTCGTCAGCGAAAAGATCAGTGAGGAATATTTCAACAGCCGTCCGGAAGGCAGCCGCCTCGGAGCCTGGGCCTCCCCGCAAAGCGAGGTCATAGAAAGCCGCGAATGGCTGGAAGACAACGAAAAGAGATTGCGGGAAGAATTTAATGGCAACCCGGTATCCCGCCCCTCACACTGGGGCGGTTATCTCGTCAAACCCGTCCGGGTAGAGTTCTGGCAGGGTAGACCTAGCCGCTTACACGACCGGATCCTGTTCAGCCTGCAGGAAAATGGTCAGTGGAAGATCCAACGCCTCGCGCCTTAAAAGCAACAATCATCAAACGCAGTGACTTAAAGTCACAACATCCTGGCTAAAGCATAATAAGACTCGCGAGGCGTCTGTTGATTTATTTCTTCTCAGCTGAAGCCGCAGCAGCTGCAGCAGCAGTCTTCTTGGCTTTAGCCGGATTGGCAGGGCGGCTCTTACCAAAAGAACCCTTGAATATTTTACCCTTCTTAGTTTTTTTATCTCCTCTTCCCATAATTTAATTTTTGTAGAGCACTACTTGCAATGCTCTTTGTTTCGTGCAAAGATACGAATGGAAACCTAACAAAAAGCCCCGATACCTGCTTTTGTGCCCGGTAGCGGAGCTTTTAACTGATACACTCTTAAAAATTAATAAGAGACATCCGATGCAGCATTATCCAAAGTCGCCAGCGTCGGCTCGTGACTTATCCAAAGTCGCCGGAGGCGGCTTGTCCGTAGGACAGACTTATAATTTGGCAGAAAGTTCTTTACCTGCTTTGAACTTAGCTACTTTCTTCGCCTTGATCTTGATTACAGCACCAGTCTGAGGATTGCGGCCGTTACGGGCTGCTCTCTTAGATACAGAAAAAGTACCGAAACCTACCAGGGTTACTTTTCCGTTTCCTTTCAGTGTTTTGGTAACTGCTTCAACGAAAGAATCCAGGGAAGCGTTTGCCTGAGTTTTTGTAATGCCTGCATCATCGGCAATCTTTGCGATTAATTCAGCTTTGTTCATAGTGTAATTTTTTATTTAATTAGCAGCAACAAATATACCCGCTTTTTTTATCCAACAAAATTTTTTTACTTTTCCATCAACCACTGTAGCTCGCTCTAAACCACGGTGGGCAAGGATTCGCGGGTACAGGCATTCGTAAATATCCGATGTCAAACTTACGTTAATATGATGGAATGCAGTGCTGTAGCGAGTTTCGGGAGATGCGGGCTGGAATCCTTGCCAGTTAAGGATTTGAAAGAATTTACAATATTTTTTAATTCAATGATCTTTTTTTAATTCTTTTCCACAAATAGTGCACAGGGATTATCATATTGATTCCAACAATGTGCGGAAAGCAATAAACCCATTTCCCCATTTGTCCCATCCCTCTTGCTGCAATGCCGGAGCAAAATCTATGATGAACTGCTCATAACGTTCAAGCGAAGTAGTAAAGAATTGGATCACAAAAGTTGGCCCCTCCTCCTCATCCTGCTCCAGCAGACGATATAGCTGGTGACCATCGAAAAGTTTAGTAGCCAGAACAGCAGGGATCTGTTCCTCCAATTGCCATTCCAGCCAGGGTTCCACGATTTCCCACCGGACCTTGCTGCTAATATTATAGACGATCATTTGTTTCTTTTTTAGCAATGGCCTTGACCATTTTGACACTAATGTCCGCAACTTTATTTTAAAGCCAGCTTGACGTAGAGAGGACAGTGATCGCTTTGTTTGACATCCGGGTATATTTCCGCATCCAGCAAGCGTTCCCGCAGCGGCTCCGTAACATTGATGTAGTCTATGCGCCAGCCCTTATTCTGCTCCCGTACAGTAGGAAAACGCTGACTCCACCAGCTATAACGGTGAGGCTCGGGGTGAAAGTGCCGAAACCCATCCACCCAGCCGCTGTCTATCAGCTTATCCATCCAGACCCGCTCTTCCGGCAAAAACCCGGAAGAGTTCTTATTGCCCTTCGGATCATGTATATCTATTTCCTTATGCGCAATATTATAGTCGCCGCATAAGACGATCCGCGGATATGTCTTTTTCAACTCTTCCAGGTAGGTACGAAACTCATCCAGCCACCGATATTTATATGTCTGGCGTTCGTCCCCCGTAGTGCCCGAAGGAAAATACGCATTGATAAGCCGCAGATCACCAAAGTCCAGCTGTATGACTCTTCCCTCGTCATCACTCATGCGATGTCCCGTACCATATTCTACATGATCCGCTTTTATTTTACTGAACACAGCCACTCCACTATATCCCTTTTTCTTCGCAGAGAACCAGTAGTCGTGAAATCCCAGCTCCGTAAATAAGGCATGCGCCACATTGTCCTTGTGGGCCTTCGTTTCCTGAACACAAATGATATCGGCAGGATCCGTTTTCAACCACTCGATCAATCCTTTGTTCATTGCTGCACGAATACCGTTAACATTATAGCTGACGATGCGTAATGATGACATAATTACTATATTAGGGTCCACAATTTATATTATACATTAGAAGAAAGCAAATATGGAAAAATTAGACAGGATCATCCCGGCCAACGCCAAAGATGCCCAATTCCTCGAAGGCCCCAAAAGCCGCGGTTACGAGCTCAACTTCGCCTGGAAGATCTTTCGCGAGTTCATCAAAGGCTTTCGCACACTTCATTTCGTAGGCCCCTGTGTCACCGTATTCGGCTCGGCCCGTTTTAAGGAAGATCATCCCTATTACCAGTCCGCCCGTGAGATGGGACGCCAGATCGCCATCCTGGGACTTACCACGATGACAGGCGGCGGACCGGGGACCATGGAAGCCGCCAATCGCGGCGCCTTCGAACAGGGTGGGGCTTCCGTCGGCTGCAATATCAAGCTGCCCTTTGAACAAAAATCCAATCCCTATATCCAGACCTCCATCACTTTTGAACATTTCTTCGTCCGTAAAGTAATGCTGGTAAAATACTCCTATGCCTTTGTCATCATGCCTGGAGGCTTCGGCACAATGGACGAATTCTTTGAGACCCTGACCCTGATACAAACAAAAACCCTGGTCCGGTTCCCCATCGTACTTCTTGGGAAAGAATATTATCAGCCTCTCTTTGACTACATGGAATTCATGGCCCGCGAAGGAACCATCTCAAAAGAAGATATGGCGCTTGTCTTATTGACAGATAACATCGCCGAAGCCTCGGCACATATCGATACATTTATCAAAGCCAACTATCGTAAGGCTCCGCGTAAAAGACAATGGTGGTTATTCGAAAAGTATAAAAAATATAAAACAGCCTAGCCGCCGCCACAAGAACATCTCCGCCACCTACGCAACATCGCCGCCGCAACCACCAGGGCTGCCGGCATGCTCATCTATCTCCACCACGGATGAATAGTCGGGATCGTAAGCCCAAGACTCAGGATCATCTCATACGTCCCGAACGCCTGATGCCCCTTGCCCTCATAGATATTTATCCCTGAATAACGGGCATAATCCAGCTTATTCGAATATTCGAGATAGAACGCCCTGAAGAACGTTGTTCTCACAACCCACTCCGTCCCTGTATTCCACCCGCCCATCTGGAAACCCGAGTGATTGGCTTTCCCAAAAAGCTCGTTCTGCGTATGCGGGATCACAGGCCCTACCCCAAACTTACCATAAGCATCCACTTTTATTTTTTCGTCATGCGTCTTCCACAGATGCCAGCGCTTGGTAACATTAAAGAGCAGGAAGTTCGCGCCGTTGTTAAGGTAATAGTAAAAACCATTCGCCTCGTTAAAAGCAATGGTTTCGTCTACCGGCTGATTGTTCATCCGGCCCTTGATATGGACGTTCTGATCGGAAATGATGTATTTGGTGTGATCGAAGTTGACCTCAAAACCCCAGCCCTTTTCTTCGTCAAGCAAAAATCCAAGCCGGTAATTATATTGAGGTATGCTCAGGGCTTCCGTGAATAAGCCTTCGTTCCAGCCCGGATGATCATGCGCCTTGACATGCTCCATCGTATAGTCATTGCCAAGCGAAGGCTGGGATATATGCAGACTGCTATGAGTATACCATTCCTTGTTATAACCCCAGGACAGATATACTTCTTTTATAAATTTCTTCTTTTTCTTTTGCGGTTCCTGCTTCTGCGGCTGAACCGGCTGTTGCTGCTGTGCAAAACCAAAGAAAGGAAGGCCGAAGGTCAGTACTAAGGCCGGGAGAAGGCCGATCGATTTTTGTCTCATAATTTCAAGAGGTCCGATTGCTAAAAAATAATTCCAATTAGCGAAAATAGTTCCAATTCGCGGCAGCAAAAGTACCTAAAAATTATTACACATCGTATTCCAGCACCGGCCTTAACCATTTTTCCGCCTCTTCCAGCGAAATTCCCTTCCGGCTCGCATAATCCACGACCTGGTCTTTCTCGATCTTGCCTACCCCAAAATACTTGCTTTCCGGGTGAGCGAAATACCAGCCGCTGACCGAAGATGCCGGATACATAGCCAAAGACTCCGTCAGGATCACGCCAGTTTGATTAGTGGCGTCCAGCATAGCAAATAACTTTATTTTCTCCGTATGATCCGGACAGGCAGGATATCCCGGCGCAGGCCGGATGCCCTCGTATTCTTCCCGGATGAGCCGGTCATTTTCCAGGTTCTCGTCCGGAGCATAGCCCCAATATTCCTTACGTACTTTTTTGTGCAGCAGCTCGGTAAAGGCTTCCGCCATCCGGTCGGCCAATGCCTGCAGCATGATCTTGTTATAGTCGTCATGCGCCTCCTCGAAGCGTTTGAGATAAGGCTCGATCCCTTCGATGGTGACGACAAAGGCGCCCATATGATCCTGCTTGCCCGTGGATGCGGGTGCAATAAAGTCGGTGAGTGATAAATTGGGCTGATCGGCGGCCTTTTTTATCTGCTGACGAAGCGATTCAAGCCGAACCTCCCCATTCCCGCTCTGAACAAAAATAGTATCCAGCCCATTCGAATTGGCAGGCCAGAAGCCGATGACAGCACGGGGCTTCAGCCATTTTTCCTTTACGATCTGCGCCAGCAGCGCCTTCGCATCGTTAAAGAGTTTGGTAGCCTCACTACCCACTACCTCATCCTGCAGGATCTGCGGGAACTTACCATGCAGCTCCCAGGTGATAAAGAAGGGCCCCCAGTCGATATACCGGGCGATCTCTTCCAGGTCATATCCGTCAAAGGTCTTTGTACCCGTAAAGGAGGGTTTGAACGGCTGGAATTTCTCCCAGTCGATCTTCACTTTATTCTCCTGCGCCTTGGCAAGGGGTAGATATTGTTTTACTGTCTTTTTATTAGCGAAGTCCTCTTTCAGTTTCTGGTATTCGGTCCGGATGCCCTGCAGGAATTCCGGTTTTTGTTCGGGGCTCAGCAGCGACCCGGCTACTGTCACACTCCGCGAAGCGTCGAGTACATGCACCACACCTTTCTCGAATTCCGGGGCGATCTTGACAGCCGTATGCATCCTGGACGTAGTCGCTCCCCCGATAAGCAGGGGCACCTGGAAGTCCCGTCGTTTCATTTCCCTTGCTACATGTACCATCTCATCCAGGGAAGGCGTGATCAGACCGCTGAGTCCGATCATAGCGACCTTTTCCCGTATGGCGGTTTCCAGGATCTTGTCGGCAGGGACCATTACACCCAGATCGATGATGTCATATCCGTTACAGCCCAGCACCACACCGACAATATTCTTCCCGATGTCATGCACATCTCCTTTTACTGTGGCAAGGAGGATCTTTGCTGCACCGGCGCCTTCGACATTGACCGTACCGGCTGCTTCATGGGCCAATCTTCTTTCTTCCTTTTCCTGCTCGATATAAGGGGTAAGCACGGCTACAGACTTTTTCATCACACGCGCACTCTTCACCACCTGCGGAAGGAACATCTTCCCGCTGCCAAAGAGATTGCCTACCACGTCCATCCCCGCCATCAAAGGACCTTCGATCACGTCGAGGGGTTTGGGATATTTTACCCGGGCTTCTTCCGTATCGGAATCGATATGTTCAGTGATACCGTTGACCAGCGCATGTTTTAGCCGCTCTTCCACTGTACCGCGGCGCCAGGCCTCGTCTTTAACCTCCGCCTTATCCTTTGCCTTGACGGTCTCTGCAAAAGCCAGGAGCTTATCGGTTGCTTCCGGGCTCCTGTTCAGGATCACATCCTCACAGAGCTCCCGAAGCTTAGGCTCGATCTCATCGTATACAACCAGCTGCCCTGCATTGACAATGCCCATGTCCATGCCTGCTTTGATGGCATAATACAGGAACACGCTGTGCATGGCCTCACGTACCGGCTCATTGCCGCGGAAAGAAAAGGAGATATTGCTGACCCCGCCGCTGATACGGGTGAGCGGCATCTTTTCCTTGATCTCCTTTACGGCCTCGATAAAGTCGACGGCATAATTGTTATGCTCTTCGATCCCGGTGGCAATGGCGAATATATTCGGATCAAAAATGATATCCTGCGGGTCAAAGCCGACCTGTTCGGTCAGGATCTTATAGGCACGCGCGCTGATGTCCACTTTTTTACGCAGCGTGTCGGCCTGCCCGTTCTCGTCAAAGGCCATGACAATGACGGCTGCGCCATAGCTCCGGCAGACGATCGCCTGTTCGATAAATTTTTCCTCTCCTTCCTTCATGGAAATGGAGTTGACGATACATTTCCCCTGTACACATTTCAACCCGGCCTCGATGATCGAGAACTTCGAAGAGTCGATCATGATGGGGATCTTCGCGATATCCGGTTCAGCCTGCAGCAGGTTCAGAAAGGTCTGCATCGCTTTTTCCCCGTCCAGCAGGGCATCGTCCATGTTGACGTCCAGTATCTGCGCCCCGCTTTCCACTTGTTGGCGGGCGACACTCAACGCTTCTTCATACTGCCCATCCCGGATGAGACGCGCAAATTTCTTTGAACCTGTCACATTGGTTCGCTCTCCCACATTGACGAAGTTGGTCAGGGGGCGTAATACCAGGGGCTCAAGACCGGAAAGCCGGAGAAAAGGTTTTATAGTAACTGCGGACATCTTTTTGTTATCTTATTAGTCTGGATTTATCAAATGTTTTATACTAATTCCGTCTCTGCCGGCGTGCGTCTACTCTTTCCGTCTCTGTTGCCTGCAAAGACCCGCTCTTTGCGGTCGCTGGCGACTAGACCAGCTCCGTCTCAACAATCGGCAGCGGCCTTGGCTTAATAGCCGCCACATGCTCGGCGATATGCCGGATATGGTCAGGCGTAGTGCCACAACATCCGCCTACGATATTGACGAACCCGTTCTCTGCCCATTCCTCGATAAAGTGAGCCGTCTGTTCGGGCAGCTCATCATATTCTCCCATGGTATTAGGCAATCCGGCGTTGGGATAGGCCGACGTAAAACAGGCCGCTATCTGGCTCAGCTCTTCGATATGCGGCCGCATTTCTGCAGCCCCAAGTGCGCAGTTGAGGCCAATGCTCAGGGGACGCGCATGCATGACGGAGACATAAAAGGCTTCCAGCGTTTGTCCGCTGAGCGTTCGCCCGCTTGCATCAGTGATAGTGCCGCTGATCAATATGGGCAGTTCGGGCTTCCCGCTTTCCCGGAAATATTTCTTGATGGCAAAAATGGCTGCCTTGGCATTGAGGGTATCGAAGATCGTTTCTACCAGCAGCAGATCGGCGCCGCCGTCTACCAGCCCCTTCACCTGTTCATAATAGGCGGAGGATACCTCGTCGAACGTTACCGACCGGAACCCGGGATTATTGACATCGGGAGAAAGAGATAGCGTTTTGCTCATCGGACCGATAGCCCCTGCTACGAAACGGGGCTTGTCGGGATTGCGGGCCGTATAATCCGCCGCGGCTTTTTTGGCGATACGCGCCGCCGCCACATTCAATTCATAGGAGAGGTCCTCCATATGATAGTCAGCCAGGCTGACCCGCTGCGAATTGAAGGTATTGGTCTCGATGATATCGGCCCCCGCATCCAGGTACTCCCGGTGGATGCCCTCGATGATCTGGGGTTGTGTGAGGACCAGCAGGTCATTATTGCCTTTTACGTCCGAGGGCCAGTCCTTAAAACGCTCGCCCCGATAATCCTTCTCCTCCAGCTTGTGCCGCTGGATCATGGTGCCCATAGCCCCATCTATAATGAGTATCCGTTTCTTCAGTTGCTCCTGAATGTTTGTACGTACGTCCATGGTTTAGCTCCTTTTTTTTAAAAAGTCCATTCCGGAAGACCAAACGCAATTTTACCCTAAAAATTTTTTGAACTGATTAATAACGAGGGAAATAACCGAAGTAAGTGGTAAATTTCAGACGTTTATTAGTTCAGTTGTTGCGCCGGACACTTTCGGCCGTACAGGTTGAACAATAAACAAATCCCCCTGTACAGTTTACAAATTTACACAAAAAAACGTTACGGGCAACGTCATCCAGCCGACTCAACGCACGTTTCGCGCGACCCCCCTTTATCCCCCCGTCCTATAACTCTCCACCGGCAGCCGGTTCGTAATGCTCCTGGCCAAAGTCATCTCATCGGCATATTCCAGCTCCCCGCCAAAGGCAATGCCGCGGGCAATAGTCGTGATCCGGACAGGCGTGTCCTGCAGCTTCTTCTGGATATAATAAATGGTCGTATCCCCCTGGATCGTGGGATTCAACGCAAAGATCAGCTCCTGTGTATGCTCCTTCCGCACCCTGCTGACAAGACTCTCCACATTCAGCTGATCAGGCCCTACTCCGTCCAGCGGAGAGATGATCCCCCCCAGGACATGATAAGTACCGCTGTATTGCTGGGTGCTTTCGATGGCTATGACCTCCCGAAGGGTCTCTACAACACAGATCAGCTCCTGTTTGCGAAGAGAATTGGCGCAGATGGAACAGATATCTCCATCGGCCACGTTGTGACAGCGCTGGCAGAATTTTATCTCCTGCCGCATCCTTATCAGCGTCTCGCCAAACCCCTGCACATTGCTGGCATCCGCCTTCAGCAGATGCAGCACAAGCCGAAGGGCTGTCTTCTTCCCGATACCCGGCAATTTGGCAAACTCACTGACAGCGCTCTCTAATAAAGCAGAGGAAAATTGCATCCTGCAAAGATACGACAAGCCGCCTAAAGCGGTATATCCACGTCATTATCCCAGTTGGCCTTGACGGTGAACTTCTTTTTTATAGGAGCTACCCTTTCCGGCTGGACCCGCGTTTTTCCAAAGTACTGCCCCGCATCCCAGCGCAGATTCCCATTGGTATCATAAAGTACACGAAGATCGTATTCGCCAGGCGGGAACAGGATCTTCCGCACATCTCTCCGGTTGCTGAAAGGAAAGGCATATTTCACATTGTCGCCCTGCAACATCTGCAGCACAGGATGCCTGCTCATGTCAAGGTTGATGATCCTGATCCGGATCTCGCCATAGTCGATATCCTTTTTTGTCCTGAAAGTGATCGTATCGTCCTTGATCAGCTTTCTGCCCGCCGAATCCTGCCCAAAAGTCTTGGGTATTATAAGATTAAATTTGGTGTCGGTAGGCCAGGCATAGTATAGAGCAAAAATTTTATTGGAGGTGTCGCGGACATAACGATACCTTCTTGGGTCGATATCTTTAAAACCCTCGTCGGTAAATCGCAGCTGCGTCGAGTCAAAAGATCGCAATCCGGTGGCAAAACTTAGCTTGAAGGTATCCAGCACGTCAAAAACACTGTTTGCGATGTTGGTCTGCAACTGCAGCCTTCTGTCCTTCTCCCTGTCTTTGGCTGTTTTCCGGCCGCTGGCAGGCGCCGCCGTTGCACCGGACTTGGAAGCCGGCTTGGTCTCAGCCGCCTCCGCATAGGCATAAAGGGCGATCTGCGGTGTATTCTCGCTGATGACGATCGGCGAATCCGCAAAGGCGAACAGCTGCGCTTTGGAGAGGTATTTATGCTGACCACCGTCGTCCTTCAGGGCAAACACATTATATTTCCCCGGCTGCAGGTTCCGGAACAGGAAACGGCCATTGCTGTCGACCCTGGTGACATACCTGGGCCTGTCCTTGGCTATGGCCGAATCCCCGTCTTTAAAGACAGCTGAATCGTTCTTTTTAAGCCCCGCGGGGCTATCGAACTTCCGATGCAGCAGCACCATCAGCGAACTGTCAAACTTACCAGTCTGGGCTATTATCACCGTACCTCCAAAGGACCCCTGGTCGATAGTACCCCCCGTAGAAAAAACATACCTGAAATTCTTCAGGATATTCCCTTCATTGTAATCCCGGACAGACTTCCCGAAATCCAGCGTATAGGTCGTATTGGGCTCCAAAGTGTCCTTGATCTTGACCGTAAGGACCTTCAGCTTGGAATCCACGATCGGGTCCGTTTTCGGTACAGGAGAGACGATCAGCTCCGTACGGATATCCTTCGGGTCGATATATTCGTCGAAATTGAAGACGATCTTGTTCCCGGTGAAGTGCCTGGTCGTATCCCCCGGTGTCACAAAGATCAGCCTGGGTGGGATAGTATCGCGGGGACCCCCCGTAGGTGGAACGATATTGGCGCATCCGGAATGACCAATGGCGCCGATCAGCAGTAGAGTAAAAAGGGTAAAAAAGAATAGAGCGTTTCTCAGCTTCATTTTGCAAACATAAATGGTTTAAGCGGCATGCCCGCCCCAGACATACCTAATAATCCCTTAAAAAGTACTTCGCCAGAGCTCCGAGCCCTCGCTTCGCTCAGTCCTCCTCCTCCTCACTAATCTCATGCAGCGCAATAGCCAGATTATTGGTTTTTACAAAATTACACCAGTGACAGTCCGACTCCCCACAACCGGTGTAAAATTCCCGGTTCTGTATCTTCTGCCAGGTAGTAATGATCTGCTGCGTGACCGTAGTGATGTCCTCCGGCGTGATCATGATCTTTACCTTCCGGTACTCTTTCTTTTTGTCAGGTTCCACGAAGTCGAATTCCGTGCTTGTTACCTTCCAGTCCTTCTGCTCATAGCTGTCGACCAGGATCTTATAAAATACGGCCTGCCGCCAGTAATCCCCACCGTTAGGGTCCTTTGTATTGGGCGGCGTCAGCTTTTCCCTCGCCTTGTCCACATCCCCGGTCTTATAGTCCACGACATTCACTTCCTTTCCCTGGAATTCCAGCTTGTCCAGCTTCCCCTTTAAGGGCACGCCCCTGACAATGACATTGCGGATATTCCTTTCGACCGCAACGATCTTATTCCATTGATTGACGTATTTATTATAGTAATTCGACAACACCTCCTGCCCGTATTCCATACGTCTATTGAAGGCCTCCCGGGTAAAGATCTCCCTGTGCCGACGCATGTACCATTGGAAATCATCCAGCATCTCTTCCTTAGATGGGAATTCCTCCCCCGCATGAAGCTTCATCTTCTCAAATAGCCTTTGCAGGGCATGATGCACGGCGCTGCCAAATTCCGTCGCCTCATTCTTGGGACTCGGAATTCGTACCAGGTTGCGGTAATAGAATTCCAACGGGCATTTGAGATAATTGTTCAGCGCCGTCACGTTCATGACGAACTTCTCCAGCATCCTGCTGATGAAATCCTCTTCGGCCGCCTGGATCTCGGGAGCAATATTGTCGCTGAACGGCAACGCGTCAAAGTCCGCCTGTTCCTCCACCGGGATCTCGATCTTTTCGACAGGCAAAACATGCTCTTCCTGGATCTCTGCGATGAATACGGAGGGCTCCAGCTCCTTGCCGTCATCGCGAAACCGGGACCAGGATATAAATAAGTGTTGCTCCACGCGGGTCAGCGCTACATAGAACAGACGGCGAAGTTCTTCCTCCTCCCTCGATCCCGCATCCCCTACGCTGGAATACAGGGTGTCAGGATACTTATACCCGCTGTTCATCTTACGTTTCTTCTCCCAGGTCGCAGCATTACAACCCGCAAAAAAGACATACTCGAATTCCAACCCCTTACTGCCATGCGCCGTCAGCAGATTGACGGCCTTGTCGCTGCCGGAAACCTGTACCAACGGCAACGCAATATCATTGTCCTTCATCAGATCGGTCATCTGGATCAATTGCTCGAGGTCCAGATCAGGGTTGCGCCGGGTTTCCTCCTTGACAAAATTGAAGAGTGCCGTCAGCACCTGCATCAGCCAGATCTTATCCGGGCTTTGCATGATAAAATTGAGGATGCCCGTGTCGCGGATACAGTTCTCGAACAGGGCCTGAAGAGTCGTATTGGGAACATCCCCGATCAGCTTTTCAATGGCTCGGCTTGCCTTCTTCAATCCCTCTGGCAACCCGGTGTCAAAAAGGTCACGGGCCGGCCGGCTTGCTTTTTCATACAAAAGGCGGCGGATAGAGGTCTTTTGCTCGCTGAATTGTTTGTCGGCTACTTCGACAGAGAGCTTGGCTATTTCTATAGGCGCGATCGAAAAGAAATCAAAATGCAGGATCTCAAAGAGCATTTCATCTCCGCCATAAGGCGCATCATGTTCCGCCGCGAGGTACCGCAGCAGCAGCAGGATCTTTTGCGCCAGCGGGATGTCGAAGAGATCGATATTTCGTTTGCTGTATACCGGTATCTTTTTCAACTGGAGGAAACGGCTCAGCTCCTCGCCGTATTTGTTTTCTTTATAGATGATGGCGATCCTGCCGGGTACCACTCCTTCCGTCAGCAGCTGTTCTATCTGCAGGGTGATATTCGTCATTTCCTGTCTTGGGCTCAGATATTCCTGGAGCCGCGGAGGATAAGCACGCTGGCTGATCAGCGGATGACTGGACCGCAGGTTCTTGGAAAGACCGGGGATCTGTTTGACCAGTCGCTCCTGGTTTCTGTCGATCAGGGTCCTGGAGATATCGAGAATGGGCTGGGTGGACCGGTAGTTGCTGGTAAGGACGACCGTAAGCAGATCATTCTTATATTGATTGGCGAACTCCAGCATGTTCTCTACATTGGCGCCCTGGAAACGATAGATGCTCTGGTCATCGTCTCCCACTACAAAGACATTCGGCTGGTCCCAGTAGCTGATCAGGAGGCCGACCAGCCTGTTCTGTGTCCCGCTGGTATCCTGGTATTCGTCTACAAGAATATATTGATAACGCTCCTGGTAGGAGGACAGCAGCCCCTTGTTTTCTTCAAAAGCCTTGATCACCCAGTTGATCATGTCGTCAAAATCGTAACGGTTATTGCGCCGCATCAGGGCCTGAAAAGGGTCGAACTCACTGACCGCCGCCCTGAGCTTTTCCATCCGCTCCGCCTCTTCGGCGATCTTGTCGGTCCGGATATCCCCTTTTTTGAACTCCTTCGTGGCCCGTTTGGCAACGAACTCATCCCTCAACGGGAGATCGGCGAGGAACTGGTCTATTTTTTCATTGATAAACCCCGGGGTCCAACCCTCCCGCTTCATCGTGGAGAACAGGTTTTGAAGGTTGCGCATCTCGTAATAAACGTCCCCGCGATACCTTTTCAAGGGATGATTCTTGGGAAACGAGTCGATCAGGGTCTTGAAATACTGGATCTTCTCCAGATCGGAAATGGGGTCGAGGGCCGTTTTTTCGAAAAGAGGCAGATTTTCCTGGATGATGTCATTGCAGAAGCCATGGAAAGTATAGACATGTACCTTATACGCATCCGGACCGATAAAGGACAGCAGACGGCGGCGCATCGCAATAGTGCCGGCATCCGTATAGGTCAGACAGAGGATATTTTCGGGCGATACATCCGTTTCCAGGAGTATCTTCCCTATCCGGGCCGCCAGGATCTGTGTTTTGCCCGTACCGGGTCCGGCAATGACCATCACGGGTCCCTCCGTTGTATCCACCGCCAGCCTTTGCTGCTCATTCAGCTTCCGATATTCTTCCTGGAAATGTGACCGGAGTTTTTCCCGATTAATTGACATGATCCAAAGATAAGAATTTGCTCCACCGGGCTGCCATTTGTTCCATTTGGGGACGCTCCGATCCGCTTTTTCCCTGCCGCGATATGGCAGTACCTGTACCCAGTTTCCACTATCAAATTCAATATTTTATAAGAGTATACCCCTATTTTTCAGCTATAAAAGTCTTTATTCGTCGAAAAGATTGGAAAGAAATTGGAAATTGTCTTAATATGGGAATAATTTCGTTATTCCGACGTTTGATCAGTATCCTATATAAACGCAGTTATGAAAAACCATCAGTCCTTTAAAGTTTTCATCGTTGAAGATGACGTCTGGTATGGCTCTATGCTCCAGCATTATCTGTCTCTCAACCCTGAGTACGAGGTTAAACGATTCGAATCTCCCCGTGATTTTTTTGCTGCACTACACGAGAATCCAGAAGTGGTTACACTTGATTATTCCCTGCCTGACTGCGATGGTGCCGAAGTCTTGAAAAAGATAAAGGAACATAATCCGGACATCCGGGTTATCGTGATCTCCGGACAGGAAGACGTCGCTACGGCTATCAACCTGTTAAAGAACGGGGCTTTTGACTATATAGTCAAGGACGATGATACAAAGGACCGGCTCTGGAACAGCATTCTCCATCTGCGTGAGATCAGCAATCTGAAACAGGAAGTAGAGACCCTGAAAACCCAGGTTGGGAAGAAATATGACTTCTCTCAAATGATACTGGGGAAAAGCGATCAGATCAACAAGGTCTTTTCACTGATAGAAAAAGCGGCAAAAACAAACATCACCGTTTCCGTTACCGGCGAGACTGGTTCTGGTAAAGAAATGATCGCCAAGGCGATACACTATAATTCCGATCGGCACAAACAGCCCTTCGTCGCAGTCAACGTAGCTGCCATCCCCCGCGACCTCCTCGAAGCTGAGCTGTTCGGACACGAGAAAGGGGCGTTTACCGGTGCCGTCACCCGTCGTATCGGGAAATTCGAAGAAGCAGATAAAGGCACCTTGTTCCTGGATGAGATTGGCGAGCTGGATATCAATCTCCAGGCGAAACTTCTCCGCGTCCTGCAGGAACGTGAGATCACCCGGATCGGCAGCAACGCCGTGACAAAAATAGACGTGCGTATCGTAGTAGCTACGCACAAGAACCTTTTGGAAGAGGTAAAGAACAAGAGCTTTCGGGAAGACTTATACTATCGCCTTATCGGTCTGCCCATCCTGCTGCCCCCATTGAGAGAAAGGGGAAATGATATCCTCATACTCTCTAAATATTTTATTGACGGTTTCTGTAAAGAAAATAAGATAGACCGAAAGACACTTGCCCCCGAGGCCCAGCAGAAGCTGCTGCAATATCCATTCCCCGGTAACGTCCGGGAATTGAAGTCGGTGGTGGAGCTGGCAGTCGTCATGGCGGATGAAGAGCTGATCCAGCCGGATCATATCACGCTTAACACCACGGCCAGTATTGCCGATCTGTTGAACAAGGAAATGACCCTTAAAGAATTCGAGATACAAATCCTGCAGCATTATTTAGATAAGTACGAAAAAGACGTTTTGCTCGTGGCGAAGAAACTGGATGTTGGAAAATCCACACTCTATCGCATGATCCAGAACGGCGAGTTGAAGATGAAATAATAAAACAGGCCGCATGAATTCAGATAGTGGTTTCTTTGAGGAGATACTGCGCAAGGTTCCTGCAGAGATCATCGTTACAGATGTGAACTATCGCTATCTGTACGTGAATCCCAGTGCAGTGCCGGATGTGTCTTTGCGGGAGTGGATGATCGGCAGGACCAATGAAGAATTTTGTGAGTTTGCCGGACGCTCGACCGTAATTGCCAGAGCCCGGCGGATGGTCTTTGAAAAAGTGTTACGAACGCGCGACCTGGTGGAGTGGACCGAATCCACCCGCGATAAAGATGGAGCCCTTCAACATTTCATGCATAGGGTCTGCCCGGTGTTGGGAGAGACAGGAGAGGTACGGATGGTCATCATCTACGTCATTCGCATCACAGAGAAAAGGGAATACGAAGAAAAGATCCGGCTTGGTGAAAAACGATACCGTGATCTGTTCAATCATAGCCAGGCGCTGATCTGCACCCACGACCTCGAGGGCAGGCTGCTGGCCGTCAATCCAGCCATCTGCAAAGTCCTTGACTACCGGGAAGAGGAAATGCTGGGTCGTAATCTCCGCGAATTTATCCCGGTCAAACACCAATGCAGATTTGAAAAAGAGTACATGGAGGCGATCCGTACCTGCGACAAGGCGGTCAGCGGGGAATTTTGTGTACTGAGTAAAGACGGAACGGAGATCTTTTTGCTCTATAAGAATTTCCGGATGGAAGAGCCGGGCATGGAACCATATGTCATCGGGTTTTCCCAGGACATCACGGACAGGATCAAGATGGAGAGGGAATTGAGGCTGACGAAGCAGCTGACGGATGAAGTCGCCCGCGCCAAAGAATCATTTCTTGCCCATATGAGCCATGAGATCAGGACCCCGATGAATGGGATCCTGGGCATTGCCAGCCTGTTGAATAAAACACGCCTGGATGTACAGCAAAGGAACTATCTCCAGCTTATCCAGGAATCCGCTAACAATTTGTTGGTCATTGTCAATGATATACTCGATCTGGAAAAGATCGTCGCCGGAAAATTACAGCTGGAGAGTATTCCGTTCAAGATCGTGGACAAGATTGCGACGACCATCCAGTCTTTTATCTATAGGGCGGAAGAGAAGGAACTGGGTTTGATCTTTCAAAATTCGATCCCCGGCGATCTTGTCGTAAGGGGCGATCCTTACCGGCTCAGCCAGGTATTGAACAATATTTTAAGCAATGCCCTGAAATTCACCAACGACGGGCATATTACGATAGTAACAGTCATTGCCGGGTCTGATGCGGATGGGGTGGTGGTAGAGATCACTGTCAGCGACACGGGCATCGGCATTGGCAGCGAACGGCTGAAGACCATCTTCGAACCATTCGAGCAGGCAGATGCGACGATCTCCCGGAGATACGGTGGCACAGGTCTCGGGCTGGCCATTTGTAAGAACATGATCGAAATGCAGAACGGAGAGCTGTTGGTGAAGAGTGAAGAAGGCAAGGGGTCGGCCTTCACAATACGAATCCCGTATCATTTAAGCGTAGAAGCAATGCAGGAAAAAGAAATAAGACAGGAAACAGACTATAAAAGCCTTGGATACAGGAAGATCCTGGTAGCAGAGGATGTGGAGCTGAATCAATATCTGGCGAGGCATATTTTGGAATCATGGGAGTTCGAAGTGGTAATTGTCAACAACGGCCTGGAAGCTATCCACGCATTGGAACAGGCATCTTTTGACTGTATCCTGATGGATGTCCAGATGCCCGAGATGGATGGAATAGAGGCTACCCAGCATATCCGTCGGTTACCCGACCCCGTGAAGGCGAATATCCCTATCATCGCGCTTACCGCCAATGCATTGAAAGGGGATAGTGAAAAATACCTGGCGGCTGGGATGAATGATTACCTTGCCAAACCTTTTGACGAAGAAAGACTCTTCCAGGTGATCTACAGGAACCTTGCCTATTATAAGACTCCCGTTGGGGCCATGGCCACCGCCGCCCTTGTTCCGGATCCGGCATCTCTTTTGGAGTCTGCGTCCATAAATAATCCCTTTAAAAACAATAACAATTCCAATAGTATGACACCCGTGAATTCCAGATTATATGACCTTACAATGGTGCAATCCGTTTCTGGCGGTGATGAGGGTTTTATTAAGAAAATGGTCGCCCTGTTCATTGAGACAGTGCCCCAGAACGTACAGGAGATGAAGAAGGCGTTGAACGAAGAGAACTGGGATCTGGTAGGCAAAACAGCTCATAAGCTGAAGTCTACCATTGATTCGATGGGGATCAAATCCATCCGCCAGGAGATTCGGGCGGTGGAGACCAACGCCAAGCAGAAGGAAGCCTTACAGGACGTCCCTGCCCTGATCGGGACTATCGATACGGTTATCAGCGAGTGCATCGCACAGCTGAAAGCTGAGGTGATGAACTAGGACCCCGAGGTCCCCCCTTTTTCCCAGCATTTTACTAAAATTCCCAAACAGGGAGCATATTTTTGACAATTATTCGGCTCTTGATTGATAATCAACGGGTTCGTTTCTGGCACCATTTTCCTGATTTATTTACTGCACTACAGTAAACAATCATGGAACTAAGCCAACAACCCGTTATTTTTGTCGTTGAAGATAACGTGATCTATCAAAGCCTTATCGCAAAAGAGCTGGAATCTCTCAGCAGCAACATCCATTTTTATACCACCGGGGAATCCTGCATTTCCGAGTTGGACAAACATCCCACCGTTATCGTTTTAGATTACAATCTGGATGGTCAAATGAACGGTTTGGACACCCTGCAAAGGATAAGGGATTTTGATCCAGGTATATATGTGATCCTGTTTTCCAGCCAGAAGGGCCTCAACACAAAGGAAGTATTTCTGCAATATGGCAGCTTTGACTTTCTGGAAAAGAACAGCCTTTCGCTTCGCACGCTTCGGCATATGGTAGGTTGTGTGACCTCCCGCGGCGAACAGCCCCAGGAAAATTAATCCGGGCAGCAGCAGCTTGCGCCCGTGGCCCTCACCTCGCAGGACCTTGCCAATCCATGCAGCCCGACTCTCTTTCCCCGTTCTCACACATTCACGGGACCTCCATTCTCACGGGGCCTCCACTCTTACGGGACCTCCATTCTTACGGGACCTCCCAACTCTTATCCGGGGATCCGGGAGATATACTTCTCGATCTGTTTGATCTGACTTACAATTTCCGGCGTCGAAGGCTTCAGCGCCTTAGCCCTACGGAAAAAATCCTTCGCCTGGCGAAACTCCCTTCTTGTCATCATGATAGAGCAAAGCTGCAAAAATGCGGCGGCTTGATTTTCCTTATCCGGCAATCCCTTTCGAAGGGCCTGGCGAATATAGCTCTCGGCCTGACGGATATCATTCTTTTGCATTGCAAGCATCCCCATTTGCAGCAGGCTGGCCCCTTCGGCTTCCTTCATGGGCATTCCCAGGTCCAGGCCTTTCTTCATATTCAGTTCGGCACCGGCAAAATCCTGTTTCATCATGGCGATGTTGCCTTTCAGGGTAAAATACACGGACCGTATCGGCTTGTAAAGCAGATTGGGGAACTTGACGGAATTCAGAACTTTTTCCGCCTCTTCCATATTGCCGCTTTCCATGTGCTCCTGGATCAAACGCAGCGGTCCAAAGAAAAAATACCCGAAAAGCAGGATCACTGCGATCAGATAGGGCAGGAAGGCTGGCCAGAAACCGGCATATATATTTGCAAGAACGCCAATGATCAGGAAGGCAATGGCTATATGGGGGCGATACTTGATGACAATATTGTAGAACTTCATAATCCTTCGATTGAGGATGGCAAAGATAGGGTTTTCGCCCCCGGTAGGGGGTGAAAACCCTGAAATTCACCTCTAAAATTTGTCGTCGTTGATCTCGATCCAATAACCATCTGGATCCTGAAGGTAGACCTGCTTCACTTTGTCGGGCCGGACCTGCGGCTCCTTGCTGGATTGGGCCCAGTTACCATATTTAATGCCGGAAGCATCCAGGTGTTTCGTAAAAGCATCCATGGACGCCACACTGAAAGCCAGATGTATATTAATGTCGTGGGCTATATCTTCCTTTGCCCCGGACACCACATGCAGCTGACCATGTTCGGAAATTCTGAACCAAACGTGCTTCCCGTCGTGAAAGGGCTCCTCTATCTTTTTGAGTTGCAGCACTTTTTCATAAAAATCCGCGGCCCGGTTCAGATCCGTTACAAAAATGGTCTGATGACTGAAATGAGGGCCTTGTGCACGCCCGCCCAGCCCCAACAAAACAGGCGCCGCCAATACAACCAAAATGCGGCTCCAGCGCGGCAGAGTCAATCGATTCATAGCTAATTTTTTATTTGAAGCAATCAAAGTAAGGAATTCCCTTTAGCTAAAAAAAAATGCCTTATTTTTGCGGCCCTTACTTTTCTGGCCCGGCCGGTTCTGGCCCCGCCAACAGTAAATGGTCCCGTAGTTCAATGGATAGAATAGAAGTTTCCTAAACTTTAGATACAGGTTCGATTCCTGTCGGGACCAC
>DATJJA010000085.1:0-6784 GCA_035492595.1 Puia sp.
CCGGACAACGAACGGACGATTCAACAATAGTGCTCTGCATGTTACGAAGGATTGGTTTTTCTCAACATGATAACGCTTCACTGTGCAACCTTATGCTATTCGCTCTGTAAAAGCAAAATCCTTGTTAATTCATATTATGAAATTCAATGCTCCAATGTCTTGTTAGCAAGAACGGTGCCATTGAGATCCATATCCGGGTTCCACGCTGGTGGTTGGATTTCTACCGGAGGTCGGGGTAAAGCTTATCTACGAGGCCTTTGACAAGGCATATCTTAAAAACGTTGCATTGTGATCTGTTAATTAAAAAAAACCCAGAATCCATTGTGGGACTGGATTTTAGCTCGCATCGAGCGCCTTGCACGCCCGTTGTCCGGATGAGCACGAAAAACCGTGAAATTGACACGTCCATCGCCCGTGACGCGTGCTAAAAGACAGCTAAAGATCAGTTGAGAACATTCTTTGGCTCGATCCATTCGGGATTGATGGCCGTAGGGATCTCATCGATAACGATGAACTTGCTGAGGAGATAGGAGAAGGTCTGCATAGCGGTGCTATGGATGATGCGGATGTCGAGCCAGAAGTTGGCGTTGCGAACATAGAAGGCATCCCACTGGTAACGGCGGAAGATCTTGTCGAAGCTTTGTGCCGGACCGCGATATCCTTTTACCTGGGCCAGACCGGTGATGCCGGGCTTCATCAGGTTGCGCATCTTGTAAGCGTCGACCACTTTGGAGAAGCTCGCGCAATCCTTGTACATATGCGGACGGGGGCCAACGATGCTCATATGCCCAACCAGTACATTGAGGAACTGGGGCACCTCATCGAGGTTTGAATAACGAAGGAACCGGCCTATTCTGGTGATACGGGGATCATCGTCGGTCGCCTGCTTGGTATTGGCTTCGGCGTTGACGTGCATGGTCCTGAACTTAAGACAGGGGAACGATCTTCCGAGGAAACCCACTCTTTTCTGGATGAAGAAAACGGGGCCGCGCGAATCGAGCTTGATAAGGATAAAAAGGATGGGGAAGAGCCAGCTGAAGACGAAAAAAATGACAAGCAAAGAGCCGATGATATCGAGAACACGCTTGGCTAAAAGATAATTGCGCCGCTGGTCTATGTATATTCTAAGGTTTACGCTACCACTCTCTCTTTTCTCTATTTCCTTTAACCTGGTTTTTCCGATATTCGTGGTTCCCACCATAAGATCGAAGGTTTATTAAATTGTTAGTCTTCCGTTTATTATGTTGAATTAAGCCTAATGGACCCGCTTGGACGCATCCGCGCCGGAAATGTTTAATACGAGCTGCAACCGTAGGAAACTTTATTTTTTGCAATATTCCGTCTTTCCGCCCTAACAAAATCGCCCACGGCGTGTCTATAACACTTTTTTATACAACTTATTGCCCGCGAAAAACCATAATTTTTCCGAAACAGCGCTCATTGTACCTCAAAAGAAATGCTATGGGGGAAATCCGGCCGCCGGTGATCCCAAAGGACTTCAGAGAGCCCCTCATAAGTAAAAAATACCCGGGATGTAGCGAATCCGAATTGAATTTCAATCGAATAAATTATCGGCAAAGAAACGAAAAATTTCCGTTCCAAAAAATACCACTTACCGGTAATAGCCTAATTACTTGAAAATAAGACGATCATCGTCGTTCTTGACCGACATTCCGCTAATGGTAAATACCTACACCGATTTAGAATATCCTTTTCCCGGACTATATTGCAGCCTCAAATAATGAAATCCCTAATGGTGTCGAATAAGCTGCTTCGTGTAAGGATACAGGATCTTCTTCGAAAGGCAGGTTTGCTTTCGCTTGCAGAGAAATTCAGGTATTATGAAAAGACCCTATCCCTAAGAAAGGCCAACCGAACCTTTATCGCCAGGAATCCAGATTTCAGATTGCCACCCGAGGACATTGCTTTCGATGCGTATTCCGCCCCCGACTGGGATTTTTATAAGCGGAGCGGCGAAGGCAGCGCTGTTTTCCTTGCAGAGATGATCAGGAAATACCTGCCCGGCAACCGCTCACTGGCCGTCTATGAATGGGGGTGTGGACCCGGACGGGTGATCCGTCACCTGCCCGGGCAATTGGGTCCCGCTTCGCAGGTGTATGGCACGGACTACAATCCAAAGACGATCAATTGGTGCAAGAACAACCTTCCGGGCATCCGGTTCGAGCTGAACGAGCTTAATCCGCCGCTGCCCTTTGCCGACAATAGCTTTGATTTTATTTATTGCCTTTCCGTATTTACCCATCTTTCGGAGCAGACGGGCATCAGCTGGGCCCGGGAGATCTACCGGGTGTTGAAGCCGGGCGGCGTTTTCCTTGCCACGACCGCGGGGGACAATTCCTTCGAGACGGAGCTGTTGAGTAAAGAGAAGGACGCCTATCAGTTGGAAGGGGTCGTCGTCAGGGGGAACTATGAGGAAGGTAAGAAAATGTACCTGGCGAGACATAGTCCGAAATATGTCCGGGAGAGGCTGTTGCAGTCCTTCCAGATAGAGGAGCATGGCCCTTCCGGCTTTCCCTTTATGCAACAGGACTATTGGATCGCGCGAAAAAAAGGCGCGATATGACCTTCCTTGCGAGAAGGCCTGTCTATTTCTTAATGGTTGCGGTCCTTTTTACAACCATATTCTCCTGGTTTCGTATCAACACCTGGTGTATCATTCCGCTTCTGGCCTACCGGCTATGGATGGATGGCCCGGCGAACACGGTACGAAGGGCCTTTACCAATAAGCTCTTTCTTGCCTATTTTATCTATTGCCTGATCGAGGCCGCGGGGCTTTTCTATACGCATAACCCCGCGGCGGGAGCCAATCTTGTGGCTAAGGATGCGACCCTGACGGCGATGGCGTTCATCTTTTGTGCGAGACCTTTTGCGGATGCCCGGGGATACAAGAAATTGATCACGGCCTACAACTTGCTGGTCTTTGCGGCATCCGTGTATTGCCTGGCGGTTGCCCTGACCCACTACCTGCATGTAAAGGATCGCGGGCTTTTCTTTTACCATGATCTTACGGCTCCCATTTCCCAAAATGCGGTATTCTATTCCGTATATGTCCTCTTCGCCATGCAATTCCTGCTGTCGCCGGAGGGCAGCCTGGAAATAACGTTCCTTTCCGCAGGCTTGAAAAAAGGGCTCCGCATTTTTTTGGTTGCCTTTTTTCTGCTGATGATCGTTTTGTTGTCCTCGAAGCTGATCCTGGTGATTGCCCTGCTGATGCTGGTGAATTTCTTTATAAAGAACATCTATTCCGTTCGGAATAGAAGAACATTGGTCGTGGCGGTGCTGGCGGCGTCAAGTCTTGTCGCCGTCCTGGTGGTCACGGATAACCCGGTGCGAAAAAGGTTCGAGGTGATGGCCAACGGTGAGATCAGGGCTCCGAAAAGAAGCGAAATAAACATATTGACGCCATTCAACGCGTTGCAGCTCAGATTGTTGGAGTGGGAGTTCGCGGTCGAGATCTTAAAGGAGCACCATGCATGGATATTTGGCGTGAGTCCAGGGGACAGCCAGGACCTGCTGGATCAAAAGTATATCGACAATCACATGTATATCGGGAATCCGGCCGAAGGTCCACACCGCAAGGTGCGAGGCTATATCGGTTACAATTTCCACAACCAATATGTCCAAACGCTTGTGCATTCGGGGATTATCGGTCTTGCCAGCCTGCTGGCCATCCTGGCGCTGCTGGTCGGCATCGCCCTCAGGTGGAAGACCAGGGAGGCCCGGTTCACGGTGTTGACCCTGATCATCTTCTTTATACCCGAGGCTCCGCTGACCATGCAGCATGGGGTTTTCCTTTTTGTATTTTTCCCGTTGCTGTTACTTTATAGTCCGCCCAAGGGGCCCGCTCCCGGGGCTTATATTTCCGCCAGTCAGCTATAAATATTAATATTGCAGCGCCGATAACCACACTATGACAGAAAAGAACACTTACTCGGAAGACCAAATCGACCTTACCGGCATCAAAAACGTCCTGTTCGGGCTTTTACGGGCATTTTTCATAGGCCTTAGCTTTTGCGGCTTCTGTTTGCGCAAATACAGATACTTGTTGACGCTGGCCTTTGTGCTGGGGATGGGCTTTGGGTACATCTATTATGCGACAAAACCATCGCACTACAAGGCGTCAATGATCGTCCAGTACAACCAGCTGACAAAAAGGACTTACTCGGAAATGGTCGACCAGCTGAATCGTTTCCTGGGGACTGTTCCGAGGGATCGGGTAGCCCGGGAAATGCAGATTCCTGCCAATGTGGCCGGCAAGCTGCTTTCCATAACGGCTTACGATATGGAGGACCGTTCTCTCGCCGGCGACACGTCGACCAAGCTGAACCAGCCCTTCAAGATCGTTGCCAATGTCCAGGACGATTTCGACTTCGCTTTGGACACCTTGCAGACCGGTGTCCTCAATTATTTGAACACCTCTCCCTACCTGGGCAGGTTGGCCGAAGTCACGAAGAAGGCCAATGAGACCAGGCTGGCGACGATCGAGCGGGACCTGGCCAAGCTGGATACGCTCAAAACGGCATACAACAACTTCCTGGCTTCAACAAAGATCTCCTCGACCTTTTACAGCAATGCGGTAAACCCGGCGGAATTCTATGCCCAGACCCTGCTCCTTCTCAAGGAGCGGGACGTAACGCTTGAAAAGCTGGATGCCGACAAAGCTCCCGTTGTGGTGGTGGATGGTTTCAAGCTGACGGATAGACCTCAGGCCTATTCCATTCCAAGGGTCATCGTGTTATTTGGGCTGATACTGGCCTTTGCCGCCTTTCTTATCTTCCTGGCGATCGAAACGAAAAAGCGGGTGATGGGACCCGCACCTTCATTACCAGCAGCAGCACAAAAGTAAATTTTGAAACAATCGAAATGAATGCAGCCAGATGGGTGAGGGTTAGGATAGCGCCGTATCGAGAAAGTGTTCTCATCAAAAGGCTATTTGCAGTACTGAGCATTGACATCCTGGTCAAGCTTTCCGGCATGCTTTTGCTGCCAGTCTATCTCCGATTGATGACACAGGATGAGTACGGCCTTTACAACTACCTGATCTCCATCATCCTTACCTTTTCATTGGTATTCAATTTCGGGTTGTATATTCCCCTGAGCAAGTTCTATCATGACCATATCGACGCCGGGGAGCGGGGCGAATTGCTATTCACCATTTTTGTGCTCCTATCCCTTGTCCTGATGGGAGTGCTGATCCCGGTCTACCTTTTCCATTGGGACTATCGGATCGTGAAGATCCTGTTCAAAAACGATATCGGGTATGACAGCTATCGCTGGGCCATCCTGCTGGCAATGATCGCGTCGGTTTGCAATTTCATGCTGACGAACTTCTTCTATACCAGCGAAAAGATAGGCAATCTCAAGCGATACAATATCTGGCGGATCATCTGTATCAATGTATTGAACATCGGTCTTCTGCTGTTATACAGATCGAAGGTCAGCAGTGTCCTTATCCGGCTCGCCTGCACGTATCTCGTCGAGATCGTGATTTTTTCCGTATTCGTTCGTGCGTATATCCGGGAAGTAAGACCCGTATTCCGCAAGGAAACGGCCGTCTCCAGTCTTAGGCTGGCCTTGCCGGTGATGATATCCGCCGTATTCGGCATCGTCATCAACTTCAACGACAAGTTCTTCCTGGAAAAATATACTTCGTTCAAAGACCTTTCCTACTATTTTCTCGCAGTAGCCTGTGCAAGCCTGATCCCACTGGTTTTCACGTCCTTTCAAAATGCATGGCTGCCCTTATTCCTGAAGGAAAAGGATCTCCGAAAGAATATCGAAAAGACCAAAAAGCTTTTGATCCGCCTTTTCCTGGGATTTTCCGCACTGTCGGTCCTGATGATCCTGTTCCTTAAAATAGTATTGGTCCTGGGCATCATCCAAAGCAAGTACAGCGAGACTATTTATATCCTTCCCATCCTATTGCTGTCACAAATATTCTCGGCATTGGTGCCGCTGTATACCAATTATTTGATATATTTCGAAAAAACCTATATAACCTCGATCACCGGCTTGGCGCTCTGTGCGGCAAGTATCGGGCTCAGCCTGCTGCTGATCCCACGATTCGGGGTCTATGGCGCTGCCACGGTTTCCTTAGCATCGAATCTGAGTTATCTGATGATCTACTATTTTATTATAAAGGCGAACCTCAAAAAATCATTGTCATGAGCTCATCATCCGATGCGGTGATCTATCTTAAAATGTCGATCCGGAGCTTTCTTCAGCGGCCGGGTCTCGGGTTGATATCCTCCGGTTTCAGGCATTATTCCGACTGGAAGATCTATAATTCGCCTGAAAAGAGTTCTTCGATGGAACGCCTCCCGTGGATCACGTTCAGTGCGATCGATCACTTGAAAAAGATCGTTCGGCCTGAGATGACCGTTTTTGAATATGGATCGGGAGGGTCAACTCTTTTCTGGGCATCCCGGGTAAAGAAGATCATCTCTGTAGAGCACGACAAAGGGTGGTTTGAGCGGATGCGCAGAGAAATGAGCGATGCGGTTGCCGCAAAGGTTCAATACCTGTTGATCGAACCGGTTAAGGATGCGCATTTCGGGACGAAGAATTTCGAGAACCCCGACGACTATATATCCAGTGGCGAACACTTTGCCGGAAAGAATTTCGAGGCGTATGTAAAGTCCATCGACCGATATCCCGACAGCCATTTCGATATCATCGTCGTCGATGGGCGCGCCAGGCCTTCCTGCATCAAGCATTCCATTCCCAAATTGAAGCGGGACGGCTGGCTTGTCGTGGACAATTC
>DATJJA010000086.1:0-12667 GCA_035492595.1 Puia sp.
GGGGCGACGCCGGCGTAGGTGCCATTGTTGCCTCTGCTGTCATGAAAATACAGTACCACGCCTTTGGGCAGGCTGTCCGCGGGTCTGTCGGTAGCTGCAAATTGCAGGACGTTGATATTGGTCCCGGCGTCATAGGGGATATTCAGCTCTTTGAAGGACGGAGCAATGGACCATGCCGCCTTTCTGTCTACCGGGGTGGGGTGAAAGATCAGCCGCTCCTGTCCGTAATACCAGGCAATACCGACGACACAATAAAGCAGGACCAGCAGTTTGGCCCAGCGAAGGAAAGATTTTTTCATAGCTGACCTAGTCTAGTTTGCGTGCAGGGGAATAGACTACTCCATGCCTGTTCGTTTCAGATTGAAATTGGGCACCGGCGATACGATCAGCGGGAACTTTTCTATCGTGACGTTGGAGGGGTCCAGACCAAAGCCTCTTTCTTCGGAGAGGCTCAGTTCTTTCAGCCAGAAGTATAATTTCATGACGACCCGCTCGAAGAAGGGCAGTTCGTTGTCCTGGCTGAGGTATTTTTCCATGACGATAAACTGGAAGTCTCCTACTACGTTATTACGTTCCAGTGATTCGTACCGGCTGGTGATGTTCACTTCGCGGTTGTTGACGAGGTCTTCCACGACCTTGCGGAACATCAGATTGATCTTTGGTTCGATGCGGAAACCGAGGCGGAACTCGACCCGGATGATGTCGTTGGGGATGATGTGTTCGACTGAATATTCGGCCGTATAGGGGTCGTCGAGGGTGTCGACGTGGACGAACCAGTAGATATCGGCCCGTTTGGGCTTTTTATTCAGGATGGAGTAGATGATCTTGTGTTCGATCTCTTTCGGGTTGTTGGCGCTGGTCATATAGACCAGGTGGGTGGCGGATTTGGCAACAGACCGGTCGTTGCTGAGCTCCTGTATCTGCGGGATATAGTGTTCCATGCGTACGAACTCAACGTAGCGGTTCTTGATCTTGCGGGCGCGGAACCAGACAAACATGACTGCGAAGAGTGCTCCGCCCACGATGAGGGTGACGAAGCCGCCGTGTGGGAATTTCTCGAGGTTGGCGGAGAGGAAGCTGATCTCGATGCTGAGATAGACGCAGAGGTAGAGGTAGATCAGAGCGGAGTTGGTCCGCCGGGAGATGAGGTAGTTGGCGAAGAGGATGGATGTTGCCAGCATACAGAGGGTGATGGCCAGTCCGTAGGCGGCTTCCATATGGGCCGAGCTCTGGAAGTAGAGGGTGATACCGCAGCATCCGATGAAAAGCATGAAGTTGATGGCGGGTATATAGGACTGTCCCCTTTCTTCGGTGGGATAGCTGATGCGCAGTTTGGGCCAGAGATTGAGCCGCATGCTCTCGCTGATCAGGGTGAACGAGCCGGTGATCAGGGCCTGGCTGGCGATGATGGCGGCTGCGGTGGCGATGATGATGCCCGGTATGACGAACCAGGTAGGCATGATATTATAAAAGGGGTTGCCAACGGAGGTATCGAATATGCGGCCTCTGTACTGGGCGAGGAGCCATGCGCCCTGTCCCAGATAGTTGAGAATGAGGCAGGCTTTTACATAGATCCACGAAATGCGGATATTGCCTTTGCCGCAGTGGCCGAGGTCGGAATAGAGGGCTTCGGCACCGGTAGTACAAAGGAATACGGCTCCGAGTATCCAGAATCCCTTGGGGTAATAGGTCAGCAGCTGGATGGCGTAGTGGGGGCTGAGGGCCTTGAAGATGCCCAGGTCGTCCAGAAGATGGCTGCTTCCCAGCACGGCCAGCATGCTAAACCAGATGAACATGATGGGGCCGAACAGCTTGCCGATGGACTCCGTGCCGAATTGTTGCAGGAAGAAGAGGATGACCAGGATGCCCAGGACCAGGTAAACGATCGTGGACTGCTCGATATAGCGGAAGGCAGGCATCTGCCGCAGGCCTTCGATCGCCGAGGTGACGGATATGGGCGGAGTGATCATGCCGTCTGCGAGCAGGGCGGCGCCGCCGATCATGGCCGGGAGGACCAGCCACCGCCGCTGCCGGCGGACGAGAGCGTAGAGGGAAAATATCCCCCCTTCCCCATTGTTGTCGGCTTTAAGGGTCAGCCAGACATATTTAACCGTGGTCTGGAGCGTCAGCGTCCAGATAATACAGGAAAGAGAGCCAAGGATCAGGTCTTCTCTGATTACTCTTCCGTGGATTATGGCGTTGAGAACGTAGAGGGGGGAGGTCCCGATGTCGCCGTAAATTATGCCTAGTGCAATGATTAGATTTGCTAAACTGACTTTGTTGATCTGATTGCTCACAAACTGAGTCTTCTGTTAATAAATAGGCAAAGTTATATGTAAAAAGATTGAAAGGCAAGCTAATTTTAAGAGAAGGGTGGAAAGCCCCTGTGGTTTCCTGTTGGCCGGGTGGCTGGCTTGTACCGGTGCCGGGGGCACCTGGCGGGGCCTATGATGGGGCACGGCCGGCCTTGTGGCAACCGGAACTTTAAAACCCTCGTAACAAGTTATAGTTAAACTTTTGCCTATCTTACGACTTAAAAAGTAGCGGTAACTATGAGCAGAAACCTGTCATTCCTACTGTTCGCACTAACCCTAACGGTTGCTGTCCAGGTAAAAGCCCAGGTTCAGCAGATCACCTACACTGAGCCTGAGCGGGAAGATGGACGCCGTACCAATTTCGAGATTATTGGGAAGGTCAGTGGTAACTTCCTGGTATTCAAGAATAATAATTCCAATAACGCCATCAGCATCTATGACAGCGATATGAAGCTGCAACAGCGGGTTCCGCTGTCTTTTCTGCCGGATAAATACATCAACGTCGATTTTGTCGCCTACCCGGAGTTCTGCTACCTTATCTATGAATACCAGAAAAAGAGCATTGTCCACTGTGCTGCGGTCAAGCTGGACGGTCAGGCCCGGAAACTGGGAGAACCCATCGATCTGGATACTACCCAGATCGGTTTTGCCGCCAGCAACAAGATATATACGACCGTGATCAGCGAGGACAAGCAAAGGGTCATGGTCTTTAAGATCAACAGTAAGAACCCCCGCAATTTTCTGTTTACGACCTTTCTTTTTGACGCCAGCCTGCAACTGCTGGACAGGCACCGCATATATATACCGATGGAAGAGCGCAACGAGCTGTTTACCGATTTTCAGGTCGACAACGACGGGCAGCTGGTATTCGGCAAGTATCTGCGCAGCGGAAGTAATGACTATGTGTCCCGGGTGGCGCTTGTCACCAAGGGACCGACGGCGGACAGCTTCTCCATAAAGGATATCGGTGCGGGCGACCGCATTCTCGACGAGATCAAGCTGAAGGTCGACAATACGAATAAGCGCTATATCCTCTCCGGTTTTTATTACAAGCAGCGGCGGGGAAATATCGAGGGGCTTTATTCGGTCATCTGGGACAAGGCAACCAACAGCCGCGTGGAGGAGAAGGTGACGGTTTTCAACGACGAGCTGCGGGCTCAGGCGAAGAGTTCCGACGCCAATCTGAGGATGGCTTTCAACGATTTCTTTATCAAGCATATCATTACAAAGCGTGACGGCGGCTATTTGCTGGTGACGGAGTCCCTTTATACGACGTCCCGCGGGAATATGTTTAACCGCTGGGACTATATGTACAATCCCGCTTTTGGCCCGGGGGGTTTTTATTCTCCGTATTACTACAGTCCTTATTACAATCCCTGGAGCAGGAATTATGGCAACTACGCTACCCGGTTTCACGCCGAGAATATCATGGTCCTGTCTTTCGATGCGCAGAGCAATATGCAGTGGAGCGCCATTATTCCCAAGAGCCAGTTTGACGACGAGACCGAGAACCTGATCTCCCATGAGCTGGTCAATACCGGCGGAGAGTTGCATTTTCTGTTCAATCTCTACGAGCGGCGGAATATGCTGCTAAACGACCAGAGTGTTTCTCCCGAGGGTAAGGTAACCCGGTATCCGACGTTGCGGAACCTTGACAGGGGTTACGACTTCATGCCCCGGTACGGCAAGCAGGTCAGCAGCTGGGAGACAGTTATTCCCTGTCTTTTCAAGAATTATCTGTGCTTTGCCAAGGTTGATTTTAATTAGCTTTGCGCATGATCGGTATTTTTAGACAGAAAACCCCGGCTAATGCCCTGTTGCTGGTCTTCTATGCATTCGTATTAAAATTTCCGTTATTCTTACATCCTGTCGTCCCCGTCCTTCATCCGGAAGACAATTATCTGTATAAAATAATACTGAACGGCCTTGATGCCGTATTTCATGGTTTCCCGGTCTTTTATTCCGTGGTGACCTTTTTGCTGCTTATCGCCCAGGCGAGCCTGTTCGACCGGATCTTCAATCACAATAAGGTATTACCGAAGCCCAATTTTCTGCCGGGGATGTCCTATATACTGATCACTTCCCTGCTGCCCGACTGGGGACATTTTTCAGCTCCACTGCTGATCAATACCATCATGATCTGGGTTTGGTACAGGATGATGGAGCTGTATAACAGCCACCGGCCAGGCACGGCTATTTTCAGTATCGGGATCTGGACGGGTATTGTATCACTGCTATACATACCTGCGATGGCTTTTCTGCTGCTGGTGCTGATGGGGTTGCTGGCCATGCGGCCTTTTCGTATCCGGGAGTGGTTTGTAGGGCTGCTGGGGTTCACCTTCCCTTACTATTTCCTCTTTATCTATCTGTACCTCTCGGGGCACTGGAGCTGGTCGAATATCATACCGAAGATCGTATTTACCGTCCCCGCCCTGCCCTCTTCCATCTGGGTTACCCTGGGTATTATCTGGCTGATCGTTCCTTTTATGGTCGGCGGGTATTTTATACAGAAGAACCTTTCCAAATTCCTTATCCAGATACGCAAGAGCTGGAGTCTTTTGCTTCTTTTCCTGCTCGTTGCGGTGCTGGTCATTCTCATTAACCGGGTCAACTCGTATGAGAACTGGGTTATTATGGCCGTCCCGTTTGCGGCTTTTCATGCCGCCGCCTACTACTATCCCACAAAGACGCTCGGCCCTAATATTCTGCACTGGATGATAGTGGCTTATATTATTGCGATGAACTATTTTCTGTGAAAACCGGAGTGCGCCGGGGACGGGGATCATGGGGAGGGAACTTTCCGGGGTGATCCCGGCTGTCGCAGGAAGGAGGGTCCCAGGCTTCGCCGAACTCCTAAAAAGATGTACCTTTGCTCTTTAAACGCAATAAGGATATGAAATTTGGAGTAGTCGTTTTCCCCGGCTCGAATTGTGATCGTGATATGTATGACAGTCTGCAGCAGGACCTTGGTCAGGAAGTAGTTATGCTCTGGCATAAGGATACCGACCTGAGTGCCTTCTCAACGGAGGATTGCATTGTTCTGCCGGGTGGGTTTTCCTATGGGGACTATCTCCGTTGCGGCGCTATTGCGCGTTTCAGCCCTATAATGCAAAGTGTTACGAAATTCGCGGGTGAAGGCGGAAAGGTCTTCGGGGTTTGCAACGGCTTTCAGGTGCTCTGCGAGTCTCATCTGCTGCCCGGGGCGCTATTACGCAATGCCAATCAGCAGTTCATCTCCAAGAATGTCTATCTCCGCGGGGTCGGCGACGAAGGGTGTGCGCTGAAGGTACCGATCGCTCATGGCGAGGGTCGCTATTATGCGGACGACCTGATGCTGGACCAGCTGGAAGCAAACGGGCAGATCATCTACCGGTACACCGATGAGGACGGGAATATTACGGCGGCCGCCAATCCCAACGGTTCGCTGAGGAATATTGCAGGTATCTGTAATGCAACGCGGAACGTATTCGGAATGATGCCGCATCCTGAGCGCGCCTGCTCTGATGCGCTGGGGAATATCGACGGAAAAACGATCCTCGAAGCCTTATTTATCAACGCGAAAGAGAAGCCCGCAGCCAGGAAGGCGGGGTTGGTAAATTTTTAGTTTTCTATAACATTTGGAAGCTGAACTTTAGGGTTCTTTATACCTCTAAAAAATTATGAAAAAAACACTCCTGTTTTGCTTGTCCTTACTCGCGGGTGGTCTGGTTATGGCCCAGTCGAGCAAAGAAGTCTCCTGGTCCTATTCGGCGAAGAAGATCGCAGATAAGACCTATGAAGTGCACATGACGGCCACGATCGGCGGCAACTATCATCTTTATGCACAGGATGCCGGCGGTGAAGGCCCGATCCCGACGACGTTTACGTTCACGAAGAGTCCTCTTTTGATGCTTGACGGGCCGGTAAAGGAAAAGGGTCAGCTGGTAAAGAAGAATGAGGCTGCCTGGGGACATGACGTAAAATATTATGAGAAAACGGTTGATTTCGTTCAGGTGGTCAAGCTGAAGACGAATGTAAAGACAAGTCTGGCGGGCAAGGTTGAATTCATGGTCTGTAATGACCAGCAGTGTCTTCCTCCGGCGGACGTGGATATCAAAGTTAATATTGGAGGATAAAAATGGTTCCGTCGTCTATCTGACGAAAACAATACATTAAAAACGGGTTCTTTGCAGGAACTCGTTTTTTAGTTAACGACGTCGCGGGACGCCGGTCCGAACGTAAAGTTTTATCATGCTGAGTATGCAAGCTAACTTCTTTTCCAGCCGATTGCGTCGTCTTCTGACGACGGCCTTTCTTTTTTTTGTGATGGTCCGCTGTGGCCTTGCCCAGTCCGATACCTCGCATTCTGCGGTCACCTGGGATTTCGGCGTTCAGCAGGGTGCGGACGGAAAGCCGGTCCTGGTCCTGAATGGACATATTAAGGAAGGGTGGAGGCTGTATTCCACGACGATGCCGGATAGTCTGCCCAATTCGCGTATTACGCTGGATTCGACGGCGGGAGCGGCAGTTGGGAAGATAGAGGAGAAGGGGCAGCTGCAGGTGCAGAAGGAGCCGCTTTTCAATAATGCTAAGACGGGATTTTTTACGGGGCAGGCTCAGTGGCTGATCCATCTGGAACTGTCGGATAGTTCGGCGGTTAAGGGTGATCTGAAGGGGGCTGTGGTGTTTATGGCGATCAATAAAGATTCTGTGGTGGGGCCGCAGGAGGTGCCTTTCCGGTATGCGCGGGTGGCGGGGGGTGGACTTGTGGCAAAGTCGGCCGAGCTGCAGGGGTCGGTTAGCGGGGCCAATGAGTTGAAGAAGGCGACGATCGATCTGGATAATCCGGTGAATAAATGCGGGGGGACGGGAGCGGAGAATTCTGCGTCAAAGGGATTGTTCGGACTGTTTTTTCTGGGGATACTCGGTGGGCTGGTGGGGTTGATCATGCCTTGTACCTTTCCGATGATCCCGCTGACCGTCAGCTTTTTCACCAAGCGTTCGGGGTCGCGGTCGCAAGGGATACGCAATGCATTTTTATATGGGTTCTTCATATTTATGATATATACGCTGATCAGCGTGCCCTTTTATTTCTTAAAGGCGAACAATGCGAATATTCTGAATAATATAGCTACCAATGTATGGCTCAATTTGTTTTTTGCCGCTGTGTTTTTGGTGTTCGCTCTGTCCTTTTTTGGTCTGTTCGAAATAACGCTGCCGAGTAGCTTTTCCAATTCGGTAGACACCAAGTCCAATATCAGCAGTGTTGGCGGGATCTTTTTTATGGCGTTGACGCTGGCGATCGTCAGCTTCTCGTGTACCGGGCCGATACTGGGTACTTTTGTCGTGAGTGCTTTGGGACCGAATGGGGGCCCGATGCAGCTGACGGTGGTTCTGGCTGGTTTTGGCTTTGCGCTGGGACTTCCCTTTGCATTGTTTGCGATGTTCCCGAGCTGGTTGCAGTCGTTGCCCCGCAGCGGCGCCTGGATGAATACCGTGAAGATCGTTTTTGGCTTTCTCGAGCTGGCGCTGTTCATTAAATATTTTTCGAATGCGGATCTGGTCACGCATTGGGGCATACTGAAGAGAGAGACTTTTTTTGGACTTTGGATCCTGGTGAGTGTGGCGCTCGCGCTATATCTGTTCGGGGTCATCAAATTCCATCATGATCCGCCGCCTAAGAAGCTGAGTAAGATGAGAATAGGTTTCGCCATTCTTTTTCTGGCGTTTGCCCTTTATCTGGCACCTGGTCTGACCAATACTAAGTATGCGAATATTTCGCTGGTGAGCGGGTTTCCTCCGCCGTTGAGCTATAGCCTGTATAAGTCTGCGGATGATTCAAGGCGGGTCGAGGCCAATGTGATCAATGACTATGACAAGGCGCTGGCGCTGGCCCGGGAGCAGCACAAGCCGCTGCTGATCGACTTTACGGGGTGGGCCTGTGTCAACTGCCGCAAGATGGAGGAGAATGTATGGCCGCAGGAGGTCGTGAAGGACGAGATCAAACGGGATTTTATCCTGGTGTCGCTGTATGTCGACGATCGTAAGCCGCTGCCGGATGATCAGCAATTTTTGTTTACGACGGGCGATGGCAGTAAGAAGGCCATTCGGACGGTTGGGGACAAATTTGCAACCTTGCAGTCTGAAAATTTTAAGAATGCGTCACAGCCGTTCTATGTGGTTATCAGTCCGGACGAGAAGTTATTGAACAGGCCCGTGGGCTATACGCCTGACGCGAAGGAGTACGCCAGCTGGCTCAGGTGTGGACTGGACGCGTACAAGCAGGACAAAGGCGTATCGAAGAAATAAGAGACCGGATCAGGATAGAAAAAGCCCCTCGGGTGAGGGGCTTTTCAATTAGGCGTCATTCTGTCCCAGCCTTCCAGCCAAACTAAGGGCAAGTCTTGTTACCAGATGGAGGGCCAGAATGACAATATTTTTTTGCCGTTGAAGGGTGAACCGGTGACGGCGGGTAGGCCTGCACCGGCGGGTGACCCCGCGAAGGCGAATGTACCAAAGAAAAAAGTCCCTGCTCTTTTCGAGCAGGAACTCTTAATATTTTTTTTAATTGATCTTTTCACACATTGAAGTTAGCGGTTCTATCCGTTCCCCGATACTTAAAGGTAGTTAAAGATTTTTAAAAAAACGCTCATCGTATTTTTCGTACCTGCGATGAACTACCATCTTCTTTAAATCCTTGTTAGTAAAATTTAATCATTACAAGGCGATCTTTTTTTCGGTCATCATTTTACGCAGGTTGATCAGGCCGTAGCGCATGCGGCCCAGGGCCGTGTTGATGCTGCAATTCGTCAGGGCTGCGATCTCTTTGAAGGAGAGGTCTGCATAGTGACGGAGGATGATCACTTCGCGCTGATCTTCCGGCAGCAGGTCGAGCATTTGTCTTACACGATCATGGCTCTGGCGTTTCATCATCTTGGTGTCGGCGCCTTCTTCCGTGAAGTGGATCACTTCGAAGATGTCCCTGTCATCGCTGGTCTTGATGGCGGGGGTCCTTTTTACTTTCCGGAAATGGTCGACACAAAGGTTGTGTGCAATGCGCATCGCCCAGGGAAGGAATTTACCTTCTTCCGTGTAGCGGCCACCGCGAATGGTGTCAATAATTTTGATGAGAACGTCCTGGAAAATATCTTCTGCGAGATATTTGTCTTTTACCAGGAAGAGAATGGAAGTGTACAACTTGTCTTTGTGACGAACAATCAGTGCTTCCAACGCATGGAGGTCACCGTCCCTAAATTGGTGAATAAGTTCGTGGTCAGTCTTTTTGCGTAGCAATGTCATAAACTTCTACGGGTTTTTAAGGTGATAGGATATATTTTGGATTTTAAAGATGGTTCGGTTTTTCTGTGTAGAAGCTATAGTCGATAGGCGGCAGCGTTTGTGGGGCCGTTAGACCCGTTTGTTAAATTATGATATTCACACTTCTTTTCCAATTGTGCACAAATAACTCTTGCACGATTAGGATTTAAAGATATACATTTTTTGGAATAAACAGCATTTTGGGAAATTTTTTTGTTTTTATATTCTCCAAACTCCCAGAAAAACAATAAGGTAAGTACTTATTTTGTCTTCCCTCGGTTTCCAATTTTGAGAAATGTATATTTTATAACCTTTGCGTGGAGGTTAGTTCTGCAACTTTTGTTCACTGAAATTTGTTAAAATTCTTAGCAGAAATGAGTGCCTGGCACCCAGGTAATTCATCATTTTGGTGTAGGTTTGTTAATATAGGGAGCGCCACAGGCGCACTCACACAATAATATTATGGCCACAACGGGTAAAGTAAAAAAGCAGAAGAAAGAAAAGATCATTCCCTCCGTACCGGCTCCTGACGCCGATGCGATATTCATAAAAGGAGCCAGGGTTCATAACTTAAAAAATATTGATGTTTCGATTCCCCGCAACAAGTTGGTAGTGGTTACGGGTGTGTCCGGTTCCGGGAAATCTTCCCTGACCATCGACACTCTTTTTGCGGAGGGGCAGCGTCGCTACGCGGAAAGCCTTAGCGCCTATGCCCGGCAGTTCATGGCGCGTATGGACAAGCCCGACGTAGACTATATTAAAGGTCTTTGTCCGGCTATTGCTATCGAGCAGAAGGTCATTACGCGGACGCCGAGGTCGACCGTCGGCAGTATGACCGAGATCTATGACTATCTCCGCCTGCTGTTTGCCAGGGTCGGGAAGACGTATTCCCCGGTGAGCGGCCGGATAGTAAAAAAAGACGATGTCAGCGACGTCGTAAATGCGATAGCCGGGTTAACGGCGGGGGATCGTGTCCTTTTGCTCACCCCATTCAAGCAGCACAGGAACAGGGATACGAAGGAAGAACTGAATATCCTTCTCCAGAAGGGTTTTTCGCGCATCTATGTACCGGCGGCCGGGGAAAAGGTCCCGGCCGGAGGGGGTAACCGGGCTGCGGGAGGGGAGACGCTTCGGATCGAGGATCTGCTGGAGATGGAGGATAAAGAGCTCAAAAAGAAGCTGCCTGCTCCGAAGCTTTCGGGAGCCGGGCAGGCGGCAGACGCCAGGGGTGCAGCGGTGACTGCGCCAGGCGTGTATATTCTGGTTGACCGTCTGGTGGTAAAGGATTTTGACGAGGATGACCGTCACCGTATCGCGGACTCCGTGGGCACTGCATTTTATGAAGGCGAAGGGGAGATGCAGTTGGAGGTCAACGGGGTTCAGCGGCTGGCGTTTTCCAACCGGTTCGAGATGGACGGCATCAATTTTGAAGAGCCCGTTCCCAATCTATTTTCCTTCAACAATCCGTTTGGCGCGTGTCCGACCTGTGAAGGTTTTTCGCAGGTACTCGGCATCGACGCCGACCTTGTCATACCTGACCGTCGTCTGAGCGTTTATGAGGGCGCCGTGGCTCCGTGGAAGGGGGAAAAGCTGGTTTGGTGGAAGGACCAGTTCGTCAAGGCCGCCAAAAAATTCGACTTCCCTATCCATAAGCCCGTGATCGACCTTACGAAGCAGCAGTACAAGGCATTGTGGGAGGGCAACGAGCACGTTCAGGGGATCAACGATTTCTTTGCGGAGGTTGAGCGCAACCTGTATAAGGTACAGTACCGGGTGCTGCTGTCGCGTTATCGCGGCCGTACCGAGTGTCCGGACTGCAAGGGTTACCGGCTGCGCAAGGAGGCCCTTTATGTAAAGATCGGGGGCAGGCATATCGGCGAGCTCTGCGAGATACCGGTGAGGGATCTTTCCGCCTGGTTCGAAGAGCTGGTGCTGGAGCCGCATGAACAGCAGATCGCCAAAAGGATACTGATCGAGATACGGCACAGGTTGTCTACGCTGATGGATGTGGGGCTTGGATATCTTACGCTTGCCCGTCTGGCGAATTCCCTCAGCGGGGGGGAGAGCCAGCGTATCCAGCTGACGCGCAGTCTTGGAAGCAACCTGACCAACTCTTTATACATTCTGGACGAACCGTCCATCGGGCTTCATTCCCGGGATACCGAGAGGCTGATACGCGTTCTGAAAGAGCTGCGCGATCTTGGAAATACCGTAGTCGTTGTAGAGCACGACGAGATGATGATGCGGGAGGCGGACTACATCATAGACATGGGGCCTCTGGCCAGTCATCTTGGCGGGGAGGTCGTTGCGGCGGGGGACTACGAAGAGCTGATCGCCAACGAGGACAGCCTGACCGGTAAATACCTTAAGGGAGAGTTAACCATTGCTCCGCCGGCTTTTCCGAGAAAGTGGAAACGTTCTCTAAGTGTCGAGGGTGCGCGGCAGAACAATTTGAAGGACCTGACCGTCGAGTTCCCGCTGGACGTCCTTTGTGTGGTGAGTGGAGTCAGCGGCAGCGGCAAGACGACCCTTGTCAAGCAGATCCTCTATCCGGCTTTGCAGAAGATAAAGGGTGAACCGGCGGAGAAGGTCGGTCTGCACAAGGCGATCACCGGTGACATCGAGTATATCTCCCAGGTCGAGATGGTCGACCAGAATCCTATCGGCAAGTCTTCCCGGAGCAATCCTGTCACCTATATCAAGGCTTATGACGAGATACGGGACCTGTATTCGCGACAGCCGCTGAGCAAGATGAGGGGTTTCCAGCCCAAGCATTTCTCCTTCAATGTCGACGGCGGTCGCTGCGATACCTGTAAGGGGGAGGGAGAACAGGTCGTCGAAATGCAGTTTCTTGCAGACGTGCATCTTACCTGTGAGGTTTGCCACGGCAGGCGGTTCAAAGACGAGATACTGGAGGTTACCTACCGGGAGAAGAATATCTACCAGATACTGGAGATGAGTGTCGACGAAGCGCTGGACTTTTTCAAAGACGAAAAGGATATCCTTCAGAAAATAAGGCCGCTCAGCGACGTCGGGCTCGGGTATGTGAAGCTGGG
>DATJJA010000087.1:0-103848 GCA_035492595.1 Puia sp.
CGAACAGAGAAGTTAAGCCCCTCATGGCCGATGGTACTGCACCACAATGCGGGAGAGTAGGTAGCTGCCATATTCTTTGAAGCCTCATCGAAAGATGAGGCTTTTTTATTTTATATATGCCCCTTCAGCTATGACCGGGCACGATGCTCCGGCGAAACTCTCCTGTGGCTCTTTTTTTTATTAGCACCTTCCGTATAGTTGGTCTCCTTATCTTTATTGCTTCTAACATCCCTCCAATGAAGAAGCAACTTATTGTAACGATCATTAGCCTTGCGACCACAACGGGACTCCTTGCTCAATCCAGCTCATGGACCCCTCTTTTTGACGGCAAGACACTCAATGGCTGGAAAAGACTGGCCGGCAGTGCTGACTATAAAGTAGAAGATGGCGCCATCGTTGGCACTACCGTTATGGGCTCTGGCAACAGCTTCCTTGTCACCGACAAGGAATACGACAACTTTATCCTGGAAATGGATGTTCGTATAGTGGATACCACCAGTAATTCCGGTATACAGGTAAGAAGTCATTTTGACCCCGCGGGGCACCAGGGAAAAGGCCTCGTATACGGCTGCCAGCTGGAGATAGATCCTTCTTCGCGGCGCTGGTCCGGCGGTATCTATGATGAGGGAAGACGGGATTGGCTATACCCAGTATCGCTAAATCCCACCGCATACACTGCTTTTAAAGTTGGACGATACAACCACATCCGGATCGAATGCCTTGACCATACGATGAAGACCTGGGTCAATGGTACAGCGGTCGCCAGCCTGTCGGATGCCACCGACGCCAAAGGTTTTATAGGCCTGCAGGTTCACGCTATCTCTAAACCCGGGCTGGCCGGTGAAAAAATCTACTTCAAAAATATTCGCATACAAACCACAGGCCTGCATTCTACTACCTTCCCCAAAGGCATCTACGTGGTCAACACGATTCCCAACACACTGACCCAGGATGAAAAGAACAGCGGCTGGCGTCTGCTGTTCGACGGTAAAACATCCAGCGGATGGATAGGTGCCTACAAAGAGACCTTTCCGGGGAAAGGGTGGGAGATAAAGGATGGGACTATTTCTGTGCTTTCTTCAGAAGGTAAGGAAGGCGCTAATGGAGGTGATATCGTTACCTCCGAAGAATTCAAGGCATTTGATCTTTCTTTTGATTTTTTCCTTACGCCCGGCGCAAACAGTGGCGTTAAATACTTTGTTCGGCTCTCTCCAGAAGAGAAGAACTCAGGTTCAGCCATTGGACTTGAATATCAGGTATTGGATGACACGCTCCATCCGGATGCTAAATTGGGCCGGGATGGAGATCGCACAATGGCTTCGCTTTATGACCTCATCAAGGCCAACAAGCAAAAACGGTTCATCCATCCGATGGGGCAATGGAATACAGGCCGGATCATCGTCTATCCCAACAATCATGTCGAACATTATCTCAATGGTATAAAAGTCCTGGAATATGAAAGAGGATCAAAAGAATACAAAGACCTGGTCGCTATCAGCAAATACAAGGTATGGCATGACTTCGGTGAGGCGCCACAGGGGCATCTGTTATTGCAGGATCACGGCAATAACGTCAGTTATCGAAGCATAAAGGTCCGCGAGCTCAAGTAGGCAGAAGGACGCGGCCGTCGCCAATGCTGGAGCTGTATACAGACGGCCGCGCTACACAACCGGCTCCCAGCCCTTCTCATAGCTTCTTTGCCAGAGTGCAGCGGCTTCCGTGTTGTTCAGGATATGCCCATTTGCAGGGTCACAGTGCAGTATACCCGAAGTTCGCTGTGCGATATTTGCCAGGTGGCAGAGATGCACACTTTTATAAGCTTCGTCTACAGGAGCTGTCAGTGCTGCTTCTTCCCGTATGGCTTTTACGAAATTCTCAAAATGATAGAGATCCATATTGCCGCTGGCTGCCACAGGGTTAGTAGGATCTGCCACTACCTCTGACTTTACCTCCTTAACCAGCTTGTTCTTATCATCGAAGATCTTATAATCACCTCCACCCAGATTGAGCAGGCTGCCTTTGTCACCATAAATAATAAAGCCACGGTCACTGCCTTCCACGGGGAAATGATTACAGCTGCGACCTTCCCAGGTAATGGATTTTCCTTCTGCAAATTCAAAACTGGCTATCTGCGTATCCGGAGTTTGCCAATCATCTTTGAAGGCATACCTGCCGCCGGCGGAAACAACTTTTTGTGGGAAGTTCAGGCCCAGGAACCACCTGCAGCAATCGATCTCGTGTGTCCCATTGTTACAGGCCTCACCAGTGCCCCAATGCCAGAACCAATGCCAGTTGTAGTGTACCAGGTTATCCTGGTATTCCTTTCGCGGAGCCGGACCCTGCCAAAGTTCGAAGTCCAGCGTGGAAGGAACAGGAACCTTTTTACCATACCCGATGGATTTCCGATTGTTCGCATACCAGGCCTTTGCGAGATATGTATTCCCAAGAATCCCTTCTTTTACCTGCCTGGCGGCGTCTATCAATGAAGGGAAAGACCTCCGCTGGCTTCCCATCTGAATGTGCTTTTTGTATTTATGTAAGGCTGAAGCCAGCAGCTCGCCTTCATGAGGATTTTGTCCGCAGGGCTTTTCTACGTAAACATGTTTGCCATGTGATGCACCCAGAATGGCTGCCGGAGCATGCCAGTGATCAGGGGCCGCAATCACCAACGCATCAAAGTCTTTTTGCGTAACCAGTTTCCTTATGTCGTGGACTACTGCAGGCTGCCGTGGAGCGCCCTTTAATGCCGCCAGTCCATTTTGAATAGCTTTTTCTTCTACGTCGCAGATATATGCCACTTCTACATTCGGCAATTGGGAGAAAGACTTTGCCAGATAGGAGCCCCTGCTGTTGACACCCATGACAGCGACAAGGACTTTGTTGCTGGGTGCCATTTTGCCACGGACCGGGAAATTAATAATTGTCAGCCCGGCAGTAGCCAGGGAAGCGGTACGAAGAAACTCTCTGCGATGCATGTTTTTGCGGGGCATTGGGCAAACGTTTTGTTTCTTTTAAAGGTAAAGGTTAATCCTTTTAGCACAATTAGGAGCATAAAAAATCCTTCCTGAAAGATCAGGAAGGATTTTATTACAAAGATGTATCGATTGATTAGATTAATAATCCCTGTTATAGCCACCACCGCCGCCGCCGCGATCGTAACCACCTTTTTTGTAACCTCCGCCACCGCCGCCGCCGCCGAAGGATCTCTTTTTGTAACCACCACCGCCGCCGCTGCCGCCACCTTGTTGTTTAGGCTGCGATTCGTTAACGATGATTTTACGGCCCATTACTTCGCTGTCGTACAGGTTAGTAATAGCTTGCTGTGCTTCGCCATCGTCTTCCATTTCCACAAAACCGAAGCCCTTGCTACGGCCGGAAACTTTGTCTTTTACGATTTTAGCGGAAGCGACACTGCCATGTTGTTCAAAAAGGTTCCTAAGATCCTCGTCGGTCATCTGCCATGAGAGGTTGCCTACATAAATGTTCATTGTACAAAAAATTAAAAAATGAAAAAAACCACTCTACCTACTGTTAGACTATAACGACTGAGGAATCTGACTGAAAAGAAAGTTACGACAGCCTACAATAACACTAAGAATAATAGAGCTTATTGTAAAGATAGCAATTTTTATTACTTATTGAAATTTTGTGCTAAATCTCGGAAATTTAGCATTGGTCAGGTTCTCAGCGCATTTGGTATGCGTGAAAAAACGATTTTGTACCTATCGGATTTGATTTTTTTCAAATAAATAGCAGATATATAGATATAATAATAAAAAAGCCCATGATTTATTTCATGGGCTTTAAACAATTAGCCAATTTATTAGCAGATTTTAGCAAAATCCATACTGAGCGGAGTTCAGTTTAGATGAAGTTTGCCGATATCAATATTATTCTGCACCAACCTCGAACTCAATTTCGGCTTCATTGCTGTTGCCGAAATCGACCCTGGCTTTGTAAGTGCCCAGTTCCTTGACCTCGTCAAGGATATGGATCCTGCGACGGTCGATCTCATAGCCTTTCTGGTCGCGAATTGCGCGGGCCAGCTGCACTGATGTAACGCTACCGAAGATCTTACCGCTGGTACCTGTTTTGGCGCCAACCTTGAGAGGAGAAGCCTTGAGAACCTCGATCACTTTATTGACCTCGGCCAGCAGTTTGGCTTCTTTCTTTTGCAGCTGCTTGATCCTTTCGTCCAGCTGTTTCAGGTTTGAAGGGTTAGCTTCAACCGCGAATTTGCGGGGGATCAGGTAGTTGCGGGCGTAACCGTTCTTCACGCTTACTTTCTCATGTGCGGAACCCAGGTTATCTACGTCTTGAATTAAGATGACTTCCATTGTTTGTTTTTTGTTCACCGTTTTCCCAATCCGTAAACCGCGAAGCCGTTGAATGGCAGTTGGACGATCCCGGACTGTCCCCCCTTTCTTACTTACCGAAAGAGGTTAGGGTGAGGTTACTTTAAAAAGAGATTCTACTTCAAAAGGTCTGTTACGTAAGGTAACAATGCCATCTGACGGGCTTTCTTCACCGCATCGGACACCTTCCGCTGATACTTCAGGGAGTTGCCGGTAATACGGCGGGGCAACAGCTTGCCCTGCTCGTTCAGGAACTTCTTAAGGAATTCGGCATCCTTGTAATCAATGTACTTGATGCCGTATTTTTTGAAACGGCAGAACTTCTTCGCACGTTTCTCCGGCTTAATGGCCGTCAGATATTTGATCTCGTTTGCTTTTGCCATGGATTAAGCCCCCACTTTTTCGTTTCCTGTAGGTACGCCACTTCTCTTCCTGGTATTGTACTCGACGGCGTATTTATCGAGTTTTGTACCCATGAAACGTAACACGGTTTCGTCGCGGAGAATCTGAATCTTCAGTTTCTCATTGAAGTCGGATGGCGCATTGTACTCCAGGACCCAGTATAAACCGGTAGTCTTTTTCTGGATTGGATACGCCAGTGATTTCAGACCCCAGGGATTTTCGTGCACAACCTCTCCACCATTATCTTTGATGAAAGAAGCGTATTTCTTCTGGGCGGCTTTGTAATCCTCCTCAGAAAGCACAGGGGTAAAAATCACCATCAATTCATAATTGTTCATGATCCCTGATTTTGTTTAAAAATTAAAAAAATACAAATGGGCTGCAAAGGTATGCTATTTTAGAGTAAAAGGCAATGTTTTATTCAAATTGACAGTGTGGCAGACAAGCGGAAATGGCATTGGGTTTGATTTCAGCCATAAACCATTAAATCACACAAACATAGCGGACCACAGGTTCGCTGGCCGAAGGCCCATCTTTAAACCGTACGCCGGGATGGGTTAGTTTTCGAAGTAAACCATCCCGGCGTACAAATTATAGATATGCAAAAAGGAAATATTCGGGTTCAGACGGAAAATATCTTTCCCATTATCAAGAAATTCCTCTATAGCGATCATGATATCTTTATTAGAGAATTGGTTAGCAATGCAGTAGATGCAACTCAAAAGCTCAGAACCTTATCTTCACTAGGCGAAGCAAAGGGCGATCTAGGAGATTTGACCATTGATATTCAGTTAGATACAGAAAATAAGACGATCACCATCTCGGATAAAGGGGTGGGGATGTCGGCGGAAGAAGTAGATAAATACCTTAACCAGGTAGCCTTCAGCGGGGCGGAAGAGTTTCTGAAAAAATACAAAGGGCAGAACGAGGCCAATATAATTGGCCATTTCGGACTTGGATTCTATTCTGCTTTCATGGTCAGCGAACGGGTAGACGTTATCACCAGGAGTTACAGGGAGGATGCCCAGGCGGTTAAATGGGAATGTGATGGGAGTCCCGAATATACGCTTGAAGATGCTGAAAAGGCTGAAAGGGGTACGGATATCGTACTTCATATCAACGAAGAAAGCCAGGAATTCCTGGATGCTGAACGCATTCGCACTATCCTCAATAAATTTTGCCGTTTCCTTCCTGTTCCTATCCGTTTCGAGGGCAAGCAGATCAATAATCCTCAGCCGGCCTGGACAAAAAAGCCCAGTGAGCTTACTACGCAGGACTACCAGGATTTTTATAAAGAATTATATCCCTATGGCGAAGCGCCTCTTTTCTGGATTCACCTCAATGTAGATTATCCTTTCAACCTGACCGGCATCCTGTATTTCCCGAAGATCAAGCAGAGTTATGAGATACAAAAGGACAAGATCCAGCTGTATAGCAACCAGGTCTTTGTCACGGATGAAGTAAAGGATATTGTGCCTGAGTTCCTGATGTTATTGCACGGTGTGATCGACAGCCCTGACATTCCTTTGAACGTCAGCCGAAGCTATCTGCAGGGCGATCCCAATGTGAAAAAGATCAATAATCATATCACCAGGAAAGTCGCCGACAAACTGGAAGATATTTTTAACAAGGAGAGAAAGGAGTTTGAAGAGAAATGGGAAAGCCTGGGCTTGTTTGTAAAGTACGGAATGATGACCGATGACAAGTTCCTTGAAAAGGCGTCCAGGTTCCATATTATGGAGGACGTAAAGGGGGGGAAGTTTTATACGCTGGAGGAATACAGGGCAGCGACGGAAAGCATTCAGAAGAACAAGGACGGCAAGCTGGTCATTCTTTATACCAGCAATCCTGTTCAGCAGGATAGCTATATTCAGCATGCGCAGGCTAAGGGTTACGTTGTTGTGAAACTCGAGACGATAGTAGATGCAGCCTTTATCAACCAGATGGAGTCGAAGTGGTCAGATGTTCATTTTACGAGGGTGGATGCCGATATTGCCGATAACCTGATCGACAAGGTTGAGACCACGGGTACGGTGCTGAATGAAGGAGAAGAGTCGACGTTGAAAGAGCTGTTTGGACGGCAGCTCCCGGATCTGCATATGACGGTGGAGGTTAAAGGGCTGAGTCCTGAGGCACCCCCGGTCATTGCCACCCGCCCGGAATTCATGCGGCGTATGAAGGATATGGCGGCTGTGAGCGGATCGATGGGTGGTTTCTATGCCAATATGCCCGATGAAGTGACGCTCACGATCAATGGTAATCATCCCATCTATCAGACCATCCTGAAGGAGGATGATAAGTCCAGACAGGAAAAGCTGGTTCACAATTTATCCGACCTGGCTTTACTATCCCAGGGCTTGCTGAAGGGTAATAATCTGACACATTTTATTCAGCGTAGTGTCGATCTCCTGGGCGGGGAGCAGAAGGGGAAAATAATCGTGGAAGCCTAATGGCTTCCTACTGCGGTTAGTGCAAAATCGATGACCTTGAGCTGCAGGTTTTTCCGGTTGTTCCATTCATTCTCATCCAGGGTGAATACCAGGTCGATCGGCACGCCGGCCTGCAGGAGGTGAAATTTCCCAGCCAGGCCAAAGCCGATGCCGTCCATTACAAAGGCGTTCTGTTGAAGGGAAAAGCGTACGTGCTGTTCCTTTACGATGCGGGATCCGATATCCGTGAGGCCGCGGGCGATGAATACCGGTTGTGGATTGCCGGGGCCAAAGGGTTGCATTTGTTCCAGTATATTATAAAACGAAAGCTTTATGGCTTCGAAGGAAAGCTCTGCGTCAATAAGCAGCTCGGGTACCAGCGAATGGGGCTGGATGGTGCCGGCCACGGTTTCTTCGAATTTGATCGTGAAAGCGTCTACCTGTTCGGGCAGGAGCGTGATGCCCGCTGCTGCGAAATGTCCGCCATACCCCAGGAGGTGATCACGACAGGCATGGATGGCTTCGTATACGTTGAAGCCATTTACGCTTCTCGCGCTGCCTGCAATAATTTCTCCACTGCGGGTAAGAATGACTGTGGGCCGGTAATATCTGTCTATCAGCCGGGACGCGACAATTCCTACCACTCCCTTGTGCCAGTGGGGCTGATAAAGGACGGTTGATCTCCGGTTGATGTGAGTGGTGTCCTGTTCCACGAGAGCCAGTGCCTCTTCTGTCATATTGAGATCGGCTTCCTTCCGGTCTGTATTGTCGGCGTGTAACTGGGAGGCATAGGACATGGCGTCCCGGGGATCAGGGGCTGTGAAGAGATGAACCACTTTTCGGGCATCATCCATGCGTCCGGCTGCATTTACCCGTGGGGCAATGATAAAGACCAGGTTGGTCATCTTCAGCTGCTTTTGTAAGCCGCTCAACTGGACCAGAGCCCTGATGCCATTGTTGGGAGATTCGTTCGCTTTTTTTAACCCATAATAGGACAGGACCCTGTTCTCTCCATCCATGGGTACGATGTCTGCTGCTATCGCTGTGGCTACAAGATCCAGGTAAGACCGGGGCTCGTCTTCTCCCAGGTCAAGGCGTTCTGCCAGGGCAGTGATCAGCTTGAATCCCACTCCGCAGCCACATAGTTCTTTGTATGGGTATGGACAATCAGTTTGTTTGGGATTGAGGATGGCAATGGCAGGGGGTAATTCATCGTCGGGCAGATGGTGATCGCATACGATAAAGTCGATGCCCATTTTTGCGGCGACGGTAATGAGGTCTACTGATTTGATGCCACAGTCAAGGGAAATGATCAGCGTAAAGCCATTGTCCCGGGCATGATCGATGCCCTGGCGGGAGATGCCGTATCCTTCCCGGTACCGGTGTGGAATGTAAAAATCGACCTTTTCGGGAGCATAATTTTTTTGGAGGAATTGAAAAAGGCAGGCCACAGCGGTGGTCCCGTCAACGTCGTAATCGCCGTAAACCAGGATCTTTTCCCCGGACCGGAAGGCCTGCTGAATGCGTTCTACAGCTTTTCCCATATCCTTCATCAGCCATGGGTCGTGAAGGTCGCTGAGGGAAGGGCGAAAAAAGTGCTTTGCCTCATCAAACGAGGTGATGCCGCGCTGGACGAGTATCCGGCACAGGACCTCGTGAATTCCGAGAGAAGCCTGTAAAGCCCGGACCTTCTCAGGGTCCGCCTGCAGTATGTTCCAGCGTTTTTCCATGCCAAGTTGGTGAATAAGTCTTAGTATTTTCGGTCTGTAGTATAGCGGACCAGTTCCTCTAATCCCTTACGGACATCATTATCCTCAAATTCATGTAGGATGGCCAGTGCTTCATCCCGGTAGGTATTCATCCGGCCGATAGCATAATCGATGCCACCTGCTTCTACTACCTTTTTGATAACATATTGCACTTTTTCCTGATCCTTATTACGATTTTTGATAATGAAGATCATTTCCTTCCGGGTGGCCCTGTCGATATTGTTCAGGGTATAGATCAGAGGAAGCGTTAGTTTTTTTTCTTTTATATCATTTCCCGTGGGTTTTCCGACGGCCTCGGTGCCATAATCGAACAGGTCGTCCTTGATCTGGAACGCAATTCCCACTTTTTCTCCGAACTGGCGTAATTTTTCGGTGACAACTTCGTCATGGGAGGCTGCAAAGGCCCCGGCAGCACAGGAGGAAGCCAGGAGAGATGCTGTTTTGCTGCGGATGATCTCGAAATAGATGTCCTCACTCAGATTGAGCGACCGGGATTTTTCCATTTGAAGCAGTTCGCCCTCGCTCATTTCACGAACTGCGTTTGATAGAAGCTGTAAGACCCGGAAATCGCTATGATTTAAGGAAAGCAATAACCCTTTTGACAGCAGGTAGTCGCCTACAAGTACGGAGATCTTTGTCTTCCAAAGGGCATAGGTAGAAAAAAAACCCCTTCTTTCCAGCGATTCATCCACGACGTCGTCATGCACGAGGGTTGCGGTGTGTAGCAATTCGACGAGGGATGCTGCCCGGTAGGCCGACTCATTAACGGGACCGCATAGCTTAGCTGATAACAGTACGAACATAGGCCTCATCTGCTTTCCCTTCCGGTTTACGATGAACTGCATGATCCTGTCCAGTAAAGGGATCTGGCTTTTTACCGCTTCTTTGAACGTTTTTTCAAAAACGACCAGCTCTTCCCGTAATATGGCTTGTGCTGTTTTCATTGGCGACAATATTACATCTTTAAAATATTTTAAGGGCAGTGCAACTAATTTTAAATTTCAGTGGTCTAACAGTTGATTCAATACAACTTTTATTTTATATGTATTGTTAAAAAAATTTGGTTATTGCTCACCAATATCTATTTTTGCAACATATTCTTCTCAGGTTTAATTCATTCATTCACATAAATTTCAGTTATGGCAAGTAAGAAATTGACTCTTTTATTTGGGTTACTCTGCCTGTTTCTGTCATACTCTTACGGCCAGGTTGGCCAGAGTTATGATGTGCGGGATTCTTCTCTAATTCCAACCAGACGCCTCGCTCAACACAATGAATTCCTGAATAATGCGTATCCTTTTCCTGCCAAACCAAGGAATGAATGGGAAATTGGTGTCAAGGGTGGATACACATATGGGTTTACAGATATTCAAAACTGGGGACCTACCGGTGGTTTTGGCGTTCACGTGAGAAAAGCCCTGGGTTATGTGTTCTCCTTACGTGCAGAGTATGACTGGATCCGGCTTCGCGGCCTCAACTACCAGCCTACACAGGCATATGGCAAGAACTCCGTTCTGACCTCCTATTACGGCAATGCCTCACAAGCGAATACACCTTATGTTTTTAACAACTACCGTTCTACGGTGCATGAACTCTCTTTGCAGGGCGTTTTCTCGCTGAATAACATCAATTTTCATAAGGCCAAGACTGGCTGGAACGCATATATCTTCGGCGGTCCCGGCCTTATAACCTACAGTACGTTCATGAAGACGGTCAATAGCAGCGGCGCTCCCTATGACTATACGCAAATTTACAATCAGTTCGTGGGCACCGGTTTCGACCACAAGCATAAGAAGGACATCCGGAATGCGCTGAAGAACACGATAAATGGAGACTGGAGTACGATGGCGGACAGGAGTAATACCAGTGGTACACTGGGGGGCGCGCCCCTGGCCTTTGTAGGTGTGATCGGTATCGGATTCCAGTTCAAGCTGAGCGAGAAATTTAACCTTGCCATCGAAGACAAATATACGTTCACTACCACCGACCTTCTTGATGGTCAGCAATGGCAGAACAATTTTACACCCAATGCGGTCAACAGCATTGCGCAGACGAGGTCTGCTGATTCTTACAATTTTGTTTCCATCGGTCTCAACTATAACATTTTCGGCAAACATGCTGTTGAGCCTCTCTGGTGGCTGAATCCCCTGGATTATGCCTACAATGAGATCAATGCTCCCCGTCACATGAAGCTGCCGAAGCCTGTTCTGGATGATGCGGACGGTGATGGAGTTACAGACCAGTTTGACCTCGAACCCAATACTCCGAAAGGCAGCCCGGTGGATTCGCATGGTGTAAGCCGTGATACGGATGGTGACGGAGTTCCTGACTTTAAGGACAAGGAACTGATCACTCCGACTCAGTGTCAGCCTGTTGATGCTGATGGTGTAGGGAAATGCCCTGATCCTCAGTGCTGTAAGGATCTGAAAGCTTATATTGATTCAAATGGTGGAGGCCTGGGTCACAAATGTAATATAGGCGATCTGCCCAGCATTACGTTCAAGGGTCGCTCTGTAACACTGAGCAAGGATGCCAAGGCATTGCTGGCGAGCACAGCTGAAAAGCTGCGTAACAGCCCCAATTGTAAGATCGCTGTCATCGGATATGGCGAATCCAGCAAGTCTGCTCAGCAGCTGAGCTGGGATAGGGTAAACGGCGTAATTAACTATCTTGTTGAAAAAGAAGGTATTAGCTCTGACCGGTTTATCTTCCGCTATGGACAAAGCGGTGGTGAAGAAAATACCGTAGATCTGAAGGATGGTACGGGTGAAGAAGGTCCGAATACGGTACCTGCTCCACATCCGAACCTGCACAAGAAATAAAAAGGTTAAAATCCTGATAAAAAAGGCGGGCCCAAAGCCCGCCTTTTTTATATCCCTATATTTGTCCAAAAATCTTAACTTTGCAGGCCTTTATGCGTCTACTAACCGTTTTATTCATAGGGATCGTTTCGTTCACTTCCTGCTCGCACTTTTCTAAAGTGTTGAAAAGCAATGATTATGATTATAAGCTGCGAGTGGCTGACAAATACTATGCAGACAAGGATTATAGTCATGCTCAACAATTGTTTGAGGAGCTTTTCCGGGTTTTTAAGGGTAGCGAGCATTTTGAGGACATCTATTACAAGTTTGCCTATTGCGCATATTATCTGAAGGATTATGCCAATGCTGAAAACCTTTTTAAAGGTTTTGTGGAAGTCTTCCCAAACAGTAACAAGGCCGAAGAAATGGATTATATGAGGGCATATACTTTTTATAAGCAATCGCCCAAAGTAGACCTGGATCAAACCAATACGACCAAGACCATTGGTTTCATGCAGGCGTTCATCAATACGCATCCAGGAGCAGAAAAGACCAAAGAGGCTACCGATATTATCGAGAAATGCCGGGCCAAGCTGGAATTAAAGGATTTTAAAAGTGCGCAGCTGTATTTTGATCTTCAGTATTACAGGGCTGCGGGGGTAGCGTTGAACAGCCTGATGACGAGCTATCCGGACTCAGAAAAGAGTGAGGAATACAAATTGCTGATAATCAAATCTTACTATCAATTTGCCTTGCAGAGTGTCGAGGAAAAAAAAGAAGATCGTTTTGGACAGGTAGTGACACAATGCAATGAGTTTTTTGATCGTTTTCCCGAGAGCAAGCTGACCAAAAGTGTACAGGAATACCTGAACATATCTCAAAATAATCTTAAATCGTTAAAAAATGAGCAGGTTAAGAAGGCAAGTTAATGCAAACACTACCAACGTAGTGGAGACTAAGAACCTTACCGATATCAAGGCTAAGACCGGCAATTTGTACGAGTCTATCGCCATTATCGCTAAAAGGGCTAACCAGATCAATATCTCCCTGAAGGAAGAATTGCATAACAAGCTGGAAGAGTTTGCCAGCCATACGGATAGTCTGGAAGAAATTCATGAGAACAAGGAGCAGATCGAGATCTCCAAGGCTTACGAGCGGATGCCAAACCCGGCTTTGCTGGCTACACAGGAATTCATGGACGAAAAGATCTATTATCGTCGCAATGATGACGATCTCTTTAAATAAGATGGGTCCGTATAATAATCTTACGGCAGGGCGCTTCTGGTGCCCTGCCGTTTGCGTCTAAAACAACCTCATGTTACAGGGAAAAAAGATCTTATTGGGCGTAACGGGGAGCATTGCGGCATACAAATCCCTCCTGCTGATCAGGTCACTGATCAAAGAAGGGGCTGTGGTAAAAGTGATCCAGACTCCCTCCTCCCGGGATTTTGTCACTCCTTTGTCCCTGGCCACATTGTCCAGGAACCCTGTTCTTTCTGATCTGTTCGCTGGCGACACCTGGGCTAATCATGTCGATCTGGGGCGCTGGGCCGATGTTCTGCTGATCGCTCCGTTGAGCTGTAATACCCTGGCGAAAATGGCGCAGGGGCTTTGTGACAATCTTCTTCTGGCTACTTATCTGTCCGCTGTCTGTCCGGTTGTAATGGCTCCGGCCATGGACGAGGACATGTGGCATCATCCGTCTACGCAGGCCAACCTGGCTCGTCTGACTGCCTTTGGCAACATGATCATTCCTGTCGGGAATGGCGAGCTGGCCAGTGGGTTGTTCGGAGATGGAAGGATGGCCGAGCCGGCGACGATCATGGATTACCTAAAGGAATTATTGAATAAGAAGAATGATCTTTCAGGAAAGAAAGCCCTCGTAACGGCCGGGCCTACTTATGAGGCCATTGACCCGGTCCGGTTTATCGGGAATCATTCTTCCGGGAAAATGGGAGTTGCTCTTGCGAAGGAACTGGCAGGGCGGGGAGCTATTGTCGACCTCGTATTGGGGCCTTCTTCGCTGACGATAGATATGCCCGGAATAAATCTTCACAGGGTCACTTCAGCAGAAGAGATGTATACCACTTGTCTTGAAAAGTTTGGAGGTGCTGATATTGCCATACTGTCGGCAGCCGTTGCCGATTATACTCCCATTGTCAGGGCTACCGAAAAGATCAAAAAAAGCGATGGCAACCTGGTGCTGGAATTGACCCGGACCAGAGATATTCTGAAGACATTGGGCGGTCTGAAAAAGAAGGGGCAGCTGGTTATCGGGTTTGCCCTGGAAACCACGGGTGAAAGGGAATATGCATTGGGCAAGCTGCATTCAAAAAATGCAGACATGATCGTTCTAAATTCCTTAAACGATAATGGTGCCGGATTCGGGTTCGACACCAATAAGGTCACCATTTTTAGTAAGGATGGCGATGAGCAGGCCTATGTGCAAAAGCCCAAGCAACAAGTTGCAAAGGATATCGTTGATAGAATTGTAAAACTGTTGTATGCGTAAAAATCATCTTTTACTGGCTGTCCTGCTCATGGCATTGATATCCACGGTCCGTGCACAGGAATTACAGGCGAATGTGTCGGTCGTTGCGAGCAGGCTTCCTTCTACGGTAGATCACAAAATATTTCAGACTTTACAGTCCTCCCTGTATAATTTCATCAATGGCCGTAAATGGTCGAATGAGAGCTTTCAGAACAATGAGAAGATCATCTGCAACTTTTTGATCAATGTCAGCTCGGCCGGGGACAACAATACGTTCCAGGCCACATTGACGGTACAGGCCGGTCGCCCTATCTACAACTCGTCGTATCAAAGTCCGCTGATCAATTTTCAGGACGCCAATTATAGTTTCCGGTACGTGGAATATCAGCCATTGGATTTTAATGAGAGCAGGGTACAGGGTTCGGAACCTTTTACTGCGAATCTGACGGCCGAAATTGCCTATTATGTCTATATGATCCTGGGCCTGGACTTCGATTCTTTTTCTTTACGGGGCGGGGACCCGTATTTTCAAAAGGCGCTGAATATCGTGAACAATGCACCAGATAGCAGGGATATTACCGGGTGGAAGGCTTTCGACGGGATTCGCAACAGGTACTGGCTGGTAGAAAATCTGACTAACAGTAAATACACCTTGGTGCATGATGCCTATTACAGTTATTATCGCACGGGATTGGATCAGCTTTATGATAAGGAATCGGATGGAAGAGCAGCTGTGCTGAATGCCCTGAATATGTTGAATACTGTCAATACAGATAATCCCAATACGATGATCATGCAGTTCTTCTTCCAAAGCAGGGCTAATGAGGTTTCCAAGATCTTTTTGAAATCCCCGCCGGATGAGAAGGCCAGGGCTTTGGACCTGCTGACCAAACTGGATATATCGAATATCAATAAATACAAACAGGATCTGCAATGACGAGGATAATCGCCTGTCTGCTTGTTGGGGTGATGCTGGCGGTCAGCAGCTGTTCGGATAAGAATAGTATACCGGCCGGCGTCCTGCCGCATGAGAAGATGGAGGCTGTGATGTGGGATGTTATCCAGTCTGAGCAGTATTCGGCCTCCTATCTTGCGAAAGATTCTGCTCGCCTTGATCTCAAACTGGAAAATCTCCGGTTATATGACGAAGTATTCCGGCTGCATCAGGTTTCGCGGGAGGAGTTCCGGAAGAGCTATCTGTATTATATGGGCCGTGCCGACCTTTCCCAGGTCCTCTTCGATAGCCTGCTTGCCAAAGGTAATCGCCTGAGGACCGAAAGCTATAGTCGTACGTACCGGCCTGTTACCACCGCTCCCGGCCAGGCAGCACTCCCCGCAGCAGCCCCGGTAAAACCGCCGGCAGCTCCGACCACGGCGCCTGGAAAGACTCCTGGTACGCATTTCCCTTCCCCGATCAATCACTCTGTTCATCCAGATTCCCTCCTTCGGAGGCATCCAGGGCTTTTACGACCTGCCAAACGGCCGGATTCGGCAGCTATACACAGAAAAATCCCTGCATAATCGTATTTTAGACCAAATTTTTTGCCACAATACAATTTCTTGCCTGATGAAAAAAGTTGTTGCAGGAGCCGATGAGGCTATCCATGACATCCCAAGCGCCGCTGTCATCATGCTCGGCGGGTTTGGATTATGCGGAATCCCCGAAAATTGTATAACTGCATTAGCCCGCAGCGGGATCAATCAGCTGACCTGTATCTCCAATAATGCAGGGGTCGACGATTTCGGCCTGGGCCTGTTGCTGAAAACACGACAGATAAGGAAAATGATCAGCTCCTATGTTGGTGAAAATGAAGAGTTCGAGAGGCAACTGCTAAGTGGTGAGCTGGAGGTGGATCTTATTCCCCAGGGAACGCTGGCTACGCGGATCCAAATGGCTGGCATGGGCATTCCTGCTTTTTTTACACCTGCCGGATATGGCACCGAGATTGCCGAGGGAAAAGAGGTCCGAGCCTTCGATGGAAAACCTTATCTCATGGAGTACGCCCTTCATGCCGACTTTGCGATAGTCAAGGCGTGGAAGGGGGACACGCTGGGAAATCTGGTCTTTAAGAAAACTACCCGTAATTTTTCCACTTCCATGGCAAAAGCGGGAAGTATCACTATTGCGGAGGTTGAGCATCTGGTGAGGCCTGGAGAGCTGGATCCTGAGCATATTCATGTTCCTGGCATTTATGTTCACCGGATATTCCAGGGGAGCAATTATGAACGCCGGATCGAGCGAAGGACGGTCAGGCTGGCAGACTCAAAATAACCCTCAAATTTGACTTATGGCATTAGATAAATTTGGTATCGCCAAACGGATCGCGCAGGAATTAAGGGATGGTATGTATGTCAACCTGGGCATTGGGATCCCTACTTTGGTGGCAAATTATATTCCTGAAGGCATCTCTATTATGCTGCAGTCGGAGAATGGCATGCTGGGCATCGGGCCTTACCCTACTGATTCGGAAGTGGATGCCGATCTGATCAATGCAGGCAAGGAGACCGTAACTATTCTGCCGGGCGGGGCTTTTTTCGATAGCGCGGAAAGCTTTGGTATGATCAGGGCTGGAAAGGTCGATCTGACCGTATTGGGAGCAATGGAGGTATCTGATACAGGGGATATTGCCAACTGGAAGATACCTGGCAAGATGGTCAAGGGGATGGGTGGCGCTATGGATCTTGTGGCGAGTGCGCGGAATATCATTGTTGCTATGCAACATACCAATCCAAAGGGAGAATCCAAATTGCTGCCTGCGTGTACTTTGCCTTTGACTGGAGTAAAATGTGTAAAGAAAATAGTGACCGATCTGGCGGTGCTGGAAATTACACCGGATGGTTTTCGCCTTTTGGAGCGTGCCCCGGGAGTGAGTGTGGAAGAGATAAAAAATAAAACAGCGGGCCGGCTTATTGTGTCCGGGGAAGTGCCGCAGATGATGGTTTTGTAGCACTAGCTGCGATCAAATAGAAAGAATATTTAACCAGGTCTGCCAGAAGAAGGAACAATCGTTTTTCCGGGTCCGGCGGAGAGGGCAGAGGCCGGCAGCAGCCGATCCCTTCGAGCAGCAAATAGAGCAGAATATAAAATAATGTACCGCTTCCTATCCAAAACAGCGGTGATCTGAAGATTTGGAGTGAACTGGTGCGGATGATCGTCGGCAAGCTGACGAGGATCACCATTCCCAAAAAAGCGTTTAAAAGGGTATCGATGCCAGGGCTGGGTCTTTCCCAGTCCACGAGGGACCAATACGTGATTGCCAATGTCAGCAGGGCTGTCAATAGGATATCCAAAATATACCGGTATCGGGCATTCAGGCGGGGCCGGAAACAGGGGACAAGTAAAAGCAACAGGATCAGCGAGAAGATCTTATTGATAATATATAGATTCTCCTTTGTCAGGGGGTAGGTCAACTCCAGCAGTCCTTTGAAAAAGCTTAAGAGACAGACGATGAGCAGGAAATTCAGTGGTTCCTGTAAATAGAGCTTTCGCCCAAAGATGAGCAGGGCTGAAAAAAGAGGCAGGAAAATAATGACTACCAGGAGATAGTCAATCGAAGAATTACCTGTCTTGAACATATTTCGTTTTTATCCGCGTAAAGCGGGCCGGATCTGAATGCACTTAGGCTAATGGCGGATAAGTCTAATCGATCAGGTTGTTCTTTACGGCGAAAAAGACCAGGCCGGCGGTGTTCTTTGCGCCGAAGCGTTCCATCAGACGATCCTTTATTGCTTCTACCGTTCGGGGGCTGACATCTATCTTTTGGGCTATTTCCTGGGCGGTGAATTCCATACAGATATAACGAACGACCTCTCTTTCCCTATCGTTAAGGGTTATCTCTGTATTGAGGCTGGGGATCGTCTTTGTGCGTACGTGTGATTTCTTCAGCAGGATGCGGTTCACGAAGTTATTCAGGTAATAACCTTTAGTGGCAACTTCTATGATGGCGCGTTTGATCTCGGAGGGGTCAGCGCTTTTCAGGAGGTAGCCATTGGCTCCTATCTCCATCATATGGCTTACAAAACGCTCGTCTTCATACATTGTCAACGCAATAATATGGATAGAAGGATATTGTTTGGCGATGATCTTAGTGGTCTCGATCCCATCCTTTTGAGGCATTCTCAGATCCATCAGCACGACATCCGGTTCTGAAGCAGCGAGTCCATCGAGCAATTCCTGCCCATTCTCTGCTTCCTGAACGAATTTTATGGCGCTGTAGGGGCGTAAGGATAATATAACCCCTTTTCGGAATATTTTGTGGTCATCGGCTATTGCAACTTTAATTACTCCCATAGGCTATTCATAGTTGGTTGGGCTTGCTGGGCTTAGGCCAGGGGCATGTACACCTAAAGATACACATAAATTCTATTCCTGTTCCTGTAGCTTATCTTCTTCTTCCTTAACCAGTTCGATAGTTACTTTATAATAGGTTTGGGACATATCCTTCTCAAAGAATATTTTACCGTGCAGCACTTTAAGCCGGCTTTGGATGTTTTTCAATCCGAGGCCTACATTACTTTTATTGAGCTTGTTAAAATCGTTTTGGGTGATCCCTCTGCCGTCATGATGCAGCCGGATAAAGAACTTGTTGCCGCTGGTATTCTGGGTCAGATGGATAAAGCTGGCATTACTGTGTTTCAGAATATTATTTACCAGTTCCTGGATAACCCGGAAGATGATCAGCTCGTTTTCGGATTGCAGCCTTTCCCGGTAGTCGTGAAAGCGGGAGCTGGCGTTCATGCTGCCGGAGCCGCTGATCTTTTGGAAGAGGTCATTTACGGCCGATTCGAGCCCAAAGTTCTTGAGGGTTGGCGGCATCAGGCTGTGTGATATATTACGGATCAGCTGGATGGTATCGTCGATGATCGATTTGGCATTGTAGATACTTTGCAGCTGGGTTGTCTTATCCAGGTTGACCAGGTTCTCATTCAGGTATAGCCGGGCGGTGGCCAGGAGGGGCCCGGCGTCATCATGCAGGTCGGCAGCGATACGCTGGCGTTCTTCTTCCTGTAGCCGGATAGAGGCGTTCAGGAGAAGTTTTTGCTGATCCTGTTCCATGCGTTGCAACCGCAGCTGATACCGGATGACCTTTCGCTGGTGGAAGATAATAAAGACGATCAGCCCTATTGTAAGCGCTAACATCCCAATAGTGCCGAAAAATAGCACCAGAGAAACACTACTACCAGGACTTGTGACTTCTAATAGTATCATGGATGGGGCGTCCTGCGACGTTGCTTAGGGTTTTTAGTTTTCATCATTGGATAATTTACTGCATGTCGGCATAAGCAGTATCTAAGGAATGATGAGCCTTATCACTTTTTTTCATTAAAAACGCGACAGAGAACAGAATATTTTTTAATATATTAAAAAAATTATTAATAGACCAGTAATTATTATACTCCTGTTTGGTCAATGTAGCGGCATAAATGAATAGGAAGAGTGTGGAGGCGAAGTAGAGTAATATTGCCAGGACGATCCAAAAGTTCTTTAGATAGTAAACGTACATGACAGTTGGATCGGTGAGTTGTTCATAGAGAAAGAAGATGCTGAAGATGATCAGCAGGATGGACTCGGCGGAAGCGGAGAGGGAGTCGAATATAGTACCGCCGCTTCCGTTCAGAAGGTTAATGGTAGCAATGATCAGGAACAGGGCTACCCCAATCAAGGTAAAGAATTTAAATGGCTTATTTTTCAGGGAAAGGTAGATAAATAAAGTAAAAAGGCCGAACTCGCAGATCGTAAAACTACTATTGAGGTAGAAGATGTAGCTACGATCTCTAAGTTCGTGGTGTACATTATCGGTCAGAAAGGAGATAGCACAATAAAGAAATATCACCCAAAATCCCCCCTGTTTGTTCCGTTTAAGAAAACAAACATAAAAGATCATGGGTAATACTCCTGAAAGTACGCTTATTAATGGAAGCAATGCCTATATTTTTATCCAAATATAAAAGGCATTGATCTATAATCCAAGTAAAAGGGTCTATTTACCTACCAAAGATCAAATCCCAGAGGCTGCCTTCCCAATTGGACCTGTCGGCTACGATGGCGGGTACTGTAGACAGCTGGCCATCTTCCAGAACGATCACTTTCTTTACGATGTCTTTTCCGTCGGCGTCGATACCAACGTAAACGAGAGTTTTCTGATTGTTTTCGTTCAGGGCATTGTAAAAGCGGATCCCTACGCAGCCTTGTTGAGCCAGGATCTCGTCGATGATGTTACGGCCGATGACATACGAAGTCACGCCTTCTTTGGTCATTTTTGCATGGGCGTTTACGAAATCTGCAGCCATTTCGTGGCTAATCCCTTCCCCAACCTTGCTGTAGTCCTTCTTGATAGTTAACTCCTTTTGCATAAAAAGTAAGTTTTTAGAGGTTTGTAAAATGTTAGTTTGTAAGGCTAAATAACCCCTAAAAAAAAAACTGGACAACGGCCAAAATTTATGGTAAAATGCTTTAAATTGCTTGAAATTCAAGCCTGTACTACGTTTGACGTGTTTTTACGAGGGAGTTTACTAGAGTAAAATAGAGTAGTTTCACGCAGGAAAAATAGTATTTTTACTATCGCTAAAATCGTAAATCGTACACGTGGAAATACCCGGAAAAAGATATTCACGATCGGGGATCGTTTGTGGATAACTGAAAAAAAGAGGGAAGCCGGGGAAGAATGAGTAATTAAATTACAGTTTTTTCGTTTATATCGGTCTATACAACCGGAAATTAAAGGTAAATTCATTACCTCGTAGGAGGAGTCACCGGTTTAAAGAGAAGAGAAGTTGATTGATATTGGATTTAACCGGTTGGTTTTTTAGGATATTGAAATCTTTTACTGGACGGTAAACGGGACATTGGATGGTTTGTGGTTATGACCACATCAATCAACTTCCAACACAAAAATAACCGGTTGTTCGTCGCCGTACAAGAGCAGAACTGCCCATTTTGTGAAATGCGGAAATTACAATTCGAGTCGTAAAAATTCTAAGTATAAAGTTGGTATTTCTCCGTGCATCTATGAACTCCCGGCTGGAAGTGGCCGGGCGCGGTTGAGGACAGCTAATTGTTAAACGAAAAAATTAAGACCTATACCTATTAATTCTACAAACCTGCCGGTATGACTGCTGAATTAGTAATCAAAGTATCGATCGCTGATGATCATAAGATTTTCCGTGACGGTATTAAAATGGCTCTGAAAAATAAGGAATATCTTAGAATTCTGTGGGAGGCCGAAGATGGAAAGGATCTGGTCCACAAAATGCAGATCAAAAGACCGGATGTATTGCTTATGGATATACGGATGCCGGAGGTGGATGGTATCAATGCAATAGGCCTGCTGCGAAAAGAGTATGAAGAGGTAAAGATCATTGTGCTCACTATGTACGATGACCAGGAAATGATCTCCAAAATGATGGAAATGGGTGCTAACGCCTATCTCACCAAGACTACAGACCCCGATGAGATATACCAGGCGATACTCACCTGCATGAATGATGACTTTTATTTCAACGATCTCGTAAACAAGGCAGTTCTTTCCAAACTGCAGACCAAACGGCAGGTTCGTCAATTTTATCCAAGCCCCATCAAGTTTTCCGAGAAAGAGATCCGGATCTTAAAATTGCTGGCGGAGGATAAGACTACTGAAGAGATCTCCAAAGAAGTATTTCTTTCAACGCGTACGATCGAGACCATCCGGCAAAATATGAAAACGAAGATAGGCGCCAAAACAATTGCGGGTCTTATCATGTATGCGATGCGCAATAAGATCATCGACTAAACTTCTCCCACCTCCTCAAATAAAATTGCCTGCTTTTTTGCGTATCGAAACAACTGACGCAGGAAAGCAGGCAAAAGACTCGTGCAAACCAGAGATAGAAATTTATAGGATATTGAATGGATAAACTAAAAGAAGTTGATTGACATTGGATTTTGCGTGGGCTTCATAAGATATTGAAATTACGTTTTGGACGGTTTTCAGGACATTGGATAGTCTGAGGTTGCTAATCCTCGTCAATCAACTTATAACAAATATACTTGTGGATAAACGGGCAGGCAAGAGCACATTTGCTTAATTTTAGCAATTCGGCTTTTACTGGGCTGTTCGTAAAATAACTAGTTTTTGCAACGTATAAATTCCTCTTTATATTAGAAAAAAAACAACTTATCTTCGTACAAACGCGAACTCCGGTTCGCGGGCTGTAACCGAGCGCAGCGAAGGTTACGACCGTTCACGAGCGAAGCGAAGGGAACGAACGAGGAAAGCGAGGAACGAAGCATTTCGAAGTTCTGAAAAAAGGGACGATTTTTTCGACAAAGGTCCCAAAGATAAGTGTTTGGACCAAAGGGCTAAATTTGGTTGAAGCCCGAAGGTCCAATTTCGTATATTCCGAAATGACGTTGTTGCGTATCTTTCCTATAGTAAGTGTTGCAATTTTTGCTTCAATTTGCAGGAATGTTTGGCAGGTTATCCAACTGCCCCGTTTTGTAAAACACTAAAATCGTATGAAAAGACCAGAGCTTAACCAGGCGATAAAAGTTGCTATTGCAGATGATCACGCTCTTTTCAGGGCCGGAGTTAAAACAGCGCTTGCCGTCAAGAAAGATGTAGAACTAATCGCAGAAGCAGACAACGGCATGCAATTGCTGAATCTGCTCAAACACGTTGAGCCTGATGTTATCCTTCTGGATATACAAATGCCGATCATGGATGGCATTCAGACCCTCCCGGAAATACGCAAAGTCCATCCTCACGTTAAGGTCATCATACTTTCCATGCACAATGATCACTCAATGATTTCCAAATTGATGGAGATCGGTGCCAATTCTTATCTGACCAAAAATTCTGATTCGGAGACCATTTACCAGGCTATCAAGACCTGTTACGAACAGGAATTTTTCTTCAATGAATTGACTAACAAGGCCTTGCTGACCGGATTGCGCACAAAAAGGCCAGAGATCGGGGCTCCCCAGGACGTCAATCTAACTGAAAAGGAGTTGACGGTGCTGAAGCTGATGTGCGAGGAAAAGACAACCAAGGAAATTGCCGATATCGTCGATATAAGCCCCCGTACCGTAGAGGCTATCAGGGACAAGCTCAAGACGAAGACCGGCGCTAAATCAATGGCCGGCCTGGTCATGTACGCGGTAAAAAATGGCATTATCGAGCAGCAGTAATTATAACGGAATTGTGTCCTGTAACGGAGTGCATTTACCTGCCGGACAGCCTTTGCTGACGGCGGATAACCGTGGGTTTCGTTATGGAGATGGACTTTTTGAGACAATGTTTGTACAAGAGGGCCGTATCCGCCTGGCGGAATATCATTTTGACCGGCTTTTGTCGGGAATGGCTTTCCTGGACTTTGAGATCCCTTCCTCTTTTGCAGAAAAGCTGACAAAGGAGATCCGGGCGGTTTGTGAAGCCAATGGGCTTTCCGGCGCAGTCGCGGCCCGGGTGCGGCTGGTCATTTTTCGGGGCGAAAGCTCCTTTTCGGGTCCCCCGGACCGTTTCCCCAACTATATTATCCAGTCCTGGCCTTTATCAGCTGTCCACGAGCCGGTTGAGGGCGGACTTGCTATCGGTATCTTCCCTGATGGCCGGAAAGCTTGTGATAGGCTATCGAACCTTAAGTCCAATAATTATCTTCTTTACATACTTGCTGCACATTATGCGAAAAAGCAGGGGCTGGATGATTGCCTGGTCCTGAATAGTCAGAACCGGGTAGTGGATTCTTCCATCGCCAGCCTGTTCTATATCCGGCAGGGACAGTTTTATACCCCCCCCTTGTCGGAGGGTGTAGTGGCTGGCGTCATGCGGCGTCATCTGCTGGATGCATTACCCCGGGCGGGCTATATTGTGCATGAACAACCGGTGACCCCGGAAGACCTTCTCACGGCCGATGAAATATTCCTGACCAATGCGCTGAAAGGGATCAGCCCGGTGAGGTCCCTGCTGGGAAAGGCTTATACCGATCGCCTTGCTGCTGCTGTTTATGAACGGCTTGTAAAAGTGTTATAAAGGCTGAACAAAAGATAGGTTTTTATTGATATTTGACTTTATTTGGGAAAAACTATACGTGGGTAAGAAGCTGGCTATTTTTTGGTTTCGGCGAGATCTGCGACTGGAAGATAATGCGGGTCTTTATCATGCGCTCAGGAACGGAAGTCCTGTATTACCCCTTTTTATATTCGATCGGGTCATTCTCGATCAACTGGAAAATAAAGCCGACCGCAGGGTGGAATTTATCCATATGGCCCTTGGCGATATGCAGGAGGATCTGAAACAGATGGGCTCCACGCTGGAGATATATTATGGATCTCCGTTGGATATCTTTCGGCAACTGATGAACGAATATGAGATCACGGGGGTTTTCACCAACACTGATTATGAACCTTATGCAACACAGAGGGATGCCGATGTAAAAAAATTGCTGGCCGGGAAAGCGATCCCTTTTTATAGTCATAAAGACCAGGTCATCTTCGAAAAGGGGGAAGTACTGAAGGATGATGGCAAGCCATATACCATCTTTACTCCCTATAGCAGGAGATGGAGGGCTACGCTGAATGATTTTTATCTTTCTTCCTACCCGGTGAAAAAGTACTGGTCTCAACTTCTGCAGCAGCGACCGCGGGCTATTCCTTCCCTTGCATCTCTTGGATTCAAAAAGACAGGAGAATCATTTCCTCCGCAATTGATCAGGACAGAGCTTATTAAAAAGTACGACAAGCAGCGGGATTATCCCGGGATAAGCGGGACCAGCAGAATGGGTGTCCATCTTCGTTTTGGTACTATCAGCATTCGGGCGCTGGCCCGAAAGGCGGTAAAACTGAACGATACGTATCTGAACGAGTTGATCTGGCGTGAGTTCTACCAGATGATACTCTGGCATTTCCCGGCTGTTGGGGCAAGCAGGGCTTTCAAACCGGCTTATGACAATATCCAATGGCGCAATAATGAACAGGAGTTTGAACAATGGTGTGCTGGTCGGACCGGGTATCCTCTTGTAGATGCCGGCATGCGGGAACTAAATGCAACTGGGTTCATGCACAATCGCGTGCGCATGATCACGGCTTCCTTTTTGGCAAAGCATTTACTCGTCGACTGGCGCTGGGGGGAGGCCTATTTTGCCGAAAAGCTCCTGGATTTTGACCTGGCATCCAACAATGGGGGCTGGCAGTGGGCTGCCGGCAGCGGTTGTGACGCGGCGCCTTATTTCCGGGTTTTCAATCCCACGCTGCAAGCCAAAAGATTTGACCCGGACCTCAAATATATCCGTCATTGGGTGCCAGAATGGGAGACGCTCAGCTATCCGCCGCCGATGGTGGATCATGAGGAAGCGCGCAAACGGGCATTGGCTGTGTATGCAACGGCGGTGAAAGAGCGTCAATGAACTATCTCCAGAGGAGTCGCGGCCGGCTTGTTCTTATGGATCTTACCATATGTTGTAAGCAGAGTTTGAATGGCTTTTTCTCCTTCATTTCCGAGGGAAAGGGAGTAGTTGTTGACATACAGGTCGATATGCTGGCGCATTACGCTCTCATCCATTTCCTGGGCATGAGCTTTGACATAATCTGAGAGGGCAGGGTAATGGCTGAAAGCATATTCCAGGCTTTTCCGGATGAGTGCGTTGACCTTTTTTGACAAGGCCTGGTCAAGGTCTTCCCGGAAGACGATGCCACCCAGTGGGATGGGCGCCCCGGTCTCTTTTTCCCAGAATTCACCCAGGTCCATCAATTTGGTCAATCCCTTTTGCTGATAGGTGAACCGGTTTTCATGAATGATCACTCCACAATCGACTTTTCCTGAAAGGACTGCGTCTTCGATATCGGAGAAGACCATGAATTCTTTCTGTTTCGCTTCAGGAAAGGCAAGGGAGAACAAAAGGTGGGCCGTGGTCTGTTGACCAGGAATGGCGATGGTGCTGGTATTTATGGTCGTGAGAGGGCGGGGCTCCCGGGAGATAAGGAGGGGGCCAACACCTTTACCGAGCGCACCGCCTGCTTCCAGGAGACGGTATTGATGTAATACCAGCGGCAGGACACCATAGCTTATTTTTGAAATATCCAGCTTACCCTGCATGGCCCACTGATTCAAGGTCTGCACATCTTCCAGGAAAACTTCAAAATCAAGGCCTTCCGTGTCGATCTTTTTGTTGACCAGGGCATCAAAAATAAAAGTGTCATTAGGGCATGGGCTGAATCCCAGGGTAAACCGCATGATTATTTTTTTTATAGTTTTAAAATGTGGTCCCGTTCTTTCCGAGCTTCTCCAGCAGGGAAATAACCTGCTCATTCAGATTACGAATAGCCGACCGGATATCCCATTTGGTCTTGTCTCTTACTCCAATGTCGTTGGATACGGCCCTGAGCTGGACAAAGGGTATCTTTTCCCGAAGACAGACGTAATGTAGTCCGCCGCCTTCCATGCTTTCAACAACGGCGGCCGTATTTTGTTGGTACCAGGCTATCCGGGCCGGTTCGGTGGTGATCTCATTGACGGTTATTGCTGAGACAGGGTCCAGGGAAGTCAGGCTCAGCAATTGTTGGTAAGGATTGACCAGTTTTCCCCCGGAAAAGGGAGGGGCTTCGCTATCGGCCAGCTGGAGGTCAAAAAGTGTTTTAAAGCGTTGGTCTTCCCAGACGCCGAGGTCGGCCAGGGCTTCTTCCCGGACGACGACTACATCGCCGGCTTTTCTGCCGGTAAAGCACCCTGCGATGCCCGCCTGGATGATCAGGTCCGGCCGTTGGCTGTCAATCTGTCGCATGAGCGACCAGGTTGTGGCAAGGCTTCCGACGCCGGTAATGAGGGGATGGACGTTCGTGGGGGACGGGGAGGATCGCTCCCGGATTTTGGCGGCAGGGGCTTTGGAGGCCAAATAGTCGATAGTTGGCTGAATTTCAAATGGGGTGGCGGCTGCCAGCAGAATATGCATATTGCAAATATCCGGAATCATTTAACTTTGCGGGAATTTTAAAGTTGAAGTAGTATGGTGTATCTGACACGCCTGGAACATTTTAATGCGGCTCATAAACTCTATAATCCAGGCTGGAGTAAAGAAAAGAATGAGGAAGTTTTTGGTAAGTGTGCCAATGAGAACTGGCATGGGCATAATTATGATCTATATGTAACCATAAAAGGTGATCCTGATCCGGATACCGGTTTTTTATTCGATGTAAAGAAGCTGAGCGAGATCATCAAAGACCAGGTCATCGAAAAAGTGGATCACAGGAACCTGAATCTGGAAGTGGATTTTCTGAAAGGGAAAATGTGTTCAACCGAGAATCTCGCCATTGGTATCTGGCAGCAGCTGATCCCTCATATACCGTCGGAGATCCAGCTGCATTGTATCAAACTGTATGAGACGCCCAGGATCTATGTAGAATATTTTGGTTAACCAGGAGGCATGGACCCCGGGCTCAAATTTAAAAATGGTAATTATGAGTGCAGGTGAAAAAAGAGTAGCGGTTTTCCGGAAGGAGCATTTTAACGCAGCGCATCGCATCTTCAATCCCGCCTGGGATGATAAGAAGAATACCGAGGTGTTTGGTAAATGCAGTAACCCTCATTACCACGGACATAATTACGAATTGATCGTTAAAGTGACTGGAGTACCTGATCCGGAAACGGGTTATGTGATGGACATGAAGGTGCTATCGCGCATTACGTCGGAAGAAGTACTGGAAAAGTTTGACCATCGCAACCTTAACCTGGATACGATCTATTTCAGGGACCTTAATCCTACCGCGGAACATATTGCTATCGTTATCTATGATCTGCTTCGGGCGCGTATCGATCCCAAACTGGAATTACAGGTGAGATTATATGAAACTGAAAGGAATTTTGTTGAATACCCTGCAGAGTAAATACTAAACAAACAGCAGACATATGGCCTATACGAAGATCGAACAATACGACGAAGAGATCACTGCGTCTTTGACACAAAACTATCGTCAATCATTGAACCTGCTCGGTGAGGATGCTTCCCGGGAGGGGCTGTTAAAGACTCCGGAACGTGTTGCGAAAGCCATGCAGTTCCTGACCCAGGGATATGAGCAGGATGCGCATGCTATTTTGAATTCCGCCAAGTTTCATGAAGACGTGAGCGAGATGATCCTGGTAAAGGACATCGAATTATATAGTTTGTGCGAGCATCATATGCTGCCTTTCTTTGGTAAGGCGCATGTTGCATATATCCCCAACGGCTGGATCACGGGCCTGAGCAAGATTGCCCGTGTGGTCGACGTATATGCCAGACGTCTGCAGGTACAGGAAAGATTGACAACCGAGATCCTGCATGCTATAAAGGAAACACTTAATCCTCTGGGTGTAGCTGTCGTCATTGAAGCCTCTCACTTGTGCATGATGATGAGGGGCGTTCAGAAGCAGAACTCGGTTACGACCACGTCTGCCTTCTGGGGTGAATTCGAGAAGAATGAAACGAGAAGTGAATTTACAAAGCTGATATCTTCGAATCTTCATTAAAGACTTTGTTTTCCAAACGGTATATATATCTTTTCCCTGAAAGATTTTCTTTTTTGAATCGCCTCTTTGTGGCATATTTGTTTTCAGAAGCGGATCACAGATCCGCTGGCCAAAGGCCCATCATTAAATCGTGCAACGGGGATGGGTTATTTTTTTTGATAAGCCAGACCCGTGCACATAAATTTTGAACAGTATGAAGCATGCGTATGTCTTCCCGGGACAGGGATCTCAGTTCGCCGGCATGGGAAAAAGTCTTTATGAGAATAGCGCCTTTGCAAAGAAGTTATTTGAACAGGCCAACGAGATAATAGGATTTCGGATCTCAGATATTATGTTCACCGGTACGGAAGAAGATCTGGCTCAGACAAAAGTGACTCAGCCCGCTATTTTTCTCCATTCTGTCATAGTTTTTAAAGGGATAGAAAATAACAAGCCCGATATGGTAGCAGGCCATTCTCTGGGTGAATTTTCAGCGTTGGTGGCCAACGGGGTACTAAGTTTTGAAGACGGGCTTCAACTCGTGGCTGCGCGTGCCATGGCTATGCAGCATGCATGCGAAAAACTGCCTTCCGCTATGGCTGCTGTCTTAGGATTGGAAGATAGTAAAGTAGAAGAGATATGTTCCGCCATACAGGAAGAGACAGGTGAAATAGTTGCCCCTGCCAATTACAATCATCCGGGACAACTGGTGATCAGCGGTTCGGTAAAGGGGATCGAAGTAGCCGGTGAACGCATGAAGGCGGCTGGCGCCAAACGTGCGCTTGCCTTACGGGTTGGCGGCGCTTTTCATTCTTCCTTTATGGAGTCTGCGCAGGAAGAATTGAAAGTTGCGATAGAGAAAACTACGTTTTATAATCCCACCTGCCCGGTTTATCAGAATGTCGTGGCAAAGGCTGTCGTGGCAAAGGATGAGATCAAAAAAAATCTTATCGATCAACTGACGGGCCCCGTGAAGTGGACGCAATCTGTCAGGGCCATGATAACGGACGGCGCGTCCCATTTTACGGAAATCGGTCCCGGAAAGGTCTTACAGGGTCTGATCCATAAAATTGACAAGACTGTGCAAGTAGATGGGGTGCACTAGGATATAGCGCAATTGATCCAGCCCGGATCAAAACTCGCCTGATATTTTTTATAAAAATTTATGGCCGGCTCGTTCCAGTCCAGCACTTGCCAAACCATTCCCTGGAAATTCTTTTCTTTTACTTCCTCCAGCAGGCGGTCGAATAATATTTTGCCCAGTCCTTTGCCTCGCATTTTTTCGGTGACGATCAGGTCTTCCAGGTAGAGGCGCTGGCCCTTCCAGGTGCTGTAGCGGATATAGTATAAGGCAAAGCCTTCCACCTTCCCGTCAACGGTGACGACAAAGGCCCACCAGACAGGATGGAGGCCAAAGCCGCTTTCCGTGAAGTGTTGAAGGCTGACCGTGACTTCCTGCGGGGCTTTTTCGTATTCCGCCAGTTCGCGTATCAGTTCTAACAAACGTGGGCAGTCTTCGCGGACTGCCCTTCTGATAAGTATGTTTTCCATGTTAGTGTCTAGTGTCCCCATTTAACCCAGGTAGCTCCCCAGGTGAATCCGCCTCCAAAGGCCGCGAGCACGAGGTTATCGCCTTTTTTTAGTTTTTCTTCCCAATCCCAGAGGCAAAGAGGGATGGTCCCGGCCGTTGTATTGCCATAGCGCTGTATGTTGATCATGACCTTTTCTTCTGCGAGTCCCATACGATGAGCGGTGGCATCGATGATGCGTTTGTTCGCCTGGTGGGGCACCAGCCAGCTGACGTCATCGGCAGTGAGGTTATTGCGTTCCATGAGTTCAGCGCTGACATCAGCCATCCCTTTGACGGCAAATTTAAAAACGGCCTGCCCTTCCTGGTAGATGAAATGCTCTTTTGAGGCAACTGTCTCGTAACTGGATGGCCGCAGCGATCCGCCTGCTTTCATGTGAAGGTGTGTCCGGCCGCTGCCATCGCTTTTTAGAATGCTGTCCAGAACACCATAGCCATCGTAATTGGGTTCGAGCAGCACACCACCGGCGCCATCCCCAAAAATGATACAGGTGGTCCGGTCGCTGTAGTCGACAATGCTGCTCATTTTATCGCCGCCCACGACTATTACTTTTTTGAAACGGCCGCTTTCGATATACATAGCACCCGAGGTCAGCGCATATAAAAAGCCTGAACAAGCTGCACTCATGTCAAATCCCCAGGCATTCTTTGCTCCGATCTTATCGCAGACGATATTGGCGGTGGAAGGGAACAGCATATCCGGAGTGACCGTTGCAACGATCAGGCAATCAATCTCTTCTGGGCTAATCCCTCTTTTGCGGCAAATCTCTTCGACAACGGGCACGCAAAGGTCCGAGGTAGCTTTGCCTGCGCCTTTCAGTATCCTTCTTTCCTCTATTCCGGTCCGGGTACGTATCCACTCGTCGTTGGTATCAACAATTTTCTCAAGGTCGGCATTGGTCAAACGGTCTTCGGGTACATATCCTCCGATCGCAGTGATAGCAGCGGTCATTTTGTTGCTCATTATTAATTCCAGTCTGGTTAAGAAAAGTTTTTTGCAAAGGTGGGGAAAAATATTGAAATGGCGGCTAAACTGGTCTGCGTCGGGTTTGGGGAACGGCTGAAGTGTCCGACAATTACCCTATTTTCGCAGCCATGATCGCCTTTTTACGTGGTACGTTCGCCTATAAAAGCCCCGCACTTGTCCATATGGAAGTCGGTGGGGTTGGATATGAGCTGCAGATCAGCCTTAATACCTATTCACAGATCGAAAGCCTGGACAAAGGGCTCTTGCTTACTTACCTGCATATCCGCGAAGACGCGCATATCCTTTATGGTTTTTTTGACAAGATCGAGAAAGACCTTTTTATCCTTCTTCTCAGCGTATCGGGTGTAGGGTCATCCACGGCCCGGATGATGTTGTCCTCCATGAGACCAGAAGAGATAAGTCGTGCCATTCTCCAGGGAAATGCCAAACAATTGGAGAGCATCAAAGGGATCGGCAAGAAGTCAGCTGAGCGGATCATTCTTGAGCTAAGAGACAAGGTTGGAAAGGGGAAAGATGATACCACAAATATTTCATCTTTGACAAGCAATACGTTGGAACAGGACGCGTTAAATGCCCTGATTACACTTGGCATCGCCAGGCCCGCCGCAGAAAACGCAATTAAAAAAGTAATCCATGAGGTGGCAGGCACCGATAAAGTCGAGGATCTTATTAAGAAAGCTTTAAAAATCTTGTAGCCTATCGGTGAAACTATACTTAACTAATTCTTGAGGAAAGTTTGACCCGCCAATCGTTTCATTTATTCCTGGCAACGGTATTATTGACCGCCGCATCGGTTGTGTTTGGCACAACTGCATCAGCGCAGGTTGATACTATACAGCATAGGACAGACACGGTAGGACTATCTCCGGATATGTACCGCCTGAAAAGGGCGGCCGATTCTATTCGGCGGCTGGGGGATTCTATCCGCAGACTGAACGATACTTTATCCCGGAGGCAGTCTGATACATCCCGGAGGCCCACTGATTCATCCCACAGAATAATCGACACCTTCCGCAAGGATACCCTCCGGTTCCCACTGTACGACCGCCGGGGAGACCGTATTACCAACCCCAACAAGAATCCCTTCGATCTTAAGGACCCTGCCAATATTCACGATTCGGTTGAATACGATCCCGTTACTAAGCAGTATTATATTCTTGAAAAGGTTGGTAATCAGTATTATAGAAAACCAACCTATCTTACTTTCGACGAATTGATGCAGATGCAGAGCCAGAGTTCGGAAGATGACTACTGGCGAAAGCGTGCAGATGCGTTGGACGCTCTCAATCGGAAGCTGCTGAGGCCAAAGCTTTCCGTGAGCGATAATTTATTCAATCGCATTTTCGGGAATGGGAAGATCGATATCCGGCCGCAGGGGAATGTAGATATTACAGCGGGGTATGCGGGGCAGTCCATTCAGAATCCTACCCTGCCGGAAAGCGCAAGAAAGACGGGGCAGCCTGACTTTAATATGAATGCCAACCTCAACGTGATCGGCAATATCGGGGATAAGCTGAAACTCCCCATTTCATATAATACGCTGGCCAATCTCGACCTGGAGAATCAGCTCAAGCTGGATTATACCGGCGGCCCCGATGAGATCATTAAAAAGATCGAAGCTGGGAATGTCTCTTTTACCACTCCCAGCACCCTGATGACGGGGGCGCAATCTCTTTTTGGCATCAAGACCAAATTACAGTTTGGGAAGCTGTCCGTTACGGCTGTTTTGGCCAACCAGCGTTCGCAAAAGCAGAATATCTCCTCCCAGGGCGGGGCTGCCGTTACCTCTTATTCCTTTAAGGCAGATGATTACGAAGAGAACCGGCACTTTTTGTTGGCGCAATATTTCCGCAGTAATTATAATAAGGCCATGTCGAGGCTGCCTATTGTCACTTCGCAGGTACAGATCCTGCGGATGGAAGTCTGGGTTACCAACCGGAATGGGATTGACACAGGTTCCCGCCAGATCGTGGGGTTGATGGACCTCGGGGAAGCTGCTCCGTATAACAACAGGATCCGTCCAAATACTAATCTGCCCTATCCGTTCAACAATGCCAATACGGAATACAATTCCATTGTCGGGGATAAGTCCAGCCGGAATCCATCACAGGCAGCCAACAAGCTCAATTCATTGGGATTGAGCCAGGTACAGGATTTTGAAATAGTCTATGCCCGGAAATTGAACGCTTCTGATTATTACTTTAATCCCCAGGTCGGGTTTTTGTCGGTCAACCAGACCCTGCAATCCAATGATGTCCTGGCGGTGGCGTATCAATATAGTTATAATGGTACGATCTACCAGGTGGGGGAATTTGCCGCAGACGTTCCGCCGGATACGGCAGCTGGTACGGGGGCCGGGTCTTCCAAGGTCTTGTATCTTAAATTGTTGAAAGCTACTTCTCAACGTACGAATCTTCCGTTGTGGAACCTGATGATGAAGAACGTGTATTCCCTGAAGACGGCCGGCGGCAGCTATCTGTCCAATATTCAGCAAACCGGGTTTCAGTTCAATATTTCTTATGATGAGCCCAGCAAGGGAACAAAGAGGTATTTACCGGAAGGTCCAAAAGCATCGATACCCCTGCTTACCGTGCTGAACCTCGATCGGTTGAATGCGCATAACGATCCTCAGCCGGATGGGATCTTTGACTACCTGGAGGGGTATACTGTCCTGTCTAACCAGGGACGGATCATTTTCCCTTTGCTGGAACCCTTTGGCCGTGACCTTGATACGATAGCTTTTGCGGGACAACCGCAGTCTCTAAAGGATAAGTATGTCTTTTATCAACTATATGATACGATCAAAGCCGTTGCGCAGACATATGCCAATGTGGACCGGTATGTGCTGAGCGGGACGGCCAAGGGCCAGTCTACTTCCAACCTTTCCCTGAATGCGTATAATGTGCCGCCGGGTTCAGTTGTGGTGACGGCCGGCGGTCAGACCCTGAAAGAGAATGTGGACTATGTGGTCGATTATAACCTGGGCCAGGTGCAGATCATCAACCAGGCGATAATCAATTCGGGGACTCCGGTGAATGTCTCCTTCGAGAACAATGCCAGTTTCGGGCTACAGCAACGAAGTTTCATGGGAGTGCGTCTTGATTACCTGGCCAAGTCGACGGCTACAGAATCGTTGAATATCGGGGCTACATTTGAAAGACTGAACGAGCGGCCTTTTTTCAGCAAGACGGACTATGGCGATGATCCGATCCGCAATACGATGTATGGTGCGGATGTCAATTACCGGGGGCAGCTGCCACAACTGACGCGTCTTTTGGATAAGCTTCCTTTTTATACTACAAAGGAGATGAGTACCATCAATGCCTATGGTGAAGGAGCCATCCTTCGTCCGGGGCATCCGGCGCAGATCGGTAAGGGTACGGCCGGCGCGGTATATATCGATGACTTTGAGGGGTCGACGAGCTCGATCGATCTGCGTTTTCCGCTGACGAGCTGGGCCCTTGCTTCTACGCCCCAGGGTAATCCCACGGGGCCGATCCCTGCCTTATTTCCGGAAGCTGCTCTCAATGACTCTGTCGATTATGGGTTTAACCGTGCCAAGTTCGCCTGGTACAATATCGAACCTACCTTACAGGACAGGAGTAATACCAATAACCCGGATAAGTATGAAAATACGCTGCTTGATCCCCGTATCGGTCCGATCCAGACCCAGCAGCTCTTCCCCCAGCAGACCGTTCAGACCGGCCAGGCGCAGCTGATCACATTTGACATGGCGTACTATCCTTCTGAAAAGGGGCCTTATAATTATGATGCCCGACCCGGAAGTGTGGATGCCAACGGAAAGCTGCTGAATCCGCAGAAACGCTGGGGTGGTATTATGCGCGCGATAGACCAGACCGATTTCGAGACGAATAATATCGAAGTGCTGCAGTTCTGGATATTGAGTCCTTTTGCAAAAACCTCCAGCAATGTTGGGAATACCACGGGTGGGCAAATGTATATCGACCTGGGTAGTATTTCGGAAGACATCCTCCGGGATGGGAAGAAGCAGTTTGAGAACGGTCTTAACACGCCTAACATTCAGTCTGCCATAGACAGCTCATCCGTTTGGGGCAGGGTGCCGGCCAATCCGATTCAGGTGACTACAGCGTTCAGCAATGATGCTGCCGACCGGCCTTTCCAGGACGTGGGTCTGGATGGGATGAGTGATGGTTCCGAACGGAGCAAGTATCAACGTTATCTGAACACGCTGTCAGCAAACTTTGGAACAGGCTCAGCTGCTTTTCAAAATGCGTCGACCGACCCATCGAGTGACGACTTTATCAACTATAGGGATTCCCGTTATGATGCATCGCAAACGGGCATTCTCGGACGGTATAAGAATGTCAATAGTCCCGAAGGCAATTCACCTATAGCCACCTCGGGGTCTACGACGATATCGGCCTATACATTATATCCCGACCAGGAGGACCTGAACAAGGATAATACGATGAATACCCTGGAGGAATATTTCGAGTATAAGGTCGATCTCGTGCCAAATGGTTTTGGCTCCGGTTTTATTACGGACTCGATGACCTTTGCGCCCAGCGGAGGTGTGACACAGACCTGGTACCAGATGCGTATACCTATCTCCGAGTACTATCAGAAAGTGGGTAATATTCCCGACTTCAAATCTATCCAGTTCATCCGGATGTACCTGACCGGTTTCACCGATTCGGTCGTATTACGTTTTGCCAAACTGGAGCTGGTGCGTAACAACTGGAGGAATTTCAATTATATCATCGACACGACGGGAAATTATACTGTATTGCCAGCCAACAGTATCACGACCTTTAATGTCACGGCGGTGAATATTGAACAAAATAGTTCCCGTACACCGATCCCTTATGTTACTCCTCCCGGTGTGGTCAGACAACAGGAACTGAGTAACAATAATGTCAACCTCTTGCTGAATGAGCAGGCGATGAGCCTTCAGATCTGTAACCTGTTGCAGGGAGACGTACGCGGTGTCTACAAGACCACTTCACTTGACCTTCGCCGATATGGTACCATGGATATGTTCATCCATGCGGAAGCGACGGGGAATCAGAATGGGATCAACGACAATGATCTTTCCGCCGTCATTAGATTAGGTAGTGATTTTACCAGTAACTATTATGAAATACGTATACCCTTGAAACATACGGCGTGGGGGGTCGCGACTGCGGATGCGATCTGGCCAGCCGCCAACAATCTAAACCTGAGCCTGCAGCGACTTATAACGTTGAAGGTCAATCGAAATAACAAAGGGGTGAGTAATGCATATTATAAGGAGACGGATGCTACGGGGAGGTCGTATGCCATTTTGGGTAATCCTAACCTGGGAGCGATTCAGGCATTCTTCTTAGGGGTACAAAACGTGCAGCTGGCAACAGCCTGTACTGAAGTATGGTTTAATGAATTAAGACTGACCGATATCAGTACGCAGGGTGGGTGGGCTGCCGTAGGCAAGGTGGATGTCAAGCTGGCTGACCTGGGTACACTTACGGTGTCGGGAAGTAACCGGACAGCCGGATTTGGTACGATAGACCAGAGCACCAATGAGCGATCGCTGGACAACAACTCTCAATTCGATGCCGCAACCAATCTTGAGCTGGGCAAGCTCCTGCCCAAAAAAGCCGCCATGTCCATTCCGGTCTATGCAGGCATTACGAGGACTACGAGCACTCCGCAGTATGATCCCTTTGACCTGGATATAAAGCTGAAGGACAAATTGAAGGGTGCGCCGGCTTCCGAAAAGGATTCCATTAAGCAGCAGGCTGTTGACCAGACGACGATAACGACAGTCAACTTCACCAATGTCCATAAGAACAATACTACCAATAAGAAATTGAAGCTATGGAGTATAGAAAATGTAAATGTCAGCTATTCCTATAGCCGGCAGGAACATCATAGTCCGCTGGCGGTGGAAGATGAGCTGATCGTTCACAAGGGTACATTTGCGTATACTTATAACCGACCGGCCAAGTTCATAGAGCCCTTCCGGAGAAAGATCAAATCCAGGTCGGCCTGGCTTGGTCTTGTCAGGGATTTTAATTTCAATCCCATGCCGACCGTGCTGAGTTTCCAGGCTAATATCATCCGGCAGTTCGGGGCTTATCGTTCGCGAAACGTCGGTGGTCCGGAGAACATCCTTCCGGAGACCTTCAATAAGTTCTTTACGTTTGATCGCCTGTATACCCTGCGATGGGATTTTACCAAATCGCTCTCACTGGACTTTACGGCTACGAACCGGGCATGGGTCGATGAAGACAGCGGCAGGCTGAGCAAGGCAGGACGGAGACAAATGTGGGACCGGTTTTGGAAAGGCGGCCGCACTGTTCTGTACACGCAGAATGCCAACATTTCCTATAACCTGCCGACCAGTAAAGTGCCCTTCCTCGATTGGACATCGGTAAGGTTGGGTTATTCTGCTGCCTATACCTGGACAGGGGCTTCGCAGCTGGCAGTGACGCAGGGAAACACTTTGCAGAACTCACAGCAGCGTACTTTGGTAGCCGATTTCGACTTTACCCGTCTCTACAGTAAATGGGGGTTGTTGCGCCGGCTGGAGCAGGGGGGCAATCAGCAGCAGAAACAGCCGCCTGTTGCCGGCCGGCCAGGTCAGGATACGGCAAGGAATAAGCAGCCGCAAAATGCCCCCCCGGAGCTGCATGGTATAGCAAAAGCGCTGGCGAGACTGCTGACATCCATAAAGCACGCACAATTCAACTATGCTGATAATTCCTCCTCTACGATCTTTGGGTTTATGGATAGCACCCGTGCTTTAGGCATGGACTTCCATACGATGGAGCCGGGTTGGAAATATGTGTTCGGACAGCGGGCGGATACCAATTTTATCAACCGCCTGGGTAGAAAGGGGCTGATCTCTACGGATACGACCCTGAATAATCAGAACATGATCAGCTTTACGCAAAAGATATCGGCGAATGCTGTCCTGGAGCCGATCCGTGATCTGCGTATAACGCTCAACCTGGATAAGACCTTTGGGCAGAATTATTCCGAACTGTATAAGGACACCGTGGGTGGCAGCGGGTATGCGCGACTTAATCCATATATGGCGGGTACGTTCAGTGTCAGTTTCATCTCTTATAAAACATTGTTCGAGTCGTATAAGCCCAATGAGATCTCACAGACCTTTGCCAAGTTCGAGAACTACAGGAGTGTCATTTCTTCCCGTCTGGGTTCCATCAATCCCTATACCGGGGGATTAGTCGGAAGCGATGGTTATTCCGCGGGATATGGCCGCTACGCACAGGATGTACTGATCCCGGCCTTTATCGCCGCCTATACCGGCAAGAGTCCTACAACGGTGGCGCTGCTCAATGAGAAAGGCGGGGATGTCACGTCAAATCCTTTCTCGGGTTATCTGCCAAAGCCCAACTGGCATATCAGCTATAGCGGATTAAGCAGGCTGCCCTGGTTTAAAAAGATCTTTACCAGCTTTAATATCACCAATGGGTATACAAGTACCCTGAGCATGAATAGCTTCAACTCGGATCTTCGTTATCGTGATCCGCTGGGATATGGAACACCCGGATTTATCGACACGATCAGCGGGAATTTTGTTCCTTTTTATGCGGTTCCGAATATCACTATCCAGGAGCAATTCGCTCCTCTGCTGGATGTTGATATGCAGTTTGTCAACCAGGTACAGGCTAAGGTTGGGTATAGCCGGAGCCGTCAGCTAAGCCTGAGCCTTGTAGATTTCCAGCTGAGCGAAAGTCGTTCGACTGAAATTACGATCGGGGGAGGATTCCGTAAACGGGGAGTCGGACTGCCATTTGGCTGGAAGGTTCCAGGGAATGGAAAGACGCCGCCCAATGGGCCGCCTGGCAGCATCAACGCTCAAAAAGCGCAGAATGACCTTACTTTCCGGCTTGATATAAGTATCAGGGATGATGCGACCTCCAGCAGCTATCTCGATCAGAATGCTTCATTGCCAACCGGCGGACAAAAGGTGATACGCATCGACCCGTCTATTGATTATGTCTTGAATAATCGGATCAATCTGAAGCTGTATTTTGATCAGCAGCGAACGACACCCAAGATCTCTACGACGCCGCCTATCGTCACCACTAAGGGCGGGATCCAGATCCGGATCTCGCTGGCGCCATAATGTGAGCGCGGGTCCCCCCCTTATGGCGCGGGCTACTTCTTATAAAAATAGATCGCATCGGCCTGGGCCGTACAGGTCATGACTATGTCGTTCAGGCAAACATGGGGTGGAAGAGTAGCGCAATAGAAAATAGTGTCGGCTACGTCTTCAGCGTAGAGTGGTGTGAAGCCTTCATATATTTTTTTGGCCAGGGTCTCATCACCTTTGAAACGAACGTTTGAGAACTCTGTTTCTGCAGCGCCGGGATGGATGGCGGTTACCTTGATGTTGTGTCGCAAAAGGTCGATCCGCATCGAGTGAGATATGGCTTCTACGGCGGCCTTGGTGGCGCAGTAGACGTTGCCTTTTTCATAGATCTCTTTGGCTGCAACGGAGCCAAGATTGATGATATGTCCTTTTCCCTGCGGGATCATCAGTGGCAGGACGGCCCGCGACATATAGAGAAGGCCTTTGACATTGGTATCGATCATTGTTTCCCAGTCGTCCATATCGGCTTCATCGAAGTAATCTCTTCCGAGGGCCAGGCCGGCGTTGTTGATCAGCAGGTCAATCCTTTTCCAGCTTTCGGGTAGTCCGTCGATTGCCTTTTGAGCGGCTTTTTTGTCACGGACGTCAAAGACAAGTGGAAGTATCTTCGATGGGGTATCCCGGTTATTGGAATTATTTTCCAGCCCGGCCTTTAGCGTTTCGAGTCTTTCTTTTCTTCTGCCTGTGATGATGATATCATAACCGCCTGCTGCTGCAAATTTTCGGGCGCAAGCTTCGCCGAATCCTGAAGTCGCGCCTGTAATAAGGATGATCTTGTTCATGATTGTGTAACGAAATTTAAATATGATTGCAAAATCCTGTAACTCTGACCGGGTTCTTCGAGCATGCCTACATGGCCGGATCGGTTCAGGAGGTGAATATGGGATAAGGCCGGTATATGCGATTGTTGTAAAGCCTGTTGTGGTGGAACGGCCTGGTCGTGGCTGCCGATGACAAAAAGGACGGGTTTTTTTGTTTGTTCCAGTATGGCCGTGCGGTCTGGACGGCGGATCATGGCCTCGTAATAATGAACGAGGGAGGCCGGCAAAAAGCTGGAGTAGCGGTCGATCATTTCATTGACCAGTTCCGGATGGTCCTTGCGGGTCTCAGGGGCGAAAAGGTTGGGAGTGGATTGCCGGATAAAAGGAGAGCTGCCGTTCTTTTGAATGAAGTCAATGCTTTTTCTGCGGGCTGATCTCTTTTCTTCGGTGTCTGCATAGGCGGTAGAATGAAAAAGTCCCAGGCCTCTTAGGCGTTCGGGGTATTTTTCGGCAAATGCCAGGCTGATGTAGCCACCCATACTATGACCGATGAGTACACAATGCTGAAGATCTTCCCGGTCGAGCATCAGAACAAGGTCTTCTGCCATTTTTTCCATCGATGTTTCATCGGTGAGGGCGGATGAGCGGCCGCTGCCGGGCAGATCGGGAATGAGCAACCGATAATTGGCTTTTAGCTGGTCTGTCTGTTTGTTCCAGATGGAACCATCTTCGGCAAAACCATGGAGCAATATGACTGGCAGACCTTTTCCTTCGTCCCGATAGAAGAGCGTATTTGGTCCGCGATCTATTGTTTTATCCACGACTGTATCTTGTTTTTATGGAGGTTATAATAATCCAGACCAGGAACAGGCCGGTGAGGATAAGGGCCAGCCGGGATATGCAATCACCATACCGGGCATAGAAGGTAAGATCGTTTTCTGCAGGCACATGTTTCCGGATGACGGCAGTCTCGACCCAGGGGCGGGATTCGGTGATATTTCCATTCGGGTCGATGATGCAGGACACACCGGTGTTGGCGCTTCGTATTACCCAGCGTCGGTTCTCGATGGCCCGTAGCCGGGCATAGTCTTCGTGCTGGCTGTATCCGGGGGTGTTGCCCCACCAGCCATCGTTGGTGATGACGGCAATCAGATTGCCGCCATTGCGGACATAACGGGACATGAACTCGCCATAAATGCTTTCGTAACATACAGCGGGGGCGATATGATAGGAGTGGTTGGTTGTATTGAGGACGGTACGGTCGTCCTGTCCTGTATACCCATTTGTCGTGCCTCCAAATTTCTCAAACCAGGAGTCGAGAATATGCAGGAAGGGCGGCAGGGTTTCCACACCGGGAACCAGCCTGGATTTATGATAAAAGGCTGTAGGGCCTGTACTGTCAAAGAGGATGGCTGAATTGTAACTTTCGTAATATTTGTTTGAGTTAGGTATCTTCTGGGCTGATGGTGAATGACGATGATCGAACAGGCGGGCGCCTTCCAGTCCGGTCAGCAGGTTGATGGAGGGATGACGATGCAGGAAATCCCATAGTGGTCTCAGGAAAAAGTCCTGCCGCAGCGAGTCTTCTAAAAATCCTCTTTCGTTATAGAGTGCTGTTTCCGGCCATACCACTAATACGGTGTTGTTGTCGATAGCGGAGTCGCTAAGCCGGATCAGCTTCTGCAGTTGAGCTTCGAAGCTGCCGGTGTATAATTTTTCGTAAGGGTCGATATTGGGTTGGACGATGACGATATTGGTAGCCGGTTCCTTGACGGGCACGTGCGTTGTAGTGGAGAGCGATACGGATACCAGCAGGGGTATCGCTAACGCAAGCAGGGAATAAAGTGCAAATCGTTTGTTGAGCCTCCCTCCTTTGATCTTTTTCCAGGTCAAACGGAAAAGCAGGATATTGACTGTCATAACCCACAGGCCGCCCCCACTGGCGCCCGTATATTCGTACCACTGGATCCAGCCGGGTCTTGTAGCGAATACATTTCCCAGGGTCAGCCAGGGCCAGCTGAGTCCCCAGTTGGACAAATGAATGTATTCGAAACTAAGCCAGAAGAGTACGAGGGAGATATAACCGACGGTATCACCCATTCTTTTCTTTACTGCGTGAAAGCCGAGCCATGGGATACACATTAAAAGGCTGTTGGCGAGGATGGCGCCTACTGCGCCTGGCGCGGAGGCATTCCAGATCCACCAGGTGGTAGCTGCATTCCAGATCACCATGGTGAGGTAGACCCAGCCGAAGAATTTTTTTCGTCGGATGCCCTGCCGCTCCATCCACAGCAGGGGGATAAAAGCGATAAAGATCAGGAAGGTCAGAGGAGATACCGGCCATGCGGCAAACAGCAATAAACCGGTAAGGACAGACAAAAGAAAGGGGTGAAGCTTTTTCAAACCGTAAATCTTTGGCCAAAAATAAGCTTAATAGCTATCCGTTGGGGGCGGATGGCTATTATTTTGATCTGTATTCCGGTGGTTCCGCGTGCGGGACCGGGTTATGATCAATTGTATTGGGTCCTTATAAATAAGTGGCTGGTATCCAGGTGAAGTGGGTTGTCCTTGAACCAGGTGAAAAAGGCATCCCACGTATCGGAATGGCTATCCCGCCATTTTATGAATTCCTGTTCGTCGCCTTTCATGAGCAGCCAATAGTTGTAGGCTTCGAGCCATCCCTTTTCATTGAGCATGCGCTGGAAGCCGAGCAAAACATTCGGGTATTGCTGATCAAGCTTTTTTTGGTTAAACCATATATCGATGAAGATGACCCTGGCTTTGTTCAATAGGGCGATGGTGACCTCATTTTTATGTGTGCTATCGAGGGCGGCGGGTGAAAGACCTGTGATCAGGTACATGGTAAAAGCAAGCCGGAAAGGAATTTTGAATTCTTTTTTAGGGTCATAGTTGATAGTGCTGCTGGTCATGTCCAGCTTCAGGCTTTTCGATGTGTCGGAGGGCATGGTGATCGATCTTTTATACACGTTGAATAAGATCCTGCTCATTTCCTGGGTCCTGTCGGTTCCGCGTTCGAGGTTGATGAACAGTTCGCCATAAAGGGCTGCCCAGATCCGCTCGTTGGTCTGTGCAAATAGTTTGGCAAGCCGGTAGTAATTGGAGGGATAGTTGGGGTCGACCTCTATTCCTTTTTCCCAGAGGAGGACAGCGTGGTCATAATTCTCGTCTGCCTGGTCGAGGAGGCCCGATTCCATGTATAACCGGCCGGCGGAGGGGAATTTTTTCAGACCTTCTGCATAGGCTTCCCTGGCCTTGCTTCTTTCGCCGTTGTAATCATAGGCATTACCCAGCATCTGGTAACACTGGTCTGTGACGTCGGAATAGCGAGTCGTTTTGCGGAAGGTCTCGATGGCTTTTGGGTAGTCTTTTTTTATAATCCAGGCATAACCGATCTCGTAGAGGTAGACATAATTGTCGGGGTCTGCTTTTTGGGCAGCGTTCAGCAGGTCGATGGCTTTGTCGGGGTCGCCGTTGTCCATCAACCGGACGGCCTCCTGTTTTAATTCCTGTGCCTTTTGTTTGTCGGGACTATTTTGTGAAAGGGCGGGGGTAAATGGCAATACGAGGAGCAGGAGGAAAAGATTTTTTTTCATATGCTTGTCTTGAGGTTTTCTATAACGATGCGGGGAGGGGCCGAATTGCACAAATAAGAGAACAGTTAGGGCGACAAGCGGACAGGTTGCGGGCGGGAATAAAAAAAGCCGTTCCGGGTTATTGGCCCGAAACGGCGGTGATAAATTGCAGGGGATTGGCTTTAGCGACTATAGTTAGGCGCTTCCTTGGTAATTTCTATATCGTGAGCATGGCTTTCTTTCATGCCGGCATTGGTGATCTTTATGAACTGCGCCTCATTCTGTAATGCCCGGATGTCTTTGGCGCCGCAATAGCCCATCCCTGCCCGGAGGCCACCGACGTATTGCTGAACGACTTCCGACAGGTTGCCTTTGAAGGCTACTCTGCCTTCGATGCCTTCGGGAACCAATTTTTTGATATCGTCTTCTACGTCCTGAAAGTAACGGTCGCTGCTTCCCTGGGTCATTGCTCCAATAGAGCCCATGCCACGATATTGTTTGAATTTTCTTCCTTCGTAGATGATGGTCTCACCGGGGCTTTCTTCGACACCGGCAAATACGCTGCCCATCATTACTACATTGGCTCCTGCGGCCAGCGCCTTTACCATATCGCCTGTATAACGGATACCGCCATCTGCGATGACCGGGATATTCCTTGATTTGAGGGCGGAGGCTGCTTCCATGACAGCGGTGATCTGGGGTACACCGGCTCCGGCTACGATGCGTGTAGTACAGATAGAGCCGGGGCCTATACCGACTTTTACAGCATCGGCTCCTGCATCGGCGAGTGCTTTCGCGCCGGCGGCGGTACCGATATTGCCCGCGATGACCTGTAGTTGCCGGAAATTCTTTTTTAGCGTTTTAAGGGCATTGATGACCCCGATGTGGTGCCCGTGAGCACTGTCGAGTGTTACCACGTCAACCCCGATCTGTTGCAGCGCGCTGGCGCGGTCCAGCAGGTCCTTGGTTATGCCAAGGGCGGCACCGACGAGCAGTCGGCCATAGGAGTCTTTTACGGCATTGGGATAGCTCGTCACCTGGAGGATATCCCGGTAGGTGATGAGTCCGATGAGCTTCCCCTGCTTGTTGACAACCGGCAATTTTTCGATCTTATGTTTTTGGAGGATCTTTTCTGCTTTTTTCAGATCGGTTCCTTCAGGGGCTATGACCAGTCGATCTTTTGGGGTCATTACTTCGCTGACCTTCCTACGTTTGTTATCCTCGAACCGCAGATCGCGATTGGTGAGGATACCGACCAGCACTTTGTTATTGTCTGTGATCGGTATACCGCCGATCTTATTTTCTTTCATCAGGCGGAGCGCGTCGCTGATGGTGGCTTCTTCGTGTAGGGTGATGGGATCGATGATCAGACCGCTTTCGCTTCGTTTTACTTTACGGACCTGTTCGACCTGCTTTTCGATGCTCATATTCTTGTGCAGAATGCCGATGCCGCCTTCGCGTGCGAGGGCTATCGCCAGCGTCGCTTCCGTAACGGTATCCATAGCTGAGGAAAGCATGGGAATATTCAGCGTAATGCCTTTGGTCAATTTGCTGCTGATGTCTGCTTCTCTTGGAAGCACCTGGGAAAATGCAGGGAGTAATAACACGTCATCGAATGTGAGACCTTCTCCGAAAAACTTGGGGGGGAATTTTGTCTTTCCCGCGGGGGAATTTATTCTTGCCATGTGCAAAGATAGGGTAGCGCATATGTACGGTCCAAATTTTTGTAGGGGCTGCATATAACTACCGGCGGAGGGCCGGTTGCGTCGTCAGGTTGATCGATTGGGCAGAGGGTTGTCAGTTGAGGCGGTATCGTTGACCGGGCAGGGGGCTGATGAGTCCCTGTAATTCAAGGTTAAGGAGATGAATGGCGACGGCGGGGATCTCCAGCTGACTTTGGGTGGAAAGCTCATCGAGGGAAAGACTTTTTGTTTCCGTTAACAATTTGAGCAGGATCTTTTCCTCTGGTTTTTGTTCACTGTCGGTGTGCCCGCTGGTTGAGCCGGGGAAAGGGAGGCGGGCCTGAACTCCGGCATTATCAGCCGGCCATTCCCAACCCATGCTGGCTTGCAGCTGCTGACCGGAGAGTAGTATTTCAGCCCTGCCTTGCTGGATCAGCGAGTTACAGCCTGCACTTCTGTGGTCTGTGAGTCTGCCGGGGACGGCAAAGACCTTTTTGTGGTGGGTATGCGCATTTTCGACGGTGAGAAGGCTGCCTCCTTTTTTTCCTGTTTCTATAACGAGGAGCGCGTCGCATAAGCCGGCGACAAGGTTGTTGCGTTTGGGGAAACGATAGGGTTCGGGTCTGGTGTTCAGGGGAAAGGAGGTGAGGAGTCCTCCTTCGGCCAGCATCTCACTAGCCAGCCGGGTATGTTCATGGGGATAGATATGGGCAAGGCCATGGCCCAGGACAGCTACTGTCGGTATATGATTTTTTAGTGCGGCTGTGTGGGCGCAGGCATCGATGCCATAGGCCAGGCCGCTGATGATCAGGAGGTCGGGCTGGGTCAGCTGTCGGATCAGCTGTTCTGTTATTTGTCTGCCATAGTCGCTGGGGCCTCTTGTTCCGACGACTGCGATGATCTTTTTTGTGTTGAGATCGGCTTTGCCTTTATAATAAAGGAGAGAAGGGGTATCAGGGAGATGTAAAAGGCGGCGGGGGTAATCCTTGTTGGAGGACAGTAGCGTACGGATGCCTTGTTTTTCCAGGAGGGTTAGTTCCTTTTCCAGGGGGGCCCAATCATGGAAGCTGGCAATCCTGTCGGCTGTTTCATGGGGGATCTTTGCCTGGACGAGGGTCTTTTTTTCGGCCAGGAAAATTGCTTTTGCGCTACCAAAATGATCGACTAGTTTTTTCGTATATGCGGCACCGATACCTGGCGTACGGGTAAGGGCTACCTGATATAGGGTATCCTCTTCCATTTTGTAGAATTATTTGGGGTAAAGGTAAGTACTAAAAAACTTAGTTGCTGATCACTTTTAGTTCGGTGCGCCGGTTTTGAGCGCGGCCTTCCTGGGTGGCATTGTCGGCAACGGGTATGGTGTCTCCGAATCCTTTGAAAGCCAGGCGGGTTTGTGCTATTCCTTTTGTAATGAGATAGGCTGTTACGGCCCGGGCCCTGTTTTCGGACAAGGTTTTGTTGTCGGTAGTTTTACCGGAATTATCTGTATGACCGTTGATCTGGATGTGGAGGGTGGGGTTGTCTTTTAGTAATTGGACGACCTGGTCCAGTTCGGTTTGGGATTCAGGTTTGAGTTCGTATTTGTTGGGATCAAAGAAGATGTTTTTTAGTACGATTGCCGCATTGGTCTCGATGGGTTGAAGGGGGATGTCGATATTGAATGCGGTATCGCCCTGTTCTCTGCTCAGCGAGAAGTTGTCGGAAAAGAAGAGGTATCCCTTTCTTTTGACGTTGAAGGCATAATCTTTTCCTTTTGGCAGGGTGATCAGGTAATTCCCCGTTTCGTCGGTCTGGAGGTTGCTGATAACCTGCTGTGTAGAGAGGTCGGTAAGGACGACGCTGGATGGGAGGCCTTTATGCGTCTGCCGATCGAATACTTTTCCTTTTACCCAAAGGGTCTGGGCGGGGCGAACATCTTCGCGCAGCTCGAAGCTGTAGAGGTCGAGTCCGCCCCTGCTGTCTGCCCGGTCGCTGGCATAATATGCCGTTTTTCCATTGGCAGCGATGACGAGGCTGCCTTCATTTTCGATCGTATTGATGGGATAGCCAAGATTTTCCGGTTTGCTCCAGGCGCCTTTAGGCCCTTTGCGGACCACAAAAAGATCATCTCCGCCATAACCCGGGTGGCCATTGGATGTAAAATAAAGGCTTTGATTGTCTGCGTGGATAAAGGGAGTTCCTTCATCCCCGATCGTATTTATCGTGGGGCCGAGATTTTCGGGAGCGCTCCAGTGACCGTTGAGCAGCCGGTGGCTGACGTAGATATCGCTGCCGCCATAACCATCCGGCTGGCGGCTGGAAAAATATAGGTCCCGTTTGTCGGGAGAAAGGGATGGGGCGGATTCCCACGCGTCGGTATTGATGCTGTCACCCATGTTTTCCGGTGTGCTCCAGCCATCCGGTGTGAGATAGGAAATATAGAGGTCGCAGCTGCCATGGCCTTCCGGGAAATTACAGCCGGTAAAGATGAGCCATTGTCCATCCTGGGAGATGTTCTGGGCGCCTTCATTCTGGTTCGTATTGATGTTGCCGGGCAGGCTTCTGGCTTTGGTCCAGCCGTTGGTGAGCCGGTCAGATTCGTAAAAGTCTTCGTTGAAGTTGTTGACGCGGCGGGTATAGATCAGGGTGCTCCCATCGATGGTAAGGGTAGGGTAATATTCGGAGACGGCGGTGTTGATGCTATCGCCCATGTTCAGGGGCTCAAATTTATAACCTGTTTGCGGATGAGCGGCTGAATAATCGAGAGCAAAACGGTAGGTCCTTTTCCGGTATTCGCCTGCCTTCCGGCTGGTCTCATTAAGGTTGGTAACGGTCAGAAAGGTGTTGACGGCCTCCAGGGCGGTGGAAAAGTCTCCTTTTCCGGCCAGGTTGATCGAATAGGGGAGATTATAGTCTTTAAAATAGTTGCTGTCGATTGCTCTGGCCTTTTCGTAGCTGTCGATGGCACCCTGGTAGTTTTTCAGTTCGCCGTACATGCCGGCCATGGAAAGCCAGGCGTCTGCGAAGCCGGGGTCGAGGAGCACCGCCTGTTTCAGGGATTCAATGCCACCTTTAAAGTCATCATTCTGAGCCAGTTCCAACGCTTTGGAGTAAGATTGGGCGGCTTTTTTGTTGACTTTATCCGGGTTGTATTGGGCTTGAGTTCTGGGCACGGCTGCTAAGCAGAAGAGGATGAGGAAGAAATGGAAGAGGTAGGGCTGGTTTTTCATACACGAAAATTACGAATCAGAATCTTAAACGGAAGTTATAATCATTTATGCGGGGTTAGGCAAAGCTCTCCGCCGGTTTGCTCACTGGTTAGGGGATGGTTGCTTTGCTCCGGCGCCTTAGAGCTTCGCCCTTACCACTGGCAAGATCTCGTTCGCAACCTTGCGGTTGCCTTCGCTATCGCTCGGTTGCCTGGCGGGGCCAATATATTGCTGCACAAAGGAAATCGCTGTTAGGGCACGTTGATGTATTTGTGCAGCTGCAGCGAAAACCCCCATTTCGGATTATCCTTTATATAATCTATGATCAGGGGGGTAACAATGGCGGACTTGCTCCATTCGGGCTGGAGGTAGAGGCGGCAGGCGGGGGAGACCTGGGCGGCCCACTGTTCGGCCCAGTCGAAGTCGGTCTTGTTGAAAATAATGATCTTTAACTCGTTTGCCAGCGGCAGTATTTCGGGAAGAGGCGCCTTGAATTTTTTTGGTGAGAGGCAGATCCAGTCCCACTGGCCGCTAAGCGGGGAAGAGCCGGATGTTTCGATATTTGTGGTGAATCCGGCCTGGTGCAGCTGGCTGGTCAGGTCCGTACAATCGTGCATGAGCGGCTCACCGCCGGTAATGATAGCCAGGCGGCCGGGGTGCGCTGCGGCTTCGGCGACGAGGTCCTTTATTTGTCGCAGAGGATGTTTGTCCGCGTCCCAGCTATCTTTTACATCGCACCAGACACAGCCTACATCACAACCGCCAAGACGAATGAACCAGGCAGCTTTCCCCTGATGGAAGCCTTCTCCCTGGAGTGTATAAAAAGACTCCATGACGGGCAGGGGCTTTTCTGTCCGGGAACGGGTGGGGGAGTATGATGTATTAGTTTCCATTTCTTTCTTCACAGGCTCTGTACGTATTTTTCATGAGGGCGGCGATGGTCATGGGCCCCACTCCGCCGGGTACCGGTGTGATATAGCTGGACAGAGGCGAAACTTCGTCAAATTTGACGTCTCCTTTAAGGGCAAAGCCGCTTTTTTTGCTGGCATCGGGTACACGAGTGATGCCAACGTCGATGATGATCGCTCCTCTTTTTACCATCGAGGCGGTGACGAATTCCGGTTTGCCGAGGGCTGCGACAATTATGTCACCCTGAAGGCATAGTTCGGCCAGGTTGCGGGTATGGGAATGGCAAATGGTAACCGTACAATTGCCAGGGTTGGTATTTCCACTAAGCAGGATGCTCATTGGGCGGCCAACTATATTACTCCGGCCGACTACGATGGCGTGCTTGCCGCGGGTATCTATCTTATAGTGTTCGAGCAGGAGCATAATGCCATGGGGGGTAGCGGGGATGAATGTCGGCAAGCCCTGGACCATTTTCCCGACACTTTCGGGGTGAAAGCCATCGACATCTTTTGAGGGGTGGATGGCATTGATCACTTTTTCGTCGGAAATATGTTTGGGCAGCGGCAGCTGTACCAGGATGCCGTCTATGTCCACGTCGTTGTTAAGGTCTTCTATAACGTTGAGCAGCCTGTTTTCGCTGACGCCGTCTTCCAGGCGGACAAGGGTGGATTTAAAGCCTATTTCTGCGCAGGCTTTTACTTTTGCCCCTACGTAGGTTTCGCTGGCTCCATTATTTCCGACGAGTACGGCTGCCAGGTGCGGGACTTTTTTTCCTTCTGTCGTTAACTGTGCTACTTGTAAGGTGAGAGCGTCTTTTATAGCCTGAGAAGCGAGCTTTCCATCTAATAATTCCATTCTGCAAAGGTAGGATTCACCAGAAAGAAAAGGGCAATAAAGTTTTATATAAATAATGCTTATTCGTTATATGAATAATCGTTAATGACAATGGCAATTATTATTGTTTTTTAAATAAACAATAAATATTATAATTTATTAATATTTCAAAATCATATGGGGATAAAAAAATATTAGTATTTTAAATATGATTTAAGGGATTTTAAGCATTTGTCAATAAGGGGCACAAAATATTGATTATGTATATTTTAAAAGTATTGCATTGGACTGGTGCAGATTAAATTTTCGTCCTCTTTTTTAATCTTTTTGTTAAGTGGTTTTAACATTTTTTTTTGTTAGCAAAAAAAGATAATATAAATTGCTTTTCACTACTAAAACTAACTACAGTCACATGAGAAAATTTCTATCACTGCTTGCGGTGCTGTCCATGTTATGCCTGACAGTAACCGCTCAAACCCGGATTCCCGTAAAAGGCAAGGTGCTGGACGAGCTGGGTCAACCTGTTTCTTTCGCCTCCGTTCGCGTAAAGGGTGAGAAACAGGGGGTCAGCGCTGATGCCGACGGTAACTTCACCATCCGGATCGTCAAGGGGGCTATCATTCAAATCAATGCTGTTGGTTATGCCAGTACGGAGATGGTCGCGGATGGCGGCGATCTTTCGTTCCGGATGAAAAGGACCGGGCAGGCCCTTTCGGAGGTTGTCGTCAGCACTGCTTTTGGTGTAAAAAAGAGTGAGCGTACTACTCCTTACAGTGCGCAGGTGGTAAAATCCGAAGCGCTGAACCTGATCCCCCAGACCAGTCTTTCGGACGCTCTTGCCGGCAAGGTCGCCGGTGTTCAGTTTCGCTCACAGTCTCCTTCCAAGCTGAATGCAACGGCCGCGGCACGTATTCGTGGCGGTCTGATGCTATCGGGGGATGTCAGTCCGATCTATGTCGTCGATGGTACGATCATTTCCAACGATGTCAGCAAGGACGGGACGACCCAGCCGAACGATGGGGCCTATGACATCGATCCTTCCAATGTCGAAACAGTCACCATTCTCAAGGGAGCCAATGCGACGGCTTTATTTGGCAGCAAGGCTATTAATGGTGCGATAGTCATCACCACCAAGAAGGGATATGGCGGCAAGTCGGCCGTCCAGCTGAATCAGGGGGTGATCCTTGATAAGGTTACTCATCTGATGCATTTGCAGAACCGGTATGCGGGCGGAGCGAACAATTATCTTACGACCTATCACTATAAAGCAGGAGATCCCGATTCCTGGAAGTCGCTGGATGGGGTTGGTTTCCCTGATTATACGGATGATTCCAGCTGGGGTCCTGAGATGCTTGGTCAGACCTATGCACCCTGGTATGCCTGGGTGCCTGGAACGCAATATTCCGGTAAGTCGGCCAAGCTGGTAGGTCAGCCAAATAATGTCAAAGACTTCTGGAATACAGGGCTTACTTCCAACACAAATGTCAATTTCTCCAAATCGGGTCAGGGGTATTCGACCCGTCTTTCTTATTCGAAGCAATGGATAAGGGGACTTATTCCCAATTCCTCTTCTGACCGGAATATCCTTACTTCCTCTACGACCATCGATATCAACAAGGTGGTAACTGCCGGTGTCGACTTTACATATAACACGCAGCTGTTGAGTGGAGACTATAGTGATGGGTATGCCAACCAGACCTCGGGTAATTTTGGACAATGGAATCACCGTGACCTGGATATGAAGCTGATGAAGTCGCTGAGAGGTCTTAAGACACCGATCGGGACGCTGGCCTCGTGGAACTGGTTTCATAATCCGGATGGGTATGACGCTTCCCAGCCGTCCAGTTTTTTTACGGGCAATTACTGGTATAATTTCTATGCCTACCAGGACAATATCGAGAATCAAACAAGAAGGGACCGGTTCTACGGGGATGCTTACATCAAGGTCAATGTGCTGGATGGCCTGAGCATTAAGGGTACGGTCCGTAAGGATCAGTACAATTACTGGCTCGAAAACAAAGTGCATTCCCTCCTCGAGACCAGCGGTTCCCAGACCGGTCAGCTGGCCAGCTACAGGACAGAACAGAGGAACCAGAATGATATGAACTATGAGCTGATCGCCACCTACAATCATAATTTCTTCAAAGATCTTGCTGTGAGTCTGCTGGCGGGTGGGAATACGGAAACGTATAACAGGAAACAACTGGGGGCTAATACCAACCAGGGGTTGAATATTGCAGATTATTTTGATATCTCGAATTCGAAGTCGCAGCCTTCGGTAACGAGCTCCAGGGTAAATTCCCGGACCAATTCGGTCTTTGCATCCGGTGAGTTCGAATACAAGCGTTTTTTGAGTCTTACGGGTGCTGTCCGGCAGGACTGGTCTTCGACGTTACCGGCTTCGGATAATAAATTGCTTTATCCTGCGGCTGGTTTCTCCTTTGTTCCTACGGAGCTGGTAAAAAATCTTCCTTCCTGGCTGTCGTTTGGTAAGCTTTATGGTTCATGGGGGCGTAAGCCATTGACACTGGACGTTTATGCTACCAATCTTCCCTACAGCCTGAGCCAGTACCAATGGAATAGCAATCTTTTAATGAGTACGCCTGGTTCAGTTCCGGCGCCGGGTTTAAAAGGTGCGCTGATCACGAGCTATGAAGCGGGAGTGGATATGCGTTTCGTCCAAAACAGGTTTGGGTTGACGGTCAATTACTATAATGAGACGTCGGCATCCCAGCCGGTCCAGATAAGTGTCGGCTCAACCGGGGGGTATACCGCCAAGGTGATCAATGCCGCCACGGTAAAAAGACAGGGTTTTGAATTTGCCGCTACTGCCGGGATCATGCGGACCAAGGACTTTACGTGGAATGTGACGGCGACTGTCGGTTGGCTGATGAAAAACCCTGTGACGAAGATCGTACCGGGGACTGATCGTATCCAGCCGAGTAACTGGATCGGTTCATTCGGAACCCACTACGCATCCGCCTACCAGGCGCTGGGTAAGGATTGGGGTCAACTCATCGGCGGTGGTTATACCCGGGGAGCAAATAATTTACCGGAGATCGATCCGACAACGGGTCTGTATATTACCGGCAATGCGAATTATGACTGGGGCAGTATCGTTCCCAAAGTTACGGGAGGGATACAGAATCTCTTTACCTATAAGAATTTTGTCGTGAATGCGAGCCTTGATTACCAGTTCGGCGGCCGGTTCTTCTCGCTCACCGAAAGCTGGGGTATGTATTCGGGGGATATCGACTATACCGCGGCCAACAATGATAGGGGCAAGAGCGTACGTGATCCGCTGACCAATGGCGGCGGCGTTCATGTCAAAGGGGTAAGCTCGGTGGATGGAAAAACACCTATCGATACCTACGTCGACGGGTTTACTTATTTCCACCAGTTCTATGGCGCGCAGATCGCAGAGCCTTTTGTTCACAAGCTGTCGTTTGTCAAACTCCGCGAGGTGAGCCTTGGGTATAATCTGCCGGTTAAAAAATGGGGATTCAGCAGCAAGATCGTGCAGAGCGCAACGGTATCTGTGGTGGCAAGGAATCTTTGGCTTATCTATAGTGCCAGCCGGAATTTTGATCCTTCTGAAATATCGGATGTATATGGAGAGAATGGACAGTTGCCGGCGACAAGATCACTTGGGGTCAATTTATCCTTTACTTTCTAATGGTCGAACGATTAAACTCATTTAAGATGCTAAGACAATTTTATAAATATTTAGTAGCAGGCAGTTGTACCGTACTTATTGCAACGTCATCCTGCAAGAAGATAGATGAATTCGGGAATACCAATATTGACCCCGGAAAGACGACAAGCCCGGTTACCTCAGCATTGCTGACCAATGTATTGTCAACGTTGTCCTATTATACCTGGGACGCGGGTAATGGCGCTGGTATCAATACTGTTTCGGGTCTTTATTGTCAATATTTTTCTGAAACGCAATACACCGATATCTCTGTTTTCAATAAGGAAAAGGCGGATTGGAACTTTTATTATGCTGCCAATCTCAACAGCAGCGGTAATAATTTTTATACGAATAACGGGCCTTTATTTGATCTGAAGACCATCATCGATCAGAATACTGACGCGACTACAAAGGCGACTGCGGCGCTGAACGGGTCAAATGCCAACCAGATCGCCATCGCCCGTATCCTGAAGGTTTATATTTTCAGCACGCTAACGGATATTTTTGGGGATCTGCCATATAGTAAAGCGCTGGCCGGTGACAATGGTGTTACGCCTTATGACAAGCAGCAGGCCATTTACACGGACATGTTCAAGGAGCTGACGGAGGCCGTTGCCCAATTTGACGGAGGTGCCACGGTAAAGGGCGATATTTTATTTGGCGGCAGTGTGGCGAGCTGGAAGACGTTCGCCAATTCCATTCATTTATTGCTTGGGCTGCGGCTTTCGAAGGTGGATGCAGCAACCGGCCAAAAAGAGGTACAGGCAGCAATTGCCGGCGGAGTGATAGGTGCCGGCGGGAGTATTCAGATGGATTATCCGGGGGGTAGTTATCTCAATCCCGTCTACAATTATTATGATGTTACAAAGCGGTTTGACTATGCTGTTTCCAAGACAATGACAGATTGGTTGAGTTCTCATGGTGACCCTCGTATCATAACCTATGGAACTTCTTCCATCGGATTCCCCTTCGGTTTGTCCAGGGATAATGCGGTGGCTTTTGCCAACGCCAATACGAAATATGCCCAATTGCTGAAAGGCCAGGGGCAGGCACAGGATGACCCTTTTATTATTCTTTCTTCGGGGGAAATATTCCTGGCGCGTGCGGAAGCTGCACAGCGTGGTTGGACTGGCGAAGACCCGGTGGCGATGTATCAAACAGGAATCCAGGAAAGCTGGAAGTTATGGAAACAATCTGTCAATGATACTGATAGAGTTTCATTACTTAAATTCAGCGACAGCGCATTTAATGTCTATATGGGTAGTCCTAACATCAGTCTTTCCTCGGGTGACGTCCTTGGTAAGATCTGTACCCAGGAATGGGTGACACATTATCCGGCAGGTCCAAGGGGCTGGTCGGACTGGCGGCGGACGGGGTATCCCACGCTGGCAGCTGGTACCGGGGCTGTCAATTCGCAGATCCCCCGCCGGATCGCCTATGGGACGAATGAGTACAGTTATAATCCTTCCAATGTTGCGACTGCCGGTGCACAATATGTGGGATCTAACGGAGAGAAGGATTCCAATTATGGAAGGATCTGGTGGGATGTTCAATAACCGATTAACAATACTAAATTTTACATATGCGAAATTTTATAGTTAGAATTACAACCTTTTTACTTTTCATAGTATTGTTGACCGGTTGTAAGAAAGACATCGACGTATTAGCTACGGCACAGGCCGGAAGCACACCTGCTACGGGTTTTGGGTTAAGCAATATAGGTGTCCTTTCCATTACGGTTAGTGCATCGACCACCCAGCTTGATACGGCGATCCTGGTATTTAACAATGTCAAGTATAACGCGGATACGAAAGTGACGATCGCCGTAGATACATCTATTGTCGGAGCGTACAACGCCACCAATGACCAGTCGTATGATTATTTGCCGTCTGATGTCTTTACTGCGCCGACATCGATCACTATACCGGCGGGATCGCTGCAGGGTTCAGCGAAATTGTCGGTCAACATCACCAAGCTGCTGACCTATGGCAGCTCATTCGCGACAGGATTGGCCATTACGACTGTCAGTGGTGGTTCGGGACAGATAGAAACGGCACATTCCCGGATCCCGATCATCATACAGGTGAAGAACAGGTATGACGGTGAATATACTGTGACGGGATCCATGGTCGACTATTCCAATGCAACCTTAACGGGTCCTTATCCCTGGGATGTCTACCTAATTACTTCGGGTCCAAACCAGGTTCAGCTTTTCGACAATGACTATGGGAAAAATATAGACCATAAGATCCAGAGCGGCGCCAATGATTCACAATATGGGAGCTTCGGGGTAGTCTTTAATTTTGATGCAGATGGCAATGTGACGAGTGTTGTCAATTTATATGGGCAGCCGGCTTCCAATGGCCGGAGCGCATCACTTGATCCATCCGGCATTAATAAATACGATCCTGCGACCGGTTCATTGGATGTAAAATACTGGCTGGATCAGCCGGCCGTCTGGACGCCGCATAGAGTGAGCTTTGACGAGCATTTTGAATTTGTGGGTGCGAGACCCTGATCAGATTTTGATATGAAAAAAAGCTGCTCTTCGGGGCAGCTTTTTTTATGTTCGGTGGTTATGGAAGCGTATTGTAATAAGAGACAAGATATTTCCATCCTTCTTCTTCGTTGAAGGCTATCTCCTTTTCTTTTGCGTGGCCGGAGACTTCCTTCCATTTGTCGGCCATTTCCTTTTCGAGTGTTTTCCTGTTGAGACGGACTGTTGCAGGCTGATCGTTATCCCTGATCAGGTAATAATAATCCTGTTGGGCGAAAATCTTTGTGGTGGTAAGAGGACCATCTTCGTGTGAGTCTTTTATTTCAAGCGTGCGGTATTTTACGAATGTCAATTTGCCTGTGGCGAAGACCTGGATATAGGCGGCGGGTTGTAAGCCATTTCCGGAGAATCCTTTTTGAAAGGTGCAGGAAACCGTGGTATCTGTCGGGGAAGGATAGATGATATAACGGTTTATTGCGCTGTTCCCCATATCGTAGATGGTGTCGTGGATATTTGCGTAGAACTTGTTCTTGTATTGATCAAATTTCACTTTTATCCCTTTGTAGGTTTTTCCATTTTCGGCGATGGCTATGGCAGGGAGCCATTGAGAGTTGAAGAAGGCTTCGCCTTTTATGTCCTGGTAGAGGTTGTCGAGGTTCGCGGGAGCGTTCCTGAGCTCTTCTTTACGAATCAATTCATATTGATTGGAATTTAAACGTTGAGAAATAGCCGAAAAAGGCAGGAACAGGAGTGGTAAAGCCAGGAGTTTCATTGAATATATTTTTTATAAATGATTATTATAATACAAAAATTTAATGAGATGCAGCGATTTATTTATCGGAATATGGTTTCGATTTGTGTGATTTGTTGATTTAAATCCGATGAAAATATTTTTAATTCGAGGTAAGTCGCATTATAAAATTAAATAATTAACCAGCGATTAACAAAATCTGCTATATTATGCTAAACCAATGCGAAACCATTGACCAATAAAGAAAAATGATTTTTTGTTGTTGCGAAAAAATTGCAGTTTCTTTTTAAGGCCTGCGTTTTTTTTAGGTGGGATATTGAAATTAGTTAATTTAGTTTTCTTTAACGTTTATCTGTCAGTCGAAGGACTGCTTAAACCAAAACAACCAGTCACACATGAGAAAATGTCTATCGTTGATAGCAGTACTGCTATTCTCCTTATCAGTATTTGCTCAGACCAAAACAACAACAGGCAGAATTACCGACCAGCAAGGTCAGCCTGTTCCCTTCGCTACCATCCTTATCAAAGGATCCAAGACAGCCGCCAGTGCAGATGCAGACGGCGCATTTTCAATCAAAACAAAAACCGGGGACGTACTGATCATCAGTGGAGCTGGTATGGCGGCTAAGGAAGTGGCTGTCACGGGTTCCGGACCGGTCAACGTCCAGGTATCGCGCAAGGAGTCGAACATGACGGAAGTTGTCGTTACGGCTCTGGGTATCCAGCGGCAGGCTAAGGAACTGGGTTATTCTACGGCCAAGGTCAGCGGCAAAGAGCTTACGCAGGCCAAGCCGATCAGTGCTGTGAATGGTCTTACCGGTAAAGTTTCCGGTCTGCAGATCAACACGACGAACAACGGCGTGTTTGCGCCGACCCGTGTTACGCTTCGGGGCAACCGATCGCTTACCGGTAATAACCAGCCGCTGATCATTGTTGATGGAGCTATCTATTATAATGATCTCAGCACGATCAATGCTGATGACATTACGGATATCACTGTACTGAAGGGTTCCAGCGCCTCTGCTGTGTATGGTTCGGATGCTTCCAACGGTGTGATTCTCGTAACGACCAAAAAGGGAGTACGCGGCAAACCCAATCTCACCTTTGCTTCAACAGTACAAATGGAGTCTGTAGCGTATATGCCCAAATTCCAGAATCGTTTTGGCGCCAATGGCGGTGAGTATTTTGTAAACGATTTTAACGATTACAGAACGCAGGTCCCTTATGAGAACCAGGCTTATGGTCCGGAATATCGTGCAGGGATAAACGTTCCCATCGGTCGTGTTCAACCTGATGGCAGCTATTTGCTGATCCCATATGTGTCCAACCCCAACCAGAAGAAAGACTTTTTTGATCATTCCATTACCACCCAGAACAATCTGTCTTATGCAGCGGGGGATGATAACAGCCGTTTTTACCTCAGTGCCCAGGACATCAATACAAAGGGAGTAATGCCTGGTGATGTCGGCCGCAGGGATGCGTTCCGGGTTGCAGGCAGCCGCAATTACGGTATTTTTTCCGCGGATTATACTTTATCGTATACCTATAAATACACGAATGTGACTCAGACGAGCACCGTGTATGACAATCTTCTCAATACACCTTCGGATGTTCCCCTTTCGCAGCTGAAAGACTGGCAGCACAATAAGTTTGCCACGATCAACGGTTATTTCAATGACTATTATGATAATCCGTACTGGACGATCGGCAACCAGCGGTATAAAACAAAGGACAACAACCTCAGCGGGAATATGCATTTGCAGCTAAAGCCTGTTTCCTGGCTGACGCTGGGTTATCGCCTTGCGCTGACCAATCTTTCCCGTAAATATGATGCAACGGTGGCCGATAAGACATATTCCACCTATGCCATCAACAATCCCGTCATTTATTATTCCAATCCCGCCGGCAATGGTATCGATACCGTTACCGATGAAGGAACAAAGTACAATGCCGGTCACGGAAGCCAGGCTACTTATTATACTTACAGCTATTCCAATTTTCTCGTTACCTCGGATTTCATTGCCAGCTTCGATCATAACCTGAGCAAGGATTTCAACCTGAAAGTTACGGTGGGTACGACTTACATGGATAACCAGATCAATAACACATATATCAATGCTGGGTCCCTGTTCTTCCCGGTTTACAACGTGAACAATCTGACGGGTTCTGCCGGTGTGGGCAATACCAACAATACTACCACGCAGAGCAACTATACGGAAGAGGCCCGCCGTTTGGGATATTTCGGTGAGGGCACGGTCGGCTATAAGAACTTTGCTTTTCTGCATGGTTCTTACCGGGCGGATGTCGACTCCCGTCTTTCAAAAGAAAACCGTAACATTCCTTACTATGACGGAGACGCTTCGGTTATCATCAGCGATATGATCCCGTCGATCGCCAATGGTAAGGTTGTCAACTTTATCAAGCTGCGTGCTGCCCATTCATTGACGGGTAACGTGTCGGCCCTGGCCAGCGGTTCTCCCTATATCGCCGACGGCGCCTATAAGACTGTGTCTACGCTGACCAATGCAAATGGTATTGCCGTAGGTGCTACCGGTTATAATGGTAATTCCGTCGGATTTCCCTACAACGGTCTGGGTGGTTTCCAATTGAATTCGACGCTGGCCAACCCAAATATCAAACCAGAGAAAGTGACTGAGAATGAGATCGGTTTGGAAATGAGCTTTCTGCAGAACAGAATATCCCTTGTTTCCGCTGTTTACCAGTCCAAGTTAAAAGATGGTATCGTCTTCGCTACCATTCCCAATTCGAGCGGATTTACGCAGGCCCTGGTCAATGCCGCCAATACCCGCAACAGGGGGATAGAAGCTGAGGTCAAAGGAACTGTGCTGAAGACCGCTAATCTTACCTGGAGCCTCGGTATCAACTATACCTACAATGAAAGCAAGGTTATTTCGATCAACGGTGGTCAGAAGTCGCTGGGTCTTGGAACCAATGGTAACCAAAATACCAATGCTTATGCTGTTGTAGGGCAACCTTTTCCTGTCGTCGAAGCGTATGACTGGGTCCGTGATTCGCTGGGACACGTCATTGTTGACGGCACTACGGGCAACCCTTCCCGTGACCCCAATCTGAAGATAATGGGCCAGGCCACACCAAAACATATCCTGGGATTTACCTCCACGGTTATCTATAAGAACTGGACGTTCAGCGCTACCGCAGATTACAGGGCCGGATACAAGATCCTGAATCAGCTGGGTTCCAGCATGGATTTCTCGGGTAACGGTTATATCTCCGGTATTACGGGCCGCCAGCGTTTCGTTTTCCCCAATTCTGTGATCCTGCAGGGTGGAAAATATGTTACCAATACCAATGTCACTGTCAACGATGCCAGCTTCAATTTCTGGCCCAGCCTGTATAATTCTGTCAATGCGAACTATGTCACCAGTGCTGCCGCCTGGAAATTGCGTGAGGTTGCTGTAAGCTATGATTTCCCCAGAAGATGGATCGCTCCGACCCGTATCGTTCAACATGCTTCTTTGACGGTTTCAGGAAGAAATCTGCTGATGATCAGGCCGAAGAGCAATATCTGGACCGATCCTGAATATAGTGAAGATACCAGTAATGCAGTTGGCCGGACAGGCGAAGGACAGGCTCCTCCTACCCGCATCGTAAGTGCTACCCTGGCTATCCAGTTCTAACCCAATTTGAATCTTTTAAAAAAGCGATACTATGTTGAAGAAATCATATAATTACCTCCTTGCACTTCCGCTGATGCTGCTGATGGCGGGAGGGTGTAAAAAAGGTACTTTCGATATCAATAATACCAATCCCAATGCCCCGTCAGCTGTCTCTCCCCAGATCTCCCTGTCTGCCACCCTGGTGAATGCGGCCAATGAGACCTATAATAGCGGTTATCCCGATTTTGCCAACCGGTACATGGGTTACTGGGCTTTCAGCGGAGACTACGGCGGTTACGGTACAGAGGCAACTTACAATACGAATAACAGCTTTGCCAATTACAACTGGGACAACGTATATCTGACGCTGGAGAACCTGAAGTTTATCGTCAATTCTTCCCGGACGCCCACGGAAGGTTATTACCTTGGGATTGCCAAGATCATGCAGTCTTTCCTTTATCAAAGACTGGTCGATCTTTACAATAATGTCCCTTACTCCGATGCATTGAACGGGGATAAGTTCAACTATTATCCCAAGTATGACGATGCCAAAACTATCTACAAGAGCCTGGTTACCCAGATCGACAGTGCTATTACGATCATCAACGGTACGGATGCTTCAACGGCCGACAATCCCGGAAAATATGATGTGATGTTCGGCGGTAAAATGGCCAACTGGCTGGCGTTTGCCAATTCCGTCAAGCTGAAGATCCTGCTGAACATGACCCAGGTTTCCGATGGTCCTGCTTTTATCACGAGCGAGCTTAGCGGACTCAAGACCTCAGATTTCCTGGGCGCCGGAGTGGATGCAACGGTTAATCCGGGTTATTCGAATGCTGCCCTGAATCAGCAAAATCCCATGTGGCAGAACGTTGGTTTTGCTACCAATGGGACGACTCCTACGACAGGAAATTCGTATAACAGGGCCAATAGTTATTCGGTGAATTTCTATTCGAGTACCAATGACCCCCGTATCAGCCGGTTTTATGCAGCTAATAATGCAGGCGTCATTCGTGGACGCGCCTTCGGCAGCCAGGATGGTACTGAGCACAACACGGTAATTTCGGCTGTTGGTCCTGGTATTATTCCTTCTCCAACAGCGGGGGCGCCCCTTATGCCTGCTTTCGAGAGTCTTTTCCTGCAGGCTGAGGCTGTGCAGCGGGGATATATCGGCGGACCGCTAAGTGCCGATTCCCTGTTCCGTTCAGCTGTGAGCGAGTCGTTCCGTATCCTGGGTGTTCCTTCGGCTGCCAGCGCTGCCGCTACGTATGTTGCTCAGAACGATGCGCGGGTGAATTTTTCTGTTGCCCCCGATAAGATCAATGCTATTATAACCCAGGAGTGGGCTTCTTTGAATATGTACGATCCTATCGAAGCCTGGAATAACTGGAGAAGGCTGGGTATTCCGGTTGACCTGCCGGTGTCCATCTATCCCGGGACGAGCGCTACGCACATTCCTTATCGTCTTTTGTATCCGTTGAGCGAGTTCAATAACAATACTGCGAATGTGAATGCACAGGGATCGATCAACAATATGACTTCCAAGATTTTCTGGATGCCTTAAAAAACAAAACAAGAACAATCATGAAAAAATCATCTATAGTTATTTCGTTTGCGAGCATGCTGTTCTTAGGCAGCTGTCTGAAGGATAAGCCGAATGTGGATTTTAGTCAGAATACGGGTTATATTGCGGAGATCTCCACGGCCAGCACGAATGGTACGGATCAGGCTCCGAGTGGTGGTCTGACCTATTTTGGCGGTGCGGTCATTGCCACTTCAGTAGATACCGATCCGGATGACGAGTTCTTTACGGTGAATATTGCTTCCCAGTATCCGCCAACCAGGGATATCCCGGTAACAGTAGCCGTCAATGATGCGGCCCGGACTGCCTACAATGCGGCGCCTCAGGACGGATATACATATGGAGCCCTGCCAACCAATGCGTATTCTTTCCCTGCTACGACGGGGACTATTCACAGCGGTCTACGGCTGGATACGTTCAATATCACCTTTATGCATGGGAATATGGATCCTACCAAGGACTATATGCTGCCTATTTCTCTCACGGCTGCTCCGGGTACAACGATCAGTGGTAATATGAACACGATATATTTCCATATAATCGGTAATCTTCTGGCTGTAAATCATACCCAGACCTATCAGCGTTGGGATGCAGCGGACAGCAGCGGGGCTGCAGCGGTCACCACTCCGATCGGACCTGTACTTTTTACTCCGCTGTCGTCATCGAAGAATGAATTCCTGAGCGGGTTTACTGATGCGCAGACTGCAAAATTGCGTTATGACCTCTCCTTTGTAAGAAGCGGCAGTTCAGCGAGTACATTTTCCGTCGCATTCAATTCCTCCGATGTAAAAGCGATGCAAAAAGCGGGTGATACGGTTAAGGTCGGGCCAAGCATCATCAATGCCGATTTCACCAATGGGACTTACCGTTTAGGCTACCAGGTTAAGACTGTTGGCGGCGTGATGAAGTATGTGATCGATAATTTCCAGAGATAAAATTTTGATTAAAAAAAGCTATCCGCGGGTATGCGGATAGCTTTTTTATTTATATTGATTGACAAACCTGGTTATGAAAAAACTCGCTGCTTTTTGTTTTCTCTGTATAGTATTGTCTCCGGTCGTGGGCCTGGCACAAAAACCCATTACGATCAATGGCGTTGTAAATGACAATAAGGGATTGCCTCTGGCCGGCGCTTCCATCCAGGTTAAGGGAAAGAACAGCGGGACCACTTCAGACAACGAGGGTGTTTTCAGGATCAGGCTGCAGCCGGGAATGTTTATTTGTATCAATGCTATTGGCTTCAGGGGAGACACTATAAAGATCGAAGACACTACTACCCGTTTGGCAATTGTTCTGGAGCCGCGGATCAAGTCGCTGGAAGGCATCGTCGTTACGGGAACAGACCAGAAAGCAGTTACGAATGATCCGATGCATATCATGGTTACCCATTCGGCGGGTGCCACCCTGCATGAATTCCTGGAAAAGGAGAATATCTTCAATGGTCAGACGCTGATAACACCGTACAAAACTTCACCGTCCGGTGCACTGATCGTACATGATGGTTCGAAGTCTTATATAACCAACACGCCTTCCAACACTTTTTACCAGATGTCTGCCCTGCCGGCCTTTTCTATCAAGGAAGACACGAAGGGCAATCGTTATTTACTGGCTGATCGATGGGGGCCGGGGGTAGTGATTACCCAGACGGACAGCCTGGTAGACAATAAGGCTTTGAAATTCAATTTTGATAAGATCCTGCAGCATTTATACGCAACCGCGGATCTGAATACGATCATCGAGCTGGAAAAAAACCAGATAAAAGCTTTTGCTATAAAGGATGGGGATTCGCTGATGATCTTCGACAGGGTAGCAGCAATCGATTCATCCCGTTATTTTATTGTGCTTGTTCCTGCTGTTTCAGGAAAGTATGCATTGTATCGTGATCTAAGAACAAGGTTTGTTAAGTCGGATTATCATTCCGATGGGATGACTGAAAGCGGAAATCCGTATGATGAATATGTTGATAATAATGTATATTATGTTGTCTTACCCGGAGGTCTTAAAGCTAGGAGACTGGAAATGAATAGAAAGTATATTAAAAGTATTCTCCCAGAGGAAAATAATAAGGTGAATGAATTCTTCTCTAAGCATCGATATGATGGAATAAATGAAATATTATTAAAAGATTTAATTGAATACCTTAACGACTCTCCGGTCTCACTGTTAACAATTAATTAACGTTTTTAGAAACTAAATTTTTAGCATTCCTTCTATTTGATTCTCAATATATCCCGCTATGTTTTAACTATAGCAGGGTAGGGTTTGCTTGTCCATTGCAGCTTTTGATCCAAACTTCTTGTCAATAAATTAACTTAATATTGGCAGGATTTTAACCTTTGGGTTAAAATTCGTCTAGAGTCACATTAGTCACACAAAACTTCAGTGAAGACATGAGAAAATTTTCAATGCTATTAGCAGCGCTAATACTATCTTCTGTATTAGTGTTTGCACAATCCAAAACAATTTCCGGGAAAATTACTGATCAATTGGGACAGCCGGTGCAATTCGCGTCTGTCCGGATCAAGGGTACGAAGACAGGCACCACTGCTGATGCCGACGGCAATTTTTCGATCAAGGTCGAGGTCGGGAAAACGCTGGTTATCTCCGGTGCCGGTATGACGACTAAGGACGTCGTCATCGAGAACGAATCTCCATTAACCATTTCGGTAACCCGTCAGCAAAGCAGCATGACCGAAGTGGTCGTTACGGCGCTGGGGATCAAAAGACAGCCAAAGCAGCTGGGTTATTCCACGGCTGTCGTTGATGCGAAGAACCTGACCCAGGTGAGTGTCGTCAACCTGGCAACCGGCTTAACAGCCAAGGTATCGGGCGTAGATATCCGTCTTGCGGATAACAGCGTCAATCCGACTGTGAAGATCACGTTTCGCGGAAGCCGTAGTATCGCCGGGAACAACAGCGCTCTGGTCGTACTGGACGGTATCATCGTCGACCAGTCGTACATTGCCAGTCTCAATCCTGATGATGTCGAAAACATCACTATCCTGAAAGGCGCCAATGGTGCTGCCTTATATGGTAAGGATGCTTCCAACGGAGTGATGATCATTACTACCAAGAAGGGAAAGAAAGGTCAGTTTACGGTGAATTATAAGAACAGCACGATGTGGAATCATCTGTCTTATATGCCGAAGCTGCAGAATGAGTATAGCCCTAACGGGGGTGAAGGTGCTCCTTACCTCGACCCCCTGACCGGTCTGCCGCTGCCTGTTCCTTATGAGAACCAGAACTTCGGCCCTGCTTACGGGAGCCTGGATTTCCCATATAGCCAGATAGCGATAGGTCTGGACTCGCTTGGTAATCCCAAGTATGGTCCTTACAAGGCTTATAAGAATGGGCGGTCGGATTTCTTCCAGACGGGAATACTTGAACAAAACAGCCTTTCCGTCGGAGGCGCCAATAACTGGGGTAATTTCTTCGCCAGCGGTCAGCATGAGTCGACCCAGGGTATAGTATATAATGACCGGTCTTCAAGAACTACGGGTCGCTTCAACGGCGGTCTGCATTTTGGTAATTTTTCCGCCCAGGGCGGCATCAGTTATGCACACCGGGATGTAAACCAGGCCGGTCTCGTTTATGGTGGCGGTACACAATATCGCCCGGTTTTCTGGAGCGTTATCAATCAGCCACCGAATATTGATCTGAAGACGGTAAAAAATGTGGACAATGACTACTTTGACAGTCCCTCCGGTTATGTGAACCAGTATTATACGAATCCCTGGTACCAGGTTTTCCATTCCCGGGCTATTCAAAAGATCAATTCGCTGGTTTCAAACCTGCAGCTTGATTATAAGTTCACTAAATTCCTGTCTTTCACGGCGAGAAGCGGTTATAACAAGACATCTACCAACGACCCTTCTCATATAGATGCATATAATTACAGTGATTTTGCCGCGAGTGATCCATGGGCCGCGGGTGGGACTGCTTCTACTGCGCCTACGATGCCTTTTCAGTCCGAACTGGTAAAGATAAATTTCGATGACTGGATCAGCGACGGCTATTTCACCGGCAAGTTCAAGAAGGACCGGTTTGACTTTACGCTGATCGCGGGTGCCAACTATCGTCGCAGCACTACCCATGGCTATGTGTATTCCAACCAGGCCACTTCCACCATTGCGATACCCAACAGTATCACAAAGGTGAATAACGCGGATGGCAGCGCCTATGCTAACTATCACTACAATGCCTATTCCCAGTCCGCCTATGGTGATCTGACCGTCGGTTATGATAGTTGGGTATTCCTTCATGCGTCTTTCCGGAATGACTGGCTGTCTATCCTGTCTCCGCAGACGAGAAGCTTTAATTATGAGGGTGCCGATGTCTCTTTTGTATTGAGCGATAAGTTTCCCGGTATCGTTTCCGATAATGGCCTGACTTACCTGAAGGCTCGTGTCAGCTTTGCGAAAACGGGTAATGTGAGTATCCCGAGTACAGCTTACATAGGGTATCTGGCTGGTCAGTCCTATGGTCTGTCAATGCCGACATATGGCGCATACGGGATCTACCCGGGTGTTTCGGTCGGCGGTGGTTTCCCTTATGGCTCTATGAACGGATATTCCACGAGCTATGCTTCTGTGCAGCCGGCCCTCAAGCCTGAGCAGGATCTTTCTACTGAAGTTGGTTTCGATGTGGCCTTCTTTCACAACCGGATCGAACTGGACGCTTCTTACTATGCTACGGGAATTACCAACCAGACGATCACTTCGAATGTTTCCGGTGCTACTGGTACCAGCACTTTGCTGCTGAATACCGGTAAACTGCAGGATAACGGGATCGACCTGGACCTGAAACTGACTCCCTTATTAAATATCGGCAAGTTCAACTGGAATATCAATGCGAATTTCAGCTGGCTGAACAACAAGGTGGTCTATCTGCACAAGGGTGATACCGCCGGTTCTAAATTCGTTGTGGCCAATGCGGGTAGTGCGGTGTACAACCAGGATGCCGTTTCAGGAAAACAATATCTTTCTCTTTATGTTTCCGACTGGAACAGGGATCCCCAGGGACGTGTTATCGTAGGTGCGAACAATGGTTTGCCGACGGCGAATCCAAACCTGGTTTATGCGGGCAACACTAACTACCGGTATCTGGTAGGTCTTACTTCGCAGATGCAGTACAAGGGGTTTTCGCTGAATGCGGTATTTGATTATCGTGGTGGTGCCAAGTTCCTGGCTTCCCAGGGACAGGCGATGGATTTTGCGGGGATCTCTGCTACAAGTGCGACGAACAGATCGCATTTTATCATGCCAAACTCTTCTTACTTCGACGGTACCAAATATGTGGCTAACACGAGTATCCCGACCACAGGTACTGCTGCGCAGTTCTGGTCCACCACCTATAATGGTATTTCTGCTCCATATGTAGTCAGCGCAGCCTTCTGGAAGTTAAGGGAACTGGCATTGAGCTATGATATTCCCTTGGCGGCCATCGGTATGCAGAAGGCGATAAGGAGAGCAACTTTTGCGCTGATCGGGCAGAACCTCTTCATGTGGAGGCCAAAGAGCAACCAGTGGACCGATCCTGAGTTCAGTTCGAGCCTTTACTCGAATGCAAATGCTGTGGGGGTAGCCAATGAGTATGTTACGCCTCCGCTGAGAAGCTATGGTTTCTCTCTGAATGTCACATTTTAATACTTTATTAAACGAAGAACTGTATGTTATTTAATAAGAATAAGATTGCTGGTTACCTGGCATTTGGAAGTATCCTTCTTTCAATAGGGGCCTGCACAAAAAAACTGGATTCGAATGCAAATAATCCGAATGCGGTCACGACAACCGTTATCAGTGGGAAGGATGTTTTTGCGAGTGCGTTGCAGAATACGGTATTTGCGGTAAATGTCACACAACCTACTGTTACTACCGGTATTTCTACTTTAACCAATGAGTGGATGGGTATCTGGGCCAGGACCACAAGTTATTCCGCTTCCGGTACTCAGTACCTGGTGGAAACTTTTACCCTGAATAATGCCTTCGGGGATAATTTCTGGGGCTATATGTATCATAACATGGCCGATTATGATTTCGTGGCTTCCAAAAGCGCGGATGGTTCGATCCTGCCCGGCGCCAGCCTGGTGATGAAATGTCTCGTGTTCCAGGACCTGACGGATATTTTTGGAGATATCCCGTATTCCCAGGCGCTGAATACCAAATATGGTCAACCTGTGTATGATAAAGCTGCTTCTATTTACGCCGATCTTCCGCTAAAGCTGGATTCGGCTATGGCGCTGATCAATGCGTCGCAGGCTACGGGCGACGATGCTGCTGATGTCATGTTCAAAGGCAATAAAGCCAGCTGGCTGGCTTTTGCCAATACGGTAAAACTTCGTGTCCTGCTCCGGCAGATCCCTGTTGCAGCCACTGCTGCATCTTTACAGGCGGAGATGGCCAAGACTGCATCTTATGGTTTTCTTACGGCTGGTCAGAATGCTGTGGTAAATCCCGGGTACAAGGATGCTACTAATCAGCAAAGTCCTTTCTGGTCTATTTTCGGCTACCAGGTCGCCAGCCCCAATGTCTACCAGAACCAGACCTTTTATATAGCTAACCAGACAATGGTCGACTATCTGAATGCGACGTCCGACCCGCGGTTGGGATACCTTTATAAGGCGGCTACGGGTGGTGGATATGCCGGTAATTATCTTGGGGATGCCGAACATGCCAAGCCGGTCACCCAGCTTAGCTCTATCGGTGCGGGTATTTTGAAGAGCCCCGGGATGGATGCTGTGATCATGACTGCGAGCGAAGGCCTGTTCCTGCAGGCAGAGGCTGCGCAGAGAGGTTTGATCAGCGGAGATTACAAGGCTTTGTACAACCAGGCAGTAAGCGAGTCCTTTACTTTTCTTGGTGTTCCGAGTCCGGCCGCTACAGCCGCCTCTTATTTGAATGCAGGAGCAGGAGATCCCCGGATCGATATCAACGGAGCGAATCCAATCGAGGCGATCATCTATCAGAAATGGGTGGCTAATGCTGAGATCGATGGATTGGAGATCTGGTCGGATTACAGAAAGACCGGTTATCCCGACAGAACGGGCCCTTCAGTAAATCCCGCTGCTCAGCCAAATCAGATCCCTGTACGATTGCTTTATCCCCAGACGGAAACTTCTCAGAATCCGGGTAATTATGCCGCACAGAATCAACAGGCAGCAGATGTGTTCAATAAAAAGATCTTCTGGCAGAAGTAAGAAAACGATAATTAATAATTGAAAATTAAGATAATGAAGAAGTTAATCTATAGCACGATGTTGGGGATGCTCCTGCTGGGCTTTAGCTCCTGCTTAAAGGATAATAAGTTCCTGGACGTCAGCAACACTCAACCCATCATAGAATTCTCCCGTGGCTCAGACGGTACGAAGACGCTGAGCTGGGGTACTATCGATACCGCTGTTCTCGATACGGCCATTGCGATAGACATTGCGTCTCCCCAGGTATTAACTTATGATGTGACTGTCAAGATCACTTATGATCCGACGCTGATCACAAATTGGAATACCGCGAATCCGAGCAATCAGTTGCAGCTCCTTCCAGACAGTGATGGGGTGATCCCGGCTTCTCCGATAACCGTAACTATTCCCAAGGGGTATCGGATCGGAAAAATTCCTATCAAGCTTTACGCCAGCAAGATCGATCCTACGGTGAGTTATGCCATGCCGTTTACGATCAACAGTGCATCCGGTTCGGGTTCGAATCAGAACCTGATCGTCAGCAGCAATGCGGGCAAACTGATGTATGCTTTTATCGGGAATCCGATTGCCGGGAATTATACTCAGGAATACATCCGGTATAATACGGCGACTCAGACGCCGCCGCCTGTGGCAGATGCCACAGGCCCCGGAGTTTTCGTGCCGGTGACGCCTCTTGAGGTCCGGGCGACGAGCGGGATCGGGGTTGATTACCTGATCACATTTACCAATACGGCGGGTGTGCTGAGCAATTTCAAGGTTACCATGGATGCGGCGACGGTGACGGCTGCGGGGATCACTATCAGTGTTCCTCCGACTATTGTTGCTGATCCGGTGGCTGGAAAATATACGCTGAATTTCCAGTATCTCAATTCCACCAATGCGGCGAGGAACATTACGGATATTTTCACCAAGTAAGATATTTGCCATTTAACATTTCGAGGGGCTGACCACAATGGTCAGCCCTTTTTATTTGTGGTGTTCCTTTATTTTAGAAGCCGGGCCGGATTTTGTCAGTTGAAATTGTATTTTTGGCGAATTAAATCATCCAGAATGCCAGAGCAAGCGGAAAATCAATTAAATATAGAGATCAGCGAAGAGGTGGCCGAAGGGCAGTATGCCAACCTGGTGATCATTACGCACTCGCATGCGGAGTTCGTCCTGGACTTTGTGAATGTGATGCCGGGTACGCCGAAGAGCAAGGTGAGGTCAAGGATCATCCTTACTCCTCAGCATGCCAAGCGGTTTATGAAGGCATTGACGGAGAATGTCAATCGCTTTGAGGCGGCCAGCGGGAAGATCCAGGATCTGGAGGAGGTACAGCTGCCGATGAATTTTGGGGGTCCTTCGGCGCAGGCCTGAGTAGTTGGGCCGGCGATTTGCGGTTGGCGGATAGGGCGTCGCGGATGGATGCCGTGGATGTACGCCGTGGATGTACACCGTGGATTGAGGCCGTGGATGGAGGCTGGCCAGGAAAGGTGGGAGCCGGGAGCAGGGGCTATTTTTTCAGCAAGCCTTCGTCGGCAAAGCTGAAGTAACCGTTGTCGCCCACAATAATATGGTCTAATAATTTGATGTCCAATAGTTTAGCGCCTTCGCTAAGCTTGGCTGTGAGGATCTCATCGGCTTTGCTTGGTTTAAGATTACCGGAGGGGTGGTTGTGGCAAACGATGATGCTGACGGCTTCGATCTCGAGGGCTCTTTTAAAGATCAGTCGTGGGTCGACGACTGTACCTGTGATGCCGCCCTGGCTCATGACCTCGAAATGATTGATGCGGCCGGCCTGGTTGAGATAAAGCACTCCGAAAACCTCGTAGTTATAGTCTGCCAGCCTGGGGCGCAGATAGCCGGCAACTTCCCGGCTGTCTTTGACGGCAAGTTTTTCCAGTGACATAGTGGATTGTCTTCTTCGGCCGAGTTCCAGCGCCGCGGCGATGGTCATTGCCTTTGCCTCACCGATTCCCTTGGTTTTCATTATTTCCCGGAGCGGACGCTTGCCTAATTCGTGGAGATTGTTGTGGACTGTATCCAGGATCTGGCGGGCCAGCTCGATGGCATTGCTTTTAGGGTTTCCGATGCGGATGAGAATGGCGAGCAATTCTGAATCCGTCAGTGCCTGGGGGCCTTTTTTTAATAATTTTTCGCGCGGTCGATCGTCAGTATGCCATGTTTTTATTCCCGATTCTTTTTTCATAAGTCTGCCTCCTGCTTGCATTAATCAATTTAAATTATTATTTTGTGATTCTTAACGGGAAAATGAAATAAGGAATTAATTGAACCGTTATACGTCTGATACCCGCGGTTGATCACGACCGTAACCTTGAAAACTAATCTAAAATCCAATGAATCGAACAACCTTTAACGCAATTGGTGGCTGGCAGCCTTTCCTTTTCTGTATTGGCATGTATGTGGTCGCCCTGTTTTTCTCCATTTTTGTTTGTTCCTCTATTTTTTATGCCTTTAATGCGAAGTCTGCTGCAAAAGCAGCTGAAAAGACAGCCATTATGAGCACGGCCCGGCCTCAGCTGGCATCCGTGAGTCATTGATCAAGGCTCTGTATATTATTATAGGCCGGTCCGGAATTTCCGGGCCCGGCCTTTTCTTGTATGGGGTGGTCGCCGATGAGATACGCCTGGGTGATGCTGAGCCATGTATGGCGATGGGACATAACTAAGGGTATATTTTATTATTGCCATGTATAAGGCTTTTCCTTTTGAGTTCATACGTGTATCTTCGCCCCATTATTTACCATCTTTATGCAGCATCTAGCCAAAGTTTTTTCCGGCACAGGTTCTCAATACCTGGCTGAAAAAATAGCCCAGCAGTTCGGCCATCCTTCGGGGAAGATCACCATTCAACATTTCAGCGACGGAGAAATTCAGCCTATTTTTAATGAGAGCATCCGGGGGGACATGGTTTTTCTTATCCAGAGTACCTGTTCTCCGGCCGAGAACCTGCTCGAGCTTTTGCTGATGATCGATGCTGCCCGCCGGGCTTCTGCGTACAAAGTGGTAGCTGTGATCCCTTATTATGGGTATGCGCGACAGGACAGAAAGGATAAACCCCGGGTGGCGATTGGTAGCAAATTGATAGCCAATATGTTAGTCTCTGCGGGTGCAGATCGTATCATCACAATGGATCTGCATGCTCCCCAGATCCAGGGTTATTTCGACATTCCGGTGGACCACCTGGACAGCTCAGCTATTTTTATACCATATATTGAGCAACTTAAGGTGGAAAATCTTACCTTTGCGGCCCCTGATGTGGGTAGTGCCAATCGGATCCGGGAGATCGCCACTTATTTCAATGCAGAAATGGTGATCTGTGATAAGCACCGGAAGAGGGCAAATGAGATAGCGAGCATGGTGGTGATAGGGGATGTTAGGGATAAGGATATCGTGCTGATCGATGATATCTGTGATACGGGTGGAACGCTGGCAAAAGCGGCAGGGCTGCTGAAGGAAAAGGGGGCCAGGAGTGTGAGAGCGTTGTGTACGCATCCGGTTCTTTCAGGTAAGGCTTATGAGAATATAGAAAATAGTGTGCTGGAAGAGCTGGTGGTTTGCGATACGATCCCGTTGAAGCGTGCCAGCCCGAAGATAAAGGTATTGAGTGTGGCGGAATTATTTGCAGTTGCCATCCGCAATGCGCACGAGAACAGAAGTATCACCGGTTTATTCATTCATTCGCAGCTGAGGAATAAATAGGACGAAGTTTTTTGAGATAGTGTAATATTTAAATAAACATAAAATGAAGACGATTACAATCGAAGGACAACTCAGGACCGAAATGGGCAAACAAGCCACCCGCCAACTTCGCTCTGAGGAAAAAGTGCCCGGTGTAATTTACGGGGGTGCTAAGGAGGTGAATTTTTCAGCTCCTGCTACATCGTTCAAATCACTGGTTTACACACCTGATTTCCAATTGGCCGAAGTTACTGTAGACGGCAAATCTTACAAGTGCATCCTGAAGGATCTGCAGTTTGATAAGGTAAGTGACGATCTGATCCATGTTGATTTCCTGGAACTCGTGGAGGACCGGCAGATCGTGGCGACGATTCCTATCAAGTTTACCGGTGCTGCGAAAGGCGTAAAGGATGGTGGTAAGCTCATCACGAAGATGAAGGCTCTTAAGATCAAGACTTATCCCAAATACCTGAAGGAAAATATTGAAGTTGATCTGACTACGCTGGAACTGAATGGCAACGTTCGGGTAGAAGATGTGAAAGCGGCGAATTATGAGATATTGAACTCTCCGCGTATTCCCATTGCTTCTATCGTACTGACCCGTCAGTTGAAGCAGGAAGAAGCTGCGGCTGGTACACCAGCTGCGGGCGCGAAACCTGCTGCGGCAGCAGCCCCTGCCGCTGCTAAACCTGCGGCAGCCAAAAAATAATTTACTTTATTAGTAGGAACCCGGTTAAACTTTAACCGGGTTTTTGTTATTTTTAATGTCCCCTTTAAGCCGCCTGCGGCGGTGGGTTTGTAATATGGGAAAGTTCCTGATTGCCGGTCTTGGAAATATAGGAGGCGAGTACGCCGGTACCCGGCACAATATTGGGTTTGATGTCCTGGATAGTTTTGTGACAGGGAAGGGTGGCCGATTTAGTGTGGAGCGGTTAGCCGAGAAAGTGGAAGTAAAATGGCATGGTCACATAATGATATGTATCAAACCTACCACCTATATGAATGAGAGCGGCCGGGCGCTGAAGTATTGGATGGATAAAGAGAAGATCGTTTTGGGGAATATCCTGGTAGTACTGGACGATCTGGCGCTGCCGCTGAGCAAGCTGAGATTAAGACCTGGTGGCAGCGATGCCGGACACAATGGCCTTCGCAGTATACAGGATTCCCTGGGTACGAATGCTTACCCCAAACTGAGGTTTGGCATCGGAAATAATTTCCCCAAGGGCAGGCAGGTAGATTTTGTATTGGGAAAGTGGACGACGGCGGAGCTTCCGGTAGTGAGGCAAAAGATCGATAAGTCGGTAGAAATCATTGAAAGCTTTGCCACTATTGGGATTGAGCGGACAATGAGCCAGTACAATAATTTAGAGTTCGAACTATGATTTATAAAGGGGAATCTTTATTTTCGCATAAATATTGCATTCATCCTTAATGAGTAAGTATTTTGATATTCAATATGCCTATGTAGTGCCCGGGGTCTCTTCAGGCCAAAATGAAAACTGGATTTAGAATTTTCTCCAAGCCACCAATGGTGGCTTGTCTGCGGGCGAAAGCCCGCGAACGAGGGTTGCACCAGTGGTGCGAGACGAAGTTCTTCAGACATTAAACTTGTTGCGGGAGATAAACTATTTTTTTACAAGTTATCTCCTGCATATAAAAACCCTGATTGAATATGAAAATATTCTGTGTTGGCCGTAACTATGTGGCTCATGCCAAGGAGTTAAATAATGAAGTTCCGGATGAGCCCATTATATTTATGAAGCCTAAGAGTGCTTTGCTGCAAGCCCATACTCCGTTCTATTATCCTGAGTTTACCAATGAGCTGCATTATGAATGCGAGTTGGTACTTCGTATATCCAAGAACGGTAAATATATCCAGGAGAGATTCGCCAGCAAATACTACGATGCTGTTACAGCAGGCGTAGACTTTACGGCGCGGGATATACAGAATGAGCTGAAGGAAAAAGGTCTTCCCTGGGAGAAAGCAAAAGCCTGGGATAATTCTGCTGCCATCGGCAAGTGGATCCCTTTGCAGAACATCAAGAACAAGAAGGATATCAACTTCTGTATGTATAAGAACAAAGAATTGGTGCAACAGGGGAATTCCAATTTGATGATCAATAATTTCGATAAGATCGTAGCCTATATTTCCAATTATTTTTCCGTCAACATCGGGGACCTGGTCTTTACGGGAACTCCTGCAGGTGTCGGAGAGTGTGTAGTAGGAGATGAACTGGAAGGTTTTATAGAGGACGATAGCTTGTTCACTGTTGAAATAAAATAAATTACCCCTCCGGGGGGGTGGCTATGATCACCGTCGACATTCTGTTAAAAGCCTATCGGCTGATGTGTATGGCCGGTGAAATGGCCGTAACTTACGAAAACAATCGCCCTCTCTGCAAGTATGTCCATTCTACTTCCCGCGGACATGAAGCCATTCAACTGGCGACAGCTTTTCACTTACAATCCTGCGACTGGATCAGTCCTTATTACAGGGATGAGAGCATATTGCTTGGTATGGGTTTCGAGCCTTATCAACTGATGCTGCAGCTGCTTGCGAAAGGGGATGATCCTTTTACAGGCGGGCGTGAGTATTATGCGCACCCCAATTACAGAGGTAAGGACAAACCCCAAATGATACACCAGAGCAGCGCCACCGGGATGCAGGTTATTCCTGCCACGGGTTTGGCGCAAGGCTTGCGTTACCTGGAGGGTATTGGTTCTTCGCTGTTGCGGAAAGGGGCTGAGGGACAGTCTCCGATTGTCGTTTGCTCCCTTGGGGATGCCAGTGTCACCGAAGGGGAGGTGAGCGAAGCATTTCAGTTTGCGGTGCTGAAGCAGCTGCCGATAGTGTATCTCGTCCAGGATAATGACTGGGGGATCAGTGTCCGGTCGGAAGAGTCGAGGGCCATGGACAGCTTCGAATATGCCGCTGGCTTTAAGGGGATGGAACGGATCCGTATCGATGGCAGCGATTTTTTGAAGAGTTATGAGACCATGGGGTTTGTAATAGAACAGGTGCGCAAAGGTACCCGCCCCTGGCTGGTACAGGCGAAAGTGCCTTTACTGGGACATCATACCAGCGGTGTGCGGAGGGAGTTCTACCGGGAGCCGGATGAATTGGGTGAGCAGGCTGCTCTTGATCCGCGTCCGAGGTTAAAAGCGCGTCTGCTGGCCTTTGGGGTGGAGGAAAATGTTATTGAAGAGACAGAGAAAGACGCGGCGGCGATCGTTGCCCGTGATTTTGCCAGGGCGGTGGCTGCGCCGGAACCCGATCCTGCCACGGTGAGTGAATTTGTATTTGCACCTACGCCGGTGACAGAAGAAAGAGGCGTGCGTAGCCCTGCCGGCGGGGAGAAGGTGATCATGGTGGATGCGGCCTTGTTTGCTATCCGGGAGATCTTGGAAGATTTCCCGGAAGCCCTGTTGTATGGCCAGGATGTAGGCCGAAGACTGGGTGGAGTATTCCGGGAAGCCGCGACGCTGGGAGAAAAGTTCGGGGATCACCGGGTCTTTAATACTGCTATACAGGAGGCATATATCATTGGGTCGACTGTTGGGATGAGCGCTGTTGGAGCCAGGCCTATCGTAGAAGTTCAATTCGCCGACTATATTTATCCTGGTTTTAATCAGCTTGTCACGGAGATCTCGAAGTCCTGTTATTTAAGCTGCGGGAAATTTCCGGTACAGACCCTGATCCGGATTCCAATCGGTGCCTATGGCGGTGGCGGTCCCTATCATAGCGGCAGTATCGAGACTACGCTGCTGTCGATAAAGGGAATAAAGATCGCCTATCCTTCGAATGCTGCTGATATGAAGGGGCTGATGAAGGCAGCGTTCCTGGATCCCAACCCAGTGATCATGCTGGAGCACAAGGGGCTTTACTGGAGCAAAGTGCCAGGTACAGAGGATGCAAAAACAATTGAGCCTTCACGCGACTACGTAATTCCTTTTGGTAAAGGGCTTTGTGTTTTGGAGGCGGATACCGATCTGACGGACAGTGGTGAGACCTGTTGTGTCATCACCTATGGAATGGGTGTGTATTGGGCAAAGGCTGCTGCTGCTGAGTTTCCGGGGCAGGTAGCTGTCATCGATCTGAGGACTTTGTATCCTCTCGATGAAGAGCTGGTCTATGAGACGGTGCGGCGTCATGGAAAGTGTCTTGTACTGACAGAGGAACAACAGAATAATTCTTTTGCTGAGGCGCTGGCCTGGCGAATTACGCGCAATTGTTTTGAGCGGTTGGATGCGCCGGTCGAGGTCGCAGGGGCGCTGAGTCTGCCTGCGGTGCCTATGAATGCCGGTCTTGAGGCTGCCATGTTGCCTTCGCCGGCCAAGGTTGCTGCGATGTTGGAGCGATTACTTTATTCCTGATCATTTATTGGTTTTTGGTGTTGCGGCGAGTTGGGGCCGCTGGCAGTCGTGTTGCGGCGCGATGTGGAAAATTATTTTTAAAGTCTACAAAAATAGTAGACTATTTATTTGGAGGTTTTGAGATTGGCTGATATCTTTATGTTGTCAATCGGGAAGAGGTTGTCCACGGGGCATCTGACCGAAAACAAGAATCCCTGATACCCTGGTTGCGATCTTGATTCGAAGGAATGGCAGGTGGTTGTTTATTCCTGTGAGTCAGAGGTTGCCAGGGCATCAGGGAAATAGTAAAAAAAGAACTATGCAACAGCGTCTCGCCTTATTTTCATTTTTGGCTATAGTAGTTATCCTGCTGGCCTTTACGGCGCATCATTAAGCCGGTTGATCTGCGCCAGCGAAGGATGATGTTAATATTTGGTCAGCTCGGGCTGAACGGCATCGATATAGGCCAGGATCCCACCTTTTAAGTTATACAGATTTGTAAATCCGAATTTTTCTTCCAGCTCGCGGATAGCCTTGGCGCTGCGGCCGCCCATCTTGCAATGCACGATCACTTTTTTGTCTCTGTCGATACGATCGCTGTTGTCGGCTACGGTACCCAGCGGGATCAGTTCTGCTCCGATATTGACGATGTCGTATTCGTGTGGTTCCCGGACGTCGATGATCTGGATGGGATCGCCTTTTACCTGAAGGTCATAGAGTTCTTTGGCGGTGATCTCTTTTAGTGGTTTTTCTTCCACCGCGCGCATGCCGCAGAATTGTTCGTAGTCGATGAGTGCGGTTATGGTGGGATTTTTCCCGTTGATAGGATTGTCTTCGCGTGGCTTGATAGTGAAGATCCTGTTCTCAAAGTTGAGGGCATCGAAGATATAGAAACGGCCGGAGAGTGTTTCGCCTACGCCGGTGATAACCTTTATGACCTCCAATGCCTGCAGGCTTCCGATTATACCCGGTAATACCCCTAAGACTCCGCCTTCTGCGCAGCTGGGTACCAGTCCGGGCGGCGGCGGGGTGGGATAAAGGTCCCGGTAGTTGGGGCCCAGTTTTCCCTGGCTGTCGCGGTAGTTGAAGACGGATACCTGTCCTTCGAATTGAAAGATGGAGGCATATACATTTGGTTTACCTAAAAGGACGGAAGCGTCATTGACGAGATAGCGGGTGGGGAAGTTATCGGTACCATCTGCGATGACGTCATAGTCTTTTATAATATCCAGTGCGTTTTGAGAGTTGATATGGGTATTGTGCAGCTGGATGCGGATGTAAGGGTTCAGCGCTTCGAGTCTTCTTTTTGCTGCCTCTACTTTTGGCTTACCGATCTCGTCGACGCCGAATACTACCTGCCGTTGGAGATTGCTGTCATCGACGACATCAAAGTCTACTATGCCGAGGGTGCCTACTCCGGCTGCCGCGAGGTATAATAATACGGGGCTGCCGAGTCCTCCGGACCCGATGACGAGGACCTTTGCCGCTTTGAGCTTGAGCTGGGCTTCCATGCCAAAACCGGGTATGATGATATGCCGGTTGTAGCGGGCGAGCTCTTCCTTTGTGAAAAGGGGAGTGGCGGCTGCGCCGTTGAGGTTGGCGGAGTTTGGTGCTGGGGGGCCGTCCGGGCTTCCGCCTGCGATTGCCGGTACGATACTGATCACGGCATCTTCTTTTACCGAGGTCTTTTCCTGCTGGAGGTCGCGGATGTCATCATTACCGATGAAGATGTTGACGTAGGAGCGGATATTGCCGCTTTCGTCCAACAGATGTTTCTTCAGATCGGGAAAGTTGACCGTGAGTTCCTGTACGGTGTCGTGGATCGTGCCGGCACTGACCTGTAGCCTGGCTGTATTATTGGTGAATTTCCGCAATGGAGTGGGAATAATGACTGTAGCCATATTGTTTGCTCTTTTTTTATGTGAATTGATAATCTATGATTTTTTCTTCTTCGAATTGGGACTGTTCATTTAACAACCAGCTTTTCAGATCGATGGTGTCTTTGTCCATTACCGAAACGATCACGTATGAGAAATAGGGTTGTGCGGCTTTGCGATCGTGTTCGGAGGGGATGGCCGGGTGTTTGGGGTGAGAATGGTAGATGCCGAGCAGGGTCCAGTCGTGGTCCAGCGCATGCTGTTCGGCGGTCATATAGTCGAGGGGGGATATTTCAAAGCGTCTTGTTTTATCTCCTGCTTTGGAATTGTCGACGACCAGAATATCTATGACCAGGCGAGTGCCGTCTCTTTCTTCGCGTCCAAACAGGAAGCCGCAACATTCATCGGGAAAGGTATTGAGTGCGTCATCGACTAATAGCTGTCTGATCCGGGAGTCAATTATGATCATGATAAAATTTTTTGAATGATTTCGCTGTATTTGTCTGCGTTGTCCGGTAAGACGGTCACTACTATACCTTCTTCGAGCCGGCTGGCGATGCGGATGGCGCCCGCGAGATTGGCGGCGGCTGACGGGCTCAACAGTAGTCCTTCTTTTTGGTGGGCTTCGCGGACGATCTGGTATGCTTCTTCCGTGCCGACCTCCTCATTGTCATCGGCGACGGTTGGGTCATATATTTCCGGTACGATGGCCGTCTCTAAATGTTTCCATCCTTCCAGGCCATGGAGGGCAAAATCCGGTTGTAAGGATATGAGCCGGATAGCAGGTTGAAGTTCCCGCAGGCGTCGGCCGGTGCCGACAAAAGTGCCGGTGGTTCCCAGTCCGGCTACAAAATGGGTGATGCCTGGCAGGGCTTCGAAGATCTCCGGGGCGGTGGAATGGTAATGGGCTTTCCAGTTGTTGTCATTTTTATACTGGTCTGCATAGAAGTATTTTTCCGGGTCTTCGGCGGCCATGGTTTTTGCTATTTGTTGTGCGCCGTCCGTACCCTCAAAGCGGGAGGTTAGGATGAGTCGGACGCCGAGAGATTCCAGGATCTCCTTTCTTTCGAGGGAGGCGTTCTCCGGCAGACAGAGTGCGACTGGTATATTCAGGCGTTTGGCGATGTGGGCGTAGGCGATGCCGGTGTTGCCGCTGGTGGCATCGAGCAGCGTTTTCCCTGTGGTCAGCTTTCCCTGCTCTATTGCTTTGCGAATAATATTATATCCTGCCCGGGCTTTTACGCTGCCTGATAACTGCATCCATTCTTTTTTGGCATATAGCTTTACTTTGTCGTGATGGAAGAGCTGGGTTACGTGATGTAATGGCGTATGGCCTATCTCTTTTTCGAGGGCCCTGACGGCCGAAAGAAGAGCGGGATCTGCAGGAACAATGGTCGTTGTTGACATAGATAACTAATGATAAAATAAAAAAAGCTCCACTGGTGGTGGAGCTTTTAACTATTGTCAAGATAAGTTTGATCAGCTTATAAGAGGTCATCCCCCACCGTAATAACCATGGTTGGCGCACAACAGCAACAACAACAAATTATATGATTAAATGCCATGGTCATTTGATAGATAACAAAGGATGATGAAACAAATGTAGGGCAAACTCTGCTAATTTCCTACCAGTTGTGTAGGAAATTGTAGGGAGGATAGGAAAGGGATGGCTTCCGGGACATGCCTGGAAGAGGTGTCAGGCGGGGTAAAAAGATTGAATGTCAATGAAAAAAGGGTCCCTGGGGAGGGGAATTAAAAGATAGTTAATTAAATTGCATAATAATGAATTTATAATGGAGAATGCTGCTGTAAATGGTAAAAAAATAGCTGCCGGGAAGGCGATAGAATATATTAAGAATGGCATGACCATCGGCCTGGGAACAGGTTCCACCGCCTATTGGGCCATTCAGGGAATTGGCGAAATGGTAAAGAATGGGCTTTCGGTGCGGGCCATTGCAACCTCGGTGCAGTCGGAGAGCCTTGCCCGGGAGCTGTCTATTCCCATTGTACCGTTTGCCGAGATCGATCATCTCGATGTAACCATCGACGGAGCGGATGAAGTAGATGAACAGCTGAACCTGATAAAAGGGGGAGGCGGGGCCCTGTTACGGGAGAAGATCGTGGCGGCGGCTACTACCTTTTACGTTATCATCGTCGATGAGAGCAAACTGGTACGGTTGCTGGGGCAGTTTCCCCTTCCGGTGGAAGTGACGCCGTTTGGCTGGGAGATGACGGAGCGCCGGCTTCGGAAACTGGGTTGTACGCCAAAGATGCGAATGAAGGATGGAGTGCCTTTCGAGACGGATAATCAGCATTATATATTGGACTGCGCCTTTGGTTCGATCCCTGATCCTGCTCATCTGCACGAGCAGGTCAGCGCGATAACGGGAGTGATGGAAGACGGGTTTTTTATAAATATGGCCGATGTGGTCATTGCGGGGTCTCCGGGCGGGGAGACGAAGGTATTGAAGCGGTAATTTACTGTTGCTGCGTTATCTTTGCGGTCTTTACGAATTACTATGAGCAGTACCCGCATCCAGCAGCTAAAAGAGTCAATTGAGCCTGTTCGCAATCGTCTTATCGAACATCCTGTTTACCGGGCCGTGCGGACTCCTTCGGCCCTTCGTATTTTCATGGAGTATCATGTTTATGCTGTCTGGGATTTTATGTCCCTGCTGAAGGCGTTGCAGCAGTCTCTTACCTGTGTAGATGTGCCCTGGGTGCCAAGAGGGAGCGCTAATACGCGTTTTCTCATCAATGAAATAGTTGTGGGGGAGGAGAGTGATGTGGATGAGCAGGGAAGGCGTGTCAGTCATTTTGAGCTTTACCTGCGGGCGATGAGAGAGGCGGGGGCATCTGTGGAGGAGATCGGCAGGTTTATCCATGCTGTGTCGGCGGGTGGTCGGAGGGTGAGAGTGGCGGCGGGTGAGCAGGGCGCGGCGGCTGCGCAGGTGGGCATGGCTGGAGCGCCGGGGATGATGCGGGAAGTGATAATGGCGTCGGTGCCGCAGGAGGCTGTGCGAAAATTTCTGGATTTTACGTTTGATACTATTTTTTCCGGAGAGGTGTCCAGGATCGCTGCGGTCTTCACTTTTGGCCGGGAGGATCTGATACCCGATCTTTTCCTACCCATCGTACAGGAGCTTTCGAAGGAGAAACCCGGATTTGAGACGTTTCGGTATTATCTCGAACGGCATATAGAGGTGGACGGGGATCATCACAGTCACCTGGCGATGGAGATGCTGGAGGAACTGTGCGGGGAGGATGATGTCAAATGGAGATTGGCCGGGGATGCTGCCCGGGCGGCTTTGGAGGTAAGAATGGTTTTGTGGGATGGGGTTGTGGCTGCGATTGGAGAAGAGGTGATGGTTTGAGGGGATCGATGGTGAGTGATTGAGGGGGCAGAGCGGAGCAGCGAGGTTGTGGTGGTGGCAGGGCTGGTTTGAGTGGAGCAGGGTTGTTGTGGGGCGGCGGCGATGGCCTGATGATTGCAACGGGTTTAAAAAATGGATTCGATCACGCATATAGTGCTGGGAGCGACTGTCGGGGAGGCACTGGCCGGGCGAAAGCTGGGGAAAAAGGCTATGTTGCTGGGGGCGATCGCCAACAGTCTTCCGGACATCGATTTTGTGGCTTCGTTTTGGTTGAGTACTGCCAGGGATGTCTGGGCGCATCGGGGTATTACTCATTCTTTCCTGTTCGTGCTGTTCATGACGCCGGTACTGGCGTGGGCAGCAGGCAGGCTTTATCCCGGCAGTGGGATGAGCCGGCGGGACTGGGGTCTGTTCTTTGGCCTTCAGCTTTTCCTTCATATTTTCCTGGATGCCTTTAATGCTTATGGGACGGGTTGGTTCGAGCCTTTTTCTCATTACCGGGTGGCGTGGCATGTATTGTTCGTGGCCGATCCCTTATACACCTTGTGGCTGTTGTTGTCTGCGCTTGCCTTGTTGCTGCTGAAAAGGAACAGGCCGGCGAGGAAGGGCTGGGTACGGGTTGGTCTGCTGTGCAGCAGTCTTTATCTCTGTTATTGCATCACAAATAAGATAAGGATAGACAGGCAGGTGAAAAAGGATCTCCGGGAACAGGGCATCTCCTATGGCCGTTATGTTTCCACTCCAACCCCTTTGAACAACTGGCTTTGGTATATTGTGGCGGAGGACAGCGGAGGTTTTCATACCGGCTATAGATCGATGTTCGATCACCAGGCTACGCATTTTCGGTTTTTACCGCGTAATGACTCGTTGTTGAAGCCTTTTAGGGGGCAGGAGGACGTGGGGTATCTTTTGCGTTTTTCCCAGGGGTATTATACAGTTGAGCAGTGGGGGGATACGCTTGTATTTAACGATCTGCGGTTTGGGGAGATGAGGGGATGGGCTAATCCGAAGGCCCGGTTCGTGTTTCATTATTTTCTACAGTATCCGGGGGAGAATGCGGTCGTTGTTCAGCGGGGGCGGATGAATGGTTGGAATGGGCAGACGATACGGATCTTTATCCATCGGATAAGGGGGAATTAGCGTACGCCGGATTCTTTTTCCTGTTTAAAATAAAAGGTAAAGATAAAGAAGATGAGGCGGATGGATTCGTAGGCCAGTCGCTGCAGGAAGCGTTGAAAGATGCCATGACGCCGAAGGTAATTTTCTTCGGTGATCTGTACACAGTGGTTGCGGAGGATCTCATCCAGCTCTTTTTCCACCTGGGCGGCAAAGGCATCGTTGCGCACATCCATATTCAATTCAACGCTGGCATAGGCGCTGATCCGGTTGACATTATAGGAACCGTCGGTCATCCACACCCCATCATAGGTGGCCATCTTACCGTGTAAGATAGTATCCTGATATTCGTAGACCTGCATTTTGTTCTTAAAGAGCCAGTGGTACATATATTGTTCAGCCAGCCGGGCGACTTTTACGTCCGATATGCTGCCTACGATGATCTTTATGACCACGCCTCTTTTGGATGCCTGCATCATCTGTTTGCGCAGGATGGAGCCGGGTAAAAAATAACTCGACAGGACGATGACCCTTGATTGTGCGTGGCGGAACATTTCCACGTAACTGCGGGATATTTCGTTCTTGGCCTGGACCCAGTCATTGCGTCGAACTCTGACCAGGCATTCTTCCTGCGGGACGACGCCTTTCACCCATTCGATTTTATCGTCTTCCGCCGGGAGCTGTTTCTTCCACCATGCCCGCATCCACATATCCCGGCAGACGATATGCAATTTGAGGGCTGCCTGTCCTTCTACGAACAGGGCCCTGTCAAGCCAGGCTTTTTTCCCGCCGATGTCATTATAACGGTCACTGATATTGATTCCTCCTGCCATGCCCAAAGCGGCATCTACTACTATCACTTTATGATGTAATCTCCTTCCCAGGTAGAAGTGGCGGCTTTTCAGGAGTGGCCAGAACCAGCGGAAACGGATCCCCGCGTCTTTCCATTCGCGGATAATATTTTTGGAGAGGTGCTGGGAAGCGTATCCATCGAGCAGGATGAAGATCTGCACCTGGCGATGGGCGGCCCGGATCAGCGCATTGGAGACCATCCGGCCGGTCTCGTCACCGTCGAATATATAAGTCTGTAAGTGGATCGATGTCCTGGCGTCGTCGATCATTTGTACAAGGGTGGAGAAATAATCTTTCCCCCCGTGGACCAGGCGTACTTTGTTATGACGCGTATAGCCCGCTAATAATTTCGGGGTCCTTTTTTTGGCCATGGTTCTGTTAGGTCAATCAGAAAGGTAAAGATCGGGAAATTTAAATGGAGACGAACGGAGGTCGAAAAAAACCAATTAAGTTAAGGAATAATATATTTGCTCGAATATTAATTAATTGTTAACTTAAATAAGAAAACGATTAAATATGAAAGCTTGCCTACTCCTACGTATTTGGGTCCTGGGACTGGTCCTGGCGCCCTGTTTTACCAACGCTCAACATCAGATCGCCCAAGCTGTCTACACATACAACGACCCGGAAAACAGCATTTCCTGTAATGTTCCGCTAAATGAGATCAATATTCATGCTTACCGGCGTTTCCACCGGTTGTTTCCTACGGGTACGACGGGTGAGTATTGGTTTAAGTCAGCTGAGGGGTACCAGGTCTCTTTTGTGCAGGATGCCCTGCGTCATCAGGCCTATTTTGATCTTCGCGGTAGCTATTTATATTCCCTGAAGTATTATGGGGGGACGAAAATGCCGGGCGGCCCAGCGGAGGTAGTCAGGAAGAAATACCCTGGTTTTGGGATAGAAGTGGTTACGGAGATCACGGATGGGGAAAAGACCTTTTATCTTGTGAAGATCGTTAACCCTTCATCTGTCAAGACGCTGTCTGTCTGTGAGGGCAAGGTCGAATTGCTGGAGGAACTGGTTAATGGAGGGAGTGAATAGGCGGTGGAGCCTGGTAGGGGCAATGGGCCAGTTGCGGCGGAAAAATCCCGTGCCGCCGACAGCGGACCACGGGATGGATGGGATCAACAATTATTTTTCTACTGTTCTGCCTTTTAGCGTTCTGGATTTATGTTCCCATTTATCTGCGACCTTTTTGCGGATGACGAGGGTTGCCGAGGCTACGTCCTGGCAGCTGGCGCAACGGGCGCGGAACTTGTTGGAGTCATAGGTCACCGCGCAGGTGCCATTCTTCCATTCTGTACCATATAACACATAATCGTTGAATGTATAACCACTGCCCGGGCCGAAGGCCAGGTTATTATTTCCTTTTTCGAAATTTATGAGCAGTCTTTCTCCTTCGCTGCCTTCGAACACGCCAGGGGTAAAGGAGGGTACGATCACTTCATTGACGTATTTTCCGTTTTCCATCTTTACGACGCCGGAACTGACGGCTAATTTTTGATCTCCGAGATTTCTGTTGAGGATCAGTTTCTGGTCTACGTAGAACTGTACCTGCTTAAGATCAATATTTTCCTTTTCCAATTTTTGTTTCAGGTCCTTAGTAAAGGGGACAAAGTTATTCCGGGACATTTTCGAACTGCTACAACTAACTAAAAAAGATACGGAAGTAAAACAAAGGATCACGGTGAAAATGCGTCTCATAATATTAGGTGTATTTGTAAGTGATTGGACTTTTCTCAAACGAAATAGTTTTACCGGTACTTTGGAATAATTGTTATACAAATGTTAAAATGAGGTCAGTCGGGAGCTTTTGAGGTTGATCAGCAAGGGCCAGGGTGCAACATGGGATTTATTTTGGCGTCTTGTTCTTTGGTTTGGGGGATGTGGCTGATGGCGGGGCTGCGGCAGCGTCGCGATTGGACGGGGATAATAAACTGCAAATGAACTCTTATGCTGAAAAACTTCTTTAAGGTAGCCCTTCGTAGTCTTTGGAAGCAAAAAGGATATAGCTTCCTCAATATTTTTGGTCTTGCCATGGGGATGACCTGTAGTCTGCTGATCCTGCTCTGGATCAGGGACGAAAAGAGTGTAGATGGCTTCCATGCGAATGGGGACCGGTTGTTTAGCATTTATGAGCGGCAGTATTATGATGGAAAGATAGAGTCCGGTTTTTTTACGCCCGGGGTCCTGGCGGATGAGCTGAAAAAAGTGTTGCCGGAGGTGGAGATGGCTGCCGGGTTTACGTGGAAGGATAAAAACACGTTCCAGGTGGGGGATAAGATCCTCAAGGAACAGGGGAGCAGCGCCGGAGCTGATTTTTTCGGAATGTTCAGTTATCCCGTTCTGGAAGGGAAGGCAGCTACGGCTCTCGCCACTCCGGTGAGCATTGCCATTTCCAGGAAGATGGCCACGGATTTTTTTGGCAGTCCGCAGGCGGCTATCAATAAGACGATCCGTTTTGAGAACAGGAAGGACTTTACGGTCACGGCTGTTTTTGAGAACCTGCCCGAGAATACATCCGATAAGTTCGATTATCTCGTCAACTGGAAGTCTTTTCTCGATGATAATACCTGGGCCAAAGACTGGGGCAATAATGGTCCGCATACCCTGATCCTTTTACGCAAAGATGCCAATCCAGCACTGGTGACAAAGAAGCTAACGCATTTCCTGGATACTTACAATAAAGATCAAAGCAAGAGTTTTCGCATCGAGCTGGGTATGGCGCGGTTTGGGGATATTTACCTGCATTCGAATTTTAAGAACGGGCAGATAGAAGGCGGACGGATCGAGTATGTACGGCTTTTTAGTGTGGTCGCTATTTTTATTTTGCTGATCGCCTGTATCAATTTTATGAATCTGACCACGGCAAGGTCGGTAAAACGGGCCAAGGAGATAGGCATCCGCAAGGTAGTGGGTGCGGTTCGTCCGGCCCTGATCCGGCAGTTCATCGGGGAGGCGGTTCTGCTTTCGATGTTCTCGGTGATCCTTGCGCTGGCCATCGTGCTGCTAGTGTTGCCTGCTTTTAATCATATGACGGGAAAGTCCATTTCCTTCCCTTACGGCTCCTCTTCTTTCTGGCTGAGCCTTGCGGCTCTTACGCTGGTGACGGGGGCGCTTTCGGGCAGCTATCCGGCGCTGTTCCTTTCTTCTTTTCAGCCGATACGCGTATTGAAGGGGACTATGAAGTTCAGCGCAGGGGCGGCCTGGTTCAGGAAGGGGTTGGTGGTGTTCCAGTTTGTGCTTTCGATCGTGCTGATCGTCGGGACCATTGTCGTTTCGGGGCAGGTCAATTATGTGCAGTCCATCAATCTTGGGTATGACCGGGATAATCTTGTTTCTATTCCTCTCGAAGGTGATCTCACGGGGAAGTATAAATTATTCAAGGAGCAGGCGCTTCGGATCAAAGGCGTGGGGGATGTTTCGCGAGTCAGCCAGATGCCTACGGATATTGAGAACGGGACGAGCGGGGTCGATTGGGATGGAAAGGATCCCAATAATACGATCATGTTCACGCAGCTCTCTGCAGGGTATGAACTGGTAAAGACGATGAAGCTTCAGATGGTTGCGGGGAGGGAGCTTTCCGCAGAGTATCCGACGGATTCTGTTGGTTATCTGTTGAACGAGGAGGCAATGAGGAGAATGGGTTTTAAGAATAAGGAGGCAGTAGGCAAGCGCCTTACTTTCTGGCAGAAGAAGGGTACGATCGTGGGTGTGATAAAGAATTTTCATTTCAATTCGTTACACGAGCCGATAAAGCCCCTGATCATCCGTTTTGGCGAGCAGGAGACTTACGGTCTGGCGCTGGTCCGGATCAAGGCGGGGCAGACCAAAGAAGTGCTGAGTCGGCTGGAGGTCTTGTGTCATGAGTTGAATCCGCGATTCCCTTTTACTTACCGGTTTACCGATGACGAGTATCGTGATCTCTATAAGAGCGAGTCTATTGTCCATAGCCTGTCCAATTGTTTTGCAGGGCTGGCTATTTTTATCTCCTGTCTGGGATTGTTGGGGCTGGCGATGTTCACGGCTGAGCAGCGTACAAAGGAGTTTGGTATCCGCAAGGTATTGGGAGCGAAGATGGGGACCTTGTTTACGCTGCTTTCAAAAGACTTTTTGCAGCTGGTCCTGGTGGCTTTTTTACTGGCGACACCGCTTGCCTGGTGGGCCATGCATTTGTGGCTGCAGGATTTTGCCTATCATATCCAATTGGAGTGGTGGGTGTTTTTGCTGGCGGGTGTGCTGGCGTTGTTCATAGCCTTGTTGACGGTGAGCTTTCAGGCGGTGAAGGTGGCAATAGCCAATCCGGTGAAAAGCCTTAGAACCGAGTAGGGATTGGGCAACGGGCGGTTGAGCGGTAAGGTATAGAAAGGATTGGGGAAGATGGGTGGGGGTGGTGACCGGGATCAGTTGGAGGAGGTGTTGAATTTGGACCAGGTGAGCACGGCTCTTATCTCGCCGAAGGAGTAGTCTTCGCCCAGCTTGCTTTTTATAGGTCCCAGTGAGGACCCGCCTATGGACTTTATGGCAGTGAGGATGGATTCGATCTTGTGTTCGGGCACCAGATCCTTTAGATCTATCTCCCCGGTAGGGATAAACGAAGCGAGGTGACTTTCAACTGTGCTTTGGGTGAGGTTGCGTAAGGTCGCTATTTCGGTAATGGAGGTGCCTTCCTTATAAAGCCGGAGGGTGGTCCTGTTGGTATCTCCTTTTTGTGGTTTGCCGGAAGTTTTTGGTCCGGCTTCCTGTTCGGCTTCTACTTCGGCTGCTGCCTGTCTGCTTTGCCGGTCTTCCTGGAGACCGGATAATAAGCGGGTCGTATCGATCCCCTTTTGCAGCCCGGAGACCAGCTTGTCTGCATCTTCCACCTGTTGTTTTTTACGGGTGAAGACCAATTTGAGCGTTTGCAGGTCCTGGAGGTATTTTTTTGCTTTTTTACTGGTGCGCATTTCTGCGATGTGCTGTTGGAGGGGATCAATGATGTCTTCCTGTAAGACCCGGGAGAAGTATGCGGCGGCGGCGGTGGTTCGCTGCTGTAGCTGCTGGTAGCCGTCGGCTTCCGCGCCCGGTAACAGGGTTTCCAGCTGGCGGGAGAATTTTTGGGCAACCTCCTGTTGTGCAAGGACGTTGTCGAGGCATTTCTTACTCCATTCTATCGCGGCTATCTTGCCCGGGATCTGCCGGTGTGCATAGCCTGCGTGATGATCCTGCTGCTGCCCGACCAGGCGTGACCATTGAAAGGTCCTGCGCAGGGAGTCGGTGATATAGGTCAGCTGTTCGTGTTCCAGCTGTTGTTCTGCCAGCTGTTCCGGCAGCTGGGCCTCCATATAAGCTACGACGCGTGGGTCGGTACTGATTGAATTTGACTGTATGCGCGAGCGCAGCACGAGCCCTTCCAGTTTTGTAAGCCGGCTAAGCGCCACATAGACCTGTCCTGGCGCGAAAGAGGCGCCCGCGTCGATGACTGCTTTTTCAAATGTGAGACCCTGGCTTTTGTGAATGGTTATCGCCCATGCGAGACGGATGGGGTATTGGCGGAATGTGCCCAGCTCTTCTTCTTCTACCTGGTCCAGCTCTTTGTTGTATTGATAGCGGATGTTCTTCCAGGTCTCCTTTTCAAGGACGAGCTCGTCGGGTTCGTCGGGGAAGACCAGGGTCAGCCTGTCGTCCGCTATTTTTTTTACGGTGCCGATCTTGCCGTTGTAATACCGTCTTGTTTCTCCCTTATCGTTCTTAATAAGCATGACCTGGGCACCTTCTTTGAGGGTGAGGGTCTTTTCTGCCGGAAAGGCTTTGTCGTTGAATTCACCGGTGACGCTGGCCTCGAAGGCAACAGAGCGACCTTTCAGCTTGTCCAGTTCTTCCCGGTTGATGCTGTCTGCTTTGACATTGTGAGAGGTCAGGGTAATATAGTTGTCCCGCTTTGACGGGATGAACTCCGGCTGATAGTAGTCGTGTAGTTTCTCCAGGTCTTCGGGCTCCATCCTGTTATTGCGGATATTGTTGAGCAGCCGGATAAATTCGGCTTCATTCTGCCGGTAGATCTTATTCAGCTCGAGATAAACGGGCGGGGACTGCCGGGTGACGTGGGCATCGAAGAAGAATGGGCTGGCGTAGTGATGCTGTAATAAGTTCCATTCTTCTTTGGAGACGACGGGCGGCAATTGATAGAGGTCGCCGATATAAAGTACCTGTAAGCCACCGAAGGGGGCGAGGGGTTGTTGCCGGAAGTGGCGGAGGACGGCATCCACTGCATCGAGCATGTCGGCTCTGACCATGCTGATCTCGTCGATGATGAGCAGTTCCAGTTCCTGCAGGAGTTCTCTTTTACTGGCATTGAAGCGGATGTTCTTGAACAGGCTATTGGGGTCCGAAAAACCCGGCCCTTCGGGATTCCATCCGTACTGGGGTGTCGGGACGAAAGGACCGAAGGGGAGCTGAAAAAAAGAATGCAGGGTCGTGCCGCCAGCGTTGATGGCTGCTACCCCGGTGGGAGCGACGACAGCCATTTTTTTAAAGCTGTTCTCGCGGATGAATTTCAGGAAGGTTGTCTTGCCCGTACCCGCCCGGCCGGTCAAAAAGATAGGCCTTGCGGTTTGATTGACAAATTGAACCGCCAGCTGGAAGACCGGGTTATGTGGATCGGATAACATGAGAGCCGCAATTTAGCAACAAATCGTTCGGACAAAAAATGAAAGATTGGGCAACCTTTTGTAGGGTTTTTAGTTATTGGAGGAATTTGCCGGTGCGATGCAGTTGGGGATAATGGATAATTGGCGTAATTTTTACAAAAAGAAAAAATCATGGAATACAGGACATTAGGAGCGTCGGGTCTGAAAGTGCCCGTATTGAGTTTTGGCACAGCCACTTTTGGGGGTGGAAATGCCTTCTTTAAGGCCTGGGGTAGCACAGAGGGAGATGAGGCTACGCGGATGGTCAATCTTTGCCTGGATGCGGGCGTAAATTTATTTGATACTGCCAATGTCTATTCCCGGGGGATGTCGGAAGAGATATTGGGTGGTGCGCTCAAGGGGCTGCGTAACAGGGTGCTGATCTCCACGAAGGCGACTTTTCCGATGAGTGACAGACCCAATGACTATAGTTCATCCCGATACAACCTGATCAGGGCCTGCGAAGACAGCCTGGAGCGACTGCAGACGGACCACATCGATATTTATCACATGCATGGATTTGACGGCGTGACACCGGTGGAGGAGACCCTTCGGGCGCTGGACGACCTGGTCACGAGCGGGAAGATCAGGTATATCGCCTGTTCCAATTTTTCAGGCTGGCATCTGATGAAGTCGCTTTCTGTGTCTGAGCGTTATGGCTGGGCGCGTTATGTCGGTCACCAGGCTTATTATTCTTTGCTGACCCGGGAATTCGAGTGGGAGCTGATGCCGCTGGGTTTGGATCAGAATGTAGGGACTATCGTATGGAGTCCGCTGGCGATGGGCCGGCTCAGCGGAAAATTCAGGAGAGACAACCCGATGCCGGCTGAGTCGCGGCTTAGCCAGGGCGGATCACATGGGCCTGCGATACCGGACGATCTGCTGTTTGCCGTTGTGGATGAACTGGATTCTATTGCGGAAGAGACGGGCAAAACGGTGGCGCAGGTAGCGCTGAACTGGCTGCTGCAGCGTCCGACAGTAGTGAACGTCGTTATAGGGGCGAGGAATGAAAAACAGTTACAGGAGAATTTTGGCGCTGTTGGCTGGAGTCTAACGGTGGATCAGATCAAACGGCTGGATGCCGCCAGCGATGTAGAGCCTGTTTACCCATATTGGCATCAGCGACAGAATACGGCCTTATTACCGCTGCCGAAATTTTATTAAACGGGATGGCGGGTGTCAATACCGATTTCCGATCGAGTGATGACGGCGAGCGCCAATGCGGATTTAGAGGCGACGGCGATCGCAGGAAATGAATGTGATCCCAGGAATTGAATATTAAGCCTGCAGGTGGTCATCAGGGAGGCCAGGTGATCACCTGCAGGTCTTTTTCTTTTATACCAATGTCGCTCCACCATCGACAACAATCACCTGGCCGGTGCTCCAGCTTTGGGTTAACAGGTAGAGGTAGGTCCTGGCAATATCTTCCGGCTCCCCAACCCGTTTTAACAGCATGGCCTGACCGATATTGTGGTAAAAGTTCTCTCTGTCGGTTTCGGACATATTTGACCAGAGATTAGTTTTAACGACGCCGGGGGTGACCATATTGACGCGGATAGGAGCCAGTTCCACGGCCATCGCCCGCATGAACCCTTCTACGGCAGCAAGTACGCCCGCGCCAATGGACCAGCCTGGAAAAGGTCTGATGCTGGCGGTGCCACCTGTCAGGATGATGGAGCCTCCGGGTTTTAAATGGGGGATCGCATATTTTACGGCAGTGACCATCCCCCAGAAACGCAGCCCGAAGAATTTTTTTGCATCGTCAATGGCTGTATCCTTCAGGTGGCCGATCAGCAGGGTTTCTCCGGCCGTAAATACCAGGTGATCGAAAGAACCCGCCTGGTGGAAAAAAGTCTTTATCTGTTCTTCCTGAGTCAGATCGACGACATGTCCTTCACTTTTTTCCGGTAGTTCTGCCAGCGCGGCCCGGATCGAATCCAGCCGGCTGGAAACTATGACCACCTGTGCGCCTTCCGACACAGCGGCTTTGGCTGTTGCCAGGCCCAGACCTGAACTGCCTCCCAGGAATATGATACGTTGACCGTTTAAAGAACCCGATGTTGACTGTGCACTCATAATTCATTGTTTTGCCTGCTAAACGACGGGGTAAGCCGAATGTTGAGCCGATGCCGCCAACAAAAAACTTAGTGAGCAGATCGATGTTAGTCCAGTCCGCCTTTGCGAATGGCCTTTGTTTGTACAGGCCATTTGGTTTGTTCCCCGGTCCGAAGGTTTATCGGCAGGACGCTCTTTTCCCGGGATGTGGTGGTGGGGTCTTCACTGGCCATATAGGCGAGTGCTGCGACCAGGATGGCATTGTTGCGCAGGTCATCGAAGACGATCTTATCGTAGGTGTCGCGGTTGGTATGCCAGGTATATGTTCCGTAGGACCAGTTGAGCGAGCTCAGCGAAAAGGCTGGTGCTCCGACGGCCAGGAAAGAGGCGAAGTCTGATCCGCCGCCGCCGGGTGTGCCGGGGAAAGTGGTTTTTATGGAGTCCCGGATACCGGAAGGAACCTTCGACAGCCAGCGGGTCAGGTAGTCATAAGAGTTGAGCAGACCCTGACCGGAGAGGTTGGCGACCCTTCCTGTGCCATTGTCCTGGTTGAAGACTGCCTGGATATTTTTGACGATCTCCGGATGGTCTTCGACGAAAGCGCGTGATCCGTTGAGGCCTTCTTCTTCGCTGCCCCAATGACCTACGAGAATGGTGCGTTTGGGGTTGGGATATACGAGTTTGAGGATACGCATGGCTTCCATCATTGTCAGCGTTCCGGTACCGTTGTCGGTGGCCCCGGTGCCGCCATCCCAGGAGTCGAAGTGGGCGGAGAGGATGACATATTCATCCGGTTTTTCGCTGCCCTTTATTTCTGCGATGGTATTGAAGGTGGGAACGACACCTCTTTCTTTTGCTTCCGTGTGTACGCTGATCTTTGGTTTGTCTCCGGATTCGGTGAGCCGGTAGAGCAGGCCATAGTCTTCCAGGGCGATGTCGATGGTTGGGATCTTCTTTGTATAGGCGCCAAAGATCTTGTCTACGCCGAAGCCGGCCGACCAGTTGTTGCCGACGATGCCTGCGGCGCCTGCTTTTTCGAGTGCAAGCGGAAGGGTCTTTGTGGTATATCCTGTTTTAGTTATACGTGCTGCCCAGGCTTCCTGCAGGGCGGTACGTTCTTTTTTCATTTTTTCGAAAGATTCTTTTGTGGCAAATTCCTGCCAGTTGTAATCGGGGCGGCCGGTGGGTTGCAGCATGGAGACCATGACAAACTTGCCTTTGACGGCGGGCAGCCATTTCTGGAAGGCAAGGGAGTCTTCCAGGTCGGGCAGGATGACCAGTTCGGATATGATGGTTTTATCACCCATACCGGGGCTCCAGGCCAGCTGTGTTCCTTCCAGGGATTTTATCCGCGGGTAGACCATATCGATATGAGAGATGCCTCTTTCCCAGCCGTGCCACTGGCCCCATTGTTCGTTTCTGGCTGTGATGCCCCAGCCGGTATATTTTGCAACGGCCCATTCGCCCGCTTTTTCCATTTGAGGCGTACCGACCAGGCGTGGCCCGATGCCGTCAAACAGCTCGTGGGCCAGCTGCTGCAGCTGTGAGTTATTGGTTTCTTCCTTTACGATGTTGTCGATGACTGCATCTTTTAGCAGGGCGGGTGTTTCCTGGCTGCCGCCTTGCTGGCCCCGGCTACGGCCCTGGCTGAAACCCTGATCTGTCTGACCAAGGGAAATTAAGGCTAAGAAGACAGCGCAACGGCAGTGTAGTTTTTGTAACATGTACGAAATTTTGGTAGTCGATAAATTTATTCCATTTTTACCAGTAAATCGTTCATCATGAGAAAAAGTTGTTTGCTTTTCCTTTGTCTTTTTACCATAATCGGTGTCCGGGCGGCAGTACGGCTTCCGGCGGTACTAACGAGTAATATGGTCTTACAGCAGCAGTCGAACGTAAAGTTCTGGGGCTGGAGCGAACCGGGAGAGCGTATTTTTATTACTACGTCGTGGGATCATCGGACGGATACAGTAAAGGGCACCCGGGACGGCAAATGGCAAGTGCTGCTTCCTACGCCTGTAGCGGGGGGACCTTATACCATCGAAGTAAAAGCAAGTAACCGGATCGTGTTGGAAAATGTGTTGATCGGAGAGGTTTGGATTTGTTCGGGTCAGTCCAACATGGAGATGTGTGAGACCTGGGGTTTGCCGGATGTGAAGGAGGAGCTTCCGGTTTGCAGTAATGCGAACATCCGATTCTTCCAGGTGCCAAAAACCACTGCTGCTTATCCGCAGGACGATTGCAATGCACAGTGGATGGTCTGCGATTCGAATACGCTAAAAAAATTTAGCGCGGTGGGTTATTTTTTTGGAAAGAAATTGAATAAGGAGTTGAATGTTCCGATCGGCCTGATCCAGGCAGCGTGGGGCGGAACGCCGGCAGAGGTATGGACACCGGCTGACCTGGTGAATGGCGACAGCAGCCTGAAAAATATGGCGGCAAAACAAGAGCCTAAGGACGGCTGGCCTTATACGCCGGGATATTGTTACAACGCAATGATAGCGCCGCTGACCTCCTTCTCTGCCGCAGGGGTCCTGTGGTACCAGGGAGAAAGCAATACGGAGGCGCCGTCGAATTACGCGAGGATGTTGACGACAATGATCGCTTCCTGGCGCAAGGCATGGAGCAAGCCTCTTTCTTTTTACTATGTGCAAATAGCTCCGTATACCTATAAAGTAAAAGATCAGGGTAGTGTGTTGCGGGAACAGGAGGCAAAGTGCGAAGGACTCGAGAATACCGGGATGGTGGTGATCAGCGACCTGGTCGAAGACACAACTGATATTCATCCTAAGAATAAGCACGATGTCGGGTTGCGGCTGGCGGGATGGGCTTTGGCGGAAACCTATCACAGGAAGGACGTAGTTTACAGGAATCCGACGTATCGAACGATGCAGGTGGAGGGGGACAAGGCCGTGTTGAGTTTCTCAGATGCGGGGGATGGTCTTGTCGTCAGAGGGCCGGAGGTAAAGGAGTTGTTTATTGCGGGTTCGGACGGCGTATTTTATCCGGCGCAGATCAAAATCTCGGGGAGCAGGATAACGGTGTCGGCTAAACCGGTGAAGAAGCCGGTTGCCGTGCGGTATCAATTCAGTAATGCGGGTATCGGGAATTTATTTAATAAGCAGGGATTGCCGGTGGCGCCGTTCAGGACGGATGACTGGGTGGTTTTTGAGAATTGAAAATGGCTGGGATCTTTGTCGTGCCACAGGAAGGTCAGATTGGTCCGGCTGGCTGCCAAACCAATACTGCCTGCTGCGGTGGTGAGAATAAAACGATGTCTGGATATGGGATTGCTCAGTTTTTATCTGCGAACTTAAGCGAATTGGCGGATTAAACCAATACGGCTCCGCCGTCTACGACCAGCGCCTGCCCGGTAGTATAACCTTGTTTCATCAGGTAGACGAATGTTTGTGCGATGTCTTCGGCTTCACCGACGCGACGGACCAATACGGAATCAGAATATGCCTTGAAGTAGTTTTCACGATCGGCTTCGGGCATACCATTCCAGAGGTTGGTGCGGACTACGCCGGGGGTGACAACATTTACGCGGAGGGGCGCCAGTTCAACGGCCAGCGCGCGGGTCAGGCCTTCCATGGCGCCGCAGATGCTGGAGGCGATGGTCCAGCCTTTACCGGGGCGGAGACCGGCGTTGCCACCTGTCAGGCAGATAGAGCCGCCGGGATTGATAAATTTTGCGCCGTATTTAACTGCGGCGTACGCTCCCCAGAAGCGTATGGTCAGGAACTGGCGTGCCTGGTCGATGTCAGTATCTGCGATAGGGGAGAGGCGGAGGTTTTCGCCGGCGCAGTAGACCAGATGGTCAAAGCTGGCTTTTCGATCAAAGAAGGAGCTGATGTTTTGCTCGTGGGCCAGGTCGACTACATGACCCTGACTGCCGGCTGGCAGCTGTTGCAGGGCCTGATCGATACGTTGCTGGTTGCTGGAAACGATGGTCACTATTGCGCCTTCTGCTGCAACGGCTTTTGCGGTTGCAAAGCCGATACCGGAAGTGCCGCCCAGGATGATCACTTTTTTACCTGCGAGAGTAGGGACGGGTTGAGAATTGCCTTTGCTGGTAGAAGCGCCGGGCTTGTTTTGATTTTCCATGACTAATTTTTTTGATGATACAAAGTTCGGCAGGCGCCGCGGGCTGTCGATTACCAAATGGTAAAAAACGAAAAAGCCGTTTCGAATCATGAAACGGCTTTTTCGTTCGGAAGATAGTATGTTACCAACCCGGGTTCTGCTTAAGATTCGGATTAAGCGTCAGTTCCTGTGTAGGTACAGGATAGAGATACATTTTGTCATCCCAGGCGCGGGTAGTAATGCTTGGATATACCCTGACATAGCCGTTGGCATCAACGACCACTCCACTGATGTCGTAGGTATATTTGGTACGATAAGCAGGTGTTAGCCTGATGCCGAGGATGGTCTCGGGATTGTTGATGAGCGTACCAACGTGCCAGCGGTGGAGGTCATCGAAGCGGAAGCCATCGGAGGCGAGCTCGACCCTTCTTTCCCGGCGTATTTCGTCGAGCAGGACAGGCAGTGAAGGGAAGTCGGAGGCGGGATCTTTTTGAAGGCTGGCGATGATCATGTGGGGCATTCCGACGCGGTCGCGCAGGAGATTGATCGTCTTGTCCAGCACGCTCTGATCACATTGACCCAACTCGGCTTTTGCTTCGGCTTCGATAAGGAGGGTCTCGGCGTATCTGAAGATAAAGAAGTCGTAGGTGGAAGCGTTGGCATTCCAGGCAGCCAGGCTATTGGAACGGCCTTTGATGGGTTGGTAGCCGGTCGAGGTATTAGTCGTAGCGATGCGGGGCACGGTGATGATATCTCCAGCGAGCAAATCAAAGCCTGGAGTGGCGATGGTTTGTTTGAGCCGCGGATCGCGGTTCTGGATCTCGCTGTCGAAGGTGGTGTCCGTTTCATACAAGGGGCTGGCAGAGATGGGCAAGCCATCTGTGCAGAGGTAGTTCTTTACGAAGTCCTTGCTGTATCCGTCACCTGCTTCGCCGAGCGACCGGTCGATACCGTTCATTGAGATGGAGGCGATATACCGCATGGGAAGGATGGTCTCTTTGATGGCGGTGAGGTCTTCCTGGATGAACAGGTTGTAGTAGTCGGAAGCCGGGTTGCCGGTGCTGTAGAGACTGAACTGGCCCGAATTCATCAACTGTTCTGCTGCGTCAACAGCGCCCTGCAGATAGACAGTGGGATCGCCGGCATTGGGCCAGTATTTTCGATAGGTGCCTTCCCAAAGACAGATACGTGCTTTGAGGGCCAGTGCCACGTATTTTGTGATGCGTCCGGATTGGGAAGGTATAACGGGGATGTGGGCTATGGCAAAATTGAGGTCGCTCAATACGGAGTCCATGACCTGTTGGTGTGGCATTCTTGGACCGTAGAGGTACGATTGTGAGGTGTCGGTGATGTATTGGTTGATATAGGGCACATCACCAAAGGCTTTTACTTTTTTCCAGAATTCGTTGGCCCTGAAGAAAAGCGTTTCGCCGACATAGACATTTTTGATGGAGTCGCTGATGGCAGCCTTTTGATAGTTGAGGAGGAAGAAGTTGCAGCTTCTGATGATGGCAAAGGACCAGTTGGTTCCAGAGCCGTTCATCAGACCTCCCTGTGTGATATAGGAACCGGTTCCGATGAGGTCATTGGTCGTATCGGCGTTGGTGGGAATGGTGTAAGTGCCGGCGAGCAGGGTGTTGAGGGTCTGGTTGGCCTTGTCGTCGGACTGGTCGTCTGCGCGAAGCAGAGTCTGTACGGGCAGTCCTTTGTAATACTGATTGCAGTAAAGCTGCAGGTCGGTCTCGTTGGTGAAAAAAGTTTGAGGACTGATGTCACTGAGCGGTGCGCGTCTGAGGAAGCTATCCTTTTTACAGGCGCTGGCGACCAGCACGATGAGACCTGTTATGAATATGGTATGTTTAAGTTTCATTTTGTTGATCATTAACTTGATTAAATCAGGTTTACAGACCGGCCTGGATGCCGAACGAGATCGATTTGTTGAGCGGATAGGTGTTGAAGCTGAGTACTTCCGGATCATAGTTCTTGTTCAGTGGTGTAAAGGTGAACAGGTTCTGACCGGTGATATAGAATCGTACGCGCTGGATCTTCATTCTTTTTGTCATTGCTGCCGGCAGGGTGTATCCGAGCGTCAGCTGCTTGACCCTTACATAAGCGGCATTGAGGATGTATTTATCCTGGGCCTGTTCGTTACCGCCTCCGGCGAATCGTAAACGCGGGAAAAAGGCGTTGGTATGCGTCGGTGTCCAGTAGTTGGTCGCGAACTGTGAAGGAATGCTGTATTCATCATCCCGGAAGGCGTAGAAGACGTATTCGTTTGGATAGAATTCTTGTTTAAGCACACCCTGCAGGAAGGTAGTGAAGTCAAATCCTTTATAACCCAGATTAAGGCTGAATCCGATCTTTTGGTGCGGAGTGGTATTGCCGACGATGACCTGGTCACCCGGACTGGATGTGGTATTGTTGCCATAGTCGATCTTACCGTCCTTATTGATGTCCTGGTATTTTATATCTCCGGCCAGCCATTTATATCCTGAGAGAGCGGAGTTGTTGACAGCCTGTGCCTGTGCATCTGTGGCATAGAAGCCCTGGTTTTTGAAGCCCCAGATATCACCGATATGAGCGCCTTTGTAAAAGACAGGATTGCCATTGGCCTTGAAGAGATTGGTCGGATTATTCGGATAGCTGGTGATCTCGGTATTGGAATTGTTGGCCCAGGTAAAGGTCACGCTATAGGAGAGCTTGTCGTTTAAGATCCTGTCCCGCCAGTTGATGCTGAATTCGAATCCATTGCTTTTTGCGTCGGCGAAATTGCCGGCAGGTGAGGCTGTTCCCAATACAGCGGGTAGCTGTGTTCCTGCCACGAGGATGTCTTTGAGCCTGTTCTGGAAGTAGTCGAAGCTACCGTTGAGCCGGTCACGCAGGAAGGAGTAGTCCAGGCCTATATTTTTGGTTTGAACTTTTTCCCATGTTTGAAGGGGCGAGATCAGACCAGGCGTGGTCACGGTGATAGCTGGCTGGCCATTGATAAGGTAGGGGATGGTTCCTGCGGCCATAACAGGGATGGTAGGATATTGGTTTCGCGTGGATGGGTCCTGGTTGGGCGGCGTCGACTGATCGGGCAGCTGACCGTATGATACTCTTATTTTCAGTGCATTCAGGACGTCTCTTGTATTAGCCATGAAGGACTCTTCCGCGATGTTCCAGCCGGCTGAGGCCGAGGGCGAGAAGACATATTGATGACCGGCCTGGAACCTGGAGCTGCCGTCGTAACGTCCGTCCAGCTCAAGCAGGTATCTGTTCTTATAGGCATAGTTGATGCGGCCAAAGGTGCCTATGAGGGCGGATTCGGTTTCCACTCCACCGACACTGGGTTTGGAGTCGTTGTTGATTCCGATGGCCGGCAGATTGGGGTCGATAAGGTTTTTAGCCAGGGAAGTGCTGGTCGTGTAGTGATTGTATTCCTGGTTGTAGCCTGCAAGGAGCTTTACATAATGCGCGTTGGCAAAAGTATTCTCATAGGTGGCGTAGGCATTGATGACCTTATACGTGTAGTTCTTTCTGTTCTCCGTTACCTGTGATGGATTGGTCCAGGGGAAGATATCGAGAAAGGCCCCGTTGTAACCATATTCATTAAAGGGGATAAGGTTGGCCTTTTCGAATTCGGTGAAGGAGTTGAAAGTATAGTCAGCCGTGATATTCAAATGGTTGACGGGTTTGAGAATGATGCGGCCGGTCGTCCAGAAATCGTTCTGCTGATCTTTATCTCTGCCGGAGAGCGTATTGATGGCTACAGGATTGGAGTAGTTGCCCTGACCGGCGAAATTGCCGTCGGGATTACGGACGGGCATGATCGGGGGTAAGCCTGATTCCAGCCAGCCACCGTTGGTAGGTCCGCCCTGGTTGATCCGGGATGTCGCGGGCTGATCATTGTCAACATGGGTAAGAGACATGTACAGGTTAAGGGTCATCCATTTTGTGACATCGCTGTTGATCTTCAGGGATGGCGTATATCGCTGGAAAGTCTGGTGGGCCGTTTTTTCCAGACCGTCCTGGCGATAGTAGCCCATACTGGCGAGATAGGTAGTATTTTCCTGACCTCCGGATACGGAGACATTGTGTTGCTGTTGCGGAGCCCAGCCCGGGTAGAGGACGTGGATCCAGTCGGTATTGCCTACATATTTGTAACGTTTGGGGTTGGCCGGGTCCTGATAGGCGTCGGGGTTGTGAGCCGGGTCGGCCCGATAGGCGGCGGCCAAAGTAGAGTCAGTAGATGAAAATGGTGTGGTTGTATATCCTCCGCTAAGAAGGCCGTTGCGATTGGCCTCATTGAACATCCTGATATAATCGCCGGAGTTGACCTGGTCTACCAGTTGTGTGGGCCTGGAGATGGTATATGCTCCGGAGTAGGAGACGCGGGCGGGACCCTTTTTGCCACTCTTGGTAGTGATGAGCATAACCCCATTGGCTGCGCGGCTGCCGTAGATGGCGGAAGATGCTGCATCTTTCAGGACGGTTACACTTTCCACGTCGTTGGGATCAATGAGATTCGGGTCACGGGAGACTCCGTCGACCAGGATAAGGGGACTGGTCGAAGCCGATGTGTAGGTGTTGTTGTTTGTATTGTAGGTTACAGTCGTAAGACCTCTGACATTGAAAGTCGCCTTGGTGCCAGGTTGTCCGGTATTGAGATTGACATTCAGGTTGGGGATGAGTCCTTCCAGCCCGTCGGCCAGGTTGACCATGGGGCGACCTTCCAGCTTTTCTGCGTTGACGGTGGCGATGGCGCCGGTGAGGTTGACCTTCTTTTGCGTTCCATAACCGACGACTACCGCTTCGTTAAGGCTATTGGCAGCCAGCTTGAGGCTGATATTGAGTGGCGCTGTGCCACTTGCTGCGACCTCTTTGTCCTCGTATCCCAGATAGCTGATGATCAGCGTTGTGTTATCCGGTACTTCGAGGGTGAAGGAGCCGCTGGCATCGGTGCTTGTGCCGGTCTTTGAGCCTTTTATGCGAACGGAGGCACCTACGAGCGGCTGGCCCTTTTCATCAAGGACCTTGCCTGTGAATGGAGGGGCTGTAATGGGTGTTTCGTTACTGGACTTCGTGATGACGATGAGGTGATTGGCAAGCAGGCTATATTTAAAGCCGGAGTTGGCCATCAGGTTGTCCAGCAACTGGGGCACTTCTTCATTTTGGACATTGATGTCCAGCTTTCCGAGTGCAGGTATTTTCCGTTCGCTGTAGATAAAGTGATAGATGCTTTGCTTCTCGATGGTGGATATTATTTTCTTGAAGTCGGCTGCCTTCAGGTTGATGGTAACCCTTGTCTGAGACCAGGCGGTTGCACATACATTGAAGTTGAAAAATAATAAGAGAATTAGCGTTAGTTTCATGATTATTATGGACTTGAGCAACCATGGGTTCGCCGTTACACCCATTTTGGGGTGTTTAAAAAATTTCATATGTTTACTGAGTTAAAGGTTGATAATTGCCGCGATCTGTACCAGAGATGGCGGCATATGATCTTTAAGCGTTAAGTGGCGGGAATTACCTTTATGGCGGTTCCCGCTTTTTCAAGTGTTTCATCGACAATTAATTTGGTTTAATATATATATACGGTCGAATCTGTGATCTTATAGTTGAATTGTTCGATCATCTTCAGGGCGTCGAGTGCCTCGGGTAAGGTTTCCTTCTCAAAGAATCCCGTAAAATTGTAGTGTTTCACGCGGTCGTTGGCGAACCGGATGTGAACACCATACCATCTTTCCAGCTGGCCGGACAGGTCGATAAAGTCTTTTTCACTAAATACGAGCTTGTTTTCGACCCATGATGTCTCAACGACGGTCGCCGCGGTATTGCGGAAATAGGTCAGGTTGGTAAGGGAGTAGCGGGTCGTTTTATGGGAGGTAGTATCTGACGGAGAGGGGTCGGGAGTTGCAGCCTTTTTCATGGTCCCGTTATTTTGAACGATGAGCTTTTCTTTTGGTTTGAGGATGATGCGATCGGAAGGGCGATCGTTCAGGGTGACTTCGATAGAACCATTGATAAGGGAGGCTTCGCCGAGCGGCTCGCTCCGGTAT
>DATJJA010000088.1:0-51801 GCA_035492595.1 Puia sp.
AATTCATAGCCAATCAATAATACCAGTGAGTTAAAGTAAACCAGGAGCATCAGGATCATTACGGTCCCGATAGAGCCGTAGACCTTGTTGTAATTCCCGAACTTGTTGACCCAGTAGGAAAAGGCGAGGGTGATGCAGATCGTCAGGAACGTAGCCAGGAGGGTGCCCGGTGAGAACAACTTCCATCGTTTATGAACCGCGGGGCCGTATTTGTAGATACAGGCGATAGCGAGGTAGAACAAAGGGATGATGACGACCCAGCGCAGGGTTCGGAACCAGAAACGCGCGGTCTGATTATTCCTGCTTATGTTGAGCCATTTGAAAAGACTTCGCAGGAGCTCCGCCTGTGTCACCAGCATGGTCACCGAAGCAATGACCATGATCAGTACCAGGGTGGTCAGCTTGATGGCCATCCAGCGTGTCTGGAGGGCGTTGCGGCGGGTATTGTAAATAAGTGACTTGTTGAAGGATCGCATGATGCCCATCATGGCATTGGAAGAATAGAACAAAGCCAGTACGAAACCAAAGGACAGAAGTCCCACGCGCGGTTTGTCGAGGAAGTCCTCGAGGAACTGGCTCACCAGCAAATAGGTATTCTGGTTAGGCGTAAGATCTTTGGTCAGGAGCAGCATTTGGCGTTCGATCTGTTTGGATACGGGCAGATACGGGATCAGCGTACAGATAAAGATAGTGGCGGCGGGAATGGCCGTCAGGAAGCTGAACGCAATGGAGCGGGCCCGGTCGTTGAGCCCTACTTTTTTTACCTGGTTGTTGAAAAAGGAAATGACCTCGAACAGGGGAGTACCCTGAAAGCCCGGGAGAATGATCTTTTTGCTCCGGGCTTCGAGGAAACGAAAAAGGGCGCTGTTATATAGTTTGCGTTCTAACTTGATCATAAACCATAGTTCCCTGTCGCTTGGACTACAGGATTATTTTTTCTTTTTTGCGCTGTCGGCTGCTTCTTTGGCCTTCATCTCCTTATCCAGCGCCTCCCGGTATTCCTTTGCGTATTGGAGATGCTCCTTATAAGTGGCGGCGAAATTCGAATATCCTGAAAAATCCGGCTTTGCCACAAAATACAAATAATCGGTAGCAGGCGCAGCCAGGACTGCTTCCAGCGTTGCGGCGGAAGGGGTACAGATCGGGCCGGGCGGGAGCCCTTCGTGCAGGTAGGTGTTGTAAGGCGACTCTATCTGCAGGTATTTGTCATAGATCCGGCGCAGCTCGAAGTCCCGCATGGCGTATTTGATCGTCGGATCGGCCCCCAGCTTTATGCCTTTTGCCATCCGGTTGAGATACACGCTGGCGATCTTCCCTTTGTCTGCCTGCGCATTCGTTTCTTCCTCTACGATAGAAGCGAGGATAGTGGCTTTTACCGGTGTCAGCCCTTTGGCCTCGGCCTGGCTGACCCTTGCGGGTGTCCACCAGGCTTTATACGCTGTATACATTTTCTTTAATACGCCGGAGGGCGTATTGTTCCAGAAATAGGTATACGTATTGGGCAGGACTATGGCCATAAAGGTATTGGAATCTACCCCGAATTCTTTCAGAGAATCATTGTTATGAAGGAAAGCCGCGATAGCTGCCGAATCGCATTCCATCTTTTTGCCTACGGCCGAGGCGAAACCTTCCGGTGTACGGAATTTCGTGATGACGATCTTAACCGGTGTCTGACGCCCGTTGTGCAGCATCCGAAGGATATTCAGGACGCTCATGTCCTTTTTGATCTCATATTTGCCGGCCTTGACATTTGACGGGTAATTCATCCGCTTGGCAATATAATTGAAGGCCGTTGCACTCTTCAGTACGGTATCTTTTTCGAGGAGTTCGACAACCTCTCCGTAATTGCTGCCTGTTCGGATGTACAGGTTGTATGTCTCGCCGCTGAATGCTGTGCCCGGGCCCAGCACCCGCCAGGCGGCAAATGATAGGGCTAAAACCAAAAGGAGGGTCGCTACTAAGAAGAATCTCTTCATAGGTGATCTGATTGGATATAATTAGGTTGTTCGGTCCGAAAATAAATAAAACGGCCATCTCCGTAAACAAATTTCAGGGAGATGGCCAATATTTTAAAAAACGACTATTTACTACTTGCCGGGCGTAACAGGAGCTTGATTCGCAGGCGCCTGAGACTGATTTGGTACACTTACCTTTTCGATGGCTGGTGTAGAACGGGTAGTGCCGGAATGAACGAACACTGTAGAGAACAGGCACAAAAGACCTACTACTGCGGCGAGGACCCAGGTTCCTTTTTCCAGGACATCCGTAGTCTGTTTGACACCCATCAGCTGGTTGCTGAAGCCGCCTACATTTCCTGCCAGGCCGCCCCCCTTGGGGTTCTGCACGAGAACGATCAATCCGAGGATCACACAGGCAAGAATAATCAGGATCACAAAGAGAATCATATTAAAGGCTATTTAATTGTTCGATTTTGGTTGCAAAATAAGCCCTTTTATCGGGATTGAGCAAACTTAATTTCTCGTAAACGGCGCGGGCTCTGTCGGGCATTCCCTGTTTGGCCAGGACCTCTGCCATGGTCTCTGTTACGATCTCCCTTCCAACTACAGAATGTGCTGCGATGGTCTGCACGGTTTGTTCCGCGGCGCGGTCGGGGATGATCTCCCTTTCCTTTTGAGGCAGCCTGCGCATTACCTTCAGCCAGTCGGTAAAGCTTTTCAGCTGTTTTCCAAGCTGGTCGCTTGGGTTTTCCTCGAGGGTCAGTTTGATGCCCTGCGATGCGAAATAGTCGATGGTATGATAGGGTTCAAAGACAAAGGTTTGTTCGGCTGCAGGCACCGGCGTGGTAAAGGTTAAGCTGGCTGCCGCAAGCGTCGAGGATATGGACGCGGGAGCCTCGGTCGCTGCCGGCTCCGGCGCCGTCGCGGGGGCCTCGGTCGCTGCCGGCTCCGGCGCCGTTGCGGGGGCCTCAGTCGCTGGAGGCTCTGGCGCCGTCGCGGGGGCCTCGGTCGCTGGAGGCTCTGGCGCCGTCGCGGGAGCCTCGGTCGCTGTCGTCTCCGGCATTGTTGCTTGCTCCGGCTCCTCGGCAACAATAGATCCCGGCGTCGCTTTCGGCACGTCGGCGACGACTGACTCCGACTCTGGCGCACCAGCCACCGGCATCACCTCTTCATCCAGCACAAATGGAGCCTCTTCGTCTTTTATAGGTTGTTCGGTTGTAAACCCCTCGTTCATCTTATGCAAAGAACCTCTCAGGCCCTTTGCTTCCTCTATACTTTGCAGCAGCTGTTCGGCGGCCGTGGGTTCTTCCCCCGCCGCAACGGCCTCCGCCAGCGACACCATCGATTGCGGAGGATCGTGATCTTCGGCGCCGGATGTAACCGGCTCCGCCCCGGCAAACAGGGACTCCTCCACCACATTATCCATGGTATCCTTTACCGTCTCCATCGACGCTGCGAAGATCTCCGGTTCGGCCGCTGGTGCGATACATTCCTGATCATCAGCAGGTGCGATACGTTCCTGATCATCAGCAGGTGCGATAGGCTCCGGCGCGGATACCCGCGCTCCGCCATCGGGCGGACTCTCCAGCAGCAGCTGCAGCCAGAACGGATTGGTAAAATAAAGGTTTGTCTTTTGCGTCTCCTCAACATAACGTTCAGCCCCTTCCGCCTGCAGCTTGCGCGACAACAGGTAGTGCCCGATGCCAAAAGAAGGGTATTCCGCTACAAAGGATTCCAGACGCTGCCGGGAGACGTCTTCCAGTCTGGAGACCTGGAAAAGATGCTGGATGATAGGCTGCATGGGATAGTTCATTAGACTTTCTTCTACCAGTTGGAGAATAGCTTATTAAAGATTTCATCAGTCATATTACTGACAACGGTCGGTATCAGGTTCGCCTCGGCATCGGTGATGGTCTGGGAAGCCGGGAAGTCAAAATTCCTTGTCACATCGGCTTCAAAATCAGCCGGCGCCACTTTTTTCCCCGTGGGGTCGAGATGGTTCTTAAAAACAAGATGTACGGTAACGCTCAGCCGGTTACTAGAAGCCTGCTGATTGGAGATACCGGACGTGGAGTAGCTGTAGTCGGATACCCAGCCGTTGACGTCATAGTCGGCATCCGAGGTCGGCAGGATAGCCAGCTTGGACGCCTGGCTGTTGATCTTTTGTCTCAGCTTATCATTCAGCTGCGGCGCCAGCTGTGGATTTACCAGTCGCGCCCTGTTCTCGATATAGCCGATATGAATGCTCTTTACATCCGCAGGGATCGACACATCTTTGAATGAATAGATCTTACAGGAGGAAAAGACCAATGGAAAAGACAGCAGAATGAAGCAAATATATTTATTCATCAATGTCGTATTCTTTTAATTTACGATATAAGGTCCTTTCGCTGATGCCCAGGTCGGAAGCCGCATCCTTACGTTTACCCTTATGTTTTTTCAAGGCCTTTACGATCAGCTCCTTTTCCTTATCCATGATATTCAGCGATTCTTCCACTTCCTCATGATGATGGATATCGTCATGTCCGTTGCTGTTATTGTGGATGACCATCGGCTGCCCTGCGGCGATGACCGGGGGCTGGAACATCTCGGCCGGCTTCAGCTCTTTCAGATCATTCAGAAAGGCCGAATGCTGTGTCGATGCCAGCGCCGGGTTCTGTACGATCTCCAGGAACATCTTCTTCAGCTCGGTGACGTCCTTCTTCATATCAAAGAAAAGCTTATAAAGTATCTCGCGTTCGTTGGAAAACTCCGGGCTGCCGTTGGAGTTGATCCCAGGGGTAGGGATGACCATCGGCAGCCGGTTACCCGATGTCTCGGGGATAAACCGTCTCAGCACTGCAGCCGTGACGTGTTTGTCTTCCGATAGAACGGAGATCTGCTCTGCAATATTTTTCAATTCCCTGACATTACCCGGCCAGGCGTAATTAATTAACAGATTTTTCGCCTCTTCGTCCAGTTGCACCGGCGCCGTCTTGTATCGCTCGGCAAAGTCTACGGCGAACTTACGGAATAACAATGGAATGTCTTCCTTCCTGTCCCGAAGCGAGGGGACCCGGATCGGTACGGTACTTAGCCGGTAATATAAGTCTTCCCGGAATTTACCTTTATCTGTCAGCTCGAGAAGGTCCTTGTTGGTTGCGGCGATGACCCGCACATCGGTCTTTTGAACTTTTGAAGAGCCTACCCGGATAAATTCTCCGGCTTCCAGCACACGCAGCAGACGGGCCTGTGTCCCTAAGGGCATCTCGCCGATCTCATCGAGGAAGATGGTTCCTCCGTTGACTGTTTCGAAATAACCTTTGCGGGAGTCCACAGCCCCGGTAAAGGAACCTTTCTCGTGCCCAAACAGCTCCGAATCGATGGTGCCTTCAGGGATGGCCCCGGTATTGACGGCGATAAAGGGGTTATGTTTGCGACCGGAGAGAGCATGAATGATCATCGAAAAGGCCTCTTTCCCTACACCGCTTTCTCCATTGATCAATACCGTGAGATCGGTGCCGGCCACCTGCGAGGCCACCTGCAGGGCAAAGTTCAGCGCAGGCGAATTGCCTATGATGCCAAATCGGTTTTTGATTGATTGAATTTCCATAAGCCCACCCATTTCCGGCCCGAAGCCGGAACCGTTTTAATGATTTAATTTAATTTCCCGTCGTTTACCACATGGCCTATCAAGGTTGCTCCCGTACAATCGTTGATCTTTACTAAAGCGTAGTCTCCTTTTTTGTAATTTCCTTCTTTTGGGAATACTACGGTCTTGTTCTGGCTGCTCCGGCCCCGCCAGTCTGCAGCGCTTTTCTTTGAATCACCTTCTATGAGTATCTTGAACGTCTTACCAATGTCTCTTTTATTGCCCTCCAGCGAAAGCCTGTTCTGCAGCTTGACGATCTCGTCCAGCCTTCTTCTCTTCACGTCCTCCGGCACATCGTCGGCATAACGGCGTGCAGCCAGCGTACCCGGGCGTTCGCTATAAAAGAACATATAGCTCATGTCATATTTAGCATAGGACATCAGGCTCAGGGTCTCCTGGTGGTCCTCTTCCGTTTCCGTACAGAAGCCGGCAATGATATCGGTGCTCAGGCCACAGTCGGGGATGATCGACAGGATCCGGTCTATTTTTGCCATATACCACTCGCGGGTATAGGTCCTGTTCATCAGTTGCAGTACCCTCGTGCTGCCGCTCTGTACCGGCAGGTGGATATAGTTGCAGATGTTCTCATACCGCGCGATCGTGTGCAGGACATCATCGGTGATATCCTTTGGATGAGAGGTGGAGAACCGCACCAGCAGCAGGGGATCGATCTGCGCCACTTTCTCAAGCAGCTGGGCGAAGGTGACCTGGTGGCCGGCGGCTTCGTCCATCCAGTAATAGCTATCGACGTTTTGTCCCAGCAAAGTGACTTCCCTGTATCCTTTATCAAAGAGGTCCTGGCACTCTTTTACGATGGACAGCGCGTCCCGGCTCCGTTCGCGTCCTCTTGTAAACGGTACGACACAAAAAGCGCACATATTATTACATCCACGCATGATGCTGACAAAGGCCGTGATCCCATTGCTGTCGAGACGAACAGGGGAGATGTCCGCGTAGGTCTCGTCCCGGCTGAGCAATACATTGACCCCTTTCTGCCCCGTCTCCGCTTCTTCGATGAGAACAGGCAGCGTCCGGTAGGCGTCGGGGCCTATGACGAGGTCGACCAGTCTTTCTTCTTCAAGGAGTTTGCCTTTCAGGCGCTCCGCCATACAACCCAGCACGCCGATGAGCATCCCGGGGCGGCTTTGCTTTACCTGCCGGAAAAGATGCAGGCGCTGGCGTACCGTAGCCTCGGCCTTTTCCCGGATGGAACAGGTATTCAGCAATACCAGGTCGGCATCGGCATAGTTGCCGGTGGCTCCAAAGCCGTTGTCATTCAAAATGGATGCTACGATCTCGCTGTCCGAAAAATTCATCGCACAGCCATAACTTTCGATATAGAACTTCTTCCTGTATTCCCGAACTTCTGCTGCAGGAGGCGCATAGGTCTCTCCCTGGCGTTTTTCATCGTGTACCCTGGTGCTCAACGATTCCAACATCTGTCTTTTCCATTTAGACCGCAAAGATAAGTCAAAAACCTATTGGATGTGACAAGTTGGCAGCACCCCTTACGGGTAAAGCGTGACCCAGATCGGGCTATTCGATCCGCACCATCCGCAGGCCCTCCCGGCCATAAAGGACCGGGAAATACATCAACTCGGCGGTTGCCGGATTCAAATGATAGGCTCCGGTGAACCGCGGCAGTAAGGAGACGCTGAAGGTGTGCAGTCCTTTCGTCAGGAAGAGGGAAAAAATGCTCAATTTGTCCTTGAAGTATTCCCTGTGAGCCTCCTGACTACCATAACTTTGCTCTTTACCCTCGTAAGAACATCCGGCAGGGATGGGAATCTCTACCAGGACATAGTCGGCGTCCCCTTTTACGTCCACTTCAACCTGCAGCGTTACCCGCTTCCCGGCGGTGAGCCGACTCACGACAACGCCGTTTTGCTCAAACCAGCTGCTCACGGCAAAGGTCCCGCTGACCTTTTCGGGAGTCTTGTTCTGGAACTGCTGGTAGGCGGTGAAATAGACCGGGAGCTTGCCCGACTCTCTGACGTCCATCGGCTGGCCGGCCGGCAGCTGCGCCTGGTATGGAAAAGAAGGTATCCGCTGGCCGTTGAGGTGGAGAGTCGATGCCTGCAGGGTTTGACCGGCATCCAACAGATCGGGTAAGAGGGTTTCCAGGATCAGGCTGGATTCATAGGTATTACGCCAGTGCCCCTGGCCACGCTGCTCCAGCAAATAGTCCCTTATCTTTTTCAGGATGCCGGAGTATCCGCCTGCCCGACGTAACAATCGGTACATCAGAACGGTATTCTGGACGGCGTTGTTGAACAACGTCATGTTGTCCTCGCCCCAATACGTATTGCCCAGTGCAGTATACTGCCGCTTTGTGACCAGGGTATCCAGGCGGAGGGGCAACCCGGCTTCCTGTCTCAGCTCCTGCAGCTGTAATGTTTCGTATAACGTTTTATTTTCCAATCTCTTTTCCAGGCTATCTATGTATTTACTATAGGTTGCATGAGCCCCTAGTTGCTGCAACAGCCTTATCCTGAACAAGCCATCACTGGTGTAGGGGTCGGTCTCTACCTGATTGATCAGGTAATCGATGACAGGCTGTTTATCCAGGGCGAAATTGTATCCCTCTTTTTGCGCCATCAGCAGGGCATCGGTGACATGCAGGGAGATCCAGGCAGTTGGGGCTCCATCCGGCCACCAACCCCATAGCGCGCCTCCTTTGCGGGCTTTTAAAAGCCGGTTGATCAGCTCGTTGATATTTTTATCCTCTTTGAAATCCTTTTGCAGGAGGATATAGATCTTTTTCTTTTGTAACAGAGCTATCAGTTTCGAAGCCACCTGTTCATTACAAAAGTATTCGTAGGACTGGAGGGATTCGATCTCGTCCAGCATTACCGGCAACAGAGAGGCACTGGCGTAGACATGTACCGGCCCCAGCGCCGTATCGAAGGTCAGCCGGAGGCTGGTGTCTTCTTCCAGTACGGCAAAGGTTCCGCGCGTCTCCTTCACACCCGTTGGATAAACGGGTATCGGTCTCTGTTCGCCGTCGAGGTAGTCGTCTTTTTTTAAGCTATATAGGAGCTGGAGCGAGTCGGGGCCCTGTGGTTTAACCGTAAACGTGTCGATATGGGAGTTCAGCAGGGGGAAGGTATTGCTGGCAGTGGTTTTTCCGTTGATGCTAAAGGTTCTCACCACGGTGACCGGATCCGGCGTATAGTTCAGCACTTTCCCGATGACATGGGCTTCGTCGCCCTCCACCAAAAAGTTGGGAAGGCTAAGGCTGGCGCTGAGTGGCTTGAAGGCCCGGACATGCCCGGCCGCGGAACCGGACTGCCGGTCGGCGGTCATCGCCACTGCACATGTCTTCCAGTCGGTGATATCGTCCGGGTATACAACGGTAAAAGTGGCCATACCATTCGCGTCGGTACGAAGCCGGGGCTGCCAGAAGGCGTCGTCGCGGAAATGAGTGCGCAGGGTACTGCCGGTCATCGGTTCGCCGATGGAGGGGATCCCGAGGGTGTCGGCGGGCAATGGGTCCTGCTGGTTGCTGAAGCCGGGCGACTTCCTGTGTAAAGTGGATATTCCCCGGATCATTATTTTGGTGTTTTGGGTGATCTCAAGACCGGCGACCCTTCCCTGGAGGGCCATGCTGACACTGCCGGTGAGATCCTTTCTTTTTTCAGTTCCATAACCGACCACTACCACCTCGTCGAGAGAATATCGGGCCGGCTGTAACTTTACCGCATAGACCTGGCCCGGATGGACCTCCTTCTCCTGCCTGGCAAAACCTATATAGCTAAAGACAAGGGTACCGTGTTCCGGCAGCTTTATTGTGAAGTTCCCATATTGATCAGTGGTTACGCCATGCCGGGTGTTTTTCAACATTACAGTTACGCCCATCAGCCCAACTCCTTTGTCATCCATCACTTTCCCCGTCACCTGCTGCATGAAACGGGTAATATCCAAATACCGTTCGTTAAAGACCTGCTGCATCGAGCCGGCCTGCGAGCTGCTGGCGTAAGTATAGGCCTCCTCCATTTTCCGGAGCATCGCCGAGATCCGCCGGCTGAAGGAATCCGGCGCCTGTACAGGCAGGCAGGCGGTCCCATAATAATTCAGGCCTTCGGGCTGCACCCGGATACTATCCCGTATGAGATAACCGTCACCCCTGAGAAGCACCATCAGTCTGTAAACGCCTTCCTCGATATGCCCCAGGTCCCTGTCCATGCCTTTATAGATCCGCATATAATCAGGGTCGTTATAACGGAAAAGGAAGATCTTTTTGATAAAGAGCGGCGCGCCATCTTTATTGATCGCATCACCGATGTGCAGGACTCCGTCCCCGTAAGTATTGATATACCGGTTCCTGAACAGGTCCTGTGTTGCGCTGCGGTTGTCTATAAAGTCCTGCCATAGGCTGTCTGTGAATGCGCGGGTCAGTACCTGGTCTTTCAGATCGGGGAGGATGATGCCGGGATCGATAGTATGGAAGCGATAGGGGAAAGGCAATTGTTTTTCTTTGACCAGGCCCGGCTGGACATCGAACAGGAACCCACCTTCCGGGTCAAAGGGTTGTTTGTAACGGTCTGCCATCTGCAGCTCGGCCTGCTGGTCGCTGAACGGACCGACGAGAAAGCTGCTGTTACTGGTGGGGGTCCCCGGGCTGTTCAGCAGGTAATGACGATTTCCCTGGCTGATCGTTGCAAAATGGTAATCGAATGTGTTTGCCATGAACAACATCGAAGAACGTACCAGCTGTTCTTCGGAGGCCGTCAGCGTATCCGGCTTCTTTATCAAGCGGATGGCTGTATTGGCGGTGTCGTCATTGATACAGATAAAAGTTTTCATGCCACCCTTCGTCCGGAAGCTGTCGAGGCGTATCTCATTATGGGTTGTCCGTAGCCGTAAGGAATGTATTCCGGGTTCAAGAGGGAAGCTGTAACGCGGCAATTGCTGGCTTTTGCTGAAGAAGACCAGTTTTTCATCGATATAGATCAGCTGAACGGGTTCGAGCTGTCCTTTCCGGCTGACGAAGGGGGCCAGCTGGGTGAGGTTGCCGGCTGCGGGCTCCTGGTTGATATAGAGTTTCGCCGGGTTCAGGAATTTATAATACTCGATGGTGTCCAGGCCCAGCTGCCGGCTCCAGCGCCGCCACTGGAGGGGTTCGGAAATCTCCCTGGTGTTGGTCTGATGGGTAGTGATATAGTCATACGAACGTTTGTAGCGGTAGCGTCTCCCGAAGTAAGGAATGGCGGGTTCCTCATTACCGGTAAATTTGGCCGTCCGCGACCAGGCTGTCAGGTCTGCATCAGCTACCGGCCGTCCATCGGCATCTTTGACCCCGATGCTGATAGCAGCCTGCTGTCCCGGGTAGACAAAGGCTGGTTCTTTTATATCGATCTGTAATGACCTTTCCCTGAAAGGGACCCATCTGTCTTCGCGCCGGACCTCTCCTCCCCAGATATACTGAACCCTTAACAGGTAGGGTCTGCCGGTAGCCGTGGCAGCGGCATAGTCCAGCCGGTCCGAATACCCTTCACTGAGCCGCCGGCTGTCCACGGAAAGGGTATACCAGAAATGGATGGACCAGGGGTTGTCTACAACAATATGGATGGAATCCCGGGTGCGATCGGAGCCGAAAGTCAGGGGAGGTCTGGCGCTGATGGCATAGCTATCCGTTATGCTGTCGGGATAACCTTTTGTCCGGATCACATAACGGGCGGCAAAGCTATTTATGGATAGGCTAACGGGCAGGGACAATTGACGTGTCTCTATGACATCGCTGTTGGATGCAAGCACGTAAAGCATGGCCGATCGATCCAGGGACTTTCCCTGTACCCGCCAGGCGATGTCCAGGCTGTCCCGGTGTGCCCGGAAGGCTATCCGGCCGGTATCACCCTGGTAGAACTGATGAAATTGTTCATCATGCGCCTCGTTATTGCTGTTCAGAAAATGGCAGCGGATGGTATAGTCGAAGGAAGCAGCGGGGAAGATGGAGTCCGGGATGATGATCCGGGTCTCGCCGACGGGGTCCAGGGGCTGCGACCAGGACCACAGCTTATCCCGGATAAAAACAGTGTCCGCAAGGAATTTTCGGGCGCTCCCGCTGGTCAGAACTTCCAGTTCCACGCGTCCATCCGGGACCGGCAGATCATTTTCGTCGGCGGCCCTCAGGAATACGGATACCGGTTCGCCGGGGCCATGCTCCTTTTTATCCACGCGGGCTTCGAAATGAATGGATCTTAGTTCGTATTCTTCGTAGTGGAAGCTGCCGCGGCATAGCACTTTTGCCTCTTTCTTTTTGCGGCTGTCCACTTCTTCCAGGGTCGTCGTATAGTCATGATCGAGTCTCAGGTCAAGGCTATCTTTCAGGACAATGGAAAAGGTATATCCTCCGGGCCGGTAGGGCTTCAGCTCGCCAAGCAGGGTATCGATATGCCGGCTTCCGTCACTAAGTCGTAAGATCAGCGGGCGGTCGATGGGACGGCCGCTGGCATTCATTACAAATGCTTTTCCTTCTACGGTATCACCTGGTTTGAATTTCGGCTTATTAAAGACCAGGAAGGAACGAAAACGTCGTTCGTAAGCTGTGTTGTCCGGATAATAAGACCGGTATTTTGAGGGTCTGTTCGCCGTTAGGAACCACCGGTGCCTTGTCGGCGATGCCGCATTCGTCACGGGGAAGAAATATAGGGCGGTCTGGTATATGACCTTTACGGGGCGGCTTTTATTCCACCGGCCGAGCGGCCAGGCTCCTGTAATTGAGTCAAAGCCGACCTTATGACGCCGGACAAAGACCTCGGCATCGCTGATCATCCCACCCCCGGGAGTATGGAGGAGCAGGGAGGCGTTGCGGCCATTATTCAGGAGGTCATATCGTAAAGATCCCATAGTCCGAAGCGTTACGGCCAGGTAGCTGCCCCTTGACTGAACCAGGAGATAATTACCGGGCGCCAGGGCGGGTTCCGGGAGCTGGCTGGAAGGAAATGAATCGGACAGGGTGTGGAGATTGTTTTTCTCCCAATTTTTCATATGATGGTTGTACAGATACAGGGCCTCCTTGTCCGAGATCCGCCAGGCATACACGAAAGGACTCTGACGTTGGCTGCCGGAAAGGTCGTTTTGAGCCTTACCGGAGAAAAAGAAGAACAGCAGGGTTGGGATCAGCAATCGTATTCTCATGAAATAAGCATTTCGTAACAGATGCATAAATAAGAGGAATTACATAGGAGGATACAGGAAAAATTATGACTAGATCTTTATTGGTCAGGTATCTTTCCCCACTAATGGTGGCTAACGGTGGTTTGGCCTGAAAATTGCAACGCTCGGCTAACCAGTTTAGCCAAAACTGAACTTTATGAAAAGACCCCTGCTAAAATCCACTTTATTCCTATGCATTGCCGTTTATGCCTGCGGCAAGAGCAATAATGGACCGTCAACTCCGGCGGTTCCGAAATCCAGCATTGTAGTTACGGCTGGCGACTCTCTTCTTAATTACCCGATCAATATGGTGTTCACCCAGGAAGTGAATACGACGCATACCACTCTTATTTCCGGTCAGTACGCCGATACTTCGTCGAAGAAAGGCAGTCTCAGCATTCGCCTTATCGGCGATACGACAGGGCGTTTCAAAGGCGATAGTCTTTTTGTCACGTATACGGACGGGAAAGGGACGGTCTATTATAATACTGCTGACAGCACGAATTATGTCCAGGTGGACAAATTCCCCAAGACCGACAACGGAGTGGTAAGCGGCAGCTTTTCTTTTGCGGTCAGCAGCAGCGCGGGGTCGATCCGCTTTTCCAACGGAAGTATCATTGCGATCTATCAAAAATAAAAATGGGTCGGTCCGAGGGGACTCCCTGCTATAATTCAATATACCATGAAGCAAGTTTTACCGGGTAGTCCGGCAGGTCTTGACACGTATACAGGTGAATGGGATACTCCCCATGTTGTTCACCTGCTGAAGCGAACGCTTTTCGGAGCGACGGTGCAGGACATCAGCCATTTCAAGAGCCTTTCCATGTCACAGGCAGTAGACGAACTGCTGCTTCCGACCGCGGCGCCGGCGGTCAAGCCGTTGAATAATTATGGATCCGATCCTACCGGCATAGCGTTGCTGCAGACCTGGATCGGAGCCGACCTGACCTATGTCGACGAGGGCATGAACCTGGGCAGGCTTCGTTCCCTGCAGGCCTGGTGGATAGGACAGCTGCTGGGCTGTGGCCGGTCCATCCATGAAAAGATGACCCTTTTCTGGCACAATCATTTTGCTCCCAATGCGCTTCCGCATCTTGACATTCCCGCCGAGCTGTGGTACGATCAATATCAAACCTTACGCAAGTATGCGCTGGGAAATTTCCCCCAGCTGATGAAGGCCATCACCCTTGATCCGGCCATGCTGCTGATGCTCAACGGCAGCACGAATACAAAGACCTCGCCCAATGAGAACTTTGGTCGTGAACTCCAGGAGCTGTATACGATCGGGAAGGGCTCCGGGTCTGCATATGTGCAGAGCGATGTCCAGACGGCTGCGCGGGTTTTGACGGGACATACTGTCGACCTTAATTATAAGTATCTGTTCCAGCCGGGGGATCATGATGACACCAATAAGACTTTTTCCGGTTTTTACAATAACCAGATCATCACCGGCTATTCCGGAGCCGCCGGAGCGGGAGAGCTCGATACGCTGCTAAGCATGTTGTTCGGCACCCAGGAATCCGCGAAGTTCCTTTGCCGGAAGCTCTATAACTTTTTTGTGTATTATGTTATCGATGATACGATCGAAGCCAATATCATCACTCCGCTGGCCAATGTCTTAAGACAGAGCGGATATAATATAACGGCAGCACTGTCCGTACTTTTCAAGAGCCAGCATTTTTATGACATCGTCAATTCCGGCGCCTGTATCATCAAGAGTCCGCTGGATATGATGATCGGTCTTTGCCGGGAATACCAGGTAGCGATGCCGGCTGACCCGGCCGGTCTGTACAATGCCTGGACCATGCTGTCACAGAATGCCTCGGACCTGCAGCAGGAGATCCTCGCCATTCCACTGGTAGCGGGATGGGACGCCTATCACCAGGCCCCGCAGTTTCACGAGCTATGGATCAACTCCGTGACCTATTCGGAGAGGAATTTTATAACGGACCTGCTCATCAGTACGGGCAATATGATGAATGGCACTACGCTGAAGATCGATGCAGTAGGTTTTGCCAGCCAGCTGCCTGCTCCGCAAGACCCGAATCAATTGATCACGGACTCGCTGAACGTCCTGCTGCGGCCGCCCTTGTCGGACAGCTCCATCACCCTGCTGAAGCAGACGATCCTGCTGGGCGGCGGCACAACCGATTATTACTGGACCAATGCCTGGCTGAACTACCTGGCGGCGCCGACGGATATGACGGCTTATAGTACGATAGAAACGCGGCTGCGATCGCTGTACAAATACCTGATGGACCTGCCTGAATATCATTTATCCTAAAAACCGCTAACACAATATCCTTATGCGAAGAAGAGATTTTTTACGAGCAGTAGCGCCGGTCACGATGCTGGGTGGGTTCAGGATAGACGCCCTGTCCCGTCTTCCCTTCATGAGCGCATTGCAGGGGTCCATCGACAACGACCATGTGCTGGTCCTGGTCCAGCTGGTTGGCGGCAACGACGGTCTCAATACCATGATCCCACTCGAGCATTATGGCGACTATGTCGCAGCCCGGTCGAATATAGCAATCCCGCAGGGTAAGGTCCTTAAGCTGGACAGCAATCTAAAGAATGGCTTTCATCCCTCTTTTACGGGAATGCAGGCGCTGTACAATAATGATCAGCTGGCCGTCCTGCAGTCGGTAGGTTATCCGGATGCGGATGGTTCTCATTTCAGGGCGACGGACGTCTGGCTGGAAGGAGCCGACGAAGATCAAAACCTGACGACGGGCTGGGTGGGACGGTTTTTATCGACCAGCTATCCAAACTTTCCGGCGGGCTATCCCAATGCTGAGATGCCCGATCCGCTGGGGATCCAGATCGGTTCGGTCATTTCGCCTGTATTCCAGGCAACCGTGGGATCTACCGCCATGGCCGTTCCTTCGGACGTCGACTTCTACAATCTCATCAATGGTATCACCGAGCCGGAACCGGACACTCCCATGGGCAGTGAGCTGGGCTTTCTTCGGGGCGTAGCGCGGACGACCAATAAATATGCCGCCAATATCGAAGCTGCGGCAAAGAAGATCACCCAGCAGCAGCCGTATCCGGATACCCAGCTGGGAGCGCAGCTGAAGACCGTTGCCCGGCTGGTGGCCGGGGGGCTTAAGACCAAGGTCTATTTTGTCACCGCTTCCGGGTTCTTTGACACACATGGGGGACAGGTCAATTCCGGTGATACGACCACCGGTCAGCATGCCGAGCTGCTGAAGGATCTGTCGGATTCCATAGCGGCCTTTATGAACGACTGTAAATTCCTTGGCATCAACAAGCAGGTGCTGGGTATGACCTTTTCGGAGTTTGGACGTCGTATCGCATCCAATGGCAGCATTGGAACGGATCATGGGGCGGCTCAGCCGGTCTTTGTATTTGGCGACTATGCCCAGACGGGAGTATTGGGTACGAACCCCGATCTTTCCGGTCTTAATTCGCAGAGCAATATTCCAATGCAATACGATTTCCGGTCCGTCTATTCCAGTATCCTGCGCGACTGGTTCTGCGTGTCTCCGGATGACGTATCTACAATGCTTCTCAAGAACTACCAGTATCTGCCGTTCCTGAAAACCACGGCCTGTAACAATACTTATACGGATCTCAACAACCTGGGTGACAGCCTTATAAAGAACTCGCCTAATCCTTTTGTGAACAGTACGACCATCACGTTCAGGTCGAATGGAGGACATACGCTGGTCCAGATCTTCGATGCTGTCGGCAGGCTGGTCCTGGTGCCGGTAGACCAGGAGTATACCGCGGGTACCTGGTCGGTCACCGTCAATACAAGTCGCCTGGCAGCAGGAGTGTATTATGCCCGTCTGCAAAATCAATCTGTTCAGCAGGTCCGCACCTTACTTAAAGTAAACCAATAACACCAGGCTATCCGATGTCGAGCCGTATTCTTTTTATATTTTGTTTATCGGGTCTGCTGTCCCTGGCTTTGTTGCCTGGCTATGCGCAGAGCAGGGGAGTGGATACGATCAGCTATTCCTCCACCTGTGTGAATTCGACCATAGTCTTTGCCTCTCCCTTGCTGGATACCTTTTCCGCTCCCGATTATGTCAGATGGCATTTCAGCGATCCGGCTTCGGGGTATAACGACAGTTCGGGAGCCGGTAAGCCCCGGCACGTTTTTGCTACTCCGGGCGTCTATCCCATCGAGCTGGATGTCTGGTATAAGAACAACGACACGATAAAGATCAAGACCACTCTCACCATCGTAACGCCGATGAATTATTCATTTGGCCCGGACATCTATGTCTGCGGCACGACGCCGGATACGCTCCTCCGGGGGCCTGTCATTCCGGGCGCCACGTATAAATGGAATGACATCGATACGACAGTAACCGATACCATCCGGGTAAAGACCTCCGGGGTATTCACGGTGGCGGTCAACGGCTGCGGAATAACCGACAGCATCGGCATCTATGCCAGTGATACACCGATGATCGATCTGGGGAAGGATCATATCATGTGTGACAGCGCCAATCTTCAGCTCAATGCGGCTTCGCAGAACGGCACCTATACCTGGTATCTCAACGGGGCGGTGCTGCCCGGGGAGAATGACGGGCAGATCGTGACGCATGCTCCGGGGGGCGTTTATATAGCGGAAGTGGTCGTTCCAGGCTGCGGTCTTTTCCGGGATACGGTATCCATTACCTACTCCCAGCCGCTGGGGCCGCCTTTTGATCTCGGGCCCGACACCCTCCTATGTCCCAAACAGATCTTTACGCTGAATGCGGCTTTTCCGGGTGCTACGGCCTATGACTGGAGTACGGGAAGCCGTGACAGTATCATTACGATAAACAGCTCCGGCACTTATTATGTCTTTGCCACTTATCAAGGGAAATGCCAGGTGACCGATACGGTGATCGCGACCTATCGAAATGACAAACCGCTTGACTTTAACGATACGGCCATCTGCAAGGGCAGCACCCTCGTCCTGAACGCCGATTTTGGACAGGGGACATACAAATGGTCATCGGTACCTCCGCAGCGTGACGATCAGGACTCGACGGGACAGTCGACCTACTTTGTCTACCGGCCCGGAAAATATGCGGTGCTGGCGCAGGTAGGGCAGTGTGTCTATACCGATACCCTGACCGTCAGCTTTGACGACAGCCTGAAGGTGCAGATGTTAAAAGATACGACGCTTTGTAATGGGGAGGATTTCCTTTTAACAGTACAGGGCAACGCGGATACCTATGCCTGGCAGGACAGTTCGCATACGACGGCCTACCGGCCGGTCTCGCCGGGGATCTATACGGTGGTGGCGACAAATGGCTGCGGATCGGATACCCTGACGGCGACGATCAACTTTGTGGCTTGTGACTGTCAGCTGCTTCTGCCAAATGCGTTCACTCCGAATGGGGATGGTCATAATGATACTTTCCGGCCCTTACATGCCTGCCAGATGACCGACTTTGAGATGAGTATCTATGACCGGTACGGCGATCTGGTCTTTCGCAGTCTCAATCCCGATCTTGCGTGGGATGGGAACTTTCATGGGCGAAAGGCAATACCCGGTGCTTATGTATGGGCGGTGCATTATTTTAGTACGGAAACGAAACAGCCGGTGTTCAGGAAGGGAACCGTGATGGTTATACGTTAGATGCCTTTTACCCGTTTATAAAAAAGAGCCGCTCACGGGAGCGGCTCTTGCCATTTTAAGCGTGGAAGGTACAAAATAAATAAAAAAAACCGCTCTTATCGAGCGGTTATACGAGCGGAAGACGAGGTTCGAACCCGCGACCTACAGCTTGGGAAGCTGTCGCTCTACCAACTGAGCTACTTCCGCAAAAAATGTTTGGACTGCAAATGTAAGGGCTGGCGACCTGTCCCGGAAATTTTATTGCCGGTTTATTTCGCTGTCTATTCTCCGGTGCCGGCAGGCTATTTGCCGGCGGGGGCGCCTTTTAAATACCTCGCACCTAACCAACTGTCCTTTACCGGGATCAGCCATTTAGTCGCCAGGTCATCTTTTGTCAATACCGTATTATTAAAATAAAGAGTGTCTGGTGTGATCAGTCCGTTCTCAAGTGCATAGGGGAATTGGGACATCGGCACCATCTGCGTCTTCCCGTCGCGCTGGAAGGCGAGGGTCAGCCTGTCGAACAGCTGTACCTGGAATTTCTTCTCGATGTCTTTGATCAGTCTTACCGAGCTGTCCGTGCTGCAGCCGCTGACGCCAGTGGCCGTCTCGTCAGCCATCAGGATGATGAACTGGCCGTAAAAGAGGTTGGCATAACCCTTAACCGGTGTGCCGTGGGAATTCCAGTCCCTAACGAAGCCTTCCAGCATCTCTTCGATCTGCAGGGCTTCGGAGATAGTGAAAAGACGGTGGCTCTGGTAGACCCAGACCCGGGAATCGCCGGCAAAATCGGCGGGGATCAGCTCAGTATGATGTGCGTTCATATTCTTTTAATTTCAGGTGCGGCACGTGGCCGCACTGCAAAGTTAAGCCATTGAGCCCGCAATCAGCTCGGCGATGTCCATAACCTTGACACCCTCCTCTTTTTCAGCGTGTTTGACCCCATCGGTCAGCATGGTATTGCAAAAAGGACAGGCTGCTGCGACGATGGCGGCTCCGGTGTCGATGGCCTCGCCGGTGCGTTCGAAATTCACTCGGGTCGACCCCTTTTCCTCTTCCTTGAACATCTGAGCGCCGCCGGCTCCGCAGCAAAGACCCTTGCTGCGGCAGCGTTTCATTTCCACCAGCTCGGCGTCCAGGACTTCCAGCACTTTGCGGGGGGCTTCGTAGATATGATTGGCCCGGCCAAGGTAACAGCTGTCATGATACGTTATTCGTTTGCCCTTATAGGGGCCGCCTTCTTTGAGGACGATCTTTCCTTCGTCGAGCAGCTGCTGCAGCAGGACCGTATGATGGATGACGGCATATTTCCCGCCGAGCTCGGGATATTCGTTCTGGAAGATATTGAAGCAATGCGGGCAGGTAGTGACGATCTTCTTTATTCCATAATTATTCAGGAGCTGGATATTCTGGTATGCCGTCATCTGGAACAGGAATTCGTTGCCGGACCGGCGGGCAGGGTCGCCCGTACACATTTCTTCCTTACCGAGTATGGCATAGGACATCCCCACCTTGTCCAGGATGGTGGCAAAGGCCTTTGTGATCTTTTGCGCCCGCTGATCATAGCTTCCGGCGCATCCTACCCAGAACAGGATCTCGGGGCTCTCGCCCTTTGCTGCAAATTCGGCCATCGTAGGTACGTGCATGAGGATTATTTTTGCCGTAAATCTATTGGTATTACAGCAAAAAACGGTCAAAATGTAATTTTTTCGGCTTATCTCCGTAATGTCGGGACACAATGGTAACTTTAATCGCTAAATGACTACAAATATGCCGGGCGATGACAGCATGTTATGGATAAAGAATTATGACCTTTGGTGCCAATTGTCCGACGAGGAATATAAAGAGCTGAGAGTACAGCATCATGTTATTGATGTTCCCAAGGGCGAATACATCTATTTCGAGGCGTATAATCACAACAAGATCTATTTCGTCAAGGAAGGGACCATCAAGATCGGCTTCATCGACGAAGAGGGCAATGAAAAGATCAAGGAGATCATCCAGAAGGGAGAGCTCTTTGGGCAGTTCAGCCTCGAACGGAATAACCTGCATGGGGAGTTCGCGCAGGCATACAAGCACGATGTCAGCATCTGCGCCTTTACCATCGACGATTTCGAACGCCTGCTGAAGAACAGGCCCGACCTGGCCCTGAAATACAGTAAGCAGGTCGGCGCAAAACTCCGCAATATCGAGAACCGGCTCATCAACCTGCTCAATAAGGACGTAAAAACCCGGCTTATCCATTTCCTCTGGCAGCTGGTGGAACAAAACCTTGGAGAGAATACCGCCGAAGGGTTTTGCATCCCCAATTACCTGACCCACGAGGACATCGCGAGCCTGATCGGCAGCAGCCGTCAGACCGTCACGACTATGATCAATGAGCTGGAAACGGAAGGCATCCTTTCCTATAACCGGCAGGAGATCTGTTTTTTGGATGTTAAAAAATTACAAAAGCGGGTGGCCGCCAGTTAAGAGGCAACCGCAAATTCCCCCTCAACGTTTACCTTTAAGCATAGACGACACTAATAAGCACATACGACATTACTTATGAAGGCATTCTTTACTTTATTATTGATACAGCTGACAACGGCAGCCTGTTTTGCCCAGGAATTCAAACCGGTCGATGAAGGTTCTTCGGTTGCGTTCGAGATCAAGAATTTTGGATTCAACAGCAAAGGGACATTCTCGGGGCTGGAAGGGAAGATCGTTTTTAACCCAAAGGATGTCTCGAAGGCCAGTTTCGATGTCAGTGTCAATGCGGCTTCGGTCAATACCGACAATGGCTCAAGGGATAGTCACCTGAAAAAGGAAACCTATTTCGACGTGGAAAAATATCCGAGGATACGTTTTGTTTCCACAAGCATGAGCGGGCCGGACAAAAGCGGACATTATACGTTGTCCGGAAAACTGACCATCAAGAATACCACAAAGGATATCTACTTTTCCTGTATCGCCACGCCGATGGGGAATGATTATATTTTTAAGGGGGATTTTTCGATCAACCGCAGGGATTATGAGGTTGGCGGGTCCAGTACGCTGTCGAACAACGTCAATATCTCGCTGACCGTGCTGGCCAGGAGACAATAAGGATCCGGCACTGCGTTACCGGCGTCGTTACGGGCGTCCTGTTGCAGGCAGTCTACACCTCCGTCGTCCATTTGTCGCGATCATCGGGACTGAACTTCCAGGGTGCAAAATTGTTTTCGATATTGCTGAAAAGCCCCGTCCATTCCTGGGGCACATTACTGTCTTCCATGACCAGGGCCCGGCGCATCTCCACGATGATCTCCAGCGGGCTGATACTTACCGGGCACTCTTCCACGCAGGCATTGCAGGTTGTGCAGGCCCTTAATTCCTCTACGGAGATATAAGTAAGGAGGTTCTTCCCGTCGTCTTTATAACCGCCGTTGGCCGTTACATTCTTTCCGACCTCTTCCAGGCGGTCGCGTGTGGACATCATGATCTTCCGGGGGGAGAGGAGTTTGCCGGTAAGATTGGCCGGACAGGCTGCCGAACAACGCCCGCATTCCGTACAGGAATAGGCATCCAGCAGGTTTCGCCAGCTCAGATCAAAGACATCTTTGGCGCCAAAACGGGGCGGGGGAGGAGCGGCTTCTCCTGCTGCAGGTGCAGGCGGGGCGAGCTCGGGCTGAACCGCATACAGGACCTCCTGCTGGATGACCGGCATGTTCCTCAGCTTCCCCTCGGGAGCCAGCCGGGCATAGTACGCGTTCGGAAAGGCCAGCAGGATATGCAGATGTTTGGAATAGGGCAGATAATTCAAAAAGGCAAAGATGCCGACGATGTGCAGCCACCAGCAAATTCTTTCGAGAATGACAAGAGAAGGGTTACTGAGGCCGGCGAGGAGCCGATGAAGCCCCTGCGAGATCACAAAATCCCCGGTCGTATGCGCCCCATAGTGTCCATAACCCCGGGACTGCAGCAGGGTATCGGCGGCGTTCATGGTCAGGAACAGGGTCATCAGCACAATTTCCGTCAGCAATATATAATTGGCGTCGCTGCGGGGCCATCCATCCAGGTCGTGGCTGAGGAAACGGCGCAGCTTTAGGATATTGCGACGGCAAAGGAAGATGATACAGGCCAGCAGCACTCCCAGGGCCAGGACTTCGAAGGCGTCGATCAGGAAGAGATACACAGGTCCTCCGAACCGGTAAAAGACCCGGTGCGTCCCCAATATTCCGTCGATGGCTATTTCCAGCACTTCTATATTGATAATGACAAAACCGGCATAGATGACCAGGTGGATCATGGCCACGAGCGGATTGCGAAACATCTTTTTCTGTCCGAATGCCAGCAGCAGCATGTTCTTCCACCGCCCGGCGGGGTTGTCCGAAAAATCCTCATCATGCCCCAGCAGGATATTGCGGCGTATCTGGCCGGCCTTTTTAGCGAACAGACCTATCGCCGTAGCGGCAACGAGGACGAAGAGTATTTGCTGCAGAAGGACCATAGAAAATTATTATGGGGTCTAAGATAAGTGATTTGCCGATATGGCGTATTTTGTGCGGCCACAGGACGGAGTCCGGCCAATTTAAATCATGAAGAATTACATTTTGACGCAACAGGTAGCAGAAAAGAAACTACGCCGCATGGCCTACCAGATCCTGGAGAACAACTCCGGTGAAGATCAATTGATCCTCGCGGGTATCGAAGAGAACGGCAGCGGCGTAGCACGTACCATCCAGCGGCTTTTGACGGAAATAACTGATGGGCGATTGACCACGCAACTTATCTCCATCACGCTCGACAAACGGAACCCGGGCCCGGTAACACTCAGCGAAACGCTGGATTTCGACGGCCAGGTCATCATCGTCATCGACGACGTGGCCAGCAGCGGGAAGACCCTGCTTTATGCCATGAAACCCTTTTTAGACTATCATCCCCGCAAAATAGAAAGCCTGGTCCTCGTAGAAAGAACCCACAAAACCTTCCCCATTCAACCTGATTATACGGGCCTCTCCCTTTCCACTACCTTGCAGGAGCATATTTATGTCGAGGTGGATGGCGATGTTGTAAAGGGTGCCTGGCTGGAATAGAGGCTTTTCCCGGCACTATCTATCCACATTCGTGGATAAAAAAGGGGTCAAAAAAAAGGCCCTTTTAAACGGGTTTTCAGGGGCAAATAAGGTAAATTTGCCATCCCCCGCGAATGGCCGCCAAACCGGTGGTTTACCGGGGGTTAAAACAGAATATGGAAGATAACAGCACTCCACTGCAAACGCAGGACAACAATCGTATCGTCCCGGTAAATATTGAGGAGCAGATGAAGACAGCCTATATCGATTATTCGATGTCGGTCATTGTCGGTCGTGCCCTGCCTGATGTCCGGGACGGCCTCAAGCCGGTTCATCGCCGGATCTTCTACGGGATGAACGAACTGGGCAACCACAGTAACAAACCCCATAAGAAAGCAGCCCGTATCGTTGGTGAGGTCATGGGTAAGTACCATCCGCACGGCGACGCGGCCATCTTTGACGCCATGGTCCGTATGGCGCAGGAATGGAGCATGCGATATCTGCTCGTCGACGGCCAGGGTAACTTCGGGAACCAGGATGGTGACGGCCCGGCGGCCATGCGGTATATCGAAGCCCGTCTGCATCGTCAGGCCGAATACATGCTGGAAGATATCGAAAAGGACACGGTCGACTTCCAGCCCAATTTCGACGACTCCCTCACGGAACCAACGGTTCTGCCCACCCGCATTCCGCAGCTGCTGATGAATGGCTCCAGCGGTATCGCCGTCGGGATGGCGACCAATATGATGCCGCATAACCTGTCGGAAGTCATCGACGGTTGCGTCGCCTATATCGAGAACAAGGACGTCACCATCGATGAGCTGATGGTGCATATCAAGGCACCCGACTTTCCAACAGGCGGGATCATCTATGGTATGGAAGGGGTCAAGGCTGCCATGCATTTTGGCCGCGGTCGTGTCGTTCTTCGCGGCAAGGTGCATGTCGATACCAAGCCAAGCGGAAGGGAAACCATCATCGTGACGGAAGTTCCATACCAGGTCAACCGGGACGCCCTTTGCGATCGTATCGGTCAGCTGGTCAACGAAAAGGTCGTCGATGGTATCGCGCATATCAACAATGAATCCAACAAAAGGGAAGGCACGCGTATCGTCATCGATCTGAAACGGGATGCGGTGGCCAATGTCGTTATCAACCAGCTATATAAGCATACGGAATTACAAACTTCCTACGGGATCAACAATGTCGCCATCGTCAGGGGCCGTCCAAGAACGCTGAACCTGAAAGACCTGATCAGCGAGTTCGTGGATTTCCGGATGGAAGTGGTTACCCGCCGGACGAAGTTCGAGCTGAAAGAGGCCGAAAAGAAGGCGCATATCTTACAGGGTTATCTTATCGCCCTGGACCATCTTGACGAGGTTATTGCCCTGATCCGGGCTTCGGCCACACCCGAAGTTGCCCGGGAAAGCCTTATCAATGCCGGCTGGGGACTCGACGAGATCCAGGCGCGTGCGATCCTGGAGCTGCGTCTGCAGCGTCTTACGGGAATGGAGAGGGATAAGATCCGTGCAGAGTATGACGAGCTGATGAAGCTCATCTCCTACCTGAAGGAATTACTCGCCGATGAAGGCCTGCGTTTTGGCGTCATCCGCAAGGAACTGCAGGAAGTAAAAGACAAGTTTGGAGACGAACGCAAGACCGAGATCACCTACCTGGACAACGAGGTCAGCATCAAGGATCTTATCCGGGAAGAGGATGTCGTCATCACTATTTCTCATTTAGGTTATATCAAGCGTACTTCCGCTACCGAATTCCGCCAGCAGCGCCGCGGCGGCCGCGGGGCCATCGGGGGACGTACCCGGGATGAGGATTATATTGAACATCTTTTTGTGGCGTCCACGCACCATACCATGCTCTTCTTTACCGAAAAAGGCAGGGTATACTGGCTCAATGTATATGAGATACCGGATGGTGAGAAGAACGGCAAGGGCCGGGCTATCCAGAATCTCATCCAGATCCCGCCGGATGACAAGGTCCGCGCCATCATCGATGTCAAGGACCTGAAGGATGAAGCTTTTGTCAATACGCATTACATCGTCCTTTGTACCAAACAGGGGATCATCAAAAAGACCTCGCTCGAAGACTTCAGCCGCCCAAGACAGACAGGCGTCAATGCTATCACGATCGTAGAAGGCGACGTGCTGCTGGAAGCAAGGCTTACGGATGGCAATTCAGAGATCCTGATGGCCATCAGAAGCGGCCGGGCCATACGCTTTGAAGAAGAAAAAGTACGTCCTACCGGAAGAGGCGCCATCGGGGTTGCCGGGATCGAAGTGGACGATGCCACGGACGAGGTGATTGGCATGATCTGTGTCAATAGGGAAGATAAGACCCGCACTGTCCTGGTGGTCAGCGAAAAGGGATACGGCAAGCGTACCGCGATCGACGAATACCGGATCACCAACCGCGGCGGAAAAGGTGTAAAAACCATCAGCGTCACGGAGAAAACCGGTAAATTAGTGGGCATTTTGGATGTCACCGAGTCTGAAGACCTTATGATCACCTGTAAGAGCGGTGTTACCATTCGTACCTCTGTCGCCGGTGTGAGCGAGCAGGGGCGTGCAACACAGGGTGTCAAGCTCATAAGGCTGGATGAGACCGACGAGATCGCCGCTATTACCAAACTGGATAAGCTGGAAGAAGAAAGCACTGCCGCCATAACCGATACTGCCGAAGAAGGCAGCGGGCCTGCTCCGGATGAGCTGGGTATCGCCGGCAGTGACGCCGCCGATGCAGGCGCCGGCACCGACGATGCGAATGCCAACGGCGATGCTGCTGAGCCTGATGAATCTCCGGCGGAGTAGCATTAAGATTCCATTAAAGGTGGGGGACGGTCCCCGAATTTGGGATTTGGCCCGTAGTTTGCGGAATGCGCTGATGGTCAGCAATTTGAAATTATATATCTAAATAAATACTCAAAAAATGAGAAGACTCCTTCTAACTGGTTTCCTTGCCGCCGCTGGTATGGGCCTATTCGCACAGAGCGTCGACAAGGCTAAAGACCTCCTGAAGTCTAACAAGCTGCCGGAAGCCAAGGCCGAAATAGACAAGACTTTGGCTGTCGAAAAAAATCAGAAGAATTCCGAAGCCTGGTATACCAAGCTTAAGATCTATAATGCTCTTGCTGCAAACGATGCAACCCGGGCGCAATTTCCCGATGCGCGTGACCAGGCTTTTGAAGCCCTGAAGAAATATGTGGATGTCGACGACAAGAAGCTGTTGCTTCTTCAGATGGATGGCTACAAACCGGTCAATGAGATCTACCAGGGTTATTTCCAGATCGGAGCCAATGACTATAATGGCGCCAAGTACAAAGAGGCGTTGCAGAATTTTACCGGCGCGCTCGCAGCCAGCTCTTACATGAACTCAAAAGGCTGGACCAATCTCAAGATCGATACCACCTCTACGCTGTATGCAGGGATCTCTGCTGAAAAGGCCGGGTTAAAGGATACAGCAGCCATATATTATGGCAGGCTGGCTGATGCCAGGATCGCCAATATCAATGGCTCGAACATGATCGACATCTACAAGTGGCTGGTCGATTATTACAACACCAGGAAGGATGCCGCCAATACCGCGAAATACATCGCGCTGGCAAAAGAGCAATATCCTGACGATCTGTTCTGGCCCAGCACTGAACTGGACAATCTTCGGGAGAAGGGGAACAAGGATTCTTTGTTTGCCAAATACGATGAGATCGTAGCGAAGTTTCCCAAGAACCATCTCTTTTTCTTCAACTTCGGCCTTGAACTGTATCAGTATGCTTCGGACACCAGCAAGGGCGGTCGTCCGGCAAATTACGATGCGCTGATCGCGAAGGCCCAGGAAAACCTGAAAAAATGTCTTGAGCTTCAGCCGGATTATCCCCAGGCTGCGCTGGTTCTGGGACAGATCTCCTACAATGCCGGTGTAGACCTGCAGGCACAGACCAAGAAGATCCCAGGCAAGGGCCCCGATGACATCAAGAAAAGAGCAGATCTGCGTATTGCTGCCGGCAAGAAATTCGATGAGGCGATCCCTTATTTTGAGCTGGTGGATAAGGACCTGGGTTCAAAGGGTAAGCTGAAGATGGATGAAAAGAGCTCCCTGAAGGACGCGTATGATCTGCTGATCACGATCTATGAAACCAAGAGCACGCAAAAGGATAAGGTTGACTTCTGGACGAATAAATTCAACAATGTCGATAAGGATCATTGATCAATACGATATTAAAAAGAAAACCCTGGCAAACGCCAGGGTTTTTTTATGAGTTGATGCTGCGACGCCGCAGCTAGAGCACCACAATCCCCTGCTGATCGAGAAGCCGGTAGATGCTGGTCCGGAGCTCGCCGGAAGTATATTGTGTCTTTGTAACGTCATTGATCCAGAAATAGACCCGAAGCTCGCTGGTCTTTGAGTTCAGCGCATTCAGCATGATCTGCGGCTCGCGTAGCTGGAGGACGTTGGAGTTCTTTTTGACGATCTCTTTTATCGCATCCGGATTGATCTTTCCAGGATCGGCCGGTTTCTCGATGTTAAAGGAGAGGGCAAGCCGGACATGATTATTGCTTAGCGTCCAGTTGACGATGTGATTGGACAATACATCTCCGTTCGGGATAATGACTTCGGCTCCGTCTTCGGTGAGCAGGGTGCTGGTCCGGATGCTGATCTCTTTTACCCGGCCTTTCTTATCTCCGACCTCTACGGTATCGCCGATTCGAACGGGCCGGTCGAAGATCAGGATGATCCCCGAGACAAAATTGTTGACGATGTTCTGCAGACCCAGGCCGACACCCACGCCGAGGGCGCCAAGGATCACGGTGATCCGGTCGACGGAAAGTCCCGATGCGGCTACGGCCAGTAAGAAGCCTCCGATCAGCAGGACCAGTCGCGTGATCAGCAGTCTCGATCTTTGCCCGCGATCGTCCAGGGCGGCATCGTCCCCGGTATCCCCAAAGAAATAGGCAATGTAACGCTGCAGGAAATTAGCCAGCCAGATAATGCCCAGGAATAAGACGAGTCCGCCCAGCGTAAAATTGAAGCTGCCGACTTCGCGGGGACTGGTGAATATATCGACCAGCAGGTCGTTCATCGCATCGAAAAGGTTAAGATTGGTCGTAAAGACGATGATCCACAAGACAACCGCCACGGTGACGACAAACCGGGAAACAGACTTTGATATGGTAGTGAGATCAAAGTTCTCGGGGTAATGCTTCCGGATGCGGCTGGTTTGGATCTGCAGGAGGAAGGCTTCCACGACTATTTTTACAAAGACGGCCAGGCAGGCAGTTTCTGCAAAGGAATAGACAGCCGTAGAAGCAAAGATCTGCGAAAGCGTAACCCGACCGAACAGGTTGCAGAATACGGCAAGAAGATTAAACAGGAAATAAAGGCCTATCGCAAACCAGACCAGGCGGGGCTGACCGGAGATCCTGCGTTTGCCAAAGAGGAAGAAAAAGGCAAAAACACAGGACGCGCTATCGATGATGAGTGTCGTCCAGCGTTGGAGGCTCAGCGGTAGCCCAAGGATACGGGTGATCGGCAGCAGGAGGAACAATATTAAAAAGATACACCAGCCATAAAAGAGATTGCGGGGTAGGGACTTCCAGAAAACAAAGGTCAGCACGATCATCAGGAAGAACTCTATGGACTCGATGTAGATAGCGGGGGCATGCAGATCGAACAGCGGCGCCAGGGTAAGGAGAACAACCAGTGAGGCGGCGAAAGGGTGGGGGTTGACGAAACGGAACTGGAAATGTTCCACTGCCTTTAGCTTATCCAGGCGACGGAGAGACCGGAAGTTGAACCAGACCCAGAAGAAAAAGAGGATGCCGATAACATACAGCCAGAAGCGTTTGGTCCGGGTATTGGAAAAATAGAACCGGGCCAGCTGTTTCTCGGTGTCGAGGGACTTTTTCAGGCCTGCCTGCCATCTATTGCTGGCGCCGGGAGAACGTGGTTCCCAGAGATAACGCCGCTCCTTGCCAAAGGCCCTGGAGCCAACCGACTTCAGTTCCTGGTCCACCCGGTAGGACAGGTCCTGGATGGTAATGGCATGTGCGGAAGCCTCGGATTTGAGGGAATTGATCTGTACGCCATTGAGCATTACAAGACTGTCCACCTGTCTCCATTTCTGTTTCAGCGCCAGCAGCTGTACCTGGAAAGTATCTTTCAGCGCAGAATCCCGGAAGATCTGCAGCATCAGCGAATCTTTTTTCAGGTTGGCGATGTCGCGTCTGACCCCATCGAGGGCCGTATCATAGCGGTTCAGGTATTTCGCATACCCTTTTTCGTTCCCGTTCAGGGCATCTAAAAGAGTATTGAACATCTGCAAATTCCGGACATTGAAAGTCCTGTCGCTTTGCGCCATCCTGTCTTTGAGGATATTGAGGGCCGAATCTTCGTCGTCCAGCTGATCGTCGATCTCCTGCAGGTGGACAAAGGATTCTGTCACCAGCGGCACTTTATTGAGCATCTGATAAGTCCTTTCCAGGTCTTCCGCATAGTCGCTGGTAGTCGGCAGATTGATGGCTGTAAAGAGGGTAGAATCGAATTTCCGGCGGACGCGTTTGTAATTCTCCTTATAATACTCTGTTGTCTTTTTCCGGGTGATCTTACTGGAACGGATCGTATCCTTAAGATGGGTGGTGTCCTGCGCATTGGCCAGTAAAACTCCCATAATGCCAAAAACAAGAAAGAAAAGATGCCTCATAAGTTTAAAAAACATATATATGGGCAAATCTAATGCCTTATTTCCATTTTGATAGGTACATATTTTTAATATGACAACCCTGAAAAAGCGCAAACCCACGTCAGGTGAACATGGCCGGGACTTTACAACATGATCTCCACATTTTGCTCGCTATTCCGGTAGCGGATCGCGTCTATAATATAGAGGCCGCCCATGATCAGGCCAAAGGCGCCTAAGAGAAGAGTAATGCTGTTTGCTTTTGCAAAAGGGCTGAAGAGGAGCAGGAATCCGAATAAGGTGGAAAGAAAGCCGGCCGCGAAGACAAAACCCCTGCCCCGGACGACGGCCTTAAGCAGTACAGCGATGAGGATCTTTAGGAGGCCGACCAGCAGCATCCAGCTTCCGATGAAATAAGGCAGAGCGATGAAGGCCAGAAGGGGATTGAATACGAACATCAGGCCAAAGAACAAATGCAGGGCGGCCTCCACCTGTAACCATTTGCTTTCCTGCGAAGGGCCGGGACGCAGGATCATCATAGCCAGCAGCAATCCACCGTTGAGCAGAAGCCCGAAGCCGGCAAACTTGGTCAGCTTGACATAGCTGCTCAACGGGTTGATAAAGGCGAGTACTCCAATGCTTACAAAGATCACACCGGCGATGAAGAGTAATCCCCAGCTGGTGAATTTTTTGGTGGTTGAAGGCATAGGGCAAGATAATGAATTTCTTTTCACCGGCGGGTGCAGCCGAAGCCATTTGGCCAGGGCTCCCTAAAGCTTTACTCGCTCCTGAGGCTTTTCACCGGATTGCGCAGGGCCGAGCGAATGGTATTGAGCCCTACGACGAACAGGGTCAATGCCAGCAGCAGCAAGCCTACCGTCACAAAGATCCAGGGGCTTATCGAGACCCGGAACGCATATTTTTCCAGCCAGCTGCTCATGGCCCACCAGGTCAGCGGGACAGCGATCACAAAGGCGATCAGCACCAGTCGCAGGAATTCCTGCGAGATCAGTCCGAGAAGCTGACTGACAGAAGCGCCCAGCACTTTGCGTATGCCAAACTCGCGGACCCGTCTTTCCATGGTAAAGGATGCCAGACCTGCGAGGCCCAGACAGCAAATAAAGATGGCCAGGCCGGCAAAGATGTTGATGATCCTGCTGATCAGCACTTCGTTAAGGAATTTCTTTTCGAATTCCTGATCGACAAAATGGAAATCGAAGAGGGCTGTCGGATCATATTTTTTGACAAGCACTTGCATTGCTGCTATGGCTTTTTGCGGTGGGACCCCTTTTTTCAGACGAACGGTAATGACGTTCATATTATTTGGATAATAATAGATCATCTGCGGGTCAACGGGTTTGTACGGGGTTTCCATGACGATGTTATCCGTGACCCCGATTACGGTGTATTTCTTGGGGCCATAACGCATGACGGCGCCAATTGGATGGGCAAGATGCATGGCTTCGACGGCTGCCTTGTTGAGCAGCATATTGCCGGAATCGGCAGGTGTGCCGGTGAACGACTTTCCTTCCAGCATTTTGATCCCCATAGTCTGGAGATAATCGGCCTCCGCGTTCTGGCCGGAGAAAATAATGTTTAGCCCGGCGGGTTTGCCTTCCCAGTCGGGTGAGGGGCTTCGCCACCAGATCTCCGTGATGGGCGACATGGTCCGGGTGGTTGCATCGATCAGACCGGTGCTGAGCAGGTCGTTTTTAAAAGCTGGGAATCTCTTGTTCAGATCGTCCGTGGCAGGCATGCTGATCAGGTTGTCTGGATTATAACCAAGGTCCCGCTTCTTTATATAATCCAGCTGCCGATATACGATGATCGTCGCCGAGATCAGGAGAATGGAGATAACGAACTGTGAAACGACCAGCACCCGTCGCGGAAGGACGGCTTTTTTGCCGGCGACGAAAGTGCCTTTCAGCACCTTGACCGGGTTGAAGGAAGAAAGATAAAAAGCGGGATAGCTGCCGGCGACGAAGCCGGTAAACAGGATGATGATGAACAATCCTGTCCAGAACACCGGGTCGCTTAGTCGCAGCGCCAGCTGTTTGCCCACCAGCAGATTAAAGGCAGGCAGCAGCAGGTAGACGGCTGCCAGGGCTATCAGAAATGAGATGAGGGTGAGAATGATGGATTCGAAAAGGAATTGCCACCTCAGCTGTCGTTTGTCCGACCCAAGCGTTTTTCTGATTCCCACTTCCTTTGCCCGCTTCTCCGAGCGGGCTGTGGACAGGTTCATAAAATTGATGCAGGCAATGAGCAGGATGACAATAGCTATTGCAGCGAAAAGCCGGACGTATTCGATCATTCCGCCGGTGTTCTTCCCGTCCTTGAAGTCGCTGTAGAGGCGCCACTTGCTCATCGGGAAGATAAAGTAGGTGCTGATCTTGTCTCCGGGAGAGTGCGACTTTTTTACGTCGTTGATTATTTTTTCGATCGAAGCCTGGCTGGCGCCGGGTGAGGCCTGGATAAAAGTGTTCCAGGATGAATTATACCATTGGTTCATCTGGGCTTTGATCACGGTATCGGAGTAATCGAACGGCTGGACGAAGTCGAAAGAAAAAGTAGAGTTACCAGGTGCGTCGGCCACGACCGCGCTGACCTTAACGGACTTGTTATTGTCTATTTTCATCACCTTATTGATCGCATCTTCATTGCCAAAATAAGCTTTGGCTGCGCTTTCGGACAGGACGATGGAAGAAGGGTCTGTGATGGCGCTGGCCGGGTTGCCTTTTATGAAGGTCCAGGTGAAAAGGTCGAAGAAATGACCGCTGACCGTATAACCCTGTTTTTTCAGGCGGGTATTTCCATATTCAAGCACTCGCTCCTGGCTGTAGGTCATCTCGACGGCCGTCTTTATCTGCGGATACCCTTTTTCCAGGGCTGGGCCCAACGGGAAGGCCATGTTCCGGTCAGTGAAGATCTGGTTCTTGAAGTCCCGGTTGGCGATGATCTGGTAGGTACTGTTGTAATTGGTATGGAATTTATCAAAGGATAGCTCGTCGTGGACCCAAAGAAAGATGAGGATGCTGCAGGTCATGCCGATCGCAAGACCGAGCAGATTGGTGGTGGCAAACCCTTTGTTCCTGAAGAGGTTTCGCCAGGCTATTTTGAAGTAATTCTTTAACATGCTCTCTTTCGTACTAAAAAGGTGCCTTTTTTGATGTCGACTGGAAATCAGAAGGTTACAAAACGGAGACTGGTCCGGCCTGTTCGTTTGTGATACAGCGGCTGTACGAATTGACGGCGCAGGGAGTTCCCGTTAAATAAAATTGCCCAAATCCCTCAAAGTCCATATGTTTGAACATTACATGAAGCCATGCAGATTCGTATCGATCATCAGAATAAGGTACCATTACATCTCCAGGTAGAAGAATTGATGCGTAAGCTGATCGCATCCCCGGAGTTCCGCAATGGCGCTTTTCTCCCAAAAGAAGTGGAACTGGCCAATCGGTTAGGGGTATCCCGTAATACTATCCGTCAGGCTACGAACAAACTGGAATATGAAGGCCTGCTGACCCGTAAAAAAGGGGTAGGCACGAAGGTAGCTACAAAAAAACCACTCTCGACGGGGCTCGATCACTGGTACAGTTTTACGCGGGAGATGCAGGAACGTGGCATACAGGTAGAGAATTTAAGCCTCCGGACCGAATATGTAAAAGCGGATGAGAAGGTCAGCCGTTTCTTTAATATCCGTTTGCACAAGGCTGTGGTAAAGCTTTCGAAGCTCAAAGGCAGCGAGGGTGAGCCGATCGTCTTTTTTGAAAGTTATTTCCATCCGCGTATAGGGATCGTTCCGGAAGATGATTTTTCGCGCCCTCTTTATACGCTGCTGGAGGAAAAGTTCGGGGTGCTGGTAGTGCGCTCGAATGAGAACATCAGTGCAGGCCTGGCCGGTGACCTGGCCGGGAAATTGAAGGTGCCCGTTTCTTCGCCTATCCTGATCCGGGAGCGTTTCGTCTACGACCCCGGGGACCGGCCCATCGAATATAATATCGGCTATTATCGCGCCGATAAGTTTACCTATTCTATTGATATTAAGAAGGCTGCGCCTTAGATGCCGGCTGCGGCACCAGTGAATTCCCCTGGACGGCCAAAGAATTTTTTGCCGCCTCTTGCAGAATCCAAATTTCCGTATTAGGTTTGCATCACTAACAAGGAATTCAATCTCCTCTCCGAACAACCCCCAGACGTACCCAATCTCCACGAACTACCTTTCTCAATTCTTTCTTTACACTCTTGACGCGTATTCATACTCTCTTCCTTTTATCCTCTGTAATCCCGCCTCTCCAATCCTCTGCAATCGCCTCCGTCCCTATGAGCTACCCTCAATAGCGCAAATTCCTTTATAACATAGTCTTTTAAAACCTAAATGTACCCGCAATGAAAGCTTTATTCAGCCTGCTTACCCTTTTTGCAATTGTATTTGCCTACGTTTTCAGCGCTTCCCTTTATGTACAGGGAGAATTGCTCATCGCTTATCTGCTCGTTCTTACCTCCATCACTTCCCTTACTTTCTGGATCAAGTCCCACGATCTGCTTAGCATGAAAGTAAAAAGCTAACGTCAACAGATAATTGAATTTAAAAACAGCAAACTCTCCAACCACAAAAAATCACGACATGAAAACGATCTTTACTTTTTTAGCTCTTCCTGTTATCATCCTCATTTGTTTCCTCAGCAGCCAGTTCTACATCAGCGGTGAATATGTGATCGCGTATACGCTGGTGACTGCTTCGTTCGCCTCTCTCATCGCCTGGGTCAACCAGGTCGCCCCGAGACCTTCGGCGGCTTAACCGGCCAAATTTCCCTGATCATGCAAAAACCGGGATTTGATCAAGGATTTGACCTGCCTGCTGTAAAATCTTTCATTGTCGGAACATGAATGATTTCTTTTGCTCCATGATTCTTTCTTAATAAAATTTAAATCATGGAAAAAGAGAAAAAAAATTTAATCTCGGCAATTGAAAGCGAAGATAATATTGACCGGGCCGGATTTATAAAATGTATGGCATGGGCAGGCACCGGTGTTTTGTGGATGATGAGCGGCGGCGTCATGAAGTCCTTTGGGATGAGCCAGCTGATCGACAAACGCACCGGCGGACTTAATCCCCGCGTCCGTATCCCTTCAGCCGACTTCAGCTTTGTCCAGATCAGCGACAGTCATATCGGCTTCAACAAGGCTGCCAATCCGGATGTGACCGCGACGCTGCAGGCTGCGATCGACAAGATCAATGCCCTCCCTGCGGCACCGTCCTTTGTACTCCACACGGGTGATCTGTCCCATCTTGCGCAGGCGGATGAATTTGACATCCTGGATCAGTCCTTAAAAAGCGTCAAAACGGGAAAGATCTTTTATGTTCCCGGGGAACACGATGTATTGAACGACAACGGCAAACAATATCTCGACCGGTATGGAAAAGGAACGAAGGGGAATGGCTGGTATAGTTTTGATTCCCAGGGAGTGCATTTTATTGGCCTGGTAAACGTCGTGGACATGGCCGAAGGCGGTCTGGGCGTTTTGGGAGCCGATCAGCTCAAATGGCTGGAGGACGATCTGAAGGGTCAGTCCAATAGCACACCTATTGTCATCTTCGCACATATCCCGCTCTGGGCCGTCTATCCTCAATGGGGCTGGGGCACCCGCGACAGCGCCCAGGCCCTGTCATTGCTCCGACGCTTTGGTTCGGTATCGGTTTTGAACGGACATATACATCAAACGATGCTGAAAGTAGAGGGGAACATCACTTTTCATACCGCAACGTCTACTGCATTTCCACAACCTCAGCCTGGTACGGCTCCTGCGCCTGGCCCTATGAAGGTGCCGGCAGAAAAATTACGCGGCTTGCTGGGGCTTACGAGCGTGAACTATGTGGAGCATGATCACTCACTGGCTATTACCGATACGCCGCTAATGAATAAGGAGGAAGCCGCGAAATGAAAAGGATACTCATCGGAATGGTCCTGGCGACCCTGGGGAAACTGGCCAGTGCGCAATATCAGCCGGTAAATGACGGATCTGTAGTACAATTTACCATTAAGAATTTTGGCTTCAGGGTGACAGGGACGTTGACGGGCCTTGCGGGGCAGATCCGTTTCAACGTTGAACATCCGGAGAACGCCAGTTTTGATATCAGCCTCAATGCGGCTTCTGTCAATACGGATAATACCATGCGGGATGATCACCTGCGAAAGACGGCTTATTTTGATACAGAGAAATATCCTTTGATCCGGCTGGTGTCCGGGAAAACAACACTATCCGGGAAAAATGGGCTTTTTACAGGGAAGCTCACCATCAAGGATCACACAAAGGATCTATCCTTTCCATTCAGCTGGGAAGCTGCAGGTGGGGGATACCGGTTCAAAGGAACTTTTAGCATCAACAGGAAAGACTTTGATGTTGGAGGAACAAGTACCATATCGGATAAGCTGGATGTAATGCTGGATGTCATTGCTAAATAAATTGAATTTTTTAAACATGGCCTTTATCAGGAAAAGATCTATCGTAACGGTCCTTACGGCAGGCGCCATAGTGATCTGCTCATTCGCGGGCACCGGGCCGGAGAAGGCACCGGCGGAACCGAAAACGGAATACAGCAATTTAAAAGTATTGCCCCGGAATATCTCGTCGAAGGCGTTGCAAAGCATCATGATCGACGAATTCGAGGACGGACTGGGGGTAGGCTGCAATTTCTGTCATGCGGAACAGAAGGGCTCGCATCGGCTGGACTATGCCAGCGATGCAAAACCGGAAAAGGAGATCGCAAGGCAGATGATGCGCATGACGATGAAGATAAATACAAAATATTTCAAGCTCAGGCATCCCATGATAGGGGACCCGGGACTGATCATCAGCTGTAACAGCTGTCACCGGGGTCAGCCTCGCCCGGAAACGGGTGGGAATTAAGAGTCTTTCTGGTGTTAAATATGAAGCCCTGATCTGCTTGTGTCTACCAGTAGTGACGGGCTTTTTTAATCTGGAAAATGATTCTATATTTGGCGGCAGGTACCATTAAAATCCTGCTATGCCAATACTGAAAGAGATCTGTCGGCCCTTCCTCGTATTTCTTCTCTTATATTCCACTGATCTTCGCGCACAGAATGATGTTCGAATGCTCTTTAAAGAGCCGGCAGACAATTATCATTCTTCCTGTCCCCTGGGTAATGGCCGGCTGGGCGCCATGGTTTTTGGAAGGACGGACAGGGAGCGGATCGTGCTAAATGAGATCTCGATGTGGAGTGGGGGAGTACAGGATGCCGATGATCCCCAGGCGATCAACTATCTTCCCCGGATCAGGCAGCTGCTGCTCGAGGGCAGAAATGTAGAAGCGCAGAATATCATGCAGCAACATTTTATCTGCAAGGGAAAAGGATCTGGTTCGGGCGAAGGCGCTGATGTGAAATTTGGTTGTTACCAGACACTGGGGGATCTTTTTATCAATTGGACGGATGCTCAGCTGCCGGCACAGAACTATCAAAGGATACTCCGGCTGGACAGCGCTGTTACCACCACCTCCTGGAAAAAAAAGGGCGTCACCTATACAGAAGAGGTCATGGTATCCGCTCCGGCACAGGTGATCGCAGTTCGTTTAAAAGCCTCGAGGCCGGGCAGCCTTTCTTTTTCTGCCCGTCTTTACAGAAAGGAACGTGCCGGATATGAAATCGAAAACGGCCGGATGTATATGAAGGGGACCATGAATAGTGAAGGAGAGGAAGGGATCCATTACGCAGCCGTATTAAAAGCGATACCTGTTGGCGGACGGCTGTCTGTGACGGATACCGGTATGGTGATCTCCAACGCAAATGAATGTATATTACTGGTAGGGGCTGCAACGGATATGAACTGGCCAAGGGTAAACCAGCGCGGGCCTGCTCCATTGCCTGTTGTGCAGCAGACCCTGACCAGATCATCGGGCAGATCCTGGTCCGTAATGCTGGCTGAACATGTAAAGGATTTCCAATCTTATTTTAACCGGTGCCGGTTGAATTTCTCCGCCACTGAAAAGAACAAAGAAACTGCACAGCTGAGTGTACTGGAAAGGCTGACACGTTTTGGCAATGGCGGATCGGATCCTGACCTGATCAGTATGTTCTTCAATTTCGGCAGATACCTGCTGATCTCTTCTTCCCGTCCTGGTGGAATGCCGGCAAATTTGCAGGGTTTATGGGCGGATGAATATCAGACTCCCTGGAACGGCGATTATCATACGGATATCAACGTACAAATGAATTACTGGCCAGCCGAAGTTGCCAATCTTGCGGATTGCCATCAACCCATGTTCACCTTACTGGGTCAGATGGCTGAAAACGGAAGCCGCACTGCAAGGACCTATTACGGCGCCAGGGGATGGGTAACGCACCCTATTACCAATCCGTGGGGGTATACTTCGCCGGGCGAAGGCGCTACCTGGGGCTCTACCGTCACGGGCGGCACCTGGGCCACTATGCATTTATGGTGGCATTACCAATACCAGCCGGATAAAAAATTCCTTGCTTCCGTCTACCCGATCATAAAGGGCGCTGCGCAGTTCTATAGCGATATTTTGATCGAAGAGCCAAAGCATAAATGGCTGGTCACGGCCCCTTCCAATTCACCGGAAAATTCTTTTTTTGGACCGAATGGTGAACATGTCGCTACCTGTATGGGGCCAACGGTGGATCAGGAGCTGGGCCGGGAGATCCTGGGAGAAGCGATACAGGCCGCAGCTATCTTAAATATCGATAAAGCCTGGAGTGATAGTCTTCGTGCTATTGTGCCAAGACTCGCGCCGTTGCAAATAAGTCCATCGACCGGGGCATTGCAGGAGTGGCTGGATGACTATAAGGAAGTGGAACCGGAGCATCGTCACACTTCCCACCTGATGGCGGTCTACCCGATGGATGAGATCACTCCCTGGGAAACCCCGGCTTTTGCAAAAGCGGCAGCTACGACGTTGGAAAGACGTAAGAAAAGCGGGATAGGGTGGGTCTGGGCCTGGCGGATGGCGTTGTATGCCCGTATGCAGGATGGTAACAAGTCCCTTGATTTTCTGCGGTCGTTCCTGACGCCTTCCAGTGCATCTCAAATCGACTATAATAATGGAGCCGGAACATATCCCAATCTTTTTTGTGCTGGCCCGCCTTTCCAGATAGACGGCAATCTGGGTGCTGTTGCCGGGATCGCGGAAATGCTGATGCAGAGTCATGGTAAAAAGAACATTATCCGTTTGTTGCCTGCCTTGCCGGCAGATAGCTCGCTCCAAAGCGGGGCCGTAAAAGGATTAAGAGCCCGCCAGGGATTTGAGGTCTCATTCAACTGGCAACAGGGCAAAGTACAAAAGATAAAGATCCGCTCGACCAGTGGATCGGTCTGCCATATTTTATTGCCTTGGTCATTTACTATTAAAGATGCCGCAGGAAAGGCTGTCGCCTATAAAAAAGGCGCAGATGATGTAGCCGAATTTGCTACACAAAAAGGAATGGAGTATTCCGTTTTTTAGATCAGGACGATTCTCCCGGATAGTTTATTTTTGAGGTATGGAAATAACTATCCTGGAGTCGCATGAGGATCTTAGTCAGCGGGCGGCGGCAATTATTCTCCGGCAATTGGAGGCAAAAAAGGATATGCTGCTCTGCGCAGCCACCGGTGATACGCCGGCCAGGACATATGAGCTCATGGCGCAGGAGTATCGGCACCGGCCCGATCGCTTCAGCGATCTGAGAGTGCTGAAGCTTGACGAATGGGGCGGCCTTCCCATGACCGACCCGGGAAGCTGTGAAAATTACCTTCGAACCAGGTTTCTCTCGCAACTTAATATCAATGATTCACGGTTTCTTTCTTTCCGCAGCGATCCCGCTGATCCGCAGGAAGAATGCAGGAGGATACAAGGGCAGCTGTCTCAAGCCGGTCCTATCGACTGCTGTCTGCTGGGGCTGGGTCTCAATGGGCATATTGGGTTTAACGAGCCAGCCCCTTTCCTTCAGCCCGGCTGCCATATAGCCCGGCTTTCCACAACGACCCTGCGGCATACCATGGTGGCAGGGGCGGAACGCCAGCCAACCTATGGACTGACCCTGGGCATGGCCGATATCCTTCAGGCCGGAATGATCCTTATCCTCATCAGCGGATCGATCAAAAAGGACATCGCCCGTAAATTTTTGTCGAAGCAGGTAACCCCGGAACTTCCTGCTTCTTTTTTATGGCTGCATGCGAATGTCATCTGTCTCCTTGACAAGGAGGCGGCAGAGGCATGCGATATCCAGGGTAATAAATGATCTCAAATATGTCATACGCTATCGGCATAGACCTCGGAGGTACCAATATAAAATATGGCCTTTCAGACCGTCTGGGAAACGTTTTGTATGACTCGATCAAGCCTACGTATTTGCCGGGGAAGAGCGTTTATGATAATATTCTCGACATTGTAGGGGAGCTAAAGACACATGCAGCTTCAAAAGGGTTTACTCCGGAAGGTATTGGCATAGGCGTTCCGGCGATCATCGATGAAGGTTTGGTAACCGCTTGTACGGCTAATCTTCCCGAGCTGGAAGGAATGCCTCTCGGCAGCCGGCTGGCAGCACAATCAGGGATGCCCGTATTCGTAGCCAATGATGCCAACCTGATGGCGCTGGGGGAATGGAAGTTCGGTGCGGCCCGGAACTGTACCGATGCCATATTTCTTACCATTGGTACCGGAATAGGGGGGGCCATGTTGGTGAATGGCAATTTATACGCTGGCTATCGTAACAGGGGAGCAGAGCTTGGGCATATTATCGTTGAGGCAGATGGCCGTTCCTGCGGTTGCGGAGGAAAGGGCTGCCTGGAAGCTTATGCTTCTATGAGGGCACTCATCGACGATTATAAAAGCTTTCTTGGCAAACAGGAAAAGGATCGTCTCGAACAGGAAAAGGATCGTCTTGAACAAGGAAAGGACCGTCTTGAACAAGGAAAGGATCGTCTCGAACACGAAAAGGATCGTCTCGAACACGAAAAGGATCCTCTTGAAAAGGAAACGGTCATAACCGGAGATCTGATCATTTCCAGGTATCTGGAAAATCAACCGGCTGCAGTACAGGCCATGCGCCGTCATTTCGACTACCTTGCGGCAGGCATTGCCGGGCTTATCAATATTTTCAGTCCACAGAAGCTGATCATCGGCGGTGGGATCTCCGACACGGGCGATTTCTATATCCAACAAATCCGGGAGCGGGCAATGAAACGCGCCATGAAGGAGACTTCGCTCAATACGAGCGTCGAGGTCGCGCAGCTTGGTAATAAGGCTGGCTTCCTCGGTGCAGCGGCACTTGTTGGTCAGCCTTTTTTCTGAAGCGCTCTGTATTGGTCGGGCGAGACTTTCATGTATTTTTTAAAAAGCCGGGAAAAATAATAGGGGTCGTCATAGCCAATCACCTTTGCTACTTCTTTAACTTTTGTGTCTGAGCTGTACAACAGCAGACAGGCCTTCTGTAATTTCAGATGAATAAAATAGTCGAGAGGCGACATGCCGGTTGCTTTACGGAACAGGCTGGAAAAATGGGAAGTGGACAATCCTTTATTTTGCGCCATGGCATCTACGGTTAGCTGCCGGTGCAATTCCCTTTGCATATACAGGATGGTATCGGTAATGAGGTCTTTTGCATCCTGTTTCTTTTCATTCATCTGCCGGTCGGGATAAAGGAAGGTGGCGATGAAACTATACAGGAACATATTTGTATTCGTGAGGTTCTCTTTGCTATAACCTATTTCCAGGTTATGGTACATCATGTGCCAGATCTCCAGCCCTTTTTCATTATAGATGATCGGCTGCGGGCCGTCAAATCTCCCGATCTCGAAACTGCGGTTGAAGGTATCCATATCCCGGCCGCTGAAATGTACCCAGTAAATGGTCCACGGGTCTTTCTCATCTGCTCCATACCGCAGGTAGTCCTTTGTTGCGGGGATGATGATATATTCATTGACACCAACTTCAAAACGTCTTTTGCCCAGCTCATACCAGCCTTTCCCACGCAGGCAATAGATCAATATATTGTCGGGGCAGCCTTTTTGCCATTCACGGTAATGATAGCTTGCGTTGGGGAAGTAACCTATATGGGTTATGTACAGCTGGTCCAGCATTACATTTTCCCGGATCACTTTTTTCAATACAGATTCGGGGAGATTTATCATTTTTTCCCCCTCAAATCCGTCCCGCCTTTTAATAGATTTCATATTGCAATGGAAAAGTTGTACAATATTACAGCTATTTTTTATCCTTTTCCGGCCGCATGATCAAACAAACCAGCGCGCAGCAGCCTTCCGGAGCTCGCTGTGATCCGGGTCTTCGCGATCGTTGTCTGAAGCCCAGGCGATGATCCCATCGGGGCGTATCAGTAAGGCGTTTATACCTAACCGATCTTTTACTCTCCCTGAAATATACCTGATACGGCCGCCATATTCACCCGCTAAATTCTCAAGCGAAGCATTCCCGGAAAGATCAAGCAGTATCCCCTGGCCATCGTGCATTAGCTCCCCCATTTTTGCGTGCATTAATGCCCCCATTCCGGCCCCATCTTCCAACTCAAAATCGGGAACGCTGCGGCCTGTCAGGGGGTGACTGCCTTCAAGGTCGTAATGAGTAAGCACGCCCCACACTCTTCCCGCAATATAGGTAGCGCCATCACGGGTATCTATAAGGTCGCGGACGATTGCATTCAACGCGCGGGCGTGTGGATCGGGTCTCATGATCGTTACCTGGGCCCTTGACCAATCCAGGACCCTTGCACCGATCGGGTGCCGTTCGATATGATAACTGTCCAGGAGGCCTTCCGGTGCCTTGCTTTGAATGGTTGCGGCGAGCTTCCAGCCCAGGTTCATGGCATCGCCCAGTCCAAGGTTAAGCCCCTGGCCTCCCAATGGTGAGTGAATGTGAGCCGCATCGCCGGCTAAAAGTACCCGTCCGTTGCGGTAGGTTGTCACCTGACGCGCCCGGTCAGTCCAGGTGGCAGCGATATGCAGGGTGCTGATCGTAACATCGGTGTTCGAGATGCGGCGCAGCACTTCCTGAACGTGTTCGGCCGTGACCGGCTTATTGGCACTATGAAACGCCCCGCCATCAAAGTCCTGTATGATGACGTAGCCTGGCTGGGATTGGAGGTACATACCCGCTGAGGTCAGATTGCGGCCCGGACTCAGCTTCTCCGGATCGGCAATGTCTACCCTGGTAGAGTAGCCGGTGAATTCCGGCTCCGTTCCGGCGAATTCAAAACCGCCGGCCTTGCGAACAACGCTGCGGCTTCCATCGCAACCCACGAGCCATTTACCTTCAAAAGACCGGTCGCCACACAGAACGGTCACTCCATCCGGGGTTTGGTGAAAATCAGTAATGGCAAGCCCGCGCCTGATAACCACACCCAGTGCTTCTGCCCGGTGCGTCAGCACCGTTTCAAGCTCCTCCATTTCAGACAACAGGCTGGTGGGTGGAGAACCCGGCAGGCGATAGCTCCACTGTGAGGCGTCGATCTTGTCGTCATAAAATGGAATGCCCGCGAAATGTCCTGCCTGACGATGAGACTGTGACCCTTGCCCGGAAGCTGGAGTGGCATGGGGATTTTTAACGCGTTTATGCAGTTTGAGCTCTTGCAGCAATCCTCGGCGGTCCAGCGCTTCGATGGTCGGCGCCGAGAGACCCCGTATCCCGAAAGGAAGCTGCTTCAATGGCGAGTGCGGATTCTCCGCCTTTTCCAGCACCAGGACCGAACATCTGGCCAGAGCCAGCTCACAGGCGAGGAACAGACCTACGGGCCCTGCGCCGGAAATTATCACATCTTTCATCACACAAAATTCCGGAAAGCTCCTGTATCAGGCTTGTACAAACGCGACAAAATCATTGCTAACGGCCCGTTTCCCTTTTTTTGCCTTTCGAGCGAATGCCGCCGGGGTAGTGCCGGAGTAACGTCGGAATTCCCTGCTGAGGTGCGACTGATCCGTATAACCCAGCTCATGGGCCAGGCCGGCGATGCTGGAATCCGGATGAAGCCACAATTGGTTTCGAACCTGCTCGAAGCGCATCAGACCGGAGACGTCTTTAACGGAATGACCGGAAGAGCGTTTGAAATTCCTTTCCAGCGTTCGAACCGTCGCATGAGCCGCTGCCGCCACCTGGCTTACCGGCAGGCTGCCATTGGCTTTCCTCATCGCAATGCCCGCTTTGAACAGCATACTGTCGACAGGGACATGCGACCGTGCATCCAGGAAATATTCTTTTACATGCACCAGCGCCTCATCGATCCTTCCAGCATGGATCGACTTTTCCAACGGGGCCTGAAGCCGGGCAACAGCATGCTCAAATACGCGCACTCCGTCCTTGCCGGATGGCAGCCCGAGCAGATCAAAAACGGTCCACGGAAAACACCTGACACCAATGATCTCGAGGCGGTTTTTTGTGTAAAAAAGAACAGGCTGATCGAGCAGTCCTACCATGAACGGGGATGGCAATGGCTGTAAGCCTTCACCGGAAGAAATGCTGCAGCCGCTTCCGAAATAAAAAATTATCTCGGCGTAGCCATCGGGAAGGACCTCGAAGCTCGATGGTTGTTCTCCCAAGTCTCTGCTGTCATACCAAAAGCACTTGATGGTATCCCGTAACTCTTCGGGTGGTTCAAATTCCTGGTGCTGCATTTATAAATTTACGAACACCTTTACAATATAGAGCTAATTTAAGAGGGCGTCTCTGACAGAGAGGCGCCCTCTTAAAACAAACCCGGATTCCTCAATATCCGGGATTCTGCTTTAATTGCGGACTAAGATTCAACGTATTCTGCCCTAACGGGAATATATTGGTATGATCATCCGGATCGGGGGTCTTATCCCACCAGGTACCGGTGTTGAACACCCCCCAACGGATCATATCCGTACGGCGTCTTCCTTCCCCGAGAAACTCACGCCCCCATTCGTCCAGCATTTCCTGGTCCGTCAGCTGGCTGCCGTCGGGATTGTACAGGCTGGGAGATCCGGCCGGAAAATTCCGAGTCCGGACTGCATTCATCAGTTTCGCGGCGCCGGCTTTGTCACCGGCCCGGTACTTGCATTCAGCCTGCGTATAATAGATTTCCGACAATCTGACCTCCGCAAAGGAAGACGTGATCCGGTTGGGATCGGAAGTAGGGTAGTAAGGGTATTTTACGAGATTGACACCTGATGCGTAATCCGCATGGTTCATATCCGATTCCTTGTCTGCCAGGGGAGTTCCGGGAGGCGTATTCAGGAACCATCCGACCTGGTCGCGGATGAACAGCGTATAGTTGGTAGCTTTCCCATCCCTTACCGTATCCTGTTTTCCGTTGACATTCGTATACGGCAGGTAACCATAGAGGAACATTCCCTGGCGGGTGCTGTTGCCTAAATTCTTATAAACTTTTAGCCGAAGATCGTCGGGATAATGCTGGAATTTTACAAAGGGCTTGCCAAGGGCAAAAGGATATTCCACGCTGTCCACATCTCTCCCTGGCTGAAGCGCGAATTGGGGATTGGCGCTGCCGAAGTCCGAGAATCCAAGGTACAGCGGCGCCTGGTAGGTCATGCAATAAAAATACATGCTGCCGCCGTATTGCCAATGGGTCTGATTAAGGGTAGATGGGAAGCCGAAGATGACCTCTGAATTCGGAGCGCTGTTCGTATAATCGAACGGCGCGTCCCAGCGGGTAGCCAGCGCATAGGTACCGTAGTTGCCATTGATGATGTTCTGACAGATCGAGTCGCAGCTGGCAAACCGGTCCACTCCGGTCCAGACTTTTGAATTCAGGTAAAGCCGGGCGAGGAGGGCAGCGGCGCCGGCCTGCGTCCACCGGCCTGCAACATTGGTACCCAGGCTGACATTGGTAGGAAGATCGGGCAGGGCGGCCTTCAATTCCGATTCGATAAAGTTGAACGCGACCTGGGGCGAAACCTGCGGGCCGCTTTGAGTCGAGTCCTTGACGTCCTTCACCAGTACGATATTGCGGAAGAAATCCAGGGCCCGCAGGTGAAACCAGGCCCGCATCGTTCTTAGCTCGGCCTTAAAGTCTGCGAGCTCGACAGTTGAAACGCCAAGTTTCTCCGGATTGGTGATAGACTCCATGTCCTGGAGAGAATTGGTGGCCAGGGATGCGCCCTGGTAAAAGGCGATCCAGGCGCCATCGCAAAAGGCATCCGTGGGCACCCAGGTGTGATAGTGCATCCGCTGGAAATATCCTCCGTTCTGCCAGTCGCCCTGGCGATTGGGCGTCATCAATTCGTCGGTAGGGTCTTCTTCGGCGGCAAATACGTCATTTCCCTGGATGCTCCAGTAGCCATGCTCGAAAGAGCGGATAAAATCCTGGATCACAGCCTGCCTGCTTGTCAGGAATTGACTGGCGACAATGGTGGAATAGGGAACTTCGTTCAATTTAGTACATCCGTCGATGATAGCCGCGGCCAGCACCACGCAGAACAGGCGAATATAAAAAGATGGTTTATTATTCTTCATCGTTAGAAAATTTGTGTGTGTTTAGAATTGTACCTGTACACCGAATACCAGCTGCAGAGCTGAAGGATAATAGGTCAGGCTGTTTCTGACACCAGGCCACAGACCGTTCAAAGGGATCTGATCGGGATCACCGCCTTTATATTTGGTGAACGTGTATAAATTGCGGCCGGTCGTATAGACGCGGAGCGAGCTGAGGTATTTCGAATTGAAGTGCTGCGTATAACCAAGAGTGACATTATCCAGCTTGACGAAACTGCCCGGCTCGAGGAAATAATCGGACAGGATGGCCACAGTCTTAGGGTTGGTCAACCTGGAATATTTGCCGCCGTCATATGCTGTGGTCAGCAGGTTCACGTTCGACTGCTGGGCCGGGGTACCTAAATAAAATGCATAGGTATCGAAGATCTTATAATCGAAGCTCCCGCGGAGGAATACACTCAGGTCCCATTTTTTATACCGGAAATTATTCCCCATGCTGGCCATGTACTTGGGCAGACCATTGCCGACGAACCGTCTGTCGTTATTATTGGCCTGGGTAGCAGAAATGACCTGGTTCTTTTGATCATACACCAGCAGTCCCCCGGTATTATCGACTCCTGCGGCATGCAGCGTATAGTAGCTTCCGACGCGGACGCCTTCCTGGAGGCGCTGGAGGTTGCCGGGACTGCCCGGCGCCGGCATGGGGACGCCGTCCTGGAAGGTGCCGCCATTGTATAACTGGTTGGAAAAAGATACAAACCGGTTGTCATTGCTGTTTGCCGCGAACATGACGTTATAAGAGAAGTCTTTCAACCGGACAATGCCCGCATTGACCTGCACCTCGATACCCGAGTTTTTCATCGTACCTACATTGACATAGGTAGTCGTCTGGAGATTGGGAGGGACAGGCACATTGTAGGCGCCCAGCAGATCCTGGTTCTTGCGCGTGTAGTAGTTGATGCTGCCCGTTATCCTGTCGTTCAGCAGTCCGAAGTCGATACCCGCATTGAAATTGATCGCCTTTTCCCAGCGTAAGAAGGGATTGACATTCTGTGCCGGTCCATAATCCTGGTAGGTGGTGCCGTTATAGGGATAATATCCATAACCTCCATAGGTCAGCAGGGATTGATAGCTGGCGAAATCCTGGTTGCCAGTGACACCGTAATCGCCGCGGACCTTCAGCATGCTCAGCCAACCGGTTGTGCCCTGCATGAATTTTTCATCCGACAGCAGCCATCCGGCGCTGAAAGCCGGGAAGTTTCCCCACTTGTTGTTGGTGCCGAATTTGGTAGACCCTTCCCGCCGGAGGCTGGCAGTGACAAAATACCTTTTGTCGAAGTCATAGGTCAGCCGGCCGAAGAACGCCGCCAGGGCGCTCCCGTTTTGCGTCGAGCTGACCCCGCTGACCCCTTGCTGCTGGTCGTAAAGTCCCGAACCCAGGTTATTCCAGGAAAGGGCGTCGAAGGGAATGTTCTGGTTCTCGGCACTGAACTGCTGGTAGTTGAACTGCTGATAGGAATAACCGCCCAGGAATTTAAAGGAATGTTTCCGGATGACCAGGGAATAGTTGCCCGTCCATTCCAGGCTAAGCTGCGTGTTTTCCGTCTCGGTCTGGCTGGCATCATTCCGGCCGTTGCCGCCATTGACCAGCATCGTCGTCGTCAGGCTTGCGGGAGAGAACTTCAATTCCTTGAGGGATTGATATACTTCCCCGATGGTCAGGGCCGTGTTCAGGTTAGGTAAAATGTTCAGCCGGAATACGCCGCTCATATCAAGCTCCTTTATCTGTTGCTGGTCCTTCACCACCTTCAGCTTCTCGACAGGATTACCGGCAAACAGTCCTCCGTTGATGTATTTATAGTTTCCCAGGCTGTCATAAATAGGCAGGGTTGGATTCAGTGTCAATGCCCAGTTGAAGGCATTGCGGTTGTTGTTATCCGTATAGTCGTTATTGTCTGCGACATTGGTTTTCATGACCCGTGGAGCCACGGTAATGCTGGCCGTAAAAAGATTGTTGGCGGAAGTATGATTGAGATTCAGCCGGGCTCCGTATTCCTGTTTGTCGGCCCTGAGATCGAGACCGTTGGCATCGCGGTAGTCTATCGTCGCCAGGTAATTGTCATGAGCGCTGCCTCCCGAGAATTGAAGGGTATGTTTCTGGGTGAGGTCCGGCCGGCGGGTTATCGCCTTGATCCAGTTGGTACGGGCGCCAGCGTCGACACCCCGGCCATGCGCCAGGAATTCTTCGGGCGATAGCACCTTCAGTTGCTCGGTGAGGAAATTATTGGCTAAATAGACGTCGTAGAGCGTTTTGGATTGCGAGGTGCCCGACTTGGTCGTGATGACGACGACACCGTTGCTGCCTCTCGTCCCATAGATGGCAGAGGCAGCGCCTCCCTTCAGTACATCGATCGATTCGATGTCGTTCTGGTTGATGTTGTCGATATTTCCCCCGGGAACGCCATTGATCACATACAGCGGGCCCAACGCCGCGTTGCGGGAAGATACTCCTCTCAGCTGCAGGCTGGACGTGGAGTTGGGGTCGGCGGCAGTCAGATTGGTCACGGTCAGCCCCGCCACTTTTCCCTGTATCCCCATGAGAGGATCATTGTTGGCGCCTGGCAGCATGTCCTTCGAAGATACATGCGTGATGGCGCTGGTCACCTCGCGCTGTGCCATCGTGCCGTAGCCGATTCGGACAACTACCGCCTGCTCGCTGACAGGGTTGGGGGTCAGCGTTACGGTCAGCTCTGTTCTCTCGCCAATGGTGATTTCCCGGTTGACAAAGCCGACACGGGAGACGATGAGGGTAGTAGCGTTCCCTGGCACGCGGATGCTGAAATGACCGTTGCTGTCCGCAGCTGTGCCCGTCCGGCCGTTCTTCAGCTGAACGGAAGCTCCGGATACGGGCTGTCCGTCGGCATCCACGATCTTACCCGTAATCTCCCTCGCCTGCTGGCGCGCAGGTATCGTGTCGGCTGCTGCCGCCGGTCCTGCCGGGGGATCGGGCCGCCGGCTGATAAATACCGTCTTGTCTTCGATGTAAAAATCCAGCTGCTGGCTGTCGAAACACTGGTGTAATGCATCCCTTACCGAGGCATTCTTAATGTGCAGGGTGATCGGTTTTGCTTCCTTTAGCAGCTGGGCCTTGTAGAGGAACTGATAACCGGTCTGGCTCTCGATCCTGGAGAATACCTCTCTGAGGGACATGTTTACCCCGGAAATAGTTACGCTCTGGGAAAGCGCCCTGCCGCTGGCATTCAGCAGGGTCATTGTCGTGAGAATAAAGGTAAGCTTAAAACATAAAAGGAATGAATGGTGCGGGCAATCGCCGCTGGCAAGTTTTTTCGTTTGCATTTGAGATAGTTTGGTCTATAAAATGTGCGGGAAAACGCTAAGGCAGTACGATCAGTATATTCCCCTCCAGGCGGCACCGGATGCCGCACCTGTCCAGACCGGTGAGGGCCTGTGACATCCGGAGATTTCGTTGCATTCTTCCTTCGAACAGGGCGTCGGACGGCTGTCCTTCGTATCGCACCTCGATACCGTACCACCGGGCCACCTGCCGCATGATCGCGCGCGTATCCAGGCCGTTGAAATCGAAAAACCCATTCTTCCATGCCAATGCCTGCCCCACGTTCGCTTGTTTTTCGAGAAACAGGCCTGACGTTGCACTGGTCTGTATCTGCTGCCCCGGAAGGACCGTCAGACTGGCGTCGCCCTTCGTCACCCTGACAAGCCCCTGAACCAACGTGGTCTTCGAGACAGGTTCTTCTGTATAGGCATTGACGTTGAAAGCCGTACCCAGGTCCTCGATCAGCTGGTTGCCGACCTTTACCATAAAGGGCTGCCGGGGGTTATGGGCTACTTCGAAATAGGCTTCGCCGGTGATCTCTACCTCCCGTACCGGGCCGGTGAACTGCAGGGGGTAGTGAATGGAGCTTGATGCATTGAGATAGACTTTAGTTCCATCGGGTAAGGTCAGCTGCCATTGACGTCCGCGGGCGGTGGTTATGTCATTATAGATCAGCTCATCTGCTTTCCCTTCATATTTCAGTCCCCCGTTCTCTTTGATAACCTTTATGGTTCCCTGCCGGGCAAGGGTGCCGTCCTGTGCGCTGTCCAGTATTATCGTCTGTCCGTTCGACAGGTGTAATACTGCTCCGTTATGGCCGGGCTGTATGTCCATTTTATTGGACACCGCCGCTGTCTCCTGATTTTCCGGGGTATGGTTCCGTTGAGCAATGAAATAATAGGCTGCACTCACCGACAAAAGCAGGAATACAGCAGCCGCTGCCCAGCGGATAGTCTTCCATCTTTTTTCTACGGGGATCACCGGCACAGACAGCCCTGCCTTTTCGCGGATCGCCTGTAACATCTGTTGCTCCAGTACGCCTTCGCTGGCGGCGAAACCAGGTGGAAGATGAACAGGCTGATCCTGTCCGGTATTGTACCAATTTTCCAGCTCTTTTCGTTCGGCAGGTGACAAATTGCCCTGCACCCATTTGTCTGCGAGTTCCTGGTAACGTGCTGCGTCGAAAGAAGATTTTTCTGGCATGGCGAAAGGTTATATATACAGGTCTTTAAAAAAGACCGATACCCCTACGCGGCGATCGTTTTTTTTGGAAAAAAATAAAAAACAGGAAAGACCTTTAAAAGGGAGGAAAGACCTGGAAAAGGAGAGAAAGGCCTGGAAAAGGAGCTAAAGGCTTATAAAAGGAAAAAGAGGATGCTAAAAAAGACGGAGCGAAGAGCTGTACGCAGATGGTGTAAGGCCTTAGTGATCTGATTTTCTACAGTTTTCTCCGATATATTCAGTTGTTTGGCTATTTCTTTACGGCTGAACCCTTCATCCCGGCTTAACCGAAATACAAGCCGGCATCGCTCCGGCAGCTGAGCCGTGGCCAGCTCTACTTTGGCCATCAGATCTATCAGGTCAACCTGGTCTTCGATGTAAGGAGTGGAGGAGGATGGGGCAGGGATAAGCCCCGCTTCCTGGCGGCGACGTTTTTCTTTATGGGATAGGAGGGTATATACCCGGAACTTGACAGCACCAGCCAGATAGGCCTTGATGGAATGATCAATCGTAAGTTCAGCGTGTCTTTTCCAAAGATTAACGAAGACATCCTGTACCAGTTCTTTTGCATCTTCCGGGTCATTCAGCTTGTTGGCGGCCACCGAAAAGAGCAATTTCCAAAATCGTCGATAGATCTCCGTGAAAGCAGCCTCATTACCTTCTTTTAAGAGCAGCAATAATTGTTCATCTGTATGGGAGCTGTACAAAGGCATCAATGGCAATAAT
>DATJJA010000089.1:0-10157 GCA_035492595.1 Puia sp.
AGAATGGTATTCTTTATTATGCAAAGGAAAAATTTCACGACGGCTTTGCCGCGGACTTACCAAAAGAAAAGACCGATTTTATGTGTGATGCGCAAGGCACCTTTGCGTTAAAAAGCATGACCACTCCTATCACCTATGCAGCATGGAAAACAAAACCCACTTACTGCGTAATTGCCAGCGACGACAAGACCATTAACCCGGTCATCACCCGCAGAGATGCCAAACGTGCCGGCGCAATGACTACGGAGATAAAAGGGTGCCATGCCATTTATATGGCACAGCCAGCAAAGATTGCCTCCTTTATCGAGATCGCGGCCAAAGGGGGTAGGTTTTAACACGCCCGTACCCGTTCTTTATCCTTACCCGATGCCAGCGGCTTCCATTGGAAGCATCGACAGATGAGCAGATCCGGCAACAGCTCGATGTCGGCTTCATGTCTGTAGCCAGGGTTACCCGCGCTTTCATTCCTTATTTCCGCGAGCGGATAGGCAATCGCCTATTGCAACACTTCAGCCAGCTTGGCCCGTAAAGCCTCGCCCCGAAGGTTGCGGGCAATGATCTTCCCGGCCGGATCGATCAGGAGGTTGGACGGAATGGCCTGTATCCCATAATACGATGCCACTTCATTTCCACGTCCACCTTTCAGGTCGGACAACTGTGCCCAGGGCATCTTGTCATCGCGGATCGCCTTCTTCCATCGCCCGCCATCTTCATCCATCGAAACACCCACCACCGTAAAATTCCTGCTCTTATATTCATTGTAGGCTTTCAGCACATTGGGATTCTCCGCCCGGCAGGGACCACACCAGCTGGCCCAAAAATCCAACAACACATACTTTCCTTTGAAGGTTTCGAATCGAACGGGTTTCCCCGTCGTATCATTTTGCGTAAAATCGACGGCCCTGCTACCTGGAACGCTCCGTTTCAGTATATCGATCCGTTGGGCAATACGCTGCCCGGCCGCAGTCTGCTGTGCTTCGGAGGACAGCAGACCATACCCTTTGCTCACCGTTTCATAATCTCCCATGACAGCACGGTCCGAGATCAGGCTGATACTAAACACGCTGCCCGGATGAGCCTGGATAAAGACATCCGCCCGCGTCTCCTTCTCTTTGTCAATAGCCTCCAGCTCACGCTCTATCTTCGCCTGGTCTTCTTTGGAGCCTTTGCCCCATTTGGCATACAGGGCCATCTGCCGGTCGGTGAGGTCTTTGACAGACGCGGCATAGGCATCTGACTCTTCCTGCGGCTTCGAACCCTCGACACGGATGGTATTCCCAGTATCCGTGCTATTGATGCGTATATCGCCGCTTTCGATAAAGACGGGGTGATAGGCCCGTCCAAATAGTATGGCCACCCGCTGGGGGGCGGGCATCTTAGCCTCCCAGACAAACTGCCCGCCGGCGGCCATCACCGAGTCCCTAACCGGCACCGTGTCCCGGATATAGCTGATATATACCGGGCCGTCCTTCAGACCGGGGATATGACCCGAGACATGCGTCATCCCCTCTCCCGGGAAATGATTCCCATACATGCGGATAAGCCGGCTGTCCATCCACGATCCACGCATGTTCACCGTCACCAGCTTACCCTGCGGATCGAAGAGCAGGCAATGCGGGATACCATTGATATGGTAGTTCTTTGGTAAAGGCCCGTTGAAAGCCGCCAGGTCGGAGAGTTGCAACCAGGGCATTTTTTCCTGGTTGATGGCCTTTGTCCAGTTGTCCCGCCGGTCATCCAGCGAGACACTGACGATCTCAAATCCATAGGGATGATACAGGTCATATACCTCTTTCAGATGCGGGATATCTGCCCGGCAGGGATGACACCAGGATGCCCAGCATTCTACCAGCACATATTTGCCCTTGCCTACATAATCACTCAACGCATGCGATATCCCTGCGGTATCCTTCAGCGTGACATCCATCAGCGAGGATCCGACAACCGTCGTCTTCCGCTCTGCCGCATCGGTAAGGAATTTTGATACGAGGAAATCCTTTTCTTTTGCGGCTCCGAAACGGGCCAGCAATTGGTCCACATCCGATGTTGTCGTACTGCCGTAATTCAGGACATTGTCTGCGAGGAAGGCCGTGACAGCGCCAACAGGATGGTCCGCGATAAATCCCATGATCCAGTCCTTGCGCAGGCTGTCCACTATGTCCATCTTTGCGGTGAGGGCCATACCCGCCGACCGGGGCGCAGGCTGCTGTCCTTTTTCGGGGTTGAGGACTTTCACGTATTGCATGAACAGGTCGAGAGACGCTGCCCGGAATGTTCGGGCACGGCCTTCGAACTGCAGGTAAAGCTCGTTGCTTTCGCTGCCTTTTACGACAAGGGCATCGGTCTGAACACCACCTTCGTACTTGTCATATTCGATATGAAGACTGTCATAAGGCGCGGCGACGCTGATCGCGGAATTTTCGATAAAAAGCTCGATCACCTTGTCCTGCATATACCTGTCCTTTCCGGTAGCCGTATCCTTTAAAAGGATGGTGCAATAACGCGGGGAAGACATATTCCCCGAGAACGTAAATTTTCCTTTGCGAAGGAAGGTGCTGTCCATCGGCTTTGCCCCCGGTACGTCTGCATACCGGAGATAAACTTTCATTCCTTCGATGCCGCCGCTGATGTTCCCGCTAAGATGAAAACCGGGTTTCGGCTGGAAAGCCAATAAGGTGCATAACCCAAAGAGGGTAATCAATAAATTCTTCATATTTGTTAATTAGTTGGTTGGAATTGTAAATTCTACTTTCGGATCATCCGGCAGCACCGTAAAGGGAGTGCCATTATAGTCAGCCGCAATACGGGTCATCGGCAGGCCATTCCGGAAATAGTCGAAGCTGTTCTGTCCTTCGAAGGCCAGCTCCAGCCGTCTCTCCTTCAGCACCGCCGTGATAACATCTGCGTCGGCAAGATTGTCGATATCGGAAGCCGGCAGTCCCGCACGGGTATGAATAGCCTTCAGGTCCGTCCTTGCCGCCGCGATATTCCCCAGCTTGGCATTAGCCTCCGCGCGATTCAGATAAAGTTCGGCCAGCCGGAAGAAGATATTCGGCGCCTTTGTTCCATAATAGAGGTTCAGACAAAGCCATTTGGTGGTTTCTGTAAAACCCGAAACCGGGTTCACCGCAAAAAAAGTTCCCCGGACATCCCCAGCCGCAAACTGCGCACGCAGATCGGAGGAAGGAAGGAAGTACGCTCCACCGGTGCCATTCGGGTCGTCGTGATAGATCTCGCCGATACTGGTCCCATAGACGGAGGATTCATTATCGATCGCAAAGATGATCTCTTTGTTGCCTGTCGGGTTGGCGCGGCCTAAAGAACCATCCAGATCGTTGCCAAACATATTCTGATAGGCCTGTCCCTGCAGCAACGCATACTTTCCGCCGGACACGACGCTGTCTGCATAGGTCACAGCCAGCTGGTTGGCGGAGGCATCCGGTTTTGCGATGGAGCCGCCCATATAGAGATAGACCCTCGACAGCAGGGACCAGGCAGCCGCTGTGCCGGCGAAGATATTGGTCTTGCTGACCGGCGCCTTCATCAGCTGAGCGGCTTCCTGCAGATCGCTGATGATAAAAGCATACACCTCTTTTGCCGGAGAGGGCGGCGGATTATCCGTGATGTTGCCCTTTTTCTTAAGCGGTATGGAAAGACCCGCACCGCCATCCAGGTAATAAGGCTTACCATACATACGCACCAGGGTAAAATAGGTCAGCGCCCGGAGGAAGAGGTTTTCGCCTTTGGAGTACAACAGATTGTTCTGGTCGTCGGCCGGCCACCCGACCGTATCCATAACGGCTATATTATCCAGGACGGTATTGATGCCCAGTACCTGGGAGTAAGACGCCTGGTAAAAGCCATAGCTATAGCCTAATGCAGGGCTATTGCTGTTCTGATAGAAAAAGGCATCCGTATATGTCGCGACGGGCCCCCAGTCCTGCGGCGTCACGTTGTTGCCGCGGTCTTCACCAAGGTCCTGTATATTACCCTGGTTACCCGATAAAAGATAATAATTACCCGTAGTCGCGGCTTCGATACCGGCCAACGATGCCAGCTCCCCTTCCACGGTGACCTTTGTCAGCGGCCTGATCTCATCGATCTGCTTGTTACAGGCCGCACCCAGCAAGACCAGGACAGCGAACAATAATTTATGCGTTGTTTTCATTTTTTTATTTTGTTCTTCGATGATTAAAAATTTACCTGCAGACCGAACACGATCCGGCGAGGAGCCCCGACCTGCGAACCCAATGACTGACCATAGGTTTGCGCCTGTCCAACGGAAGGTCCCTCGGGGTCTGTCGAAAATATTTTCCGGGAGAACAGCGTAAAGAGATTGTCTCCGCTGACATAAAAGATGCTGTTTGGCAGCCCTGTCCGCTTCGTCAATTTTTCGGGCAGCGTATAGCTCAGTCTCGCGGAGCGCAGCCTGGCATTGGAGGCATCATGGATATACTTGTCCGAACCGGCAAAGCTGGTCTTGACATGATAATACAGCCACGGCTCGTTGGCATCGGTCTGGCCGGGATGTGTCCACAAACGCTGTCCTTTGTTGAAGCTGATCTGGTTGTAGTAAGAAGCGAATGTCCCTGCCTGCATTTGCTCGGCCAGCTGATCATAGATAAAGTACTTCATGGTAAATGTGATCAGCACGTCGAGGCTCAGCTGCTTATAGGTAAATGTATTTGTCAGGCCGCCGAAGTATTTGGGCTGGAAGCTGCCGATGGTCTGCATCTGGCGGGTATCCAGGGCCTGGTTTGTTTCGGCGATGGTGTTGACCAGCTGTACACCCGTCCGGTGACCATCTCCATCGAAGACAAGCTTCTCGAACTGGGCCTTGCCCGTCTGAGCATCTACACCGGCATACCGGACGGCCTTCAGGGTGTTGATGTCCTCTCCTTTGTGAAGATAGAACGACTGGGCTGTATAGAACCCCTGTTTCAGCGAATCGTTCGCCACGGCAAGGATCTCATTCCTGTTGAAGCTGATATTGAACGAAGCCGACCAGCTGAAATTCTTATGGCGGATAATGTCGGCATTCACCAGCAGTTCGATCCCCTTGTTGCGGACACTGGCTACATTCTGAAACTGGTTGGCAAACCCCGCCAGCGCGGTCAAAGGCACCTGCTGCAGGAGATTGTCGGACCGGCGGCTATAGGCGTCGATCGTAGCATTTACCCTTTTCCACAGTCCGAGATCGATCCCTCCGCTGAGCGTCTTCGTTACCTCCCAGCGCAGATCGGGATTACCGATATTGGCCAGCGTCACGCCGGTCTGTCCGCCATAGACATAACCCGGACGATATAAGGACTGCGTGAGGAAGTTGTCTCCCAGCTGAGAACCCGTACTGCCATAGTTGGCCCGCAGCTTCAGGTTGCTGACCCACTTGAGGTTCGTCATAAAATTCTCGCTGCTGACGACCCAGGCCACACCCCCGGAACCAAATGTGCCATATCTTTTGTTCGCACCGAACGCGCTGGAGGCATCCGTCCGAACCGAACCGCTGAGACTGTACCTGTTCTTATAGGTATACTCCGCTTCGCCAAAGGTAGAATAGACAGCCTGGTCCGACTCGCCGCCCTCGATATTACCCGCCTTGGTGGAAGGTACTCCATATGCAGAATAGTCATAAAAATATCCTATCTGGGTGGCCAGCGAGATCTCAGGATAGCCTGCCTGTACATGGTTGACATTGACAACCTGGTTGTTCAGCGTCGTCTTTCCGTACTCCATGGCTGCCAGCGCGGTGATCGAATGGTCGCCGGACGTCTTGTGGAAGTTCAGCTGGTTGGACGTCAGGTAAGACGTCAGGTTATTGGTCGTCGTTCCGAGAAAGCCCTGCGGATTCCCGAAATTGTCAGGCGAGCCTCCGGCAAAGCTGCGTATGTCTGCGTAGAGCACGTCTTTCGCGTAATTGAGGTTCCCCGAATTACTGCTGGTAAAGCTTAGCCAGTCGGTGATGCGGTAGGTCAGCCTGGCGGAGCCAAACATCCGCTGGCTGGTCGGCTTATCGAAATTCCACTGGTTATCATAAAAAGGATTCGCATTCGTATACTGATTGCCCCACTGCTTATAGTTCAGCTCGTTGACCAGCTTTCCCTGGCTGTTGTAGGGGTTCGCCCAGGGGATATACTGGTACAGGTATTCGGCAGTGGAGAACAGTTCCCGATGCCCGTCATCGAGGATGCCATTTAAAGAAATGGTGGCCGTGAGCCTGTCTGTCAGCCTGCTTTCCAGGTTAAGCCGGAAGCTCTTTCGGACCAGCGCATTGTCAATGGCGGTAGACTGCTCATTGTAATAACTTGCGCCTATATAATATTTTGTCCGCTCGTTGCCGCCGCTGGCGCCTGCATTCACTTCTTTGGTGTTGGAATTGGAGAAAGAATACTTCTGCCAGTCGAAGCTGTTGGCTACCGCGTCCGCTGTCGGAAGACGATAGTCCAGGTAGGACTGCAAAGTAGGATAAGACCCGGAGAGACTGGCGTTATTGACCTGGTAGTCATCCGTAAAATATTCTTTCTGGAAGGCATACAGCTCGGACCCGGTCATAAAATGAACATGACCATGCACGGGGTGGTTAAGCCCATATTTTACTTCGGCTGTTAACCGGGGTTTGCTGCTCTTGCCGCGTATGGTAGTGACGACGATCACGCCACCCGCAGCACGCGAACCATAGATGGCCGTCGCCGCCGCATCTTTTAAGATCGTAACGCTTTCGATCTCCTGCGGTGTAACGATCTCCTTCAGGTTCTGGTTGGGCATGATAGAACCATCCAGCACCAGCAGCGGACCGTAATTCAGCGTTGGCATAATGAACTGGTTAGCCTGATCGACGCCTACACCTGCAATGCTGCTTTGACCCCGGACAAAGATCTGGCCGCCTGAGCTGTTGGGATCGCCTTCGCTCTGCGAAGAGATATAAAGACCCGTCGCACGACCTTTCAGCAAGGCCACCGGATCGGAAGTAGTAATGCCCTTACGCAGATCGTCTCCGGATATCGTCTGAACGGAGCCCGTGACCTCACCGGCCTTTTTTGCAGAGTAGCCATTCGTAACGACTATTTCCTCGACCTCCGCAACAGCCCGCTGCATCGTAATGTCCATCACTATTGGGGCTCCGGATACGGTGACTTTCTTACTAATTTTTTTGTACCCGATACTGGAGACCTCAAGGATGTATTCCCCGGGTGGGATATTGCCAAATGTAAAATATCCTTTGTCATTGGTTGCGGCTCCGTGATGACCAGGGTTTAGGGTGACCGACGCACTTGCCAGTGGTTTTCCGTCCGCCATGATCTGTCCCTTTACCTCGGCCGGCGGCAGGACAGGCTTAATGACCTCCGGCATTCCATCGGCCGGCGGAGTCTCCACAGGCTTACGGGAGAGCATGATGGTCTTGTCCATGATCTCATAGCTCAATCCCTGGTCCCTGAAAGCCAGTACCAGGAAGTCCTGCAGCGGCATATCATATACCGATACCGACACAGGCTTCGTGCCTGTCAGCAGGTCGGCCTTGTAGAACACATAGTACCCGGCCTGTTTCTTGATGGCCTCAAAAACCTGGATCAATGGTGCTTTTTTGACAGACAGCGTGATGGTCTGCGAGTGTGTTTTGGCGGAAAGATGCATACAGAACGCCAATAGTAGAAAGCCAGTCATTCTCATGATGCGTACTATTTGAGCCGGCAGCCGGACCCGGCCCCTTACCTCCTTACAAAAAGGAGAGGCATGGGCTTTCCAGCCACAATAAGCAGTTTTTTGCATAAATTGCAGTGTTTGGTTTTTTGAATAAATAGTTCTCCCGAACTGTATATGTAGATCAACCGGACATTCCCCGCTTCGGCTCCACCCGAAGCGGTTTTTGTTTACGGCATCACAACAAGCCTATGATCTGTTTCGATGCGAAAATGTACCTCCATATCCTTTAGCCCTTTCAGAAGGGAAGACAACGGGATATTCCGGCTCATCTCTCCTCCAAATTTTACATCTTTCACACCTGGTTCATAAAAGACCTCCAGGTCGTACCAGCGCGCCAGCTGCCGCATTACCTCTTTCAACCCCTTCTCCTGGAAATCAAAGGTCCCGTTCTTCCAGGCGATAGCCTGTTCGACATTGGCGTGGTGATTGACATCGATCGTTGTCTTTGCGGCGCCGGTCGCTGCGGCACCGGTCGCTGCGGAACCGGTCTTTGCACCACCGGTCTTTGTCGCTTCAGCCTTTGCCGCTCCGGTCTGTGTCGCTCCGGTCTGTGCCGCTCCGATCTTTGCCTGCTCGCCCGGCGCAAGGATCACCTGGTCCTGCCGGATCCCTGTACGGATACTCCCTTCCAGCAGCGTAGCCGCCACCATATCATCATCGGTATAGGCGGAGATATTGAAACTGGTGCCGAGCACTTCCGTCTCGCTTTTTTCGGTATGTATAAAAAAGGGCTTCCCCTTATCTTTTGCGATCTCGAAATAGGCTTCTCCGCTCAATTCCACGCTACGTTGCTTTCCTGTAAAAGATGTCGGGAACCGGATAGAGCTCGCCGCATTCAACCATACCCGCGACCCGTCGGGCAATACCAGCGTAAACTGTCTTCCCCTTGGGGTGGTGACGGTATTATAGGTCATTGAAGCAGGGGGTATTTCTACACCTTCCCCGGCCGGAACATAAGCAAGCTGGTTACCGCTGAGCTTTACCCTTGTTCCGCCCTGTGTGGCAGGCAATTCTTTTCCCGCGCTGTCCAGCGACACCAGCGAGCCGTCAGCCAGCGTTAGAATGGCTCCATCCCTCCCGGGTGCAGCATCGGGCACTGCTGCCACAGGCTGCCGGCTTTCCGTGTCTGCCCGCTGGCTCCGGGTCAGCAGGAACAGGCTCGCGATGACCAGGATCAGCACAGCCGCCACAGCCGGCCAGAGGCGACGGATAATAGGACGCTTGCCTGCAAACCAGGGCTGCACGGCCACATCGGCTTGCGTCTCCGCATCCACCTGCATCCAGATACGCCGCAGATCGAACGGCGGCGCCTCCTTTCGCTCTTCTTCCCAAACTTCGTGCAAAAGAGATTCATCGGCGTCTGGCGTCCGCAACCACTCGAGGATCATTTCGATCTCCCCGGCATCCGCTTCATTGGCAAGGTATTTTTTCAATAAGGCTTTAATGGTAGACATACCCAGTAGACAACGCTCAGAAAGAAAAAGACTAGTGCGGGAAAAAAAATTTTATGATGACCCCGAGCATGACCGCATTGTCCCGGAGATAGGACCGCAGCAGCTTCATAGCTTCGACAAGATGGTTCTTTGCTGTATTGGGCGAGATATTCAATTGACCGGCAATCTCCCGGTAATTGAGCCCCTGTTCTTTGCTAAGCCGGTAGATCAGCTTTTTCTGCGCCGGCAGCCTTTCCACTGCATCTGCAATGATGCGCTGCATTTCATTGGCCTCCACCTGCTGAAGCGTAACATTCTGGACGTTACCGGCCCGGGCAGCAGCCCTTTCCAGTACACGCCGCTGACTGGCCTCCTTCTTCAGATAATTAGTAATATGGTTGAAGACCATCCGGTAAAGATAGGCTGTAGGGTCCTGCACGTCGCCCAGCTGATGCCGGTGACGCCAGCAGCTGATAAAAACTTCCTGCACTAATTCTTCAGCAATAAAATGGGATTTTGTATAGTGGTAGACAGCCGCAAATAACCTTTCGGTATAGAGATGGAATAACTGCCTGAACGCGTCATGATCGTCCTTTGCTATCCGCCTTAAAAGCTCTTTTCCAATATTTAATTCCTGATTATCCAATACCCGTGAATCCACTAAGGTACAAAAAACTCCTGATCCACAGTCCGCTGATCAGCGAAGACGTCTATCGTCCCGCCTGTTCCGCCCCATGGCATAACGAATGATCGTTCCATCGCCGTCCGCTGTCGGCATCGATCATATATATATTACCGGAAGGGTCAGCCGCAACGTCTTCCATCCGGGCTCACCTTTCGCCGCAGGCCCGCCTACCTCGCCGGTAAGCGGACCGCCAGCCCAGAAATGCCCTGCCAGGATAGAAAACGATAGGAAAGGCTCATAGTCACCGTATATTCCTGTTATTATTTCCGAAAATTCACCTTGCTGTCAATATTTTGCGCTGTTTTTATTCCCTGTTTTGTGCCTTCTTCCACCGCATGACG
>DATJJA010000090.1:0-12984 GCA_035492595.1 Puia sp.
TGCGGAGAGTAAGAGATTCGAACTCTTGATACCCTTTCGAGTATACACACTTTCCAGGCGTGCTCCTTCAACCACTCGGACAACTCTCCGGAAGGGCCGCAAAAATAGCAATTTATCCCTGGATTCCGAATATTTTTTGAGCATTTTCGGTGGTCACCCGAGCCGCCTCTTCCACATCCACCCCTTTCACCTCGGCAAGCTTGTGCACCACGTACTTCAAATAGCTGCTTTCATTGCGTTTGCCCCGAAAAGGTACCGGGCTAAGATAAGGTGCGTCGGTCTCGAGTACCAGGTGTTCCAGCCCAATCCCCTGGATGGCGTCAGGCAGACCGGAGTTTTTATAGGTCAGCACCCCCCCGATCCCCAGGTAAAGACCGAGGTCTACGATCTCCCGGGCCGCGGCGGCATCCCCGCTAAAACAATGGAAGATCCCCCTCAACCTGCCTTTCTGATGTTCACGGACTACGCCAATGCTTTCCGTCATCGATTCGCGCGAATGGATAACGATCGGAATATCATAATGCAGCGCCCATTCGATCTGCTGGTGAAAAGCGGCATATTGCTGCGCTGAAAAGGTCTTATCCCAATAAAAATCGAGTCCGATCTCCCCTATCGCTACCCAGGAACGGCGCCCCAGTTCCCGCTCTACGAAACTCAGCTCAGCCTGGTAGTTCTCCTTTACATTGCAGGGATGCAGACCCGTCATCCCAATGCACTTCCCGGGGTACTTTGCCTCCAGCGCCAGCAGGGCCTCCTGGCATTCGCTGTCGATAGCAGGCAGATAAAACTTCTCAACTCCTTCTTTCTCAGCACGCTGAATCACTTCATCGACATCGTGGGAGAAACTTTTACTATACAGATGACAATGCGTATCTATTAATACCATAATTTATTGTTCTCTTTTCGGATGCAAATATCCCCAAAACCCATGATTAAGACGAAATCCATCTGCCAAAACGGGCGGGCCCGACCCCGCCGAATTGAATCAAATGCTTGTCAGTCTTCCATATATCTATTTTAAATAATGAGACGAGTAAGCCCCCAAAGGGCGGATAAAACGCCAAATCCAGAAGAATCGTCAGGTCCGACTGACTAAATTACTTTGCATAAATGAAAAAAAGATTTACCTTTAAACCAGTTTTCATAGGGTACGGATTAAAAACGGGCCAGGGTGTCTACCCAGGCCCAATTTTATTTAGTGAAAAACACCCAAAATCTGTCCCATTTTGGGCCAAATTCCAACTTTCAAATCGCTCACTTTTATCTTATCACTTCAAACCTATACCCTCTTTCCGAAAAATGTTTTAGCACTGCTGGCAACGCCCCACTGACGCGATCAAACGCCTTTTCACTGTCATGAAACACCACGATAGACCCTGCCCTCGCACTACGTATCACATTACGCGCACAGGTAGCAGCATCGAGGTCCCGGTCAAAATCTCCGCTCAGCACTTCCCACATCACGATCTTATAATGAAAAGGTGCGGCCCGTAAAAGCTTAGATTGAAAAAGACTGATCCTGCCATAAGGCGGACGAAACAGATCGGAGTCGATCAGCTGTGCTGCATCCCGTATATTCTCGATGTATTTTTGATCCGCGACCTTCCAGCCGTTGAGATGGTTCTGCGTATGATTGCCTACCCGGTGCCCGTCCATTAAAACCCTCCTGTAGATCTGCGGATATTCCTTTACGTTCTTACCGATACAAAAAAAGGTAGCGCGGGCATTGTATTTCTTCAGCTCGTCGAGTACAAAAGGAGTAGCTTCGGGGTGAGGCCCGTCATCAAAAGTCAGGTAGAGCACCTTTTCCTTTACCGGCATCTGCCAGATCAAACCGGAATAGATCTTCTTCAGCCACCAGGGCGTGCGTACAAGATAGAACATAGGAAAGCAAGTTACAGATTCCCGAGCGAAGGGAACGAACGAGAAGGAGTGTAACCGAGTGCAACGAAGGTTACGACCGAGGCGGACCGTGGCGAAGCAGGTCCGACGAAGGCCTAAGCAGCTCCGCCGAAGTTCTGCCGCAGCGGGCTATGGCATCTTTTCCTTCGCATATGTATTCACATGCATAACGCGCCCATTCTGCCGGAAGACCTTCCCCCGATCTTTGACAAACGCCTCCTGGGAAGGTTCGTCCTTCAACAGCCTGTCCATATACGGCCTGACCGCATTATCCTTCATCGTCACCGGCGCACCGGACTGCATCGCCTCATCGATATATCCACGCAGCAATGGCTCCGCCTGCCCATAAAAAAGATTCGTCCCATCGAAAATATCGCTCCCGATGATCTTATCCCCGGAGATCGCGACAAAACCCACCACCGTGCTATCCGTACGCGCGAGACGATCCCGGAAGAAGTTGAAATATTCATCACCGCTCAGCAGATACTTCTTATCCTGGTAACGCGACAGATATGCCAGGCTATTGTTCTTAAAACTCCCGGCCTGCAGCTGCCTGTCCACCTCGCGCCAAACCACCACCTGGTTGTGCGTCGAATCCAGCGCCTTTCGGAGATGCGGATTGGCATAGCTGCCATAGCTGAATTTTTTCTCCTTGTCGCTCCATCGCCCCTCCTCCACACACATCACCGACACATATTGATCTTTCGACATGGGTTGCAGGATCGTATCCGACACGATCATCCTGTCCTGCCTTCCACCGGCCACGATCTCTCCGCCGGCGATGTAAATAGGTTTATCCGATTTTGTATTGAAACGCAAGAAATGAACATTCTCAAACGAGGTCGACCCCCGCTCGCTCACCGTCACCAGACCCTGCGTCAGCGCCCTGTTCAGCGGGACAGCTTCTATCCCACCGGGTGGGATGCCTCCTCCGGCCTTGCGCCGAATGGGGATGATCTTTAAGTTTTTGAAGGTCCATGCGCTGTCATAATCTACGTAGAGCGTCTCATAGGTCAGCTGCGCCGAGGCGGACAGCAGGGAGAAAACTAGTGTGGATGAGAGGAGAAGCTTCAACATGTGACAGCTGATTCGAGTAATAACGTAAGGGTGAGGGGATTAGTGTACGGGCATGGGGCGCTTTTCGACTTTGCTTGCGACGCCGTTCGTCGGCAACAAGGCTATTCATCTATCCTTTTTCCCGAAAATCCAATTTGTATATACAAATTCAAATTTTCCAAAAACACATATTGCCCGCCGGTGAGCCTATTCATTAATTCCAAGGGGTGGCAATGATTATTGATAATATCGGGCTACCCAGTACCAAAGCCTTCGACTTTTAGCGAAGCCAATGTCTTTGCTGCAAAGTAGGGGTCCCGAACGGGGCAGAGATACTGAGATATCCCTACCTTTGCGACTTATGAGCAAAAGAATACGTCTCCGATTCGCCCCCAGCCCCACCGGTGGCCTCCACCTGGGCGGCGTACGCACAGTACTCTACAACTACCTTTTCGCCCGCCAGCATGGCGGTGACTTCATCCTTCGTATAGAAGATACCGACCAGGGCCGTTATGTCGCCGGCGCCGAAGAATATATCATCAACTCCCTGAAATGGTGCGGCCTCGACCCCGATGAAGGCCCGCATAAAGAAGGAAAATATGGCCCCTATCGCCAGAGCGAACGCAAGGCCCTGGGCATTTATGCCAAATACGCGCAACAGCTGATCAACGACGGTCACGCTTACTACGCCTTCGACACCCCCGAAGAATTGGAGACCATGCGGGAAAAATATAAAACCGCGGAGAACCCTTCCCCTCAATACAGCCATACGCTGCGCCATAGAATGCGCAATTCCCTGCATCTCGACCCCGCCGAGACCCAACGGCTATTGGACGCCGGCACCCCCTATGTCATCCGGATCAAAGTGGAGCCCTTTCAGCAGGTCAGCTTCACCGATATGATCCGCGGCGAGGTCAGCTTCCCGACCGAAGGCGTCGACGACAAGGTACTGCTCAAAGCCGACGGTATGCCAACCTATCATCTCGCCGTCGTAGTCGACGATCACCTGATGGAGATCACGCATGCCTTCCGCGGGGAAGAATGGCTTCCCAGCGCCCCCGTACATATCCTGCTCTGGCGTCATCTTTTCGGAGAAGACAAAATGCCGAAGTGGGCGCACCTCCCGCTGATCCTTAAACCCGATGGTAACGGCAAGCTGAGCAAACGCGACGGCGACCGCCTGGGCTTCCCGGTCTTTGCCATGAACTGGACAGACCCACGCACCAACGAACCCGCCACCGGTTTTCGAGAAACAGGTTTCCTCCCCGAAGCCTTTGTCAATCTCCTCGCCATGCTGGGATGGAACGATGGCACGAACCAGGAACTCTTTACCCTCGAAGAGCTGATCGAACGTTTCTCTATGGAGCGTGTCCACAAGGGCGGAGCAAAATTCGATTTCGAAAAAGCAAAGTGGTTCAACCACGAGTGGATAAAAAAACAACCCTCCACCGCTTTCAGCGCACAAGTGCTGGAGCTGTTCAGGGCAAAGGGGTTCACGATCCCCCCGTCAGATCTTATCCGCGAAGGGGGCGGCCCGGACCCGGCGGCGATCCTGGCGAACCTGGCAGTCCCTACGGACATCGACCCCGCCGGAATTCCCGGACTGGGCCTGATACCTCCGGACCCGGCCTCTTTTGCCCCTGCTACAAGCCGTTTCGAAAAGATCCTCGATCTCGTCAAGGAACGATGTATCCTGCTGCCCGACTTTATCCATCAGGCCGGCTTCTTTTTCCAGGCTCCCGAGACCATCGACCTCGCATCTGTCAAACCCAAATGGAACGAGGCCAAACAGCTTTTCTTTGTCGAGCTGATCCGTCAGCTGCAGCTGGCCCAGACCTGGGAAGCCCATTCGCTGGAAGCCAACTTCAAGGAAATGGCCGCCGCTGCCGCCATCAAACCGGGAGACCTGCTGATGCCCCTCCGCGTGATGCTGGTGGGCGCGAAGTTCGGACCCCATGTGTTTGATATCGCAGAGCAGCTTGGCCGGGAAGAGACCCAGCGCCGGATCAAACATGCACTGGGCCTGCTGGCCTAGAGAAATTATGTATTTTTGTCTCTCAATCAGATTGCCATGTACAGAACCATACACACCGACCTCACCGACGCCATCTTCACGATCACCATCAACCGCCCCGATAAGCTCAATGCCATCAACAAGCAGGTGATGGACGAGCTGAGCGAAGCGGTCACCGAAATATATACCAACGCGGCCATCAGCAGCGCCATCATAACCGGCGCCGGTCCCAAAGCCTTCGTCGCAGGGGCTGACATCTCCGAATTCCAGGGGCTCACAAAAGAAGAAGGCCAGGCCCTTTCCGCCAAAGGCCATGACATCTTTATGCGGATAGCCTCCAGTCCCAAGCCCATCGCCGCAGCCGTCAATGGATTTGCGCTGGGAGGTGGCTGTGAGCTGGCGATGGCCTGTCATTTCCGGCTTTGTACTACGAACGCGCGTTTTGGTCAGCCGGAAGTCAACCTGGGACTGATCCCCGGCTATGGCGGAACCCAACGCCTCACCCAGCTCATCGGACGGGGCCGCGCCATCGAGATCATGCTCACCGGCCGTATGGTCGAAGCCACCGAAGCGCATACCATGGGACTGGTCAATTATATCGTCGTCGAATCCAACGAGCTGCTGTCAAAAACCCGAGAGCTGCTGTCCATCATTAATGAAAAGGCGCCGCTGGCCGTAGGCCGTATCATCGAATGCGTCAATATAGCCGCGGGCGACGGCTTCCAAAATGGTCGCGGCGATGGATGGGAAGCAGACCCTTTTGGCGGAGATGCGCGTTCCGATGACAATAGCGGAGGCAACGGCTCTCAAGGTCTCGCAGGTGGCGAAGGCTTGCATGGCAGCGGCTTCCTCCGCGAACAACAGGCTTTTGGGGAATGCTTTGGCACAGAAGATATGAAAGAGGGCGCAACTGCCTTCCTGGAAAAGAGAAAGCCGGTCTTTAAAGGGAAATAACCCAATGTGAAGTTTAAGGGAATATAAAAAAGGGAAGCTTATGCTGCGATAGGTGCTTTCTTACTTTTTACTACTTTCCGTAGTTCATCCTGCAGAAATCCTTTTAAACTCAAATCTTCGTCTAATAAAGGCCAATGGATACCAGTACCACCGCCGATCAATTCGAATTGCGGAAAAACACCCAGGAAAAAACCTTTTTTAGATATATCTGCTACAACTTCTTAAAAAATAAAGCATTTCCAAGCCGGTCCAGGCTTACAGATTGGAGTCTGAGTCCTCCTTCTGGTACTCCTCTATCTCCTTTATAAATGCCCGCGCACGTGCTATCGACTTCCCACCCTCATTATCCACGATCCTTTTCACCCAGCCCCTACTGGCGCCGGCTACAGTGATCCGTTGATACATCCAGATGACGACCAATAAAAGCACCAGGACCACCACCCCCTCGATCGTCCAGTACAGCGGCGCAGCACCAGCCGGCAGGATCTTTGGAACAAAAAGAAAAGGCCATACCGGCGCCTGTAAAAAAGAGACCCGCAGCGTCCAGACGATGACCGCCTCCAACTGCGCCAGCTGTCTTTGCGTCGCCAGGATGCTTTTGCTCAGATTGATTGACAACATCAGCAGCATCTGCAGGAAATAACCGGCGATACAATACGAAGTGAAGAGAATGATCAGCCCGGCCGAAACGGCAAAGACAGGGTTGGAATGAAATCTCCATAACAGCGATCCCAATACGATATTCATCCCAATACCCAGCAATATCACCATCACCTTAAAACCGATCTGCCAGTTGAACGAGATCCGCACCTTGCGGGTCTGGATCTCCTCCAGCAATCGCTGATTCAGTTTGAGCGAGCGTTGCAGCTTCACATCATAAGCTTTCCACAGGTGCTGAAACTCGTCGGTGCCACCCGGTTGTGCGAGTTCATCGGGTGTCGCCGGCTGTGCAAGTTCATCGGGTGTCGCCGGGTGCTCGAGCTCATCGAGTTTGGCCGGCTGCGAGAGCTCATCGTTCCCCCCAGGGGTCCTCATTTCATCCTTGCTCATAAAAATAGTTTGTTAGCTTTTAAAAATTGTTGTTTAAGCCTTCCTTTGATACGACTGAGCTTGGTGGCTACATTCGTTTCGGTTATTCCAAGGATCCCGGCAATCTCCCGGTAGGGTCTCTCTTCGAGATAAAGGATCATCAGGGCCTTGTCGAGCTCACCCAACCCGCTGATAAAGACCTGGAGCAGATCGATCTTTTCCTCCAGGTCCTCATTGTTGTCAGGCGACTTATCTTCGAGCTCCATCAGATGGATATCGCCGCCAAACGCAATCCGAACTCCTGACCGGGTCTCCTTGCGGTAAAAAGAAATGGCGACGTTGAGGGCTATCCGATACATCCACGTTGAAAATTTATAGTTAGTGTCAAATTGCTGTCCCGACCGCCATAACTGATAGACCATATCCTGCATCAGGTCCTCCCGGTCACCGGCATTGCGGCAATACAAGTGACAGATCTTGTATAGGATACCTTTGTTATCCCTGATCAATTGCAGGAAGATCAATTCGTTATGATTATTGTCGGTCATCATATAATGATTCGCGGGAAGATGCCAAAAATCACAAAAATCAGCAGAAATTTTTTTATATATTGTCTTATGGAAAACTACTATACAGACCCCAATCCCCAACAGGACCTGCTGAGCGGCGACCTCCTGGTCAGTCTGCAACAGGCCAGCGCAGGCAAGCGTTTCGCCAACTACCTCATAGACCTTGTTGTCTTTTACATCTTCATCATTATTTTGTATGCCAGTCTCGTCAGGGCGGATGTCCTGAGCCTTGATATTAATCCTATCGTCGATCGCCTGCTGACCCTGATCTGTTACGGCTTTTTCATGGGCATCTATGAAGGGATCTTCAGAGGCAGAACGCTTGGCAAGCTGATCACCAGCACAAAGGCAGTCAACGAAGACGGAACCCGCATCTCGTTCTCAACGGCGTTGGTCCGTGGTCTCAGCAGGGCAGTTCCTTTTGAAACCTTTTCCGCGTTCGGCGACCCTTCGCACCCCTGGCATGATAAATGGACGAGGACCTATGTCGTCGACCTCACAAGATCGACACTGCCACAATAGTACAAATAAAAAAAGACCAGCCTTACGACCGGTCTTTTTTTTATCTCGTCACAGCGCCGCCGCAACGGCGCCAGCGTTATTGCGACGGTGCCATAGCGCCATCACAAACATCGATCTAATATCCAAAGATCTCTTCCAGGCTCACCGCCTTCACCGCACCTACCTTCTGCAGATCATCCTGTTTGATCTTCTTTTCAGACGCCACCACACAATAGGTATACGCCTTACCGGCTACCTGCTGCTGGTGAAAGCCTTTCACATCTGCGAACGTCAGTTTATCGAGGGCTTCGTACTCCGGCTTCCGGTCATCATAGTCCAGCCCCTTTTGTTTCTCGGCCAGATAGGCAAAGATGATCCCGTCCTGGGTGAAACGCTGTGTCTCGATGTCCTTCTTCTGACTTGTCTTTGCGAGCAGGAAGCCCTGCTCCGATTCGGGCAGATCATTCAGCAGCGCATTCATCCCGCCAATGGCTTCGTTCATCTTGTCCGCCTGGCAACCGATGTAGGCAAGAATATAAAAAGGATCTTCCTTCTTTGACGGCGTGCCGTACGTCGCGAAAGTCGAATAAGCCAGCGCCTTCGATTCCCTCAGCGTCTGGAAGACGATGGAACCCATGCCGCCCCCAAAGTAGTTGTCAAACACGTCTACAATGGGTTCCTTACTCACGTCATAGGGCGCCGCATTACGAACCCAGCAGATCTCGCTCTGCACCATATCATAATTGGCGAACAGGACCTGGTTGGCCGTCTGCTCTGCAAAAGGAAAACGGTTCTTCGCCGGATAATCCGTAAAGGCTGCCGGTAAGTTATGCAGCTTGACGATGGATGTCGTGAAGGCATCGGGAGCCAATGGCCCGTAATAAATAATGGTATGGGTATAATTCAGCAGCGAATGCAGAACCTTTACCAGGTCATCTGCCGTCAGCTTGTTGATCTCTTCGCTGGTCAGCCCGGAATTGAACGGATTCTTTGCACCGTATCTCGCATAGCTGATCAAACCCTGCATGATCGCCTGTTTGTTCAGCTTGTTGTTGGCGCGGGATTTCAGCAGCCTGTCCTTTAGTGCCGCCAGGGCCGCCGTATCCGGCAGACAATTGTGCAGCACATCTTCGAACAGGGTGACGGCGCGGTTGAAATTCTCCTGGAGACCGGTGATGCTGATCGTGGTTTGCTCCGTCGTGGCGTTGACGCTGAAATTACAGGCGATATCATAAAAGGCCTTGCTGATCTCATCGGTCGGATGCTGTGCCGTACCGAGGTATTGCAGATACTGCGCAGCCAGCGGCAGCAGCCTGTCGTTCCAGCTGCCCATCTCGAGACGATAGTATAAATGAAAAAGTTCGTTATCCTTATTGGGAACATACAACACGTCGGCGATGCCTGCCTTTGTACGAACGATTCCCGACTGAAAGTCCAGCCATTGCGGGCTCACCGGCGCGACGGTCATCGCCTCCACCTTCTTTACGAAATCCGATTGTTTGCCGGCATTGGTCTCAACAGGGGTGATCGGCGGTTTGTCTACCTTGACGATGTTCTTGTCTTCGCCCTTGCGTTTGTACAACAGCACATAATTATTCCCCAGGTATTTATTCGCCGCTGCTACCAGCTCCTGTTTGGTCACCTTTGCCTGCAGATCAAGATCGGCGGCATCAATATCCAGCTTCTCAGCACGGTGCTGGATAAAACTTTCCATCAGCGAGCTTACCCTCGCCTCATTCTTTTCCAAACCTTCGAGCAGGGACAGCTTGCCGTTGGCAACGATCGCCTTTACCAGGCTTTCGTCAAAATCGCCCTTCTTCAGCTTGTCGACCTGCTGCATCAAAAGGTCTTTCACCTGTTCGAGCGTCTGGCCCTGTTTGGGTGTTCCCATCACGATGAAGATGCCATAATCTTTATACTGCTGCAGACCGGCCTGTGCCGCCTGCACCTTCTGCTGTTTGTTGAGGTTGAGGTCGAGCAGACCGGCCTTGCCGTTGGAAAGGATGCTGGACAGCAGGTCCAGGACAATGGCGTCGTGCGTATCGACAGCAGGAGTGCGGTAGACAAAACGCATGTTCTCTGCGCTCGGGCCATATACTTCCTTTACAATAGGGGCCGTCAGATCGCGTTCCGGCGCGGGATTGTACAGCTGAACCGGTTTGGACTGCATATAGGCGAAGGAATGATCGATCTTACCGATCAGGACATCCGGGTCAAAATCCCCGGCCATGATTATCGCCATGTTGTTGGGCACATAGAACTTATGATAATAGTCGCGGATGGCCTTCAGGGAAGGGTTCTTCAAATGTTCGATGGTACCGATCGTCGTCTGTTGTCCGTAATTGTGGGTCGGAAAAAGATATTTATGCATGGCTTCGCTCATCTTCGAACCGTCGTTGTCAAGACCCCTGTTCTTTTCTTCATACACTGCTTCCAGCTCCGTATGAAAAAGCCGGAAGATGGGATCGCGGAAACGTTCGGCCTGCACGATCAGGAACTTGTCCATGGCATTGGCGGGAATATCTTCTTCGTACACCGTCTCTTCCACCCAGGTATGCGCATTGGTGCCCTGAGCGCCGATGTCCGTCATCAACTTGTCATACTCATTGGCGATGGCATACTTCGAAGCCAGCCCGGAGACGCTGTCGATACGATGATAGATCTTCTTACGCAGCGCCGGATCTTTAGTAGAATTATACTGTTCGTAGAGTCCGTCTATCTGGTCCAGGTATGGTTTTTCCTTTGCCCAGTTGAGGGAACCATACTGCTCGGTGCCTTTGAACAGCAGGTGTTCGAGATAATGGGCGAGTCCCGTATGATCACGCGGGTCTGTATTACTGCCGGCCCTGACGGCGATGCGAACCGCCACCCGGGGCTCTTTATGGTTGGCGCTGAGCAGGACGGTAAGCCCGTTGGACAGCGTATACACCCGGGTCTGCATCGGGTCATTGGTCACATAGCGATAAGTATAACCGGCTGAGCTGGCCGTCTTCCAGACATATTTGTCGGAAGGTGCCTGATCCTGTGCGCGGAGGGCGGCAGGAGTTGAGGCAACCGTAAAAACAAGGAGAAAAAGATAGGAAAACCTGGTTAATGTCATATGAATGCTTTTTATAAAGACGCGTTGCCCATGTAAATGGACTAGCGGCCATGGCAAAACAAACAAATTTTCCCCATTGTCCAACACCGTTTGTCAAATCAGGCCCCAAAAGGCAGAATTGCTGTACCAACCGCCCCGGGGCGTTAACGAACACTCCGCGGCATCCTTTTCTTTTACACTTTAACCCACTTTCGTTTACCTTTACGGCTCCAAAAAAATAACTATGGAATACAGGATAGAAAAAGACACGATGGGCGAAGTAAAAGTCCCCGTCGACGCATATTACGGCGCTCAGACTCAACGCAGTGTAGAAAATTTCGCCATCGCGCAGGATATCAATAAGATGCCAAAGGAGATCATCCGCGCATTTGCCTATCTGAAAAAAGCTGCCGCCCTTACTAACCTGGACGCGGGCGTACTGCCCAAAGAAAAGTCCGATCTGATCGGCAGGGTCTGTGATGAGATCCTGGAAGGCAAGCTGGATGCGTATTTCCCCCTGGTCGTCTGGCAGACCGGCAGCGGTACCCAGAGCAATATGAATGTCAATGAAGTGGTAGCCTACAGGGGGCATGTGCTGCAGGGCGGCAAGCTTACCGATAAGGAAAAGTTCCTCCATCCAAACGATGACGTCAATAAATCCCAGTCTTCCAACGATACCTTTCCAACGGCCATGCATATCGCCGCCTACAAAATGCTACTGGAGACTACGATACCGGGGATCGAGGCCCTGCGTGATACACTCGCTGAGAAGAGCAAAAAATTCATGAAGGTGGTAAAGATCGGCCGGACCCATTTTATGGACGCCACGCCACTTACCGTGGGACAGGAGTTCAGCGGATATGTCAGCCAGCTGGATCATGGTCTGAGAGCCATCCGCAATACGCTGGGTCATCTTAGTGAGCTGGCTCTCGGGGGTACCGCTGTAGGGACGGGCATCAATACTCCGGAGAACTATTCTGAGAACGTGGCGAAGCACATCGCCAGGCTTACGGGTCTGCCCTTTATCACGGCGGCTAATAAATTCGAGGCGCTTGCCGCACACGATGCCATCGTCGAATCACATGGCGCATTGAAGACCGTAGCCGTCAGCCTGATGAAGATAGCCAACGACATCCGCATGTTGTCCAGTGGACCCCGCAGCGGCATCGGCGAATTATATATTCCCGACAACGAACCCGGCTCCTCTATCATGCCCGGCAAGGTCAACCCTACACAGTGCGAGGCCCTGACGATGATCGTTGCGCAAGTACTCGGCAATGACGTCGCCATCAATATCGGCGGTGCTACCGGCCACTTTGAGCTGAATGTCTTCAAGCCTGTCATGATCTACAATTTCCTGCACAGCGCAAGACTTATCGGGGATGGCTGTGTCAGCTTCAACGAACGCTGCGCCAAGGGTATCGAACCTATCGAAGCCAATATCAAAAAACACGTCGACAACTCGCTCATGCTTGTCACGGCCCTCAATACAAAGATCGGTTACTATAAGGCAGCCGAGATCGCACAGAAAGCCCATAAGGAAGGAACTACCTTAAAGGAAATGGCTGTGAAGCTGGGATATCTCACGCCGGAGCAATTCGACGAATGGGTAAAACCAGAGGGTATGGTGGGAAAGCTGGGTTAAACGCGGCGCGGCAATATAAATACCACAACGATATAAATTTTTAAACCCCGATCAGTGGTCGGGGTTTTTTTATCCATTACATAAAGAACTGTTCCGAAACTATCTTCCCGTCTTTTACCGTGTATACGCACAACTCGGTCATAGACATACGTCCCTGGCCTTTCATCGTGATATCCATCAGCATCGTCACGGCAAAGGAGTTGGCGGCCACCAGGGGTTTTGAAACTTTTACCCC
>DATJJA010000091.1:0-35907 GCA_035492595.1 Puia sp.
AAAAATGCCTTATTTTTGCGGCCCTTACTTTTCTGGCCCGGCCGGTTCTGGCCCCGCCAACAGTAAATGGTCCCGTAGTTCAATGGATAGAATAGAAGTTTCCTAAACTTTAGATACAGGTTCGATTCCTGTCGGGACCACACTCTCTCCAACTCGATATTGCTCAACGTTACTGCGCAAATAGGCTGGCTGCATAGTAGCTCCTAAATATTTGTTTAAACGGCATTCAAATCCTGACCACAATCAATTAATAAAACGGATTTGGACAGGCAATAGAGCTAAGCGTCTTCCCCCTTGTAATGTTAAAACTGCCATAATATGGAAGGGGCCATGTCAGCTTTCCCTTATTTTAGAGATATGTTAAAATGGTACCTCATTGCCGGCTGGCGTAATCTGCGCAAAAACATAGTTTTTTCTGTAATTAACATCAGCGGTCTTGCTATCGGACTGGCAGTGTGCATGTTGATGCTGGAATACGTGGCACACGAGCGCAGCTATGATCGTTTTCATGCCAATGGCGACCGGATTTGCTGGGTGCAATCAAAGGTTCTTCTGAACAATGATTCGTTCTTTACGCCGGCGGTGAAATATCAGGCCGGCCCGGTAGTGAAGGCCCGCGTTCCCGATGTCAAAGCTTTCGTCCGGTTAAAGAAGGAAAGAGAAGCGATGATCGTTCAGAACGTTCAGCATCCTGAATTGCGATTTGCCGAGCAAAACGTTGGATTTGCGGATAGCAATTTTTTCCGTTTTTTTTCATTTAAACTGTCAGCTGGCAATAAAGACAAAGTGCTGAGAGATCCTTACACCGTCGTCATTTCCCAAAAAGTAGCCAGGAAATATTTCGGGACTGCGGATCCGGTCGGAAAGCTATTAAAGTTCGACAATACAGATAATTTTGTCGTCAGCGGAGTGGCAGAAGACCCTCCTTCCAATTCAAGTATTGGCTACGATTTTCTGGCTTCGATGTCTTCATTGACTACATTCAATAAGGGTGAAGAGCTAACGGCGAATGAGTTTGCCACCTATTTTCTTTTGCGGCAAGCTTCGGATGCCAACCGGGTGGAAGCGGCGTTGATGGAGCTCGCCAAAGAGGAGCAGGGGCCGACAAAAGTAAATATACGTTATATAGCCACCATGCTGCCTCAAACCCATCTGGAAGCCAATTACGGTGACACATCCAATATTAAGTATCTTTCCGTCTTTCCTTTTGTTGCGGTCCTGATCTTACTGCTGGCAATAATTAATTATAGCAGCCTTTCCACTGCCGGCGCGACAGGAAGAGCAAAAGAGATCAGCGTACGCAAAATGATGGGGGCAGCGCGAAAAGCCATAGCACTGCAGTTTTTTACAGAATCGGCCGTGCTTACTGCTGCAGCGTTTATATTAGGTTATGGCTTATGCGCAGCTTGCCAACCGGCTTTTTTCCACTTTCTGAACATTGATATAGACTATCGGTTTTTATACACTCCGTACGTTTTGTTGATATTTTGCGGCCTTTTCGTGATGTCCGTCATACTGGCAGCGGTTTACCCGGCACTGGTGCTATCTGCTTTCAAACCCTTGCAGGTCCTCTACGGGCGTGCTGCCAGCCAAAGCGGCGGGTTGACCCTGCGAAAATTCTTCACAGTTTTCCAATTCACCATTGCCGTTATTATTATGATCTGTGGGTTGGTTATCCGCCAGCAAATGGATTTTTTCAGGCATTCAGATACCGGCCTCCGCCGTAACAATATGGTCATGGTTCCTTTTTCGCAAAAAGCAGGTGCATATTATCGGGCGCTTAAAGGAGATTTCCGGTCGCTCCCGGGTATTGAGGACGTAAGCACTAGCAGCTATCCCATGTATAAGAACTATGATATCAATGTCATACCTGGAAGGAATGGACAGGGTTTTATACCACTGCCGAGCCTGCATGTGGATGCCAATTTCATCCCTATGCTTGGGCTTCGCTGGAAGGTACCACCCTTGGACTTAACCTATAGCCGGCGCCCGGGTTATGCTGTCCTGAACGAGGCTGCCATCGAAAAGATTGGCCTTACCGGCAATCCGATAAATCAGGTGGTGAACGGGCAGTTTACTGTGGCGGGCGTAGTAAAGGACTTCGATTATTCTTCGCTTCAAAATAAGATCGATGCAATAGTGCTTTCTTTTAACCAGGATGAAGACACTGCCTCCGGCTGGGCCAAACATGGAGGATGCCTCTTTGCCAAAATAAAAGCAGGCGTTAACCTCCCCACCGTTATCGATGGACTTAAGACAGTGTATGCAAAGTATGACGCCAGCGCGCCATTCGAATATTATTTCATGGATGATGCTTTCAACAGCATGTACAGTGCGGAGGACAAGTTGTCCAGGATATTCACGACTTTTACCATATTTACGGTGGTGTTAGCATGCCTTGGTCTTTTGGGGATGAGCATCTTTGCCGCTTCCCGGCGTACCAAAGAGATTAGTATCCGCAAGGTCCTCGGCGCCAGTGTAGTAGGCATTGCGGCTAAACTTTCGACGGATTTCCTGAAGCCCGTGCTGATCGCTGCCGCCATCGCATCGCCCATTGGGTGGTATTGCATGCACCGATGGTTGCAGGCGTTTGCCTACCGCGTTCACATAGAATGGTGGTTGTTGCTGATCGCTACGATGATAACAGGATTGATTGCGCTTCTAACTATAAGTTTTCAGGTTCTTAAAGCTGCAACAGTCAATCCGGCGCGAAGTCTGCGATCGGAATAGTTTGGTTGGCCGGCGCAGGCCTCCCCGGAACCTCTCTACTACTTGCAATTGACTCTGAAGACGTCGCTTCTTTATCAATTATCTCTTGGCGGAAATAAAGGCCTTGCTGAATTATGATATTTCTCATGGTTAACAGAAGCCATTTTGAATAGTCGGAGAACTTTCTTTTATTGCCTTAAAAGCTTCTGCATCAAATTAGGCAAAGAAATCGCTGTAACACCTTCCCCCATAGGAAAATTCTCCAATCCGGAATAAACCACGAATCGCTTATCGGGTTTTACATCTTCACATCCGACGTAAAAACCTTTTGAAAGGGATGGAGCTGAACTACGCTTGATCTCAATAGCCCACTTTGCACCGCCGGGAAACTCCAGCACTAAATCTATTTCAGCACCACCGGGCGTTCTATAGTAATAAGGTTGCACCCTTGATGGAGTTACGGACATGATGTTTTCAATAACGAACCCTTCCCAGCTTCCACCAACAACAGGGTGACCAAGAAGGCTATTATAGTCGGATATATTGAGCAGTGCGTGCGTTATACCGCTATCGCGCACATAGATCTTTGGCGATTTGACCAGGCGCTTGCCTACGTTAGTCGTCCATGGCTTTAAACGCCTGACTAATAAGAGGTCAGCCATCAGGTCGAGATAACGGCCAATGGTTGTGGCAGACACATCCAGATTCCTTGCGAATTGTGCGGCGTTTAGTACTGAGCCTTGGTTATGAGCCAGCATAGTCCAAAATCTTTCGAGTGTTTCTGCAGGGATTCGCGGTCCTAGTTGAGGAATATCACGTTCGAGGTAAGTTTTGATAAAGTCGTGACGCCAGTCCAGGCTGTTTTGATCAGAAACCGCCAACAGACTTTCCGGAAAACCACCGCGAACCCATAGGATGTTTAATTTGTCCAGACTGTTATCTGCGTATTCTATTGCATCTATCGGATGGAGTTCCATGTATGCAATGCGCCCGGCCAGAGATTCGCTGGATTGTTGTAAAAGATCAATAGATGCGGAACCTAAAAATAAAAATTGCCCAGCCTTGTTCCCCTTGCGACGTTCCTGGTCAATAATGCCTCTTAACGGAGCAAATATTTCAGGAAGACGTTGGACTTCATCAAGCATGATTAATTTATCGCTGTTTTCCGCATGAAAGGCTTCGATGTCTTGTACTTTCTGTAAATCTCTGCGGTTTTCCAAATCCAGATAAACGGATGGCGTCATTTCAGAAATGTTGAGGGCAATAGTAGTTTTACCGACCTGGCGCGGCCCTAATAATGCTACAGAAGGGCTTCGTTCTAAAGCTTCAATTATTTGGGATTCGATTCGCCGCTTAATCATGTATGCAAATCTAACATGAAATGTGGGATTTGCATACATGCAATTTTTTATTAAAAAACATATTGATTATCAACAAATTGTATTCAATTTAAAATCGCGTCAAAAGGGATTAAATTGCTGAAAGCTTCGAAATCAGCTAAAAGTTGGTTAGATAATTCTCCAGTTAGCACCACATCCCCATTTTAGCCCGCTGACCACCGGATGGTTTAGGTGACGCCACACCTCCTCTCTCATGGGTCATATTCGGAGATACAGTTATCGATCCGGATCAAGATCTTGGATATGGCCCTGCATCGTATTTGACCTGTGAACAGGTTCAGCAAGTGCATCTTGCCCTACTTGATGTTTCTGTTGATCATCTTAAGGGAAATTATGACGCAAAAAAAATGACTGAATTAAAAGTGTATCCAGAAGATTGGGCTGACGACATCGAATCGGAAGATTGGCTATTTGTATTTTTCGAAAAGTTAAAAGTTTTCTACGCAAATGCCGTAGAGACCAAATTGGCCGTTATAAGTTTCATATCGTGATCTTATAGGATGTTTCTTATTGCCAGAGCATATAAAAAGGAAGTGCCCAAAGTTTCTTCCCGAATGGAACAACCTCTTTCCCTGAGTGTAGGATAACACCGCCGCCTTTTACCTGATTGCCTGATTCCGTTAAAAAGACGACTGGGCTCACGCCTGGAGCTTCTAAAAGGCTAGATGTGATATGGCGGGGTACGGTTTTCATGTTTTGCAGAAATAAAGATAGCCTTTATAATTTCGAAAGTCAATCTTTAGTTTTGCAAATAATCGCATAAATGATTTATTATTAATGGAGTGTGAAAGGCATCAACCCGCTGAAGGCAGCGGGTTGATGCCTTTTCCGTCTCAACGATTAAGAATATCCTGCTCAATAAATCTTCTGTAAACATGGATCGATTTCGGTAACTGGAATACAAGAGACAAATAAGGTACAACAACAAATATAATACTGAACACTGCCAACATCACATCACCATGCCTGATGGCATACCGGGCTAAAAGTATCATCAGCGCTGAAAAAATAATATAGAAGCAGGTTGTTGCTGTTGGAGGCTGGATAATAAGAGATATACTAGTTACCCCTGATTGCTTTTCTGATTGAACAGAGCCCTTCATAATCAGTAAATAATTCATCCTTCCATAGGTAAGGCCATATCTGGTGTTCGATACTTCAAATTCATTACCGGTTATTTTCCCTGTTATGATGCTGTATTGGATCAGTTTTGGAGTTGTAATTGCCCACTCAGGTTTGGCAACGTTATCCCGGATTCGTTCTAATACCTGGACAGGACTAAGGTGAGTCTCATATCTTAACCGAAAAAATGGAATGATCTTAGCATTGCCCATGTGCAAATTTAACATGAAATGTGAAATTTTTACGCCGCCTTCCTTATATAAACCCTTACCGTAACAACCGAGAAGATCATCATTATAACAACCGCGCCCGCAAGACTTATCCAAAAATCATTGCTTGTCGCACCCCGCTCCAAAAGCACCCGAATGGCATTTACAAGATGCGATACCGGGTTGACATTTGCAAACCATTTCAGCGGCCCCGGCAAAGTATTGACCGGCACAAACGCATTCGACAAAAAGGTTAGCGGGAAAAGTATCATCATGGATATGCCTTGAACACCGACCGCGGTTTTGGCGATCACACCGAAGAACGCAAACATCCAGCTCACGCACCATGCAAAAAATATAACAAGCAGACTCGCCTCCAGCACACCCGCAAACCCGGCATGAGGACGCATGCCCATAATATAACCCATGGAAAAGGTAAGCACGGTAACGATAACATATCGGATCGCATCTGCTATAAGAGCGCCTGCCAACGGTGCGATCCGGGCGATTGGCAGGGACCGGAAGCGATCAAACACCCCTTTATCCATGTCCTCCCGGAGATTTACACCGATGGCAACTGAGCCGGTAAGTACGGTCTGTGCTAAGATGCCAGGTATGATAATGGGAAGATACGCATGAACATTACCTGCTATGGCGCCGCCAAAAAGGTAGGCAAACATAAGTGTAAATAAAATGGGCTGAAGAGTAACATCGATCAATTGCTCGGGCGTACGGCGTACTTTAAGCAAACCCCGGTGAGCCATTATCAACGACTGCCGGACTGTCAATGCAATAGTTGTTGATTTACTGATTTTTTTACCTGCGAAATGCATAGAAATGGTTTTAATGGTCAACAGTCGTAGTCTGTTGTCCGGTTTGGTGACCTGTGAGCGTAAGAAAAACCTCATCGAGACTGGGTGATTTGACGCTGATTCCGGCAAGCTCGATATGAGCGCTGCGCATAGCCAGCAAGAGGTCCGTGATGACTTCAGCATCGGCTAGCGGGGCCGTTATGATATTGGCCGCAGTCACATGTACCTCGGTCAGCAAAATTTGCCCGATAATCTCTGTCGCCCTCGAAAGACGTTCGTGGTCGGTTATTACCAGCTCAAGGGAAGCCCTGCCAACTTTAGCCTTCAGCTCCGCGGGCGTTCCTTCGGCAATGACTCTGCCACGGTCAATTACGGCGATCCTGTCGGCAAGCTGGTCTGCTTCATCCAGGTATTGTGTAGTTAATACAACGGTCGAACCTTCGCTTACAAGCCGGCGGATCGTATTCCACATCTGGTTTCGTGTTCTGGGGTCGAGACCCGTCGTAGGTTCGTCTAAAAAGATTAATGGAGGCTGGTTAATAAGACTGGCAGCCAGATCAAGTCTGCGACGCATTCCACCGGAGTATTGGGCAAGCGGACGTTTCGCCGCTTCTGTGAGCCCGAATTCTTCCAGTAATTCGCTGCTTTTTTGTTTGGCGTCATGCCTGCTTAATCCCAATAACCTGGAAAAAATGAAAAGATTTTCGGTCGCCGATAGTTTCTCATCGACCGATGCATATTGGCCGGTTACACCGATAAGCTGGCGGACAATATGACTGTCTTTTACAACATCAAAGCCAAAAACCTTCGCTGAGCCGCGATCAGGTCTAAGTAAAGTTGCCAGCATTCGGATGGTAGTGGTCTTTCCTGCGCCATTAGGGCCTAATACACCATAAATCCCACCGGAAGGGATGATCAGATCAACGCCATTCACAGCATAGTTGTCGCCAAAAGATTTAACCAGGTCCTGTGCCTGCACCGCTGGCGCCGATAGCTTGAGTGATTTCATAATAGAATAATTATCACCACGAAACTAGGCGGCTTATGGCTTGTTGGAAAACTGCAATCGGGGAATTCAGCGTCCCTGCCGGTCAATGGCAGCCTTTTCTCGGTAACAAAACGCCTTCACAAATACTGCATCCCCCAATTTTTCTCTAACTTGCAAATACAGCATGCGACAATTAGCAGCCATATTATTTGCCGACATGGCGGGTTATACCGCTCTCATGCAGGAGAACGAACCTCTCGCAAGGCTGAAACGCCAGCGGCTGAAGGATGTCCTGGAGAGCGCTATCGATCAATTCAATGGCAAACTGCTGCAGTATTACGGAGATGGCTCGCTAAGTATATTTAATAGTGCCATTGATAGCGTACGGTTTGCTATCAATATGCAGCAGCAGCTTAAGCAGGAACCAAAAGTTGACCTGCGTATTGGTATTCATACAGGCGATGTAGCAATGGAAGACGGGTTTATCTATGGAGACGGGGTCAACCTTGCTTCGCGCATCGAATCTCTGGCCGTTCCTGGTGGTATCTTTGTATCAGAAAAGGTCTTTGATGAGATAAAGAACCAGGATAATATCAGCACCCTCGAACTTGGCTATTTTGAATTGAAGAACGTAAAGATGCCGGTACGCGTTTATGCCATCACCAACGATGGCATCGTAACTCCCAACCGGGAAGACATTAAAGGAAAAACGAAACAGCCTGGCAATCGTTTGGCCGTTCTGCCTTTTGTGAACATGAGCCCTGATCCCGAGAACGAATTTTTCAGCGACGGCGTCACCGAAGAACTATTGAACGCGCTGACTAAAGTGGACGGATTACAAGTGACCAGCCGGACATCAGCCTTTGCCTTTAAGGGAAAGAATGACGATATCCGGGACATTGGTATTCGTTTGAATGTGGATAAAATACTGGAAGGAAGTGTGCGTAAATCCGGCAGTCGCGTCCGGATCACCGCACAGCTGATCAACGCAGCTGACGGCTACCATATCTGGAGTGAAAATTATGATCGGAATCTTACAGACATCTTTGAAGTACAGGATGAGATCAGCGGCATTATTGCCAACAAACTCCGGGAAAATCTTACGGCAAAGAAACACGCAGAACATCTGGTCAGGGCGCCGGTTAAAAATATCGGGGCATATTCGCTCTACCTGAAAGGGCTTTATTTCTGGAATAAGATAACACCGGCGGATATCCGTCAGTCGATCGGATGTTTTGAACAGGCGCTTGCGATCGAACCCGATTATGCCCAGGCCTGCGCAATGACCGCAGCAGCATACAGTTATTTAGGCGCAACCGGCCAGATCCTGCCGGACAGAGCATTCGAGATCGTTCACCGCTATGCCGATCGGGCACTGAGGCTGGATGACTCCATTGCTGAAAGTCATACGGCCAAAGCCAGTGTTTATCTTTTTTATGAATGGAAATGGGAGAAGGCTTATGAAGGATTGCAGAAAGCCAAAAACCTGAACCCCGCATTTATTGAAACGTACGAACTGCTGGCGTTCTACTATATCGTAACAGGCGAAAAAGAACAGGCGGTAAGCATCATGGAAGAAGCAGAGAAAATAGACCCGCTGTCTCCGGTAGTAATTCAGACACTGGCTAATATGTATATTTTTGCCGAACGCTACGATGAAGCCATCCATGAGGCGGAAAAACTTCTGGTTACAGATCCGGAGATGCGTGTCGGGATCGAAACAGTGGCCTGGGCTACAGGTCTGAAAGGCGATTGGGCAGCCGCGTTGAAACTGTTTGAAAAAGTACATCGCCTTACAAATCATCCGCTGAAGGGATTGTTTGGAATGGGTTTCGCACATGCCAAATTGGGTAATACGGACCAGGCAATGGATTGTATACACAAAATGGAACAGCGCCAGCTGCAGGAGCCGGATTCAGTAATAGATGCCGACCTCGCTATCGTCTGGTATGGATTGGGAGATCTTGACAAAGCCTTTTATTACCTGAACCTCTGCGTTGACAAGAGAATGGGGCCCGTCTGTTATTTTTTGGAATACCCCTCTTACAAAGAAATAAAGGCGGATCCGCGATACGCAGCCCTGATCGGGAGAACCCGAGCTCCAAAGCGTTGATAATACTCTGTAACTTTAATAAAAATGGAAGTGAAAATGCCAATAACACTGATCCTGATATTTTTGACTTTCCTTTCCGGTTGCAAGCATGAGAACAACACCCCCACACCCATAGATATCACACTCCCTTTTGATAAAAACCCCTCGGGCAACTGGCAGATTGGCTACTCTCTGCACGACACGCTTTCCATGTCGCAATTCAGGCTAAGCACTTTTGCTGATACCAGCCATGTTATCGGTTTATGGCATCCCGAAACGGGCTCTTCCGGCTATTATCCATATATCGGGCAGAACAAGACTACGAAAGTGCAGATCGACCCAACCAATGCCTGGGCCACCAGACCAGGAGAGATCGTTATGGAAGGGAGCAATACGGGACAATACAGTATGCTTCGGTTTATTGTTCCTGTATCCGGCAATTACAAGCTTAATGCAATTTTTGAAGGTGTTCATATCCGACTGTCCAGCACAGACGTACATATTTTATTGAACGATCAGCATCTATTTGACGACTTTATAGAAGGTTATGGGGGAGTTCCTTCTTTCGCACCTGAGACAGGAGCCCACCCCTCGTCTTCCTGGTCCTCTGTCATTCATCTGAACAAGAACGACATAGTGACTTTTGCGATCGGTTATGGATCAAATAAGAACCATTATAACGATACTACCGGTTTATTGCTGATCATTGAAATGACGTAGCTGCAGCATCTTTCTAATCATTCAACCCCTTCCCCTTCAGGATCGCCCCCACACTTTTTTCAATCCTCGACTCCCGGGTCTTCGCTTGCTTTGGGACTGAAAAATAAAAAATATAAGCCCTTTGCCGCCCGGGCGTCAACGCTTTAAAAGCACTCTTCAAAGCCGGACTTTTGTCTAATTTACTTTTGAACTCCACAGGCACCGCAGGTTCCGGACTCTTTTTAAGCGTCACTTTCAAACCGGCTTTTTCGATTTCGATCGCTTCATAAATATACGCTTTCAGAACAGGCTCCATCTCCGCTATTTCCCGAACATTGTTGAACCGCATCTGCCGCCCAACCCTGGTATTTTCCCCCATTTTGACCAGTACGCCCTCCTGGTCATTTAACAGGAACCCCTTAAAGAACAAAACCGCACAGTATTCTTTAAACCCCTGTATCACAACAATGTTACTTTTCTCAAACACATAACAAGGTTTGCCCCACTTCAATTCCTCGGTCAGCCCGCAGTCAAGAATGATCATTCTCAGTTTCTTCATTTCCTTCTGCCAGTTCTGGGCTTTGCTTAAATAGGTATCTACTTTGGGATTCATATAATTGCTATTTTAATTTACCCACTACTTCCTGCAATCGGTTATGCGCCATGTTCGCACCCTGAGACATACCCAATCCCAGCATTTTGTCCCTGTCTGCGACGGATTTGTATAAGGTATGCATATTGAGTTTACTGGTGTCTTCGGTGAGTCCTTCAAATTCCAGGAATTCGAGCTGAACGCCAAAAGGTGTATTCTCCATTTCAAACGTCCTGATGATCTTCTGGTTGGGAATAAACTCGTGGATCACCCCATTGGCCTTAAACAATACCTTTCCCTGTCCATCGGTTGTTTGAAATTCCCAGCTGCCATGCTTTTTATTTTCAAGCTTCAGCACTTTCGTCCCCATCCATTGCTCGACAATTTCAGGATCCGCATATGCTCTGAATAGTAATTCCAACGGCAGATCGAATTCCCTCGTGATCACAATTTCCTGTTTGCCGTCTTCGGCAGTGAGCTTTGTTTTTTGTTCCATGGTACTCTATTTTTTAGTTTTATACTTTTTCATTATCGTTTCCAGCTTATTAAACCTGTCATCCCACATCTTACGGAATGGCTCGATAAAGTCAGCTACTTCTTTCATTTTCTTTGCATTGATGAGATAGTAAATTTCCCTGCCGTTCTGCTCCTGTTCAAGCAGCTCACACTCGGTGAGTATCTGCAGGTGTTTGGATACCGTCGGTCTGGCCGTGTCAAAATTGGATGCTATGGCTCCGGCAGTCATAGACTGCGAGGCTACCAATAGGAGGATCGCCCTTCTTGTCGGGTCTGCTATGGCCTGAAATACATCCCGTCTTAAGTTCATCGCGTAGTCATTTGACTACAAATATATGCGTAGCCATTTAACTACGCAAATTTTTCTTGAAAAAAAACCCCTCCCGGGGCATCCTTTACGGCAAAGAACATACATTACGATGCTAATTCCTCAGCCGGACCCTCAGCACCATATCATCAGCTGTAATATACAATACGTCCTTTGTCTCATTGAACGCACAGTTGGACGTCGGCCGGTGATAGACCTTTATAAGACCCAGCAGCTTTCCGGCAGGAGAGATGATATTGATCCCATCCGGACCCGAGCCAAAGATATTTCCATACTTATCGACCTTGAATCCATCCGCACCTTGTTTTACCAGCGCCTTCTCTTTCAACGCAGCGCCATCCAGTAATACCCCGCCGCTTTGAATGTTCCCATTGCCATCGAGATGATAAGCATACCAGCGGGTGTGCCTGTCATCGCTGCTGCCGACATATAAAATTTTTTCATCCGGGGATAAGGCGATGCCATTGGGCCGGGAGATGCTGTCGATCAGCAAAGAAAGCTTACCATCTCTGCTGATCTTATAAACGCCTTCAAAGTTCAATTCCCTTGTTGGATCATCGGCTCTTTTAGGTAAGCCATAGATAGGGTCTGTGAAATATATATTGTTCCTCCCGTCAGCAACAAGATCATTAGGACTGTTGAACTTCTTCCCCCGGTAATTTGGCGCAAGCACGGTGAACTCAGGTTTGGGCGTTTCAAGCGCACTGTTCAGCCGCACCACCTGCCTGTTGCCCGACTGACAAAGCAATAGATTGCCGTCCTTATCCAGCGCAAGACCATTTGATCCGTTCTCGCCATCCCGGTATGCCGTATCGGTATAACCTGAAGGGCTAAGGTATACCAGAGGACTATCCCTGCCATCCCACTTATAGATCTTGTTCTCCAGGACGTCGGAGAACAACAGCATTTTTTTTGACGCCACCCAGACAGGCCCTTCAGACCATTTATAATTTCTTCCAATGACCTCTATCACCGCATTGCTGTCTATCAGATTTGCAGCGCTGCTATCATACAGTTCTATTTTTCCAATGGCGCTTTCGATAGCACTGTCTTTCACCACGACCTTTGCCTTCTCCTGCGGCGTATTGGAGCCGCAGCTTGCTGCCAGGTAACAAAGAAAAACCAGGAATAGTGTTCTTTTCATATTCCCCAAGGTACGGGATTTCGTACATCCGGCGTATCATAACCGGACAGTCCTGCCGGAGAAAAAAATATCTAAAATGCTGATAGCCAAAGCTGTATCAATCCGGCATTTTTATGGTTACAAATTCCCCGACAAATCGAAAATCATCTCCATGTTTAGAAATTACTTTAAAACAGCCTTCAGAAACCTATCGGCCAATAAAGTCTATTCTATTATCACGGTAGCCGGTCTTGGAGTGGGCATTGCTGTTTGCCTCATCATTTTTATCTTCATCCGGTATCAGCAAAGCTTCGATGATTTTCATCACAATAAAGCCCGGATCTTTCGTGTATTGACGCAGGGAGACCAACCCAGTGAAACCAATCAGCTCTCAGCCGGTGTTCCTTTCCCATTACCGACTGCGGTAGAGAACGATCTTAAGGATTGGAAGACGACTGGCATTTTTTCTATGTATAATGTTCAGATCATGGCTATGGACAGAGCCGGTAAACCGGATAAAAAATTCAAAGAAAAAGACGGGGTGTTTTTCCTTGAGCCTTCCTTCTTTACCATCTTCGATTTCCCATGGCTGGCTGGCGACCCGGCAAAAGCCCTCGCTGACCCGCATTCCGTTGCATTGAGCAGATCCACGGCTCAAAAATATTTCGGTGACTGGCAATTGGCCATGGGCCGGATCATCCGATTGGAAGCTCAGGATCTCTATACCGTCACCGGAATACTGGACGATGGCCCTGTCAATTCTGACTTTCACCTGAAGCTCGTTTTCCCATATAGCATAAAGAAGTATTCCACTAACAAAGATTGGTGGACCGTGAATAGCTCACACGGTTGTTATGTCCTGCTGCCTCAGCATGAAAGCCTGGCGAACGCTGATCAGCAGCTGAAGGCCTTGTCAAAAAAATACAGGACACCCGACAACAAAAACACCCAGATCCTGCAATCCCTGGCCGCGGTACATTTTGACGATGAGTCGGGTAGTTTTAGCTGGAAGACCATTTCCACGGACCGGATCCAAACTTTGTGGCTGATAGCAGGCTTTATCCTTCTTATCGCATGTGTCAACTTCATCAATATCTCCACGGCGCAGGCCGTCAATCGCGCCCGCGAAGTAGGCGTCCGCAAAGTGCTTGGCAGTAACCGCGGTCAGCTGACTCTTCAGTTCCTCCTGGAGGCTTTGTTACTGGTGATGACGGCTGTATTCTTTGCAGCTCTGCTTACCACTCTGCTCCTGCCTTCGGTGAATAAACTGCTGGAGGTCCCCCTGGCTTTGCACATCTTCAAAGAAACACCCGTCCTCCTCTTCCTGGTAGCGACGACAATAGTCGTAACCATACTGGCAGGTTTTTATCCGGCCCTTGTACTTTCTTCCTTCAATCCTATCATAGCGTTAAAAACAAAGCTCGCTGCCCGAAGCAGCAGGGGCATCACCCTGAGAAGAGGTCTTGTCGTCCTGCAATTCGTCATTGCCCAGGGTCTCATCATCGGCACGCTCCTGCTCCTGCGGCAAATGAATTATTTCAGTGAAACCTCCATGGGTTTTAATAAAGAAGCAATTGTATCAGTACCTTTCCCGGGTGACAGCGCCAGCATTACAAAGCTGAACTATTTGCACGATCGTCTTTCCGCCGTCAAAGGCATACAGGCGATCAGCTTCAACAATGCCTCTCCAGCTGACGAATCCAACTGGTGGACCGGTTTTAATTTCGACCATGCCAAAAAGTCGACCAGCTTTGGCGCACTCAGCAAATGGATAGATCCCGGATATCTTTCAACCTATTCCCTCCAGCTGGTAGCCGGTCGGAATATCACTACCACCGATTCCATCAAAGAGTTTCTCATAAACGAAACATTGGTAAAGCGACTTGGATTCTCCGATCCACACGACGTGCTGAACAAAGAGATCAATCTCTGGGATGGTTTTGCCGTAGGGCCGGTAGTCGGAGTAATAAAGGATTTTCATTCTGCTTCCTTAAGAGATTCCCTCGCCCCTGTCTTCATGCTCAACTTTAAAAAGGGTTATGCTTCAGCCGGATTAAAGATCAACGCCGCCGACCTGCCCGCCACCATAAGATCGATCGAAAAAATATGGAACACGACCTACCCCGACTATGTTTTCGAATACCAGTTCCTCGACGAGAAGATCGCAGGCTTTTATAAGGATGAGGCCCGCCTGTCCCAGATCTACAAAATATTTGCATCTATTGCCATCTTCCTCAGCTGCCTGGGGTTATATGGACTTGCTTCATTTATGGCTGCCCAACGCCTGAAAGAGGTCGGCATCCGCAAAGTGCTGGGCGCCACCGCTGCCAATATTATCTACCTTTTCTCCAAAGAATTCGTCCTGCTGATCGGCATTGCCTTCCTGATCTCGACCCCCATTGCCTGGTATTTTGTACATCAGTGGCTGATGCAATATGTCTATCGTATCTCCATCAGCGGATGGGTCTTTGTTGCAGGAGGCCTGCTGGCGCTGCTCATCGCCCTGGCTACGGTAAGCTTCCAGGCATTCAGGGCCGCCGCGGTCAACCCCGTGAAAAACCTTAGATCCGAGTAGCCCACCGCCATAACTACTACAATAACTTTCTCTTCTTGCCGATAATAAGTTTATCGATTGCCTGTTTTATACTATTTTCCCGCTTAAATAACAGCAATAGACGCTTAATCGTCCTAACAAACACCGATGTCCAATAACACTCCCCTAACACGGATCCTGCAGGCAATCCTATTTCTACTATTCGCAAGCTGGCTGGTCTTATTCATCGTCAACCCCGTCAGAATGGCTCCGGACTCCTATGGCTACATCGCAGATTCAAAAAACCTGTTCGACCCGTCCTACCAGACAATGAGACCCGTCCTGTTCCCCTTCTTCCTGCGGATCCTGAACAGCATCCATCTCAAAATGAGCATAACGACGTATCTGCTGAACTGTGCCAGCCTGTTATACCTGGTGAAGATGGCTGCCGGGAGCCGGCCTCTTTTCTCCCTGCGGAATACCATCGTGTTAATATGCTTCTTTATGCTGACAGGTATCTGGAGCTACTCCGGCATCTACCTGACAGAGTCCATCCTTTTTTCTGTAGAGTTATGGATCTTTGTACTTCTCCTTAAGATCATATTTCCTGAGCGAAAAATGAATCAGCTCATCACCATCCTGTACTCGCTGTTAATATGCCTGCTGGCAACCACTCTAAAACCATGGATCATGATCATGGTATTATTGGGTAGCACGTTTTTATTTTTAGCCAGCCTTATTCTACGATCCTTCCGGCCAAAAATACGTTCTTCCTTCATCCTGCTCGCCGTTAGTGTTGTGTCATTCATCGTAAGCCTGGGCTATAACAGAAGTAAAAGTCAGGAAAAAGCGAATATGGTAGTGCTGATGATCAGTTCCGGAAATGAGGACGCACTAAAGGAAAGACTGGCCAATGACAAAAGCTTAAGCAGTGAGTCCGCTGAATTTATTACAGCGATCCTGTCCGACATACAGCTGATCAATAGTAAGTATAAGAAAAATCCGTGGGCGGCATCGGCGACGACCGAACTCAAGGTCTTGAATATTTCCGATAAAAAATATGCGCCTTCGATCGATAAAGCTTTTCATATCATGTATTTCCAGCGGGTAAAAGACGTCTTTGGCTTGATCCTTCTGTCCTTCGAACGTCATATCTCCGAACTCCGTTTCGATACATCCTGTTTCGAGATAGCCTACGGACCAGAGCTGCCCGGATTACGCACCTCCGCCGTTATCATCATCTGCGGCTTCGTGTTTTTGCTGACCCTCTATCGATCGACCCGGCCCGACCCTTCAGGGACAGGGAAGGTCGGCCTGAAACCGATCCGTCAGTTTCTGAAGGAAAATGAACAACTTTCGGTCTTTATCGGGATCGTTTTATTCGCAGGCATTCTTTTTAGTCTCCTGCTCACCCTGGCCGGTGCCGATGAGCTGAAGCGCACCGTGCTGCCCGCTGCCCTGTTTCAGTTATTTGCTCTGGCCTGGCTTACGATGAAATTTGGTAACTTTAGGATCGTTTCAAAATGAATGTCCAAAGATTCCATCCTTCCATCCTTCTCCATCCCTTTATAAAGGAATATATTGTCGTTGAAAGTGACCAGGGTACAGACAGCAATATATTACCGGATACTTCAGTGGTGATGGCATTCCGTTATAAAGGCAAGATACAGCGAAAGGAAGGCGAAAAAGCAGAGATCCTGCCTTCCGCCGTCATATCGGGTCTCAGAAGATCTCATCGTATCATGTCATATTCAGGAGAAACGGCGAACCTCCTCGTTGTATTCAAAGAAGGTGGTCTCCCGGCTTTTTCCAGCATGCCGGCAAACCAGCTCTTTGATCTGAACATCTCTTCTGATAATATCTTTCCGGCAGCGCTGCTGAACAATGTCGTCGGGCGCCTGTCCGAAGCCCCGGACAATAAAACCCGGATAGGGCATATCGAGACTTTTCTTCTGCAGCATCTTACCGCCCATGAACCGGATCTCCTCATCGGCAAGGCGATCCGATTGATCAAACAGCAGAACGGTATCGTAAGGATCAAAGACCTGGCCGTTTCCCTGCATATCAGCCAGGACCCTTTTGAAAAGCGATTCCGGGCACAGGTAGGCTCTACTCCAAAACAATATGCTTCCATCATCCGCCTGAGAAAACTGATCGATACTTTTCCCGCTTACTCTTCACTGACAGAGGCTGCCTATGAAGCCGGTTATTTTGATCAGTCCCATTTTATAAAAGATTTCCGGCTTTTTACAGGTCAGACCCCCAAAGACTTTTTTAAATTCTCTCAGTACTGGTAGATAAATGATTTTTTACAATTCCTTGTTTTTACGCGTAGATACTTTTGTGTAAAAAAAGGAATATATCATGTCTGCACCGCAAAAGAACAAAGAGACGATCAGCGCTCTCTACGAAAATGGATTTAATAAAAGGGATCTGAATTTTTTTCATGACCTTATTTCCCCCGAATATATTGGGGCCGATGGAACAAAAGGCGCCGCCTCATTTGAAGGTCCGATCATTTCCCTGATCAGAGCCATGCCCGATGTCCAATGGAAAATTCAGGAGTTGCTAACAGAGGGCGAAAAAGTCGTTGCAAGATGGAAAGTACAAGGCACTCAGACCGGCATATTCAATGGGTTCCCCGCAACAGGAAGAACAGTTTCCAGCGATGGAATGGCTGTTTTTGAATTTGAAGGAGGGAAAATTATACGGATCACCGTTCAGACAGACCGGCTTGGCTTTTTACAGCAAATAGGTGTACTGCCCACTGACCTGTCCCAGCTCTCTAAGCCTGTGGCGTGACGGCTTCAGGATCTCCAGCAGGCCTTCCGCCGCAAAAAAGAGAAGAATATCGGAACATGCCCTGCTGGATGCCAAAGTTCCCCCTCATCGGACAGGGATTAAGTTTACCGTGGCTTGTGCGGGTTTTAAAAGAAAAAAAGATAGTTTTGCCGGCGGCTGGCTAACAAAATTAGCCTTCATTAAGTGGTTATCAGAATGTTAAAGCCATGGCCCTTTGCAGCAAATGGTCTAGTTTGCCGGTCCTTAGGGTGTCTTAAGGACAATTATTGTGCATTTAAATGTAAACTCGAAATACGTATGAAAAAATTGTTGATCTGTATTTTATGTTTTGCGGTTACACAGACTTATGCTCAGGTTCGCGTGGGGGTCCAGGGCTCCTTTAGCTCCCTCAACTTCTGGCAGGGGCAGGGTTATGGCGGATCGCCCTCCGGCGTCAATACATGGGCGATCAATGGCTTCCAGGCCGGGATCGTAGGAGAATATGACCTTGGACATACCAACCTGATCCTTCAGCCAGCCGTATTATATGCAGAAAATGGCTCTCATCTTGGCAATCGCCTCGGTTTCCCCGATGCAGGCAATATCAATATCGATTTTTCCAATACTACCATTAAATTGTATTCCATACGCGTTCCGATCAACCTGCTCTACAAATGGCAGGTCAATGATAGGTTGAGAGTACTGGCGGGTCTCGGACCGTATATTGCCAAACATATTTCGGGTACCGAGAAAGGATATTACCTGGCTGATTCTATCGCTTCCAACGGCAACTATGTCACCCTGAAAGTTCCCGTTGACAATAAGGTGAAATTTGAAAGCGGAGGCTCTCAGTCCCTGCTGGGCGTGACAAAGATCCTTCCTATCGACATCGGTATGGATCTCACAGTTGGAGCCCAGTATAAGAGATTTCAGGGGATGATAAATTATAGCCGTGGTTTCTCAAGACTCTATCACACGAATTATGTCAATGCCGGCAACACATTCTGGAATTTTACGGTAGCATATATGATCTTCGGACACGATATAAAACCGAAATTATAAGAAGAACCGGTATCGATAACCACCAGTATCCGCTGATCCGCCTTCTGCCTGCGCCCTGAAACGTTTCTTCCCGCAGTGGTTGTGGATTACCCTGATAATTTAATGCAGCCCAATAGTAGGGTAGCTTATTTAAATAAGGAACAGCTGGATCTTTCAGCCAATTTAATTTTGCCGCCCGCAATGCCCGGGCGGCATTTATTTTTACCCCGGAACTATCCTGCTGAACGATCAGCTGAGCATAAAAACCCTTGATTAGACTGGCCGCCGTTTCATCGTTGACATTCCACCACCCTGCGATCACCGCTTTGGCGCCTCCGCCGGTAAAGGCACGGGCAAGGCTTTGCGCCCCTTCACCTGTCACCATCCGTCCGTCACCTGTCCTGCAGGCGCCTAATACTACCAGTGCTGGCCGATAATCCAGGCCTTTTAATTCAAACAAGTAAAAAGGCGCATCGAACAGCTCAATATGAGGCATATCCAAACTATCTTTTTTTGCGAAAGCATGCGAGCTGATGTGCAGCACCGCCGAAGAAGCCATCGCTTTTCGAAAAGCTCCCGTTGTCGCCTGTTCATTCGTATACCAGCTGCCGATCGGGATTATCTTTTGCAGATCCGATTGCTCAGTTTCGATAGCCTTTAATATGGGCGACGACCGAAGATTGCCGGAAAGAAAAAATCCTGAAAATCCTTTGCCGCCGGCTGTTGGACCTTGCTCCCGCAGGGTTTGCAAAGACCATCCATATGAAATTAGTGCCCTGTCAAGTACAAACGGCCAATCCACGGGAGAAGGCCTGACCTCCGGTTCGGTAACCAATGCTTCTACCGGTAACAGATTCAACGCCCCGTCCATAAGCAGGATATAAGATGCCCCGGCCTGAAAAGGGTGGAGCCCAAACAAATCCCTGTAGACAGCATATGCCTGACGGTAATAAGTCAGAGGACGGTCGATCATGGCATTGGCTCCCTGCTCAAACCACGTGTGGATATATATTCGCAGACTATCCTGCCACGAAGCCGGTAAGGGCAGCTTCTCTGCGAAGCTAATTCCCGTGGACGTACATTCCAGAGTATAGATGGCAGCTGACCCGCAAAAGAAAGACCGCGCCGCCTGCCCCTTTTCTAAAACGACCTGCTCATCCATCACTGGCACTTCATCCTTCAACCCTCCAGCGCGCGGCACCCCTCCCGTCCCCGACACCTCCCCTGCGCGCGGCGTTCTTCCCGTCCCCGGCACCTCCCCCGTCCCCGACACCCCATCCGCACCCGTCGCCTTCTTACGCAGCTGAGCCAGCTCCCAGCTTATTTGTCTTTCCTGATTGGCATTGACACTATCATTTTTGTCTGCCTGCAAGGCTTCTTTCTCATAATAAGCCAGGGCCCTTTCCAACAACCGTATCCGCGTAGTTACACTGTCGCCGGGCCTACTAAGCTGATAGCGCTGCTGCATTTGCACTTCTTCCAATAATAATTGAGCCTTGCTGCTTTCCATAAAACGCAGCAGGACAGACAGGTATTTCTTTTCCTGTGTTCTCTTCCAGGTTTCCCAGGTAAAGCCAATAGCTTCTTCATACCGGGAACGGGTGTCTGCGATCGACTGCTCCCTGGATGAATTGCTTATCAGCTCCTGACGCAGCTTGCTTTCTGCGGCAAAACTTAATCCATAGAGCCGCAGCGCTTCCTCGGTATTCTTTTGCCGTCGTGACAACCCCGCCCGGATATACAACACATCGACCAGCGTATTTTCCGCATACAGGTCCGACTCTTTTAAAGAGGCTGTTGTCTTTCCCGGAGCCAGGACCTCAAGACATTTATCCAGCCAGTCAATAGCCTGCCCAACCTCACCAGTACGCGCAAAGAGACTACCCAGACGTAAGAACAGTTTAGCGCGTTCCCGTCGCCTGGTCCCTTCCTGCCGCTGTTCTAACCTGCTTTGTAAACCCAGCGCCCTTCTATAATAACCCAGCGCCTCCCTGGGTCGATCGGTATAAATATCACCTGCCTGCTGATAGGCCATCAACAGCCAGTATCCCGCCGCCGGATTCTCACGACGGACCAATGCATTTTCGAGAATAGCGATGCTTTTACCAATGCTTTTCTGCGCCAGATCGACGTCCTTTAATTGCTGGGCTGCATCGGCTTGCTCTGATAACAATAACCCGGAAAGAGCCGAATGAGGATCCACCACTTCCAGCCCCTGCCGGCAATAATCCAGGGATGACTGTGGCCGGCCCATATTGCTGGAGGTATTGGCCAGGTTGCCATAAACGCCCGCCAGCACCTGTTTGTCCGGATTGACAGTGGCAAGAGCCAGCGCTTTCCGGTGAATAAAAAGAGCCTGTTCATAATCTCCAAGCCGGGTATAATTGTTCCCCAGTGGTTTTAGGATAGTTTCCAGAACGAGATCTTCGTCCGTTATGTCCGGGTGTTGCCGGGCCCAGTCATAAGCCGCAGAATAGGCGTCAGTAGACGGGACGATGGACCCATTTAATAACAAGGTATAACCTTTATTGGTGAGCAGGTCCAGCCAGGCCTGTACTTCTTCATTGGTATGCGGACGACGCCAGGCTTTCTCTGTTGCCCGCACCAGTAAGCTCCAACGGCTGGCGGGAGCCTTCGCCACCCATTGCAGCTGATCGTAGATCCAACCTGAAAGATCGTCCCTGGCACTGTCTTTTTCAAGTGCCGCCTGCAGCTGAGCAGGTACCTGCGCCAGGATAGCCTGGCCAGCCAGCAGCCAAATAAAAGCTATGATCGTTATTTTTATCTTCATGCCAGTCCCGCTCATCGGGGCACTGAAGATAACAAACATTATAATTTGAAGCCTGCATACAGGAAAAAGCGATCGGTTATATCTCCCTTCAGTAACCGGATATAACGAATACCCAAAACCGGCCCCGTCCTTACCCTGCCGATCTGCAGATCGACAAAAGGCGCCGCATTCCAGTTGCCCAGATATTTTACGGATGATTTCTGCGAACTGCTGGTCGTCATAATATTCAGTGGCAGCTGCTGAGCTATGAAATAGACCTTGTTCTCCACAGTAGTCTGCTCGGAGATATTTACCTGGGCCATGGCGCCGGCCCCTATCCCTATCCAGTTATTGAGATTATAGCGATAATGCAGCGGCGTGATCTCAAAACTATTCCGCCGCGTAGTAGTTTTGGTTTGCCGGCCGTTAATGATATAGGGTAGGCCGAGTATCAGGGTATCCCGCTGGTCCTTCGTGACCGCGCTTGTGAAATCGTTCTGCTGTAATAAGCCAACAAACACTTCCAGCTGAAAATAAGGCCTGGATGGCGCATACGGCGCCAGCACATAACCGAACTGTAAAGGCCCTCTGGCAGAATAACCCCCGTTAGATGGCAGGGCGCTATAACCGACCATGATACCGGGTGATATTCCTTTTATAAACCGCGCAGTCGCCTTATTGGTCATGATAGGCTCATTCCTGTCGAAGATGATAACCGCCTGACTATTGAAGGGGATTTTCTTTGGCTTCTTTTTAAACCGGAGGGCATACTCGACAAAACCCATCGTTGAGTCTTTGTTCGATACTCCTTCCTGTGCCAGCCCGGGAAGATAGATATTGTTGAACACGAAATAGATACTATCATTGCGGCGTATCGTATCTATACAGCTCTGCCGGTTGTAAGCAGAGTCGCACCAGACGCACACAGGGCTCATGCTCTTCACTGTCAGACTTTCCAGGCTCAACTGCTTGGGAACGGCTACTCCGATAGCTATTTTCCGGGCAGGTCCTTGCCCCGTATTTTGGAATTGCACCCGGTAGGTCAGCTCCTTTTTCTTACCCATAAATCGATAGTTGATCCGCCGGCTTTTTAGCATCAGCCGGTTGGGATCATGCGAGGCGACGATCTGCATGTCCATCTGGAACAGCTCCGGAGCGGCCATCTTATTATCCGGGACCATCATCGCGGTAAAACCAACAGTCGCATTGGTGTCCTGCAACATACCCGGCAATGTATTCATATCCAGGAAAACGAACTTCTCTTCACCCGGGCGAATGGCCGGAAAATGGAGGACGGTATGTTTTGAATAGGTGTCTTCCAGCTGCCGCAGCATCGAGCTTGCCTCTCCTGCAAATCCGGCCGCTTCTTCTTCTGTCTCCGGCGACCGGTCAGCGCTGGCTGAGCCCCAAAGCGATCGGCCTCCTTCACTCTTCACCCCCGGCTCAAGATCCGCCATCAGGTCCGTCAAAGAACTGTTGTTTTCCTTATTATAAAATCGCTGCTCTGCCAGCGAAAATCCATCCTGCCCAAACTGCCGTTCATTATAAAAAAGTACGATAGAGCCACTGAGGGTATCACTCCCTTTGTTCCGATAACCGATGACCGTCACAAAGTCTTCGCCGGGTTTGGGATAACGATTGATCTTCATTTCAATACCGCCGTCGCCATGGAAGAAATGCGAAGCCCAGGCATCTGTACCCGCAGCCTTCTTTTTTACCTTCACCGGCCTTGGTCTCGTCGGCGGAGCCTTGCCATCATCGTAATTATTGGTAGCATATAGCCTGACCTGGTAGTCTCCGGTATCCCGGTAAGCATATACCGGGTCCTTGTCAAAGCTGAACCGGCCATCCCCCAATTCCCAGAAATAAGTGTAGAAAGAAGCCGGCGCACCGGCGATCTGCCTTAACGGCCGAAGCCGGGCAGAAAAATGGAGACTGTCCCCCCTTTCTTCTACCCGGATCTCCGGTGGTATCGAGTCCTGTGCGAGACAGGAGATTCCAATTATCAGTAGCAAAACCAGCGTCAGACCCTTTGTTTGCATAATGGTAATAGATTGGCTGATTGGAAAGATAACGAAAAGCGCCTACTTCGTATTGAGCTGAAGGATAAGATTTACCATGGCCGTTTCAGATACTTCCTGCGGATCAAAGGTCAGCGTCGTGTAATTATTACTTCCGGAGGGAGCCGCGATGGTCACGTCTTTCATATCAGCATAAAATTTTCCGTTCTGGGTACTCATCGCAAGGAAGGTTCCCTGCATGCCAACCGGCATAGAGGCCTGGTAGCTGATGAATCCCTGATATGCCCCTGTTGCATTTAAGATAATATCATATAGCTTGATCAGGGTATTTTGATTATGGGGTTTGAAGAATAGCATCGTAGGCTGGTCACCGCTGTAGTCCTGTGCCGTCTCCGTATTGTAGTGGCTGTTGAAATAACCCAGCAGGGTAGTTTTTGTTCCCGAATTACTCAGGATAGCATCACAGTTGCGCCATTGCGCCAGGCTATCCAGCTTGAAATCCAGCGAACCATTAGACCCGTTAAAAAAGGCATAACCGGCAGAGAGCTGATCCCATACGATTCCCCTGTGCACCGGCGACTGGATGGAAATGGTTACCGCTGTATTCAGATAATCATAGCCGCTGAGACTGACGCTGGTCGAAGAATCACCGTCCCATAAAGGGATCTCCTGTCCATTTGCAGGTTTGGCCGGGATCTGTACTTTCACGCCGCTATCCTTTTTTAATACGAGATTGTTGTTGTTCTGAGCGGCGCTGACAAAGATCTCGCCATAAGAGACAAGCATACGTCCATCACGGGTTAGAGTAGGCCTGTCGGCCAGCAGCATGTCTGAGGCCGTATTGATCTCTTTGACGGAGATCGTGACAGAGCCGGTGACAGCAGCGCCTGACGACGTTGTAAAGGCGCCGGCAGGGATAGTATACTTAATACCTTTCGATGAGGTAATGACGCCGCCAGCACTGGCATCCACCGTAAAATTCTCAAACCGGGGCCCATGATTCTGCCTGAAGCTGGCCATGACCTTTCCATCCTGACCACTATTGACATTGGTCGGAGAAGAGGGATCATTACTTTTCTTACAGGACATTATACTGATGACTGTAGCGACGAGGAGCAGGGAAGGAACGAATAACTTTTTCATATCGGTGTTTTTGGTTTAAAATCGGGTGGTATACAGATAGATCAGTCATCCCTGAGTTTTGTTACCCCTTTGTCCCCGTTTTTTTGGATATTCGCCAAAAACCAGGAATGGTTGTACACTCCGATCAGCGTTATATCGAAGCTTTATTACTGAACGACAAGCAGATAGTAGGGGAGATCTACCAGCGGTTCGCCCAGTCTGTCCGATCGCTTATTCTCAAAAATCGCGGCACAGAAGAGGATGCCGCCGATATTTTCCAGGAATCCCTTATCGACATCTACAACCAGGCGAAATACAAGGGATTACAGCTGACCTGTCCTTTTGAGCCCTTCCTTTTATTGATCTGTAAAAGAAAATGGTTGAATGAAATAAAGAAAAGAGACCATAGCCCGGTAACAAAACTGTCAGATGATTTATCTGATTGGGGAGAGGATGTATTTGCGGCGGCAGAAAGAGTGGGTCAGGAAGAAGACAAGGCCCGTGTTTTTTTGGAGCAGTTCCGGCGGCTGGGTGAAAAATGCCGGGAGATCTTAACCCTCAGCCTGACGGGCGAACGACAGGAGAAAATTGCAGCAACGCTTGGCGTTACCTATGGGTACCTTCGGAAAAAGAAATCAGAATGTATGGCTACCCTATTATCCTATATACAAGCACAGAAAATCTGAGTCATGGCAACCTACGATAAAGAGCTGATCGTCCGTTATGCGGAAGACGAGCTCAGCGAAGAAGAAAAAAGACAGTTCGAGACCGATCTGCAAAAGGATCCTTCCCTCGCTGCTGAATTGTCCCTTTACCTGGAATTGAAGGCTACCCTGCAACAGCGGCTGCCGCAGGATGCAACCGGCGCGGCATTGCGCTCCACCCTTTCAGACTTGAATAAGACGCATTTTGAGTCCAATGCCGGCCCCGTTCTCACCATCGGCTCAGCTCAAACCTCCAGCTCTTCTCAGACTACCGGCTCAACTCACACCATCGACCCGACCCACACCATCGGCGCGACACGACGTCCCTCCGCCCTTCGTTGGATGACTGCCGCCGCCGCAGCAGCCTGCGTCCTCATCGCTACGATATTATTATGGCCTTCCCATAACAATGAAGATGCCTTCGACCGCCTTGGTCACACTGAAATGGTCAGCACGACCGAACGCGGAGCCAATGCAGATTCTTTATTGCAACAGGCAGCGCTGTTCTTCAACCGGCAGGAATTTGCTAAAGCCCTGCCACTGCTGGACAGAGCCGTCAGGGCGGATAGCAGCAGCCAGCTTGCCCTTTTTTATCGCGGTGTAGCCGGCTGGCATACCGGGTCGCTCGAATCTGCCCGCAAAGACCTGGAGCAGGTATATAATGGAGAGTCCCTGCTTCGTTATGAAGCCGCATTTTATATGGCTCTTTCCTACGCCACTCAAAAAAATAATACAGCCGCAGAAGAATGGCTGAAGAAGATACCCGAAGGAACACCCGTTTCCGGGCGAGCTAAGGAGTTGGAAGACAAGCTGAAATAATTTTTTTAAAAAAAATAAAAAAAAGCAGGTAACAAAATCCTGGTTTGGTTGATCTGTTAGAAAGGGATTGGATCCCGGATTATCTAACAATTTAAATCAGGAATTATGAAACGTTTTGCGATCACTTCCATCATCATTGCTTCTCTGGCAATCTCCAATCATTCTTTTGCGCAGGTACGCCTCGGTCTGGGCAGCTCAGCAAGATTAAGCTCTGCTGCCACCGTCAGTACGCCATCAGTAAGCAATGCGCTGAGAGCATCTTCCGCCGCAACCCATGCTACAGCGCAAGCTACGGCTTCAACAGCAAGATCTGCCACAGCGACTGCAAGAACTACGACCTCAACGGCAAAAGCAACTACAGCTACAACGGTAAGCTCGAACACACAGGCCATCAACAACACGCAGGTCAATGCGGACGCTGATGTAAAAGTCAATGCAACAGCCAGCGCCGGTGCAAAGAACAAATAATCCCCATGTCAATGCGGCTGCCGTCAGGCAGCCGCATTCTTAAAACTTATATATATGTCCCGGTTTCTCCAAATCATATTTTGCCTGTCACTTTCCTGCACCGCCTTTTCTCAGGCAAAAGACACTGCCGCCACACCCGAACAGACGCATTTTGTCGTCAGCGCCACCTACAACTCCGGCCTTAACTACTATGGCCGTGTCGATAGTCTCCACAGCAAGGGCTTTTATCCATCCATCGGACTCATATTAAAGAACGGGCTTTACGCAACCTCCACCTTCGTCTTTATCCAAAACAGCCTGGTTGATCAATATGCCGCCACCCTGATTGAAGGCGGATATAATTTCAACAATAAGAAAAATACATGGGCCGGAAACCTGTCCGCTTCCCGGTATTTCTATCAGGCCGATGTCTCGCTGGTCCAATCCGCTGTGAAGGAAGTCGTTTCCGGAAGTTTGACCAACATGAATAAGGTGGCCAATATCACAGTTGGCGCGAATGTCAAATGGAGCGGAAATACAGATATCGGCATTCAGGCGGGACTGGATCACATCATTAAGTTCCAGCACATTTTTACCAAAGACAAGGATGTGATCGTCCTCGATCCCTCCGTTAATGTATTTGCCGGTACGCAGAACTTTACAAAGACCTATTATCAGAAAAAAGCCTTTCTCCTCTTTCCCGTAGCTGAAGAGCAGGTGACGAGCAATAGCCGGCATTTCAACCTGCTGTCCTACGAGCTAAGCCTTCCCATTGTATATGGGTATAAAAAGCTCAATCTCATTTTTACACCTGCATATGTCCTTCCTCAGCATCTGCTGACCGTTCCCGATCAGCCCGATCTTTCAGAAAGAGGAACCAACATGTTTTATCTTACTGCCACAGCAAAATTCACGTTGTAGTGCAGGCTGATCTTAACTGTAGTACAGACTAATCTTCACGACTTCCATCATCAGCCATTCTTACCATGCGTGGAGTAAAAGTTGCGCATACATCTACCAGCTCCTTTTGCGCAGCCATCACGACCCGGATATCCTTATAAGCCATTGGCGCCTCATCTCGCCCTGCACCGATCAGGGTCACCTGGTGTTCTTTTAATATGGCCTTCATCTCCGCCTCCGTGACGTTTTGCTTTGCTTTTGTCCGGCTCATCTGCCGGCCCGCCCCATGGGATGCAGACTGGATAGACTTAACCTCCCCTTTACCCCGGACAAGAAATCCTGGCGCGGTCATGCTCCCCGGAATAATTCCCAGGACACCTTTGCCGGCTGGCGTCGCCCCTTTTCGATGTACGATCACTTCCTCACCATCCAAAGTTTCTTTCCATGCAAAATTGTGATGATTCTCTACCCGTGCCAGCAGCTGACCTCCAATAGCCTTTATCAGTTTCTGGTGAATGATCTCATGGCAGGCTGATGCATAGTCTCCTGCGAGGTTCATTGCCAGCCAATATTCCTGCCCTTCAGCCGAGTCCAGGTCGAGCCAGGCCAGGTTGGCCGCCTCCTGTGGCAGCTGGCACATTTCTTTGGCCAGTTTTGTATAATGACCCGCAATGGTAGCGCCAAATCCCCGGGAACCGGAATGTGATAACAAGGCGACATAACGCCCTTTGTCAATATTCAGCTCTTCATCCCGCTGCTCAAACTCCAGTATCCCCCATTCCACAAAGTGGTTCCCTCCACCGGATGAACCAAGCTGTGAGGCTGCCTTGTCCTGCAGCTGTTTGATAAAAGGAGTCATGTTAAAGGCATCACTTTCCAATACGGCATGGTCTGTTTTGTACTGTCCCTGGAAACCCGCGCCCGCCCCGAATTTTGTATGAGCGATCAGCTCCCGCTTGAATTTAGCCTCATTCCCGGTAAAATGACTCTCTGGAATATCCAGCACAGACAAAGCCATCCGGCAGCCGATGTCTACACCTACGCCATACGGGATCACCGCATTTCGCGTCGCCAGTACTCCGCCAATAGGCAGACCATACCCCTGGTGGGCATCCGGCATCAGGGCCCCCGCCACTGTCACCGGCAGCTTCATTGCAACTTCCATTTGTTTTTTCGCGCCTTCTTCAATATTCTCTGCGCCATAAACGACATAACCTTCCATATTAACCTGCTTTATAAATTATCTGATTCTGAAACTCATCTACCACTATTACAAAGCACCAAATAAACTGCGCACCCAACTTGCGCGGATAAAAATTATTTTATAGCTTTAACTCAACCTAGACCATAATTGCATGTCAATCAATAAACTAGCCCTTATCCGTTATCGCACCATCGACGAATGTCTGCGCAATCGCTATCGCAAATGGACACTGGACGACCTCATCGAAAAGGTCTCCGATGTCCTCTATGACGCCGAAGGCATCCGCTCCGGAGTGAGCCGGCGCACCATCCAGGCCGACATACAACTGATGCGTAGTGACAAATTGGGCTACAATGCTCCTATCATCGTAAAGGAGAAAAAATACTACTCCTACGAAGACTCCGATTACAGCATCACCAGCATACCCATTACCGATACCGATCTGGAAAAGATGAAAGAGATTGTAGGTGTCCTGAAACAATTCAACGGCTTCAGCTATTTTGACGAAATGAGCGACATGATAGCCCGTTTGGAGAACAATCTCTATAAATCGGCACACCGGAACAAGAGCCATATCCAATTAGAGGGTAACAAATTATTGAAGGGCCTGGAATTTATCACTCCCTTATACCAGGCGATCCTGGATAAAAAGACGGTACAAATAGAATATAAATCTTTCCGGGCGACAGAGTCGCAGTCTTTCATCTGTTATCCCTATCTGCTTAAAGAGTATCGCAACCGATGGTTCCTGATCACCCGCGCTCAGACTAAACCGGCTTTATTCACCCTGGCTCTGGACAGGATGATCTCACTACAGGATCTACCCGGGGAAAAATTTATCAATTACGACGGCGTAGATTTTGACCGTTATTATGACGATCTTATCGGTGTGACCAAGTCGGAAAGGGATCGGGCTCATAAGGTGCTCCTGTTCATCGACAAGGACAATGCACCCTATGTCCTTACGAAACCGCTTCATCATTCACAGCAGCTAATAGAGGAACGGGAAAATGGTATTGTTATCCGGATCGATGTCGTGTTGAACTTTGAGCTGGAAAGAGAAATATTGGGTTTTGGGGAATATATGCAGGTGCTCGCACCCCGTCACCTGGCAAAAAAGATCAGACAGCGGCTGGAAAGGGCCAACCGCAAATATGAACAGGAGACGGAAACCGATTAACCTTACCTTTGAAGTGTCAACAGACCTCAATCCCATGTCAACAACAACAAAGGATCAGGCATACAATATACCAAGGGGATATACTTTAGCCCGTGTCCTGCTGCGCTCACTTCGCATGGGCACGCATCCCATCGAAGTCATTTCCAAAAACATGGAGAAATTCGGGGGGACCTACTCCCTCCTTTTTCCCGGCAACCAACGACTGATCATTACCCAGGACGCGGGTTTTATCAGTCACATACTGAGGGATAAGCACACCAATTACAAAAAGTCGGAAATGACTTCGGGTAAGAGCGCCAGACTTTTTGGCAACGGGTTGCTGTTTTCCAACGGAGAATACTGGCTGAGACAACGACGATTGATCCAACCCGGCTTCCACTCTAAAAAACTTCAGGGGCTGTATGACATAGTTGCCCGGACCATAGACGAATCCCTGTTGACCTTTCCCACCGGAGATAATATTGATCTCTATCCGCTGATCCACAAGCTGTCTTTCGACATTGCCATTCGCGCACTCTTCGATATCGATCTCTCCCCCGGCACGATGTTGGAGTTGAGCAGGCTATTTGGCGAAATGCAGGATTTTCTTATCAAAGATATCCGCCATCCGCTCCGCCGGATCTTCTATCCCATCAACGGAATGGATAGACTGAACCTGGAAAGATCGGAACGGTTAAAGAGTATCATTCGGGGTGTCATTCACCAGCGGCAGGCCGATACCGGTTCTTACAACGACCTGCTCGACATGCTGCTCAATACCCGGTATGAAGATAGTGGCCAGCCAATGACAGAAGAGCAGCTGATCAGTGAAATGCTCATCCTTTTGTTCGCTGGTCATGAAACTACGGCCAGCACACTTTCCTGGCTTCTGAGCCTGGTATCCGCGGACAGGAAGATCCTGGACCGGCTGGCGGAGATAGCGTCGGGCCTCGACATGCATGAATGGGTGAAGAACGAATATTTTCAGGCCGTCATCAATGAGACCATGCGACTGCGTCCTGCTGCCTGGGTCGCAGACCGGGAGACGATAGCCGACGATAGTTTTGGCGGGTATTCCTTCCCTGCAGGCACCATCATCATGACCTACTTTTATGGACTGAACCGGAGTGAGGAATACTGGCCGGATCCGGGATCCTTCAACCCCCAACGATTCATTGACGAGAACGGAAAGATCAGGAAGTCCCCGGCTTTCTTCCCCTTTGGCGCCGGACCGCGTATGTGTATAGGGAACAATTTCGCTATGGCAGAGATGAGCCTCTTCCTTGGAGCCTTCTTCAGGAAATTTTCCATCAGCCCTACGGAACAGATCCCGGAGTTGAAGGCCCTGATCACTTTGCAGCCAGATAAGGTCATGCTGAATATGTATCCCAGGTAATTCCGATGATGTTACAGGACGGATACTAATTCAACAGGGTAGGAGCTTTCCCAAACTCCTTCTTGAAAGCAAAGGAAAAATGGGATAGGTCTTCAAAACCTACTTCCAGGTAGACATCCGAAGGCTTTTTGCCCTGGTCCTTTATCAGGTAATAAGCCTGCTCCAATCTCTTCTGCTGCAGCCATCGTCCCGGTGAAGTGTGAAATATTTTTTCGAAATCCCGCTTGAATGTCGCCAGACTCCTGCCCGTGAGATAAGCAAACTGTTTCATCTCTACATTGAAGGCAAAATGCTTGTTCATGAACTCCTCCAGATCAATTTTGCCCGGTTCACTAAAGTCAAATAACAGGTCTTTTATCCCTTTATTCAAACGCAATAACAGTAGGATAGCCTCCTTTACTTTTAGCTTTCTCAGCGACTCATCAATATTACTTTCGGGGACAGTGAAATAGGGAGATAAAGATTCGAAAAAGCTGTCACTGAAAAGATCATGTTTCAAAAGGACGATGCCGTCTCCCCGGTAAGGCCCCGTGGTATGAACTCCCTGCTCTGCACTGAACGATCGCAATGACTCCTGATCCAGTCGGATGCTGACGGATCTAAAAATACCGCCTTCGGGCGGGAGTTTTGTAGCCTTTGCCAATTGATTCCTTTTCACGAGCAAACTGTCTCCCGCATGATATTCACGCCGGACACCCTCAACAAAAAAGGCCAGACTGCCTTCCAGTACATGCGTAAAGGAATGTTCATACACAAAGTTCTCTGTTACACGGCTTTTCTCCGCATAACACGAATAAAATAACCAGCTGGGGCGTTTTTCTTCAGCCTCTTTCATTACAGCAAGTTACTTTATTTTCTCAGCCACCGGTACCCCGCCCCCCCAAATTCTGGATAACAGGGATCTCTGATGAGACCATGGGGATAGTTACCGGGATCAGCACCTCCGGCGCAAACCCGCAATCCGAACGTGGGTCGCTCATCACCTTCGTGATCGCTACCTTCCGCCGTCCGAAAATAAAATGAACTGCGCAGGCAGTATCCTGCGCCGGCTGATAGATCACCGTATTATTATCATAGCTGAGTGTGTCTATTAGAGAACCCGCTCTGTAATCAGGATACCCGGAGTTGATATAAAAGCACAAGGCGACTGCGCGATCGCTCAGCAAACGGACTCGCAACTCTCCTGAATGTCCTTGAACTCTATTGTTCTTTACATTACCTTTTAGGATATAGGTCCCTGTTGGATCGAGAAAGGATGGTGGCGTGCCGGGAATAAATCCACTCAACACGATCAATGGCAGAAAGAATAATCTTCTCATAACAAACATGTTTTAAGCGGTTAAGAAGATGACTTTCTCATGTTTGCTCTATCCCTAATTTACGAAATAATTGCGGCAAATAACGGCTTGTATAAAAATACTTTCAGAAAAACTTGGCACAATCAAAAAAATATTCGCACCTTTGCACTGTTAAAAAAAAGCAAAATGCGTTACATGCCTTCACATATTAAAACAGAGCTGAGGTTTAGTCCTATAGGGGATTATACCAATCGCGGGGCGTGTTTCACTATTCATTGAACTTGATGACTACATCGATAAAACACAGGCCCCGCAAGAGATTGCGGGGTTTTTTGTTTGGCGCCGGCCGGTCGTTTCCGAATGACGCCAGACAGGATCGGCAGGAAATTCTACTAACCAAATTTTTGAGTAGACATTCCTGGATGGGAGAGATATGCCTATACCAAAGAACCGTGGATACATAATGATCTGCAAATAGCAGCATACAATATGTCACGCCCGGTTCTACAAAAGACCGGGCTTTTTTGTGTCCGGCAATGTAAAATGATCCGTAGCTCAACTGGTAGAGTACCGCACTTTTAATGCGGAAGTTTCGGGTTCGAGCCCCGGCGGATCAACAAATGTCAAAAAATGAAACAGACACAAAACTGGAGACGACTCGACGGATCCCTTATCCGGCAGGATATAAGGGACGAGATCCGGTCCGTCCTGGTAAAAGAAAAACAAATGGGGCATGCCATCAAAGTATGCATCGGTACGGACAGCCAGGTAAAGGGCCTCACCACCGAATTCGCAACCGTCATCGTTTTTATCCGGAAAGGGAAAGGCGGTTTTATGTATATCCTGCCGGAAAAAACGATCAAGCGGATGAGCATCAAAGAAAGGATGTTGCGGGAAGTGGCAAAAAGCGTGGAAGTGTCTTACCTGTTATGCAGAATTTTCACACTCTATGGAGTCGACATGGAAGTACATGCGGATATCAATACCAACCCGAGCTTCAAGAGCAATGATGCATTAAAGGAGGCAATGGGGTATATCATGGGAATGGGTTTTGAGTTTAAAGCCAAACCTCATGCGTTCGCCAGCTCCAGCTGTGCAAACAAAGTGGTGCAATAAAAATTATCTTCACCTGCGCAGTTGGGTTGCGTAGCTTGTTTAAAGCTTTATGATATCAAAATATTCCCTTTAGGGACAACTCGGTGAACGGTGCCGGATGAGCTTATCCGCTCAGCAATGCAGGTGTAGTAACTCCCTGTATCTTGCCCGCGCAACGTGCATCACAAGGTCATGGGTTCGAATCCCATTCCGGCTCAAAATCGGATAGTTCAGTGGAAGAACACTACGCCACGGACGTAGAAGTACGGAAGCGCCCATCTTCCTGAAAAGGGGCATCGAAATAAACCGGTATTACCGGCCTGCAATGGGTAAAACCAAAGCACTTGGCTCTATGCTTTGCAGGCGGTGGGTAAAGATCCAGCTCCTTCTTTTGAAAATGGAAACTCATCGTGCCCGCGACGATAGCAAAAAGGACAAAAGCAGGAAAGGAGATTTCAAGCTGCCTCCGCACACAGCGAAGGGTCGGTAAGACCGGGTTTTTAAAACGAGTTTAAAAGAAAGAAAATGAAACGGATTATTATCAACGCCTACCAGATCGGTCTGGTGTTTAAGAACGGAGTATATCAGCGTATGTTAAATGAAGGACGATACTGGCTGTCTCTAAATGAAAAGGCAGAAGTATTCGAAAAGGGAAAACCTTTCACTCCGGCATTGGACCTCAACGTCCTTTTAAAGGATGCAGAGCTGGCAGAAGCTTTAAACTTGGTCGAGGTTAAAGATGGCTTCATCGCTCTCTTATATGAGAATGGATTGCTCGCCAGGGTATTGACCACCGGTCGGTACGCCTTCTGGAAAGGCATGGTGTCATACGATTTTGTTTACGCCGACACCAGCAAAGTGGAGATCACGGAAAATATCGACCGGATTACCCTGATGAACACTTTGGTTACGGGATACGTACGGACCGCATATGTGGAGGCATACGAAAAGGCCGTACTGTTTGTTGATGGTAAATATACACGGACACTGGATAGCGGTTTCTATACCTGGTGGAAGAACAACATCAGCATCAACATCGGCAAAGTCGATACCCGTATGCAGCAGTTGGAGATCAATGGTCAGGAGATCCTGACTCGCGATAAGGCTGCTCTTCGGATCAACGCCTGGGCCCGGTATCAGGTGACGGATATCGAAAAGGCCTTGTTGGAAAATAAGGAATACGAGCGTCAGCTCTATGTCTCCTTCCAGCTCGCCTTGCGGGAATATATCTCCGGATTGGGCTTCGATGAGCTGCTGGAAAAAAAGGATGCGATTACACCGTATATCCTGGATCGGGTGGGGGACGAAGCGGCCTCTCTGGGTATCCACATCGCTGGCTTCGGTATTCGGGACATCATCCTTCCCGGAGACGTGAAAGAGATCATGAACCAGGTGCTCATCGCCGAAAAAAAGGCGCAGGCGAATCTAATAATGCGCCGGGAAGAAACAGCCAGCACGCGTAGCCTGTTGAACACGGCTAAGCTGATGGATGATAACCCGATGTTATTCCGGTTAAAAGAAATGGAATATGTCGAAAAGATTGCCGGGAAGATCGACAATATCAGCGTGAGTGGCAACGGTATTCTCATTGACCAGTTACGTCAGCTCTTCAGCGGACCTAAGTAGACAAGATCAGGACGGATGAGCCTAAAAACCCATCCGTCCTTTAAAAAAAGAAAAATGGCAAAACTTAAATTAAAAAGTAAAGACATCCGCGCTATAGGTTATCCGGAAGGACCGGTGATCAGCATAGCCATGAATGTCATGGAAAAAAAATTCAAATTTGAAAAGGAGGACATTGTGATGAACTTGCTGCGATCGATACTGGCGTCCCCAATAGAGTACGAAAATGACGCCGTGCTGGGGCTTATTGCACAACAACTATTACCGAAGACGGCCCCTGAAGGGATGGAGATTTCTCTCAATAGAACGGGGGTTGCATTTAATATTTTTGGTAATGAACAGATCGGGCCCGAAGCGATCAACCAGATGTACCAGGCGGCCAAACTGCCGGTTGCCGTTGCCGG
>DATJJA010000092.1:0-4529 GCA_035492595.1 Puia sp.
GCGTTTCGGCGCGCGCACGAGGTGCATCACCGAAGTGGCGGACACGGCATCGGGCGGAGAGACGATTCCCCCCAGCAGGAATCCCAGCGCCAGGGTGAAGCCCGGTATCCAGGCCACGGAGACGACGGCGACGACTCCGGAAGTGAGGATGACGATGAGGACTGCAAAGACGGAGATGACCCTTCGCCAGCGCCACATCTCTTTCCAGGACGTGAACCATGCCGCCTCGTAGAGCAGGGGTGGCAGGAAGATCATGAAGATCAGCTCGGGATCGATGGTGATATGCGACAGTGCGGGTATCCAGCTCAGCAGCAGACCGCCCGGCACCAGCAGCAGGGGCGCCGCGATCCTCAGCTTCCGGGCCCCCATGTTCAATAGTAGGATCAGAAAGATGACGAAGATGTAAAGAATAAAGGTCTGAGTCATAATTTACCTATTCCGGATGATCCTGCCGCCATAGCTGCAGGAAATAGACGCTGCAATCTTTGATGTACTTATAGAAATCGTAGTCGTTCTCGCAATTCCTGATGAACTGGTAGCTGGGCCGGTAAAGCCGCATGAAGGTGTCGAGGGCGGGGCGTTGGAGTCCGGTGATCTTGTGTACGAGGACCCGGTTAAAGCGATGGTCGACGTATTTATCCTGTTCTTCTTCGATGAGGCGGCGTTGCAGGGCGAGCATCTCGCGGTTCTTCCGGGCATTGAAGAGCATATCCAGGTTAAAGCCTATCCCGCCGTTCTCGCCACCTACAACGTAATCGGGGGCGTAGTCGAAGACCTTTCGGTATTCGTCGCGGTTCTCGGCGGAATCGTAGCGATAGGCTTTGGGGCGCACCACGACCAGCGGAAGGCTATCGACCCTCACTGCGAGGCTCATGTCCAGGGGATAGCCGCGGGCAATACGTTTTACAGGGATCTTGGCGGTATGCCGGCCGAGATAGGAGAAATAAATGGAGTCGTTGGATGGCAGGACGATGCGATAATGGCCAGCGGTATCGGTGGAAGTGCCGGCACCCGATGAGCTCATGACACTAACGCCGGGCATGGCAAAGAGCTGCGATTGATCGTATACCGTCCCTTTGATCTCCACCTGCGCGGAAGCCTGGTGACAGATGGCCACCAACAAGATCAATAATATAGATAAAAACCGTCTCACCAGCCGGAAAATTAGGTATTTTCTATAATTCAAGCCCCCGGGAAGGTCCGAAACAGGGCTCTTTTTAAATAAATATTAATATTACTTTCCATTAGATATTAAATGTATATTAGACATGCCCTGTCCTGTGAGCCACCCTTTAACTGATCTGATGCAAAGACCTGACAGCAGCTTATTTCTGAGCCTCCTCAACACATTGGACGAGCCTTTTTTTCTTTTGGATACCTCCGCGAAATTAGTTTGGTATAATAAAGCCTGCGATGATCTTTACCGGCAGGTGTCCAACAAATCCATCGATGAAAGTTTCCATATCAACGAACTGTTGACGGCCGGTCAGCAAGGGGCATTTGCCGGTTATTTGGACAAGGTGCTCAGGGGAGAGCGCGTGGAGTTCGAATGGAAATATCAGCTTTCGATGGACAAATGGGTGGGTGTCTGCCTGTATCCATTCTACGCGGAGACTGGGGTATTGACGGGGATCTGCGGCAGTCTGCGGGACATCACCGAAAAGAAGAACGATGAACTGAAGCTGCAGCGCAATTCCGCTGTGCTGAATAATATCCAGGAGGCGGTGCTGCTGCTCGACGGCGATCTCAGCATTTTAACCTTCAACAGGTGGGCAACCACGCTTTTTGAGCGGATAGATTCAGAGCCGCTAACGGGTATGAATTTTCTCGAACTTCTTCCGGAATACCGGCGGGGGCCGGCGCGTGACCATCTGGAAACCGCGTTGGCGGGCGGTCATGTGGAATATGAGGTACAATATCCGGACGGCAACTGGATCTTCGTCAATTATCTTCCCGTGAAGGATGTGGACGGGAGCATACGGCAGATCAGCGTTTCGTTCAGGGATATTACCGAAAAGAAAAGCCTGCAGAGCGAAATGGAGGTACTTGCCCTCCTTGCGCGGGAGACGGTCAACGCCGTATGTATCCTGGACCCGGGCGGGGAGATGTTATGGATAAACGAAGGGTTTGTCCGGCTAACGGGCTATTCGAGGGAAGAGCTGATCGGTGGTACTTCCAGAGTCTTTCTGCATGGCGCCGAAACGGACCCTGCCGTTGTTGAAAGGGCGGCCCATTGCAGGCAGAACGGTCTGCCTTTTACCGAGGAATTTCGAATCTACAGCAAGCAGGGAAAAAGAATTTGCACCCGGGTGCAAGGGCAAGCGATAAGGCCCATCAAAGGAAATATCCCGAGTTATTTTTGCATCGTGACCGATATTACGGAGGAGAAGAAGATCCTGGAAGAACTCGAGGTCTTGTCGATGGTGGCCAAGGAGACCAACAATTCGGTGATGATCTTCGATAGATTTACCCGGCAAGTCGTATGGGTCAATGAAGGTTTTACCCGGCTTACCGGCTATACCGCAGAGGATATCATCGGAAAGGACCCTACTTTATTGTTATCCGGCTCCGAGACGGATATGGAGCTTATGAAAGAATGGGATGTGAAGATCAGGAACAATCAATCCTACTCCGGGGATATGACCGTATACATAAAAGACGGGCAGAAGAAGATACATCATGTGCATTCGCAACCCTTCCGGGGCCAGCGTACAGACCGCAGCTGGTATTTCGCCGTAGGCAGTGATATCACCGAACGTCGCCGGCTGGAGGAAGAACGGCTGCAGGCCGAGGTCGAACAACAGCAGAAGATCACCCATGTGATCCTCGAGACGCGGGAATTGGAGCGAAACGAGCTTGGACGGGAACTTCACGACAATATCAACCAGCTCCTGGCGGCAACACATCTGCAACTTTCGTATAGCCTAAAACATTTCCCCAATTGTAAGCCGGTCATCGAACAGTGCCGGCAAAATATCCTCGATGCGATGGGGGAGATCCGGCAGCTATCGCACAAGATGGTCGTCCCGCGTTTTTCCGAAAAGGATCTGCCGGAGGTCCTGAAAGGGCTGGCAGATAACTACTCCTATGCCATGCGCATCAAGCTGGAGACGGACACCTGGAATGAGAACAGCGTATGCGCACGCGTCAAAGAAGCCTTCTTCCGGATAGCGCAGGAACAGTTAAGTAATATCTACAAGCATGCACAGGCCACACAGGTAAAGATCATCATCGTTAGCGACACGAGCAATGCACAGCTGGCAGTGGAAGATAACGGTATCGGTTTCGATACGACGTCGAAGGTAGAAGGGATCGGCCTCAGCAATATCCGCAGCCGCGTGGAGGCCTGCAACGGGGTTTCGGAATTCAGATCTGCTCCCGGAAAGGGTTGTTCCCTGCTGGTGCGTATTCCCCTGGATGCGGCCTAAGCTTAGCTATGCCGTGGGAACACAATGGCGAAGGAGGCCAGTACCAGATAGGGCAATAGCAGGACGCCGATGGATAAAATAAAATGCAGCTTTTTGCGGGGATTTTTATTGAATGTTTGTTCGTAACGGCCAAAGATCTTGATGTCGCGGCCGGACATGATGAAAATATAATAGAAGAAAAAAGCCGTAAGCATATAGATCGAACCGGCAAAAACGGTGGATTGAGCCGGAGAGACGAAGCGGGAATGTTTCACCAGATGGAGATAAAGCGATTCCAGTAACAGCAACCAGCCGCCCGAGCCAAGAGAGAAGAGATACATGGCCTGCATCCGGGGGTTGATAACACTTCTATGATGGCTAAGCCGATAGAAATAGTTATAGATGTTGAAATAGAGGTAGTCTACGTGCTTCATAGCGCGTGGTTTTCAGTTTAGGGTATGTATTAATTTTGAGCCAGGGTCCTTTGGGGACGGGAGGCTTCATATTAAACGCCTATAAAGGGAAATTCGTACGGCCTGAAACTGGGTAAATACTTAATTAATTGGTTATCATTAGTAAATTTTAAGCAATGGCCGATCTTTCGGCCAAAGGAGGGGCTGATCGGGGGTGCGCAGCGGAACAGTGAGGAAAAAATTACCCCATGGGGAATATATTGCGTTGGATTGCGGGGTGATCGTCTTTCCTGCCGGGGCATAAAAGTTGAGCCACCTACTGGGCGATCGACATGGAACACGAACACAAATCATTTCTAACCAGATACGTTTTCAGCACGGACCACAAGGTCATAGCCAAACAATTCCTGATCTCCGGAATATTTTGGGCCATTATCGGCGGATTCCTTTCGGTACTGATGCGCGTGCAGCTAGGTTTTCCCGACAGTTCCTATCCCCTTTTAAAGGAACTGGCGCCGCATGTTTTTTTAAACGGCAAGATACAGCCCGAGCTGTACTACCAGCTGATGACGATGCACGGGACCATTATGATCTTCTTTGTCCTTACGGCAGGTTTGAGTGGCACATTTGCCAACCTGCTGATCCCTTTGCAGGTCGGGGCGAGGGATATGGCGTCGCCGTTTCTCAACATGCTGTCGTACTGGTTCTT
>DATJJA010000093.1:0-133164 GCA_035492595.1 Puia sp.
ACAAAAGGCCGCAATACAGCCTACCGGGATATTCACATAAAAGATCCACTGCCAGGAGAGGTTATCGGTGATAAGCCCCCCAAGGGTAGGACCTACCGTCGGACCAACTACAGCCCCAAGACCAAACAGCGCGGTCGCCATTCCAATTTCTTCCCGGGGCCAGGTCTCCATAAGGATTGCCTGCCCCGTTGAGATCAGACCTCCACCCGCCAACCCCTGCAGCAGCCGGAAGGCAATGAGCTCTTCCAGACTTCCCGCATTTCCACAAAGAAATGAGGTGGCGGTAAAGATCAGTATAGATGCTAAAAAGTAATTCTTTCTTCCAAAACGGTCACCCAGCCAGCCCGACATAGGCAGGATGATCACGTTGGCTACCGCATACCCCGTCACGATCCAGTTGGCATCCTCCAGCGTAGCACCCAAATTACCCATGATATTGGGCAGAGCCACATTGACTATCGTCGTATCGATCAGTTCCAGCAGCGCGGCGGTGATCACCGTAAAGGTGATGATCCACCTTCTAAAGCCATATTCTGCCATAAAATATTATTTAGTTGGTATACGCCCCGGACTATTTTGTATGAACAGTAACGTCCACGCTCATCCCCGGCCTCATTTTACGCATAGTGGCCGTGTCCGCATTGATCTTTATCCGAACAGGCACACGCTGAACGACCTTTACAAAGTTGCCGGTCGCGTTGTCCGGAGGCAGCAGGGAGAATTTAGCTCCCGTCGCACCGGAGAAGGATTCGATAACCCCCGGAATGACCTGCTTGTCAAACGCGTCAACCCGGATATCCACTTTCTGGTTCAGCTGGATATCGCTGAGCTGCGTCTCCTTGAAATTGGCCGTTACATAGATGTCGTCATGAACGACCGAGAACAGCGGAGAGCCCGCCTGCACCAGCTGACCGATCTGGATATTCCTCTTCGAAATAACCCCGCTGGCCGGCGCAGTGATAACAGTATAAGACAGCTGCAGCTTTGCATATTCCACATCAGCCTTTCGGGTGTCGACGATCGAAGAGGTGGCTACCGTTTGAACACGGCTGGTATTGACCCTCTTATCGATGACTGGCACCTGGCTCTTCGCAGCATCCAGCGAAGCCTGGGCAGATTCTTTATCGGCTACAGCCTGGTCGAACTGTGCCTTTGTAATGACATGGTCGTCATAGAGATTCTTGAACCGATCGTAGTCCTGTGTGGCCTTCCATAACCGGACCTGCGCCTGTTCGATGTTGGCTTTCTGTACCGCAAAATTCGACTGGGTCTCGCCGATAACGGCGCCGATAGCAGCTGCATTCTTCTGAGCCGCATTTTGTGCAGCTTCTGCCTGGTCAAGCTTGATCTTATAGTCACGGTCATCAAGGATCACCAGCGTATCGCCTGCATGCACATATTGGTTGTCTGAAAAACGTATTTCCATTACATAACCGGAAACCCTTGCGATGACCGGGCTGATATCACCATCGACCTGGGCATCATCTGTCTCTTCGTGGGACTGGAGAAACACATACTCCTTTACGGTGAAGATCAGGGCGCCAACAAGCACAAGACCTAAAATGATCGGAAATACCAGTTTTTTCTTTTTTTTGGGTGTGTTATTTTGTTCCATATAAAAATGCGATTTGAAAAAGCGTTTTAGTGTTTGAGTTAGAGATGGATCTTTCCTGTTGATTTCAATACGTCATAATAGGAGATGGTAGCGTCGGACTTGGCCAGCTCAAGGTTGACACGCGCCTGGTACAGCTGCGTCTGCGCATCGATTCGATCCGTCGTATTGACCAGGTTATTCTTGAACTTCGATTCCGTTATCCTTTCATTTTCCGTTGCCTGATCGACAGCCACCTGCAGGATCTTGATCTTTTCCAGCGACGTCTGGTAATTCATGAACTGCTCGTGAACGTCCTTCCGGATATCATCCACCGCCTGGTCATGCGCCGTATTCAGCTCCTGCCTTTGCAAGGCCGCTTCCTTTTCCTTATTCTTGTTCTTATAAAGCGTACCGATATCCCAGGAAGCGCCGATACCGAGCGTAATAGGAGCGATCAGGTTATTGTGTGTCGGAATGACCTGGCCCGTAGGGTTGATATAATAGGCCCCCGCAGACGCCGCCACCGTCGGCAGACGCTGGTCGTGGAGCTTTTTAACATTGACGTCGGCCAGCTTTGTTTCGTAGGACAGGTCCTGCAATTCGCGGCGATTGGTTTCCGCCTGCTGAAGCAGGTCGGCAAAGACCAGCGTCTCGTTCACCTTATAATCTATCTTCGGCAGAATGATCTCAGTCGAGTCAGGCAGCCCAAGAATGACATTCATATTGTAATTGGCAACCTTCCTGTTGTTCTCCAGCTCTATCTCCGTCAGCTGCATCTGTGATTTCTGCAGCTGGTAGCGAAGTACATCATTCTTCGTCGCAAGCCCCTGGGCTTCATATTTAACGATCTCATCCAGCTTGTTCTGTATGTCCTGCATATTCTGCGCGGTGATCAGCTGGTTCTCCAGGATCTTATCATAGTTCATATAAGAATCTATCACCAGCCAGATGATATCTTCTTTGTCCTTATCAGCATCGAGACGACTCATCTGCACCATCAGATCGGCAGACTGACGCGCATACTTGAACTGGTTGCCATTAAAGATCGGCTCCGTTACAGACAAGGTTCCAAGATATGCGGGGAAATCAAAGGGTAATTTGATCGGATCCTTTGTTACACCAGGGATATTTATCAGCCTGGACATCATAAGAGCATGTAAATACTGAAAGCTGACCTTTGCATCAGGCAGACGCAGATCCTTTGCCTGCGCCAGACGGGATAATGCCTCGTCGATCTTATACTGTGACCTTTTCAATTGCTTGCTGTTCTGTATCCCAAGCTGCACCGCTTCATCCAGGTTCAGGGTCCTGGGCTGTGCCTCAGCGATAAAGACAGTAAAAAGTAAGAAGCATAAAACTCCTGCTAACTTTTTTTCCATTTTTTTCTTGTATTTAATTCTTCGGTTCATTAGTCTGGTGATCCGCACCAGGGCCGTCACCGCCCCTTACTCCGGTTCAGTCTCATTCCTGATATCCAAATGAGCCCTGAACAACTGCTTGAGATGAGACTTGAGACGTACGGAAAGTCTTGAACGGAAAGCTTCATCGTTAGTATCTTCCTGTATGGCAAGAATCTGGCAGCTAAATGCCCTCGATTGAGTATAAGAAGAAATAGTGCCCATTATGGTACCTACGGTCATCGGGATATCCACCTGGCGGAAGAGCTTCTTCTGCTGGCCATCCGTGATGATCTTGGTGATCTGCTCCAGGTTTCGCATCTTGATCGCTATCACCTTATTCCTGATCTCATCCGACCGGAAATTCGAAAAAGATTCCTGGTACATGATATTGTGAAAGGGAAGATTATTGAGGATCCTGTCCACATAGAATTCTATCATCCTGTCCATCTTATCCCATGGACTTAGCGATTCATTCTTATTCAATTCTTCCAGGATCCCATAGGCATACATCGCACGGAATTCGATCATTGCCTCCAACAGCTTCTCTTTAGAGCCAAAATAATAAGAGATCATGGCTAGATTTACGCCTGCCTGTTGAGCTATATCCCTGACGGAAGTCCCGTCAAATCCTTTTTCTCCAAATAGCGCCTCTGCTACAATGAGAATATGTTCTCTTTTATCTGCCATGATCTCCTAATTGACAATACAAAATTAAACAAACGTTTGAATTAAACAAACGTTTAATTGAATATTTTATGCGCTGCTTCCGCCGCTTTTTTATCTGAAAACGGTAAAATAAGAAAAGGAACCCCATAAGAGATTCCTTATCAAATATTTACGTCGACCCGCCACTATCTGCCATCGATCCCGTTTCCACATTGATCGACCCGCCAATACCTAATTACTGTCCCAGTAAGGCTTGTTCTCCAAAACATCCTCGATCTCCTTCAGCACAGCCGGCGTAAGCCGCGGCAATACATCCAGCGCCTTGAAATTCTCCAGCAACTGCTCCTTCTTCGTAGCACCCACGATCGCGCTGCTGACATTTGGATTGCTGATACACCAGGCTATCGCCAGCGCAGCAAGAGATGTATCCAGCTTCTTCGCCACCACACCCAGTTTCTGTACCTTGTTGATCCTGTCCTCCTGCAGCCACCGCTTCTTCAGCCACTCGAAGCCCTCAAGAGACAAACGCGATCCTTCGGGTATGCCTCCCTGGTACTTTCCGGTGAGGAACCCTGCCGCCAGTGGACTGAAGATGGTCGTTCCCATCCCCACATTGCGGAAGATAGGCGCATAGTCCAGCTCCATCTTATACCGCTCGAACATATTGTACTGCGGCTGCTCCATCGTCGGCCCGATGAGGCTATATCGCGCCGCCACACTATGCGCTTCCATGATCTCCGCACCACTCCATTGACTGGTGCCCCAGTAAAGGACCTTCCCCTGCTGGATCAGGTTATGCATCGTCCACACCACCTCTTCGATCGGAGTATTGGGATCAGGCCGGTGACAGTAATAAAGATCAAGATATTCAGTCTGCAGACGCTGCAAAGCTTCATTACAGGCCTCGACAAGGTGTTTCCGGCTAAGCCCGGTCTGGTTCGGCAGCAGCTTCTTACGGGATCCGAAATAGGCCTTGGAGGAAAGGACATAAGAGGTGCGGTCCCAGTTCTTTTGTTTCAGCACACGCCCCATCATTAATTCGCTTTCTCCATCCGCATAGGTTTCGGCATTGTCGAAGAAATTTATACCTTTCTCATAGGCGATGCCCATCAGCTCATCCGCATGCTTGTCTTCGATCTGGCCATGAAAAGTGACCCAGCTGCCGTAGGATAAGACACTTAGCTGTAATCCCGATCTGCCTAAACGACGATATTCCATATTTTTTTATTGAATGTACAAATCACTCACCATTTATGATCACTCATCATTTACTTAGGTATATTATTCCCTGCCGTCAACACCGTTCCGGTCAAATGAGTGATCGTATACCAGCGGAAATTCTGATCCGCCTCCATGCCATTCCCAAAAAGGATCTTATCCTTTGTATAAATGCGAACCGGCTTATCCGTAGTGAATTTCTCGCTATGCTGATCCCACCATAGCTCCCTGCATCTTACAGTATCCCCTTTCTGAATATTCTTGACCACTACGGAATCCCGTAAGAATACTTTACCCTGGTTGTCAAAGTATTTGCCATACAAGGCATCCATCTGGCTTTCCACCTGCATGTTCAGATCATAAAAATCCACATGCAGGGTCCGGGGAAATTCCGCATAGGGCGTGTCCGCCCGTTGATAACGCAACATATAAGGCGCCGTCAGCTTCCCTTTTACTTTGGCCGTCAGCTTGCCCGTCGAATCAGTATAGGGTTCGCTCAACAGGCTCTCGATATTCAGCGCCTCTTCCGGAACGATCTGCCGGGCATGGGTAGCCGCCTGCTTATCCTTGTCGCTGCAGCTGGCAAAAAACAATGTCGCCCCCGGCAACAGCAGAACCGGCAACAATGACGCGATCGACCGCACCCACGACGGCGCCCATGATTGCGCCCACGACAACGCCCACGACCTATTTATTAAATTCACTGATAGCATAAAGGCCTTTATAGATTAAATACGGGTCTGTAAATATCTTCTTTTTCAGGTGACGGGAGAAATAGATCGAGTCTCCACCACTTAACAGCACGTTAAAATTGTCGTATTTTTCCTCATAAGCTTCGATAATGCCATCTATCTCCTTTGCCATGCCCAAAATGACCCCACTGAGGATATTGGTCCGGGTGTCATAGCCCGCCAGAGGAAAATTCCAGTCGGCTTTCACAAGGGGCAGTTTGGCGGTAAAAACATTCAGGGATTTGAACCGCATTTCCATTCCCGGAGATATGCCGCCGCCAATAAACTCCTTGTCTTTATTCACATAGTTATAGGTAATGGCCGAACCAAGTCCGATAACAAGATTGTTTTTTCCCGGGAACATCGTGGCAGCCGCCACAACCAGGGCGAGACGATCCGCACCGATCGTTTCCGGCTTGCCCACCGGCGTCGTAACGGGCAGTTTTGATTGATGGCTCAGCTTGTGAAAACGCGTACCGCCCTTTAGTAATTCTTCCAGCACGGGATTGTGATCGATGACGGAAGACAGAATAGACCGGTCTGGATGGTACAGGTCCAGCAGCGCCGCTATCGTCTCTTCACCGTCATTCTCAAGCACCTGTTCTTTTACAAAGCTCCCATCGGTAAATACGGCGCATTTCATCCGGGTATTGCCAAAGTCAAAACAAAGGGTCGTAGGCATAGCTAATCTTCAAATTTGAACGAAGATAGGTTTTTGAAATGTCCGTTCAATTTTACCCTTTCCTTCAGGGTTTCCATTTCAGCAATGACCGGCAGCACATTTCCAAGATGGCGTTTGAGATATTCCTGACGCTGTAATTCGTGCAGCAAACCCAGGAACTCATACTCCTGCTCAAGCGAAAGTCCTGCATGATGTGCGATATCATAAGTTCCCAACTCCTCGTCGGGTTTATGGAAGTCCTTGGAGATGTCCAGCAGCCGGTGCAATTCCCGGATAGCAGCGATGATCTTTAACATAAGATCCTTTTTACCCGGTCCTTCGATATTGTCAGGGTAGTTTACTATCGCACCGCTGAAGAGCTTGTCCGGAACCGATTTTATCAATTCCAAAACCCGGAAAACACGCATCCCCTGCGCCCGGATATCCATCTCGCCGTTGTCATACACCTTCACCAGTTCGGTGATCTTCACCAACGTCCCCATTTCATTCAGTTTGTTATCGATAACCGTTGGAATGCCAAAGGGTTTCCCTTCCTTGTAACACTCATTGACAAGCTGTTTATACCGCGGTTCGAATATATGCAGGTTTACCATTTCTCCCGGATACACAACAATACCCAGAGGGAAAACAGGAATGAAATTCGTCATAGCCTGCAAAGCTAAATTATTTTCAGGACCTGTTTACAGGCCTGCACAGATACCGGAACCACAACGTCACCCGGGACCCGCTCATCCCCCAATGGCGATTTCATCCGGGACCCGCACCGCCTCCAACAGCGGCATCATCCGGGCCCGGTTACCTCACCTGGCCGGAGGAGCCTCGACCACAGGACCGGAGAGGCGGGACAACCAGATCTCCCCGACCTGCGCAGGCATAATATCCCGGATACAGGTGCAGTCCATCGTTTTTTTGCAGGCAACACAATCAATATCCTTCACCAGCGCTGATGCCCTTGGTCCGATAGGTGCCCAGCGGCCAGGGTGAATAGGTCGCAGGGGCGGGAAAATGCCAATGGCGTGAATACCCAGGGCCGCAGCAAGGTGTAAAGGCCCCGTCCCGGAAGCCAGTAATCCATTCGCCCTGGAAATGAAAGTAATGAATTCGGCCAGGCTCAGCCTGCCCGTAATATCGGTCACCGCAGGGCAAGCCTGCAGCAAAGGTTCCAGCAAACGGCCTTCCGCGCTCGTGCCGGTTATAAATATCTTGAACTGGTCCTTCGGCAAAAGACCGATCAGCTGAATATAATGATCCAGCCCCCATTCCCTGCCATGACCCCTTGACTTGGGATGGAGGATCAGATTGAATTTTCCCGGATCGATCAAGACAGCGATTTCCGGAGGCAACGGCGCCAGACGCGCCAGGCCATAATAACGGCCAATCTCCTGCAGGGAATATAGTTCTTCGGCGCCCAGACCTCGCAGCAGCTGAAGGTTCAACTGGGCTTCGTGATAGGGAGAGTTTTTTCGGGAAAGCCAGACCAGCTTGTTGCAATACCACCAGTGATAAAGCCGGTTGGTCGTTCCGATCCGCTGTTTTATCCCCGCCTGTTTCGCCATCCTGGCGATCTCCGGACGGGGAAGCACATGAATAATGGTGTCTGCCCCGGTGCCTGCCATTTTCTTCACCGCCTCTTCAGAAGACAGCTTTTGTACTTCATCCCAGTTGAGGAACTCATCGATATGCACACAGGCCCTGATGAGATCTTCGGTGTAGGAACGGCCTAAAAAAATGATCTTCGCCCCGGGATACAGCTCCCTCAACACACCTGCCACGGGCAATGTGAGCACCACATCCCCGATAGCATCGGTCCTGCTGATAATAAAGGTCCTGGTCATTTTTTTGGCAAATGCTTATCCAGCCCGTTGACACAATAGACGCCGCCGAGCTCTTGTTTTGTTTTCATCATGGCATAGTTGGGAGCCGCATCTTCCATGACATAATGAACCTTATGATGTAAATGATAGACGATAGCCCTGTGCTTCATCGACTCCAGCCTGATCCCGCTGCGGACCAGCCGCCATTCTATATCGACGTCTTCTCCAACCCCGGCGCTGACATAGTCCTCATCAAAACCATTGACATCGACAAGATGCTTTTTAAGGATGCCCCAGTTACAGCCCATCAGACCATTGCTGGCCCCCTTCCGGTAAAAAGGCAGATAGACCCCGTCCTCCAGCCTTTTTGAGCCATATTTCGCCTGGTAATACAGGGACAGATATTTCAGGTCCCTGGTCTCCACTATCTTCTTTGTGAGCGCTTCGCTGACCATCAGCCTTCTGCCTGCAAATGCAATACCCTCACCCGCCCGGCTCACATATTCCTTCAAAAGCCGGCGATGCGGGATACAGTCCCCGTCCAGGAATACAAGGAACTCTCCCGTGGCTGCGATCACAGCCTTATTCAGGATCTCATCCTTGCGGAAGCCATCATCCTTCTGACTGACATGCAGGATAGGAAAGGTTAGTAAAGCCGACTGTTCTTTCAGGAATTCTACCGTAGCCGCAGCGTCATCATCCTCGGCAACGATTACTTCGAAATCAGTGTAGGTCTGTTTATTCAGGCCCTTAAAGATCATATCCAAAAAAGGTATATTCTTATAAAAGGCCACAATCACCGATAGCTTCATGTGATCAAAAGTAAGTATTTTGAGGGGCGTCACCAGCCCGCACTTTATCCTTTACCGGTTTCTGTCGTCTTTTTGCCGAATTTGAGACTATTGATCAGCTTTTTCCTGAACTTCCTGAATCGGATATATCGGTCCATTGAACGTAGCTGACGCCGGTCTTCCGCATCCGGAACTAAAACCCCGTCCCTATAAAAGACACTGTCACTCTTCGTGATAAACCATCTTTTATACCCGTTCTGCTCCATCCAGCCGAGAATTTCGGTCAAGTAGGGGTTGGAATATTCTTTTCCATGCGTTTCCAGCGAGATGATCTGCGGCCTGCTTTTCAGGTATTTCAATGCATACCATTCACAGCCTTCAGTGTCGATACTTAACAGGTCGATCGACCCGTCATCGAGATCGTCAAAACGCCTGCATTCGACCTGGAATGTGTCTTCTTTTTTTACCGTATAACGATCATTCACGACTGCCGGGCTGAAAGGCAGGGAAGTAGCAAAGGTCGACTCCCCTCGCTGCGCCAGCTCCAGCGTCCCATTGTAGTCATATATGGCATAAGGGAAAAGCGTGACGTTCGCGTCCCCGGCGAAGAAGCTGCGTATCGCCGTTATACATTTCTGATCAGGCTCTATCAGGGTCGCCCTGATCCTGTCTTTTCGGATAAAGTCGAGAATATTGGATTTCTCAGGCGTATTGACCCCTATCTCACATACATGCCTCAGCTGGATCTGCCTGGCTTTACACTTTTCGTAAAGCTCATTTTTATGCATATCGATTAGTTTATTCCTGGATTCGGTTATGGCTGGACTCGATTATTCCTGGACTCGATTATTCATGACCCTTTTCGCTCTTCCACCAGCGATAGCCGATAAGTCCAAAAATGGCCAGGGGAGTTACGGCCAGGTACACAATCCCTTTATTCAGGGCTTTGGCAGGCCGCTCGCCCAGCTGCGCAGCCGTACGCGAACAAATAGAACATTGAGCCTTGCCAGGGAGGGAGCCAAATAGCAAAAAGCACAGGACCAGCATGACCAGTCTGTGCTTTTTTATATGTTGTCGTTGTTTCTTCAGTCGATCCATGAGACACCTGTTGAATCACAAAGATACGATTATCCGGGGACTAGCGGACTCCTTCGGTTTCATGCTCTGTCAGACTCCTTCAGTTTTGCGCTATCGGCCCCTCAACGTATGCCTAAGCCTCTGCCTTCATTGCCGACTGGCTGCGCTTACGCTCATTCTCGTCAAGGATGGTCTTGCGCAGACGGATCTTCAACGGCGTCACCTCGATACATTCATCCTGCTGGATATATTCCATGCATTCTTCCAGGGTCATCTGTTTCTTGGGAATGATCCGGACCGAATCATCACTTCCGCTCGCACGCATGTTGGTAAGCTTCTTGCCTTCCGTGGCATTCACTATCAGGTCTCCTGGCTTGATATGTTCCGCAATGATCTGTCCGACATAGACCTCTTCACCCGGATCCACAAAGAAAGTACCACGGTCCTGTAATTTATCGATAGAGTAAGCCGTAGTCTTTTCCTGGTTCTTGGAGAGCAGTACCCCGTTGCTTCTGCCGGGGATTGGACCTTTCCAGGGTTTGTATTCCAGGAAACGGTGCGCCATAACAGCTTCCCCCGCCGTATTGGTAAGCATATTGCTCCTCAGACCGATGAGACCACGCGATGGGATCTCGAATTCCAGGTGCTGCATCTCACCCTTACTTTCCATGATCAGCATTTCACCCTTGCGCTGAGTGACCATATCAATGACCTTACCGCTGAAATCGGAAGGAACGTCTACAACCAATATTTCAAAAGGCTCGTGCTTCTTGCCATTGATCTCTTTTACAAGCACCTGTGGCTGCCCGATAGTCAGCTCGAATCCTTCCCGACGCATAGTTTCGATCAGGATGCCCAGATGCAATATACCACGCCCAAATACCAGGAAGCTATCAGCACTATCCGTATCTTCTACTCTTAAGGCCAGGTTCTTTTCCGTCTCTTTCATCAAACGATCACGTAAATGACGGGAAGTCACATACTTACCATCTTTACCGAAGAAAGGGGAGTTGTTGATGCCGAACAGCATGCTCATCGTAGGCTCGTCCACGCTGATGATCGGGAGAGCCTCCGGGTTTTCCGCATCGGCGATCGTATCCCCGATGTTGAAATTTTCCAGACCAACCACGGCGCAGATATCACCCGCCATTACTTCGGTGGCCTTCTTTTTACCCATGCCCATAAAAGTATAGAGCTCCTTAACTTTCGAACGCCTGATACTGCCATCAGCCTGCATCAGGGCGATCGATTGGCCTTCCTTGATCGATCCACGGGCTACCTTGCCCACAGCTATTCTTCCAAGGAAGGAAGAATAGTCAAGAGAAGTGATCTGCATCTGCAAGGGTCCTTCGGCAACCTTTGGCGCAGGTACGTATTGCAGGATACCATCCAATAAAGGAGTAATATCCGCACATTGCTCATTCTTGCTGTTGAACCAGCCGTTCTTTCCACTACCATAGAAAGTAGGGAAATCCAGCTGCTCTTCGGTTGCATCCAGGTTAAAGAACAGCTCGAATACGGCCTCGTGTACTTCGTCCGGACGACAGTTCGGCTTATCCACCTTATTGATTACCACGATAGGCTTCAGGTTGAGCTGTAACGCTTTCTGCAGTACGAAACGGGTCTGTGGCATCGGCCCTTCAAAGGCGTCGACCAGGAGCAGAACCCCATCCGCCATCTTCAGAACACGTTCGACCTCACCCCCGAAGTCAGAGTGACCAGGAGTATCTATCACATTGATTTTAGTATCTTTATACTCCACCGCGGCATTCTTGCTGAAAATGGTGATGCCTCTTTCTCTTTCGAGGTCATTGTTGTCCATGATCAGCTCTCCTGTTTCCTGGTTATCACGAAAAACGTGGGTAGCATGTAAGATTTTGTCCACCAGTGTAGTCTTACCGTGGTCGACGTGGGCGATGATCGCTATGTTTCTGATTTGCATAATGTCTCCTATAAAATTAACGCGCCGCAGGCAGGCCTTCGGGCTGTCCTTTAGCGCGAAATCGTTTCAAGCCGCAAATGTACGATTAAACAGGCGGATTTCCTAGCCGTACGGAACGCCCAAATCAGAAATAACACAAAAAACATATAAAACCCATAAGGTCCCACTTAAAATACCTCCCCGGGCGCGCCAGCGTCCAATCACCGCAACCTGATCACCGCAATCCGATCACCCCAATCCAATCACCGCAATCCATCGCAGGAACCCTATCTCCGGGCGCGCCGCCCGATAAAAAGGGCCGGTCTTCACCGGCCCAACGACTGAATAACACATGATAAAAAGATCATATTCCTAATTATGGCCGTGGCAACCGCACCCCAAAGCCCTGCGCGGGCGCAGCATCACCCTGAGCCGGCGCAGCATTTTCCGGCAGCAGCGCAAACCGGATCTGGTTCCTTCCATCCAGGAAACGGCCCGCCGCCTCCTTCAAAGAAACAACGGAAATACTGTCCAGAGGCGCCTGCCAGCGCGTCACCTGCAATACATCTTCATTATTCTCATACTGCCCGGCCAGATAGCTCAGCCAGAAACCATTGTCCTTTAAGGCGAGCTCTGTGTTCTTCCTGACCCCCGCCTTATACTTTTCTATATCCACCGTGTCGGGACCATGCAGCCGCAGATCGGCCATCTCTTTCTGCACCAGGCTGACCAGGTGATCTACATTCGCCGGAGCACAGCCAAAAGCAATGATAAAACCATACCGGTTCGTCGGATACTTATTATAGACCGTCTGCACCGACGGACTGTATACCTCACTTTCCTGCTCCCGCAGCTGCTGCAGCATCTTTATCTGCAGGATCTGCCCCAACGCATGGATCTTTTGATTGTCGGCCTGCCCATATTGGTAATTACCGGTGACCAATAAACGAACCAGCGCCTTGTCTTCCGTCCCTTTGTATACATTCCGTACCAGCTGCCCCTCCGGTACGTGAATGCCCAGGTCACGCGCATGTTCATTTTTATAAAGCGAAGGCAGGGAGCCCAGGTATTGTTCAAGTAAGGGCCGCAGGCTATCCGGGCTGAAATTGCCGACGAAGCAGAACGTAAACCCGGAAGCGTCCGAAAAACGCTCTTTGTAAATGTCATATGCCTTTTGGAGGGTGATCTTTTCCAGCTTTTCCAGCGTCGGCGGAGAGTTCCGGTATTGGTAATTCCCATTGACATAAGCCATCGTATCATTAAATACATTGCCGGGATCAGCATACCGGTTGGGCAGAACCGACCTGGACCTGCCAATGATATTGTCGAACAACACCTGGTCCTTCCGGGGAGCCGTGAAATACAGATGAACCAGCTGCAGGGCCGTCTCAAGGTCAGCCGGAGCAGCCGTGCCGGTAATTCCTTCCGATCGGGCATCAATGAAGGGCGCCACCTTCACAGCTTTCCCATTGAGCAACGTATTCAGCTGGACCGGGTTGAAGGCACCCAGGCCAAAGCTGGCGATCAGCGGAGCCGCACTGGCAGCAGCGTCATAATCCGCATCGGAGTATAAGGATGTGCCGCCCGAAGCATAGGCGCGGAAAGTGATCTCATCATTTTTGAAATCGGTAGGTTTCAGGACAACGCGAAGCCCGTTGCTCAGGGTTAATTCCGTCACCCCAATATCAGAAACTACCCGCCGCGATACTGTTTTGCCGGCCGCCGGTTTCTTCGCCATCAACGGCTGATCGATCACTTCATCCTTATAGGCAGTCAGCTCTTTCCTGGCCACCGTTTGCATCCAGTCAGTGACTACTGCCTCATCCGGAAGATTGCCTTTTTCCTTTTCCGCTGCCGTAATGATCACATCCCTGTTGGCCTCCTGCAGGTATTCTGCTGTCAGCTCCCGGATATCTTCCAGCGTGATAGATCCGATATTCCCTTTTGCAAAATCATATTCCCATCCAATGCCAGGGGAGGCTTCCCGAGTGAGGAACAGCCGCTGGTATTCCTTTACAAAACTCACCGAAGGGGTCTTGTCTTTTTCTTTTACGGCCTGCTCCAGTCCCCGCAGATAATTGGTTTTCGCCCGGTCCAGTTCGGACTGGGTAAAACCGGAACGGCGTATCTTTTCGATCACTTCCCACCCGCGATCCAACGCCTGCCTAAGCTGTCCATCTTTGGCCGTCACGGAAAAAGCAAACATATCTACCCCGCCCATCAGCGTTTCGATCCCCGCACTTACGTTGATATAGGAGGGATTCTTATCCTGGCTCAGTTCCGCATATCTCCGGGCTGATACCATGCTGTTGAACAGCGCCCGCTTCATCGAGAGCAGGTAATCGGCGTTAGTGATAAGCACCGGCGCCTTGTGTTTGATCAGCACTTCCAGACCGGTCTCGTCATTCTCTTTATCCGTCACCGCAATAAATTGTTTCCCCCCGGTGAGAGGGACAGAATAGAAAGTACGCGGCCGTTCGACGGCAGGATTTTTCAGATCGGCAAAACCAGCCCTCACCAACTTTTCCATAAGATTCACATCGATATCGCCGACTACGATGAGAGCCTGAAGATCGGGTCGATACCAGTCCCGGTGAAACCGGCGGATGACCGCCGGCCGAAAGTGAAGAAGCACACTATCCTGGCCGATCGGCAGACGGTCGGCATATCTCGACCGGTTGAGCAGGACAGGTAAATACTGACGGGTCATCCTGTCTTTCGCACCCTTACCCAGCCGCTCTTCTTCCAATACGATGCCCCTTTCTTTTTCCAGCTCAATGGAGTCCAGTGTCGCCTCCTGTGCCCAGTCGTGCATGATAAGCAGGCCATTGCGCAGCAATTGCGCATCGCCCACCGGCAAAGGCAATTGATATACCGTCTCGTCAAAGCTGGTGTACGCATTGAGGTCCGCGCCAAAACGAACCCCCGCTTTTTGCAGATAGTCTACCAGCTGATTTTTGGGGAAATGACGGGTACCATTGAAATTCATATGTTCCATAAAATGCGCCAGCCCCTGCTGGTCAGGGTCTTCCAGGATGGAGCCCACTTTACAGACCAGGTAGAGCTGCACCTGCCCCGCCGGCTCATGGTTTTGCCGGATATAATAGGTAAACCCGTTGGCCAGCTTGCCGGTACGGACGGCCGGGTCCAGGGGTATTGGCTCGGAGGGCTTCGATGACACAGACACCGCTTGCGCCATCACGCCCGACCCCATTAGTACCGCCATGCCCGCGCCAATAATATAGTTACGAATCATACTGTTCCTTTGTAAATTAATTCTTATAGATCTCGGCCAGTTTATTTTGCAGGTCCTCTCCCCGGAGCCCGCGGGCAATGATCGTTCCCTGTGGATCGATCAGGAAGTTTTGTGGCACACCCTGTACGCCATACATTTTTACCAGTGCGTTGTTCCAGTATTTCAGATCGGAAACATGCGTCCAGGAAAGCTTATCATCGCGAATGGCTTTCTTCCATGAACTTTCACTCTGATCCAATGATACCCCGAGGATCTCAAACCCCTTATCATGATACTTGTGATACGCCTTTACAACAGCCGGGTTCTCCTGCCGGCAGGGCCCGCACCAGCTGGCCCAGAAATCCAGCAGAACATATCTGCCGCGAAAAGAGGAAAGTGTAACAGGATGGCCAGCCGTATCGTTCTGAGTGAAATCCGGCGCAGATTGTCCCACACCAACGGCTTTATCAAAGGTGACCTTATTGTCCAGCTGTTTGATAAAGGCCTGTGAGTTTGGAGCGTTGCGAATAGAATCCGGCAGCATGTCGAACAAAGAACGGATCCCTGGCACGTCTTCCCCTTTGATCGCACGCGGATCTCCCACATAGTTATTAAAGGCAAAAGCCAGCAAAGGAGAAGAAGGATTTTCGCGCATGAACCTGCCATAGACCTCTTCCTTTTCACCGGCGCCGGGATCCTTATCCTTTTTCGCATTATAGGTTTTTGCCATGACCATCAGCTTCTGATACTCCGTGTTGGCGGCAGAGCCCGTGATCACGGCATCGGAAAACGTCCCGGAGTGAACGATGGAAAAATTCTCCGAAGGCATAAGAAACAGCGATACCAGCTTGTCCGGCGTAGGAATATCATCCGGGCCGACGCTGCTCATGCTTACCAGCATTCCCGATCCTATCCTGCCCGTAAGCGTATAGGCATGGTTGATAACCTTTGCGCTATCCGTTTGCAGCCCATGTCCGGTAAAATAGGAGAGATAGACTTCTTTGACCCCCTCATCCTTTACCTGCCCGGTGATCCTGAAGTCAGGGTCGGTTTGCGCCAGCAGGGCAGCCGGCGTCGCCATGTTTATGATCCAAAGAGCAAATTTATTCATGATTACATTTTTGTTATTGAGTACCCGTTACTCGAAAATGGATGACAGCGTCTTGTCGAGGTTCGTGCTGGTAAGGTCCCGGGCAATGATGATACCCGAAGGATCGATCAGCATATTCCGAGGCAGATTGGTAATACTATATAATCGTGCAGCCGAGTTCTCGCGGCCTTTAAGATCGGACACCTGCATCGTGGTTCCCGCTCCTGCATCCTGTATCGCCTGCTGCCAGCTGTCCTTATCTTTGTCCAGCGATACACCAAGCACCACCAGGCCCTTACTGCCAAAAGTCTCATATGCCCTGGCAAGGACCGCCAACGACTGCGCGGCATTATTGTCCCAGCTTGCCCAGAAATCCAGTAATACATATTTGCCCTTAAAAGAGGAAAGACTCACCGTGTGACCCGCTGCATCGTTTTGCGTGAAGTCGGGCGCGGGATGTCCCAACGCCGTCTTCAGTTCGACGTCGAGAAAAGCACCCAGTGCCTTGCCATCAGGGCTGGCACGCTGGGCGACGGGAAGCCCATGGAATAAACCGGCGACGGTGTCTATCCAGCCGGCCATCGGTGTACTCCGGGCAAGCTCCTCCAACAAATATGTATTGATGGGCGATGCCGGATGCTGCTTTATGAACGCGACATAGTCCGCTTTCTTTATCGGTTCGAATTTGGTAACCTGCCCTTTCGTTTTTTCGAGCAATACCACATTGTTTGTCTCTCTGGCAATTTTCACCAGTGCCCGAAGGCTGTCCATTAAAAGATCCTGGTGACGATGTGCGGTCCGGTAATCCTGGTCAGGCAATGAGCCCGTAACCACACTCTTTTCCATATCACCACCGGTTGAAACGACCACTACCGTCCCTTTTTCAACAAACAGTTCCGCCCGGTCTGACGGCACCACGCTGAACTCCCAGCCGCCGGCCCTTCTGTCCCACCATTTTTTGGAGATGAATAAATGGGCAACCCCGTCAATGCTGCCGCGAAAGGTATACTTCCCATTGCTTACAACAGCGCTGTCCGTTGGATGATAATGCGCCGTATCATAGGCGAGATAAACCTTTTCTGGAGCGGTCATATCGACAAAGCTGCCCTGGATGACAAAGGCATTCGCGCCCTTCTGAGCCCGGCTGCCCAATGATAGCGCCGTGGTCAGAAAAACGCAGCTCACGGCGGTACGGAATGTTTTAATTATTTGCATGCTCATTTATTTAATTGTTTTTTCTAACGTGGTGGTCAGCTCCTTGCCGCGCAGATCGACCGCGATGATCTTTCCATCCGGATCGATCAGATAGCTCTTCGGAACGGCAGGGACCATAAATTGCTGAACGATCCCGCTATGCCAGCCTTTCCCATCGCTGGCATGATACCAGTCCAGGTGATCGGCTTCGATGGCCGCCAGCCATGCCTTTTTGCTCTCGTCCAGCGAGAAGCTCACAACCGTGAAATTCTTTTCCTTGAATCGCCGGTAGTTGGCCACAACATTGGGGTTCTCCATCCGGCAGGGCCCGCACCAGCTGGCCCAGAAATCCAGAAGCACATATTTGCCGCGCAGATCGGAAAGGTGAAAGGGCTTGCCTTCCGGAGTAAGTGCCGTAAGATCGGGAGCCATCGTGCCCGGACCCAGCTTATCTGCTTCCTGTTTGATAAGGCTCAATACAGACTGACCCAGCGAGGACCGCTGTAATTCCGGTACGAACGCTTCGAACTTGCTGGCTGGTTTGGAGATCTGTCCTGCCTGGACCAGCTCGCCGAACTTCAGCAGGCTGATCCAGTAGTCAGGATGAATAAGAATAAAGGATTTTATACGGGCTGGCAACAGCGAGGCGTCGATTGTTGTCCCTCCTGCCGACATATATTTGTTGTATTCGTTTAGCTCCCGCGTCAGACTTGATCTGTCCACAGAGGCCAGTCGCACGTCTTTAAGCAGCAGCGAATCCGGTGCGAAGCCGCCACCGCCGGCAGCCGATGCCGGAGCAAGGCCGGACTGCGCCAACAATGGCAGGCCTGCTAGTCCCCAAAAAAGGAACAGGAATAGTTTCTTCATGTTGATGATCGGTTACTGTTGGTAGCCCGGGGTCTGTTTTAAATTGGGATCGCGAAGGGTCTCGCTGGTCGGGATCGGCCAGTATTGCATATAGGAAGCCCAGTTCGAGCCCTTCTGCGGAGAGACCACACTCATGACTCCATCGAGCTGCCCCGTCCGTTTTAGGTCGAAGAATCGGTGTCCCATTTCCGTAAAGAACTCGATCCGGCGTTCCTGCATAACGGCAGCCAGAATATCCGTCTGCGAAGCGGCGGTCGTACCCGGCAGGGTGGCGCGGGTACGGACGACATTAATGTCACTGATCGCGCCGCTCAGATTATTTTGCTGTGCGCGGGCTTCCGCCCTGATCAGGTATTGTTCGGAGAGCCGCAGCACGTTCAGGGCTTCCACAACGGCAGTCGCTATCTTCGTCTTATACTTATTGGCAAAATAATAATTGATCGCAGGTGTGCCGGATGTCGAAACCCCTACCCAATTGGTAAAACGGGCGTCATTGGGTTCAAAGCTTCCGAGCAGCTGAGGGCTCAGGATCACACCCACACCGCTGGCCGTCGGTGTATTCCCGGGGGTCACCTGGTAAGCTTCAACTTCTTTTAACACAAAGCCCATTCCTTTCGTAGGCAACAGAGCCCAGATGGTTTCTTTGCTGTTTGCCAGGAAAACATTGGCAGGGGCTTCGATGGCATAGGTGGCATTCGCGATGACAGCGCTCGCCTGGGCTTCGGCATTGACCCAGTCGCCAAGGTAGAGATAGACCCTGGCCAGCAGCGCGGTAGCGGCTGCCTTATTGGGTCTTGCCCTATCTGTAGCCGGATTGCCGTTGAAATCGACATAGTTTGTACCCAACAGACCCTGCGCTTCTTTCAGATCGGCCACTATTTGTTTGTATACGTCTGCTTTGGGTGTCCGACCCAGGAGACTGTTCACGGTATAGTCCGATGTGAGCGGCATCGCCACGTCGCCATAAGTATTTACGAGGTAGTAATACATCAGCCCTCGTAAAAACAACGCCTCTCCCAGCCATTGATTTTTGTATGGCAGGGAAGAAGAACGCATAGCTTCTATCGTGGTATTGGCAATCTGCATGTCCGGGTAGAGCAGGTTCCATTGGATCCCACCCCCGTTATCGCCGGTGATGACGTTGCCATAAAAGGTCTTGGTTACAGCCGAGGCCGAGCTGACAGTCTGCAATTCGTCTACATAAAGCGATGCATTATATCCAAGACCCGAAGCCCCTGGAAGATGAGTTCCCGTCTCAAGATCAAAATAGATACTGTTTAACACACCCGAAGTCGTCTGGTCGGAGGAATAGGCAGCCGAACCGGAAATACTGTTGACGGGTAAAGGGATCTTCAGGTATTTTTTACACCCGGTACTGCATCCGAGGACGATCAGCATCGCCACAAGACTAACAACCCTGTTGCTGTAGAAGTTGATATTATATCGATATGAGCGGTTCATGTTTGTTGGTTTAAAGAGTGATATTAACTCCACCTGTATAGATACGATAAGGTCCCATCGCACCGGCAGCCATATTCTCCGGGTCGAGCTGTTTGTATTTGGATATCGTCAGCAGGTTCTGGCCCTTTATGTATACCGACAACGCCGTTATCTTCGCCTTTTTCAGAAAGGCTGGCTGAAAGCTGTAAGAAAGAGCCAGGTTCTGAAGACGGGCATACGTGATCGTTTCATACGCCCCTGAGCTTGATCTGAAATTCTGCTGCTGGATCAGGGAGTTTAATGCGTTCGCCGTAACTTTTGGATAAGGCGTAATATCTCCAGGTTTCTGCCAGGCCCTGGTCCATTCCACGGTCGGCACCGAACTGATGATACCGGGTATGGTCAGCTGCTGACCCAGGTAGTTGGGACCCTCCCGTCTGTTTATATAGAAGAAGAGATCCAGCGTAAAGCCTTTATAGCTGAAGCTGTTTTCCAGACCGCCAAAATATCTTGGCTGCAGGTCGAGATTGATAGTCCGGTCGGCCTGAGATAAACCGGCAGTGTAGAACGGCAGATAGGACCCCGCCACTCCTTTGGCATTGGTAAAGAAATACAGCCCGGTCGCCGGGTCTACCCCTTTGTAATTATAGACCTTGAAGTTCTGCATGGACCGGCCGATCTCGAGATTGGCATTGTTCTGGATCCCGGCCCCTGGGATGGCGCCCGGATAGGCCAGCAGCTTGTTGCGATTGAAACTGATATTAAAGCTTGTCCTCCAGGTAAACGATTTACTTTGGATATTGACCGTGGTCAGCGCAGCTTCCAGCCCGCTGTTTTTTATTAGGGCGGGGGAGTTTTGACTGATCGATGAGTAGCCCGTTACGACCGGCAGCGGCAGGCCGACCAGCTGGTTAGATGTACGCTGGTCATAATAGCTGGCTTCCACCGAGATCCTGTCTTTCAGGAAACGCAGCTCCAATCCTAACTCTTTCTTCTTATTCGTCTCCCACTGCAGATAAGGATTGGCCAGCCCGTTCGGGGTGATCCGAAGACCACCCTGGTAGCCGTTGTTGGTTACGCCATAGGTCGATAGATAGGCATAGTTGCCGATCCCGTCCCCGCCGGTGGTACCATAGCTTCCCCTTATTTTACCAAAACTCAGCCAGCGCATGTTCTGCTTCAGCCAGTGCTCTTCACTAAAGATCCAGCCAGCGCCGATCGCGCCAAAGGCGCCGAATTGTTTGCCCGGACCGAATTTTGTAGACCCGTCATAACGTCCGGTAAGATCGAGGATATATTTCTGATCCCAGATCTGATAGACCCGGCCAAAATAACCCAGCTGGCGGTTGGGTGTGGTGGTATAGCTTGAAGTGACTGTAAGCCCCGAGGTCGGGTCTTTGATCGTGACGTCCGTCGGATAGTTTGTGCCCGAGATCGAGCTGTTATTCGCCTGGCTGCTCTGCATGTCCATACCGGCAGTTACTTCCAGCCTGCCTTTGCCAAACAGCTGGGTGCTGTAGCTGGCATAAGGGTCGAAGTTGACCGTCGAGTTGCTGATATTCTGCAGCGTGCTCTTTGCCAGCGAGCCGGGCGGGTTATAAATAAGAGGGTTGACATAGGTACTGGGATAAGCAACCAGCTCCCGCACTGTCAGCAGGTTGTACCCAACCGTGGCAAAGATATTCAGACCACGGACCGGTGTATACTTTAGCTGGGTCGTTCCCGTTAGATTGTTCGTGACGCCATGATAGATCGTGGACTTCTGTGACGCCGCGCTGGATTGCGCCGGCCCTACATATTTCCAGTCGAGCAGACCGTTGGGAAGGTACCAGTCCGGATGGTTGGGCGCCGTCGCGGCTCCCACTCCGATGTAGTCTATCGGCAGCATATCATTGACCGTCGTGGAAAAGTTACCGGTAAAAGAAGCCGTGAACTTCTGGTTGAGACTCCCGGTATTGATATTGAAGTTGAGCCCGCCGCTGTTCTGGGCGCCTCCGCCGCGGGTAATGCTGCCCAGCCGGGTAAAACTACCGCCGATCAGATAGCTGGTCGTTCCAATCCCGCCGGAATAACTGGCATTAGCCGAGTTGGTGGAACCATTACCGATAAAATACTTATCCCAGTCGACATCGCGGGTGCTGTCCCAGGTCCCGTTGACATCCCAATCGACGGCGCTGGGTGTTGCGCCGTCATTCTTGAATGCCTGTCTTCTCATCGCAAGGTATTGCTGCGTATTCATCAGCTTTGGCGATACACCCCGTTGAGTGATTCCGCTGTAGGCATTTACATTGAGCCGCGGCTGACCGGGTTTACCCTTCCTGGTGGTGATAAGGATCACGCCATAGGCGCCCCGCGAGCCATAGATAGAGGTCGCATCTGCGTCTTTTAATATCGACACGCTTTCGATCAGCTGAGGGTCGAAATAGTTCAGGGCGTTGCCGCCATTCAGCGCGCCAAGCTGGAGATTGCTACGGTCGTATCCGTATAAGGCGGGATTGATCATGGGCAAAGCCTGACCCGCCGGGTAGACGACCCCGTCGATGACAAAGAGGGGAGAGTTCACATTGAAGCTGCTTTGTCCCCTTATCTGAACGGTAAAATTACCACCCGGTGTACCGGTGGCCTGTTGGACCAGCATTCCCGGCACGCGCCCCTGCAAGGCTTCCAGGACGTTTACAACCGGGTTCTTTGCAATGTCCTCTGCGGTGATGGTCGTCACATCGCCGGCGTTGAAGCGTTTGCTCACCTTTCCATAAGCGATGACCTGCATTTCGTCCAGACCGGACTTGCTGGGCTGAAGGACGACATAAAGGCTTACTCCGGGCGGGAGTATCTTATCCATCGCCGCATTCCGCTCGAGACTTTTTATTTCATATGCCACCGCGGTAAACCCCGGATAGGAAATTATCAGCGTGCTGCCGACCGTGACCCCATCCAGTTCGAAGACCCCGTTCCTGTCGGCATATACATGACGCTTGGTACCCTTCAACTGGACCGAAGCGTCTTCCATCGGCTTGCCCTGGTCATTGACTACCTTTCCTTTGAACTTGCCGGGTGGGGGATCCGAATGAAAGAGATGGAAAAAATTAGCTGCCATGCCGGATGATGGCGGCGTTTCCATTTTCAGAACAATGTTGTTGCCCACAACGCTGTACTGAAAAGGCTGCTCCTGGAAACAGGCGGTCAACGCTGTGATCAGGTCCACATTGGAGACCGAGACATCGATGTTTTTGGAGATGTCCAGCTCCGACTTTGTGTAAAGGAAATGATACCCGGATTGACGCTCGATCTCTGCCATCACCTTTTCGAGAGAGGCGCGTTTGACATTGAGGGTAATTCCCTGGGAAATGCCCTTCGCACTTACCTGTAAAAAGGCCACTAATAATAAGATCGCCGTCAACTTCATACCCAGCCAGATTGATGATTGGGATCTTCCGGGGCGTTTGGCCAGCAGACCTTCGGCCCGCCCAGGGATTTCGCCATAAGCAGTTAATTGCATAAATTGCAACAGTTTTGGGTTAAACAATAATGAGTCTTGGTGGACTTGTGGTTTTCCTCAAAATTCCTCCGGGAAGTGTTCCACCACTTTCCGGTTTTTTTTGAGCCTACCATCTGTATATTATAAACGCAGTTTGCAACAGGCGTTTATAATTTCTTTATACTTATTTCATGACAGTAATTCTGTTTCCTTCAATGATAAAATGAACATGCCCTGTCGCTTCCAATGTCTTCAGCAGCTGGCTTACCGGAACATTCCGGGTAAGCGTTCCAAAAAATTCTGTGGTATCGTTTTGCATATTGTCCTGGTAAACGATCTCCGCGCCGTACCATCTTTCCACCTGTTTCATAATGTCCTGAACCGATGTCGCCGATAGAACGAATTGCTCTTCCTTCCAGGCTACCACATTGGGCAGATTTACCTGCGCTTGTCTTGTCAGATCTTCCTGTTCCGAATATTCCGCCTGCTCGCCGGGTATCAGCGAGACCTCATGTCCTTTTGCTTTCACCAGTACGGAGCCTTCCAGCACCGTGGTCCGGATAGCTTTCTCATCCCCATAGGCATGAATATTGAATCTTGTTCCAAGGTCCTTTACCAAAGAGCCATCCGGCAGCACCACGCTGAACGGTTTTTTCGCATCATGCCGGACTTCGAAATAGGCTTCTCCCTTAAGCTCGACCCGCCGTTGAGTGTCAGAGAAAACTGCCGGACAACGCAGTGTGGACGAAGTGTTCAGCCATACTTTTGTTCCATCCGATAATACCAGTGAATACGTCTCGCCTTTACGCGTATTGACACTTACCTCACCCGTGCCGGCAGTCTCCTTTGTCGTCAGCGCAGCCAGCGGACTGGTCATGGCTACCTCGCTTCCATCGGGCAGTATCAGCGTAGCCCTGTGGCTTCCCGGCTGAAGGTCATTCTTAAATCGTTTCTCCTGCGAGAGCAGAGCAGGGGTCTTTGCCCGCTGGTAGAGATACACCCCCGCAATGATCGCCAATACAGCTGCAGCATATCGCCAGAAAGGCCGCCGCAGGAAATGCACCCGGTGTACCGGCGCTCGCTTATCATCACCTTGCCCTGCCAGGCCAATCCCCTGCGCCGGCACACTCTCCGCCTCCTGCGCCAATGCGCCCCCAATCTCCCGATCCAGGTAATCCTGGATCCGCGCCGCAACAGCTGCCGAAGGGTTTTCCAGATCAAACTCTCTGTTTTGAAGCTGCTCTCCGATCCGGCGCTGGAGCTCATCCTGAAAGCCCGGCGCCTTTAACATCACCGCCAGCTCCGCTCCTTCCTGGTCCGTGATCCTGTCCAGGAGATATAGGTTTAGTAATTCAGTGAATCTCTTATTATCCATAGCTGATAGGAAGTTGGTTCAGGGTCTGTTATCGTTTTTATTAAAGACACAGCCCCTTCTCTCAGAAAGAGTAGACAATCAAAAAAAAATTTAAACTTTATTTAATGTGCCGCCATTCTCCGATCAGCAGCAGCACCAGGAGTGTATCGCCCATATGTTCCTGCATATAAGCCCGGAGGAAGAGAAGAGATTTTACAAGATATTGATACACCGTATCCTTGTGAATGCCCAGCTGGGTGGAAATCTGCTCATTGCTAAGACCTTCCAGCCGGCTCAGCTTAAAGACCTGCCGTCTTTTTTCCGGTAAAAGCTCGATCCCCTTCAGCAGCTGCTGGTACGATTCTTTGTATTCTGCCTGTAGATCGGGTAAAAAAGAGGTTTCGGCACGTTCTCCGACATCCCCGTAAACCAGGTTGATCTTTTTGCGGGCCTCGTTGAAAATATGGTTCCGGGCAATGATAAAAAGATAGTTGTCAAGATTCCGGACTTCCGGCAGCTTCTCCCGGGCCGTCCAGATCTTCATAAAAACGTCCTGGGTGATCTCCTCCGCCCGTGGCGCCGACTTCAGATAGACCAGGCCATGCGAATAGATCGTATTCCAGTACCTCCGCACCATCTCCGCAAAAGCAAGCTGGTCCCCCGCCGCGACACGAGCCAGCAGATCACTTTCCCCCAGCCCCATACCGTTATTTTTTCCTGTGTCAGTCAATTAGATAGATGGTTACGCTCCGGCCCGACAGGCCTCTACGTGGAAAGGTAGAAAAAATGAGCTTATTATTGCAGGCGATTGTATAAATTCCCCTAAATTTTCTCCTATGCGTAAAAGATGGTGGCTGCTTATTCCCGTTTTGTTGATCGTCATTTATCTCTTAGGGCCTTCACCGGCTACTCCTGTCTACAATAAGACAATGCCCACCGTGCCTTCGGACCCGGCAGCATTGGAAGCCTATGTAAGCAGCCGGGAAGCCGTTCATCATTTGAAGCCGGATAACGAAGCCCGGATCGTTTGGGCAGACTCCAACCGCAGAAAGACACCCTGGGCAATCGTTTATCTTCACGGCTTCTCCGCCTCGCAGGGCGAAGGAGATCCCGTACACCGTTACATCGCCAGCAAATACGGCTGTAATCTTTATCTGCCAAGACTGGCGGAACACGGCATCGATACCTCCGATGCAATGGCCAATCTCACCGCAGACAATTATTGGGAGTCCGCCCGGGATGCCCTGGCCGTCGGCCGTCAGCTCGGCGACAAGGTCATTCTCATGGGCACCTCCACCGGCGGCACTTTTGCCCTGCAGCTGGCAGCGACTTACCCGGAGATGGTTTCAGCACTGGTCCTGCTCTCACCAAATATTGCGATCAATGATAAGACAGCCTGGATCCTGAATGATCACTGGGGCTTACAGATCGCTCACCTGGTGACGAAGTCCGACTATATCGTCAGCGAAGACAAATTCGGTCCCCTCTACCGGCAATACTGGTACCTGAAATACCGCACGGAAGGCGTCGTAGCCCTGGAAGAGCTGCTGGAGACAACAATGAACGAAAAGACCTTTTCCAAAGTAACCCAGCCGGTAGGCCTGTTCTATTTTTATAAGGACGAGATCCGCCAGGACAGCACCGTAAAAGTTTCGGCATCCCTTTCCATGTTCGATGAGCTGGGCACACCTGCAGCCTTGAAATACAAAGAGGCTATCCCCGAAGCTGGCACACATGTCATTGGCTCCTCGATCCGGTCTCATGACGTGGAAAGCGTAAAAAAAGGTGTCGTTCACTTTCTGTCAGAAGTAGTTAAGGTCCCCACGGTAGCGACGGACAGCGCCAGATAGCAAGGAATGATGCCGGACTGTCGCCGGTTATCGCCCGTCATCCCCAGACTATCGCCCGGTTATCGCCGGATAAGATTTTTTACGTGATCTTTGCGGCGCAGGATGGACCCTTGGTCCATAATAATTGCTATGTCAAGAAAAATTATCTATCTGATCAATCCCATTTCGGGTACCCGCGGCAAATCATCTTTACAGCAGCTGATAACCCAAAGGACCCAACGGGAGAATATTGAATTCAGCATATTTCCAACCAACGCAGAAGGCAATTACGACTTCCTCCGGACTGTCATCCAGCAGGAGAAGGTCACCGATATCGTCATCTGCGGCGGCGATGGAACGGTAAGTGCCGTCATGGCTGCCCTGATCGGGTCGGACACCCGTGTCGGTATTATCCCCATGGGCTCAGGCAACGGCCTTGCCTTTGCCGCCAAAATACCAAAGGACCCCGAAAAAGCGCTGGATATCATTTTTTCCGGCAAGGCTTCTGCTATCGATGGCTTCCTGATCAATGGGCATTTTTCCTGCATGCTTTGTGGCATCGGCTTCGATGGAAAGGTAGCCCATGAGTTTGCCGTTCAGCCAACTCGCGGACTACAGACTTATGCCAGGGTAACCCTGAAAAATTTTTTTACGGCCCGGACCTGGCCTTTCACCATCAGCATCCCTGCCGGCGGCAATGGAGGAACGCTGAACTTTTCAGTGGATGCGTTCTTTATCAATGTCGCCAATGGAGACCAGTTCGGCAATCATTTTACCATCGCCCCCAAAGCCAGCCTGGATGATGGGCTCCTCGATATTGTTATCGTTAAAAAAGCGGGACGGATCTCATTCCTCTTCTCCGTTATCCGACAGATCCTGGGAGGGTATTCTGTACAGGACAGCCCCATAGAAAAAGGGCGCCGGACGGTGCTTTATTTTAGGACTCCATCACTGGAAATAGCCAATCCGGAATATGCACCATTGCATATCGACGGAGACCCCGCAGCGCCGGCAAAAGAGTTTGTTATTAAAGTGGTGCCAAAAGCGATCTGGTTGATACAGCCGTAGTTCCGGCCTAACCAAGCGGTCAACGCGCCAGATCACGAAACATACTAAAGGCGCGCCTGTTCTCACTATTATCCAGCGACCCGGTGATATTCAGCTTCTCCTGTTTCGTCAGGTGAAAATTCAGCGCCGCTCCGGCATCTTCTGTTTTAGGCACATATTGAAAGATCAGCTTGCGGAAAGAAAAACCCATCGCATGCTGCGAAAGACTGAGCAGATCGTCCTGGTTATATTCCTGCATCTTATACCAGTTGTCCTGCAACAGCAGCAGCGGCTTGGTAATGATGTCCGTTACGTCATCCGATTCATAGGGGTTTTCCCAGCCCCCGGCCTTCCGGTCGCGGATCTGGAGCAGCACGACCCCACTGGTATTCTCCTGTAGCCATTCCCTGAAGGCGTTGAGAAACCGGATGGCATTCATCTCCCCGAAATTATCCCGGAAACCGGCATCCATAACATCGATGACAGGCCTTGTCGGCAGCCATACATTCGGTAATACATACGGAAACGTAGCATTCATGCGCAAGGCCGTCAGCAGTCGCAGGTCCATCGGGTCCTGTTTTGCAAAAAGAGCACCGAAGTCGACCGCATCCGGGTCCATAGCAGGGATCTTAGTGCTGTCGAACCGCGGTCGCATAAGGAAGCTGACAGGCTGGGTGCTGATGACCAGGGCCCTGCTGTCACGGGTAATGACAGGATTGAACAGCATCAGCGGCATACGGGCAGCTGCCTCTTCCGGCGCAATGTCTTTCAGCTGGCGATTCAACACATTTCTGGTATTATAATTCAGCTTCTGCTCGAAGGCAAAACCCCTGTCCTTGACATATTCATTCTTTCCCACAGTAAACTTCTGGGCAGGAGAGGCCAGGTCCCTCGCGACAAAAGAAGAGAACAGCGTATTGAGCAGGTCTCCGGAAATATCGTCTATATAACGATGATCCTGCAGATAGATCGAAGAGTCGCCTTCGTCGCGCCGGCGGGATAGCTCGCGAAAATAGGCGGCTCCCAGCATACCGCCGGATGCACCGGTGATCATAAAGGTTTTCCGCATCAGCTTCCCCTTGCTCAGGCTGTCGAGCCGCTGAAGGATGCTCATGGTGAAGGTAGCACTACGGCTTCCCCCGCCGCTGGTATTGACCAGGAATAGAATGGGCTTTGACTCCGACTGCCTGGCCTTCCATTTCTCCAGGATGCCCAGCATATTAGCCTCGTCTTTTTCGAGGTTTTTTTCCGAACACAGCTGCAGCAGCGTCTGCCGGTCATACAACGGGCGATCCTCCCTCGCATTGTAACTCAGGCCATAGGCCTTATTCGTTGGGTCAATGACGTTATATTGGTAGAGCAGGTTGAGGATGAAGAAAAGGACTACAAAAAAGGGAATGCTCCAGGATTGAAGGAAATAGGAAAAGGCGCCCGACAAAGAGATCAGGATGGTAAAAAAGATGAGGATGCTGGCGGCAGCCGGCAGCTGAAAGAACCGGCTGTCCATAAAGAATCCAACGGCTATCAGGAAAATGAACGCCACAAAGATCGAGAGTACCGCAGCGATATGATGACGGTTGAAGATATTTTCGATAAAATCCGCACTATAGTGAGCGACATCCCGCGTCTTACGGATCGTCCGGAAAGAATTGAGATACCATTTCACGTGCATAAGCCGGCTTTCATTGAGCCGTATCTCCTCTTTTCGAAAATGCGCCTTGAACAGCTTGGGATTGCTGATCACCGGCGCCATCCGACGGATAATGGTCTTGTCCGCACGGAAGAAATAAAAAAGGGACACGCCGATAATAAAACAAAATCCAAGGAGAAACCCGGCGCTGAGCCAGATAATGGCGGAAGCCGATAGTAATTCCCGCCGGGTACTGAACTGGACAACTTTTACAAAATAGAACACCAGGAAAATGATGGGCAGGATGGCATTGTTGATGCAGTATTTCAGGAAAGGCTTGGTCGTAGTGGCCAGAAACCGGAAATGCTGACAGAAGAGGATAAAAGTCGTAATATTCCAGCTCATGACAAAGACACCGGTAGCCATCCCCACAATGGCCGTGCTGATGGGACTAACATCCCCCAGGTATTCCGGAGAAAGGAAAAGAGCCGCAGCGCCATAAGCGCGCATAAAACCGCCATTCAGCGTGCTGAAGAGGACCAGCCAGAATATCAATAGTACCTGGAACTTTTTTACATGCAGCAATAGCAGTTGTACGGGGAAGAAACAATAAATTGCTTTTAAGATTCGCATCATACGGTTACAGAGTATACGGTGTGTCTTACTGGAATCACAAGGTACAACATCCCGACCATTGTAAGTAAGAATAAGAGCCCGGTAACCTGGTGAAGTTGGGCCAGCCAGTCGAAGGCCACCCATTGCTGCGGGACAATGCCCGGGCTCGTCAGCAGGCTGCTGATTCCAAGGATGATCTGCACTACGATAAGAAGCAGAGGCAGCCAGCGAAGACGATTAAAAATGGGGCTGCCGCCCCCCCCTCCCCCCGTGATCCGCGCCGCCAATACCGACCATATCCCAACCAATACCAAAAGCAAATATGCCAGCCCCCTGTGAATAAAATGCACGGTAATTTTATTGCCCGCCACATCCTGCATCAGCGGCCTTTCGCTGAACAGCCCAGCCGGTATCCAGCTGCCATTTATCGTCGGCCAGGTTGGAGCTGCCGTCGCCGCCTTAAGACCCGCCATCAGAGCACCATATAAAAGCTGAAAAAAAAGCAGGATCAGGATGACAATAGTCCAGCGACGCAACACCGCCAGCCGGCGTTGAAAGCCGCCCCTGCCTTCAGAGCCCGCCCGCGCTGCAGTCTTCGGCCCTCCATCCCCCGATCTTCCCTCTCCGCTTGCAGCAACCTTCGCGCTGTCCGGAACCGAAAGCCGAAGCGCAAACCAAAAAGTATAAACGATCAATCCCAACGCAAACACAAAATGCAATGCCAGCTTCGTGGGTTTTACATAAATGGCATCCCCCGTTAGTCCGCTGGCGACCATTATCCAGCCAATGGCGCCCTGCAAAGCACCCAGCAGGAACAAAATGATCAATGGCCGGACCATCCACGGCTGCATCTTCCTTTTCCAGATCAATCCCACAAAACCGACCAGGAATACCACCCCAACAAGTCGCGCCCAGAAACGATGGAACCACTCCCAAAAAAAGATGAACTTAAAATCAGCCAGCGTAAAGCCGGAATTGAGGAGCTGGTACTGCGGGGTCGCTCTATATTTAGCAAACTCCGCCTGCCATTGGGCGCTATTCATGGGAGGCACCGCGCCCGTGACGACATTCCATTCCGTAATGGAAAGACCGGAGCCCGTCAGACGGGTAATACCGCCCAGGATGACCTGTATCAGCAGCATGATGACTCCTGTATAAACCCAGATGGCTACCGCGCGGGATGTGCCCGGCAGATTCGAAGAGACCCTTTCAGAGCGCAGTGAAGTAGTGGATACCATAGCGGCGCAAAGGTAAGGCAGCAGCACCATGCCAAACCCTTTCGGCACTTTTTTTCCACTGCCGGAGCCGCCAATAAAAAGATGAACTATTTTTGAGACATGGAAATCCCGCTGAGAAGCCATTACCAGGAGGAACTCACCGAAGCCGGCTGCGACGAAGCCGGCCGGGGATGTTACGCCGGCCCCGTATTCGCAGCAGCAGTGATCCTGCCTCAGGGGTTTTTCCACCCCCTCCTCAATGATTCCAAACAGGTCAGCCCGGATAACCGGAACGAGCTGCGCGTTTATATCGAAACCAACGCCCTCGCATGGAGCGTGGCCCAGGTAGACCACGACGAGATCGACCGCATCAATATTTTAAAAGCCTCCTTCAAGGCCATGCACCTGGCCCTCGACGAGCTAAAACTGCGCCCCAGACTGCTGCTGATAGACGGCAACCGGTTCGCAAAATACAGAAGAGTCCCCCATCGCTGCATCATAAAGGGAGACAGCCTCTTCGCATCCATCGCCGCTGCCAGCATCCTGGCCAAGACCTGGCGGGACGAATACATGCGGGGACTGCATACCGAGTTTCCTCACTACCGCTGGGACAGCAACAAAGGATATGGGACAAAAGACCATCGCGACGCGATCGAAAAGTTCGGTCTTTGCAAATACCATCGCAAAAGCTTCAACATCCTCCCCAATGGCCCCGAAGAAGAACAGCTAACCCTTATGGATTAGCTGTCCGCTGTAAGACCTGTCGCCCTCGGCTGCCTGCCCTTTCAAGATCGGCTATCCCCGCCGGACGACCGGCCCAACCCTACGGCGCCAGGCAAAACGCCACCGACGCCGAAGCATCATACTGGCTCTGCCGGCCAACCCCATTGATGACCGTCGAGGCCACATAGAACGATTCGGCAAAAGCGGCCACCGTAGGACAGCCGCCCAGCATAGTATTAACCGTTTGCAAATAGTCAAGGGCAAAGAACGTGGCCGGAAAAAGCGAACCGGACTGGCCATAAAAGGAGTTGACCCCCTTGATGATGCCAAACGACCAGGTAGCAAAACCCTGCGGATGCGCCGCCACACCCTTCAGCTCCACATTTTTGGTCTTATCGGTATATTTCAGATATCCGCAGTTGGGATCGGCCGCCACGCCATTCAGCGTAGGAATGTCCAGGGAAACCACGCATTTCTGGTTATTTACCATCAGCGCATTGCCCATCGTACTCACCTTGACATGTGCCGCATTGTAGAACTCCAGGCTCAGGGCGTGCCCGGCATTGCCCAGATCAGTGCTGTCCAGCAGACAGCCCAGATCGCTGTTGTAATACACTTTGGCAGGATTGTGCACGTTGTAAAAACCATTGATATCAGGCTTTTGCAGCTCGATGATGTCATACTGCCCGTTCACGGTATTCAATACGAGATCATTCCATGCGTCAAAACGCGGATTGCCGTCTACTAATACCTTGTAATAGGTTACGCCGCTGTTCCAGGCCGTATAGTGATCGATATTTATCGGCAGGGTGCCGCCAAAAGGCGAATCTTTCGGAAATTGATACGGATAGGCCGGTTGCGTGGTGGTATCCGCCTTGCCCGCAGCCGTGACCAGGTTCCAGGGCACATAACCGATGCCCTTGTATAGCCAGTTGTTGACATTGGGCGTCAGAAAATATTCGTCTATCTCCCCGTCGCTGCACACGCAATATGTCCCGGACTGTATGACCGCGATGCTCGATGGGCGGCTGGCCGTACCAGTGATAAAGGGCGTGACATTCGCCGTTGTTTTGGTGATATCCACCAGCGAGATCCGGTTGGCCGGGTCACGCTCGGCTGCCAGCAGCCGCGTTTCCGTGGTATCAGCCCAGGTCAGGAAAAATGGGGCAGTAAGACCCGATGCCACCGTTGTCTTGTTACCGTTAGACAGGTCGATCCGGCTTATCGTGGAAGGCCCCTGCTCGCTTACATAGGCAAAGGCAAGGTCAGAACTGAGCGTGAGCCCTACAGGGGAACTTAGTCCACTGTGCACCACCGTTTTATTGCCATTGGTCAGATCCACCCGCAACAGCCGGCCGGGATTGGCATACTCGACCACCCAGCCCTGGTGATGGGTCTCGTCTATCCATAGCTGCTGGGGAGCCGTCAGCCCGGCACAAACCACCGTAGCAGCAGAGCGGTTGGCATTGGTAAGATCCACTTTCAGCAGGTTGCCGGAACGCTCCGTTACATAGGCCGTCTTTGCATCCGACAGTACAAAGATGTCCTCCGGGTTAGCATAGCCGGTACCGATATGTGCATAGGCAGGGTTGAGCTTGTAGGTCACCCAGTTGACCTTCAGGTCATAGCCATAGGCCGCCACCTCCAGCTTGCAATAGTTTCCTTCACGCGTCTGCACGCAGAACACATCCCCGTTCACCAGCTTATTGGTGGCGTCATTGTTGCCGGTCACCGGCGCAGTGCTATAAGCATAGGTCTGCAGCGACGCGGGCGTCACCTGGCCAAAATTCACCGTACCCAGGTTAACGATCCTGGCCGTACCCTGTGGCACCATTTGACGCTTCGTGGTATCGATCTGTTCCCACCAGATATCGGCGGCCGGGCCACTGGCGATATTGGCCCCGGTTTCGCAGTCGAACAGCCACGTGCCCTTTATCGTCGCAGTGCCCTGTGATACAATAGATGCCGACGATTGGATCAGGTCTACCTTGGAGAGAAAGCCTGAATACTCTGTAAATACGAGCCGATTTAGGGTTTTGAGGTACTTGGAGCCAATAGCTCCGCCCAGCCCTCCTACGAGCTTTTTCATGACATGAAAAATTTAATGAGTGATTAAATAAGAGGTTGTTCCAAGAGAGGTGGGTCTGGTAGACGCTGGATAGAGGTCTATTCCATGGGTGCCGGTGAGGCAAAGTTGAAGCTAATAAATGGTCCTCGCAATACCGCGTTGGTGGTATTTTGTCTACCGCGCAGGAGCGCCCTTCACGGGGCCCTTAGTGTTCCACGCCCAACATGGCCTTCGGCCCATAGCTACTTTGCACTAAAGCTCCAGGGCGCCTTCCCAAACACCCAATCCCTTCCTGGTAACAACCGGCTCTTCCCCCGTACAATCGACAATAGTGGAAGGTAATATCCCCCCGATCCCCCCATCGACGACAATGTCCACAAGCTTTTCAAACTTATCGTGGATCATCTCCGGGTCGGTATACTCTTCCACCATGTCCCCCGGTAATGAAGAACTGAGAATGGGATGATCCAGCTCCTTTACCAGGCAGCGGGCGATGGTATTATCCGGAATACGCAGACCGATGGTATCCTTTTTGCTTTTCAGGATCTTTGGAACCTGTTTGCTGGCTGGCAAAATAAAGGTATAAGGGCCTGGTAAATAGTTCTTTAACATTCGATATAGCGGCGTGGAAATGCTCTTGGTATAATTGCTTAGATCACTGAGATCATAACAGACAAAGGAGAGTTGCGCCTTGGCAGGATCGACCTGTTTGATCCGGCAGATCCGCTCCACCGCCTTGTGCTGAAAAATATCACAGCCAAGACCATATATCGTATCCGTAGGATATACAATGACTCCGCCGTCGAGCAGACATTCCACGATAGTTTTAATGTTTCTGGGCTGGGGATTCGCCGGATGGAGGTGCAGTATCATAGTGAAAGTTATAATAATTTTGCCGCAAAAGGATTGCCAGTAATGGCTAACATTTCCTTAACATGGATTTAGTCTTAAATTTGTCGAAATCTTAGATTTAAGCATGCAGTTACAATCGGTAGACAGGGTCGATAGTATCAGTCCTGAAGATTTCAGGGATCAGTACTATGCCCCCATGAAGCCCTTGGTGATCAGCGGCCTGTCAAAGGGATGGCCAGCCTGTGAAAAATGGAGCTGGGATTATTTCAAGTCGGTTGTCGGGGAGGTCAAAGTGGGCGTTTACAATAATGTAAAAAGTGACGCGTATACCCCCATCAACACGGCCGATGATTACATGAAGTTTGGGGATTATATCGACATGGTCCGCAAAGGCCCCGCAGAATGGCGCATCTTTCTCTTCAATATTTTCGAACACGCCCCCCAACTGGTCAGGGACTTCGAATGGCCCGAGCACCTGATGAAGGGATTTGTCAAACGCTATCCCATGTTATTCGTTGGGGGAAAAGGTTCGGTGACACACATGCATTTTGACATCGACCTTTCCCATATCATTCATACGCAGTTCGTTGGACGCAAGCGGGTATTGCTTTTCCCTTTTGAAGAGCAGCACAAGCTCTACCGGAAACCCTGGGAGGTCCTGAGCTTTGTCAACTTCGAAAAGTATTTTGACCAGGACCAGAACAAGCTGCAGCTTGAAAAATATCCCGCAGTACGACTGGCAAAAGGATATGAGGTGATCCTCGAACATGGAGATACCCTTTTCATGCCGGCCGGATACTGGCATCATATGGAATACCTCGAGAGCGGTTTTGCTATGAGCCTCAGAGCCCTGCAGTCCTCCTTCAGTGGCAAATTAAAGGGCATCTGGTATCTTATGGGTATGCGTTACATCGATACCCTGATGAAGAAAACCGCGCCCGAATGGTGGTTCAACAGAAAAAAAGAAAAAACTTTCAAGGCTGCAGACAGAGAGCTTGAAACCCTTGCTCAGTAAGGCTTACAGCGCCCCTTCATTGCAGGCGGCAAAGATATTCCAGGTGATCAGGGCAAAAATTGGAAAAAAAATATTGCTTTTTAACAAAACTGTCTTTACTTTTACCCCGCTTATACACTCTGAATACACGTCTTGATTACGGACACGCCACCAAAAGCTATCCGAATCCAATTTCCTCAATTCCGACCGTCCAATTTCCATCCGAAGACTCCAATTCCATAGATATCCGGGTTCAGTTCAGCATATGAGGTGCAATCCTTCATATTGTTTAATTCACCTATCCCCTGTTCAGACATTTATTCCGTTCTTACCCTTTTTTAAGCAATGCTACGGCACGTCCAGTCCGGATCCATGATCTTATAATAATACTATTGATATTTGATATACCCGTATAACAGGACCCTATCCAGTGAATAGAGAACCGATACTAACAGAAAGGTATAGTGGAGTAACATGCCCTGCCATGGGTCATTCGATGTAACAAGAGATATAGCGCGCAATGAAAATATTCGAACTTTTTCTTTTTGTGGTTTCAGAGGTAAGCACAGGCCGGCGATGTCTATCGCTGGCTCTTTTGTTTCCATTTACCTCCATTTACCCCCCACTGATCTAAAAAGACTTCACTGTGAAAAAACCAAAAAAAAGAGGCGGCTCTCTCCTGTCGAGCCGGCCTCTTTTTTCGTTTTATCTATTGTCGCATTCCCGCACGACCACGTTTCCGTCGCCTGCGCGGGCTTTCTTTGTCTGATTCTACGCTATCGTCCAGGTCTCATTCCCCCTCAACAACTTATCCAGGTCCCCCTTTCCTTTACTGAGGATCACCTCTTCGATCTGCATGTTCAGCATATCCTCGTAACATGGCCTTTCCGTCTCATAAAAGACGCCAAACGGCCTCGGTAAATGTCCTTCGATCCGCGGATCGTCAAACATCCGGACCAGGATCTGCGCTTTATAAAAGTCTTTCTCATCGTGGATCCAAAGGTCACTTTCGCTTATGCCATTCCCCAGGTCCACAACAGTAGGCTGAAAACCCTCCAGGCGAATGCCCTTGTCCCGCTGCGCCCCGAAGACCAGCGGCTTGCCCTGCTCCAGGAACAAGGTCTCCATCGGCTTGGTACCCTTTTCGGTAAAGATCTCAAACGCGCCGTCATTGAATATATTACAGTTCTGATAGATCTCGAGAAAGGAGGCTCCCCTGTGAGCCTGGCTGCGAAGCAGCATCTCCTGCAGGTGTTTCGGATCACGGTCCATGGCGCGGGCTACAAAGCTCGCATCAGCCCCCATAGCAAGCGCCAGTGGATTAAAAGGATGATCGATACTGCCGAATGGTGTCGACTTGGTGACCTTCCGTTCCTCTGAGGTTGGCGAATATTGCCCCTTGGTCAACCCATAGATCTGGTTGTTGAATAACAGGATATTCAAGTCGAAATTGCGGCGCAGCAAGTGGATGGTATGATTCCCCCCAATGCTGAGACTATCCCCGTCGCCGGTGACAACCCAGATGCTCAGCTCGGGACGGCTGGCCTTCAACCCCGAAGCGATGGCCGTAGCCCGCCCATGGATCGAATGCATGCCATAGGTATTCATATAATAGGGGAAACGGCTGCTACAGCCTATCCCCGATATAATAACGATGTTCTCCCGGGGTATTCCCAGGGTAGGCATAACTTTCTGCACTTGGGCGAGGATGATATAATCCCCGCATCCCGGACACCAGCGGACCTCCTGGTCTGTAGCAAAATCCTTTGCCGTCAGGGTCTGCGATGGGATGGTTCTTGTTTCACTCATGGTAAGATAGCTCCTTGTAACAGGATGCGACCGCAAATTTACTGAATTGCACCGTAACATGGTTTCGCTTTGTGGAAATCCCGCCTCAACTATCTCCTGAATTTGCATTTCCGTATCCGCATTTTCCCTTTACCGGCTATGGCATATTATTCGCCTTTATATGAGCAGCCCCGTTTTACTCACAAAAAACGAAAAAATATGAATAAGACATTATTAATCATAGCAATAGCAGCCTCTCTGGCCGCCACTGGCTGCGCCGTCGACGGCTATGTCGAAAGTCAGCCCGGGGACGTATATTATGCACGGCCGGTAGCACCCGGCCCGGGTTACATCTGGATCGACGGGGATTGGATGTGGACAGGCGGACGCTATACCTGGCACAACGGATATTGGAGCCGGCCAAGAGGCGGCCGGACCTGGGTGTCAGGAAACTGGAATCACGGCCCGCGTGGCTACCACTGGAACCGGGGCCACTGGCGCTAAGCCATCCCTCAGGATCAGCACCTCCATCAACGCAGGGAACATCAGGAATCCATATATACCGGAGTCTGGACGAAAGTCGCAGGCTCCATTTTTTTGGCTGCCACGCCCAATTGCCAGACCTTGCCGGCGCCAATCGCTCCACGCCTGATTAGATTATCCCGGCGCCTCAACCACTGCCGCGCCCGGCAATCAAATAACCTGTTTCCCAAACGGCATCAGCGAGATCTCCATCAGCTTGAGATGCTGACGCGCAAAAGGAATTCCTATAATGGTTATGAAGAGCAGCGCCGCAAATACCAGGTGAACCAGAGCCGTATACAACCCGCCGCAAAAGATCCAGATGATATTGAAAAGGACAGAAAGACAGCCGGCGCTGCCGCCCGTAGAGACGACCTTGCGGCCAAAAGGCCACAACACCAGACCGGCAATTTTAAAACATTGAAGGCCAAATGGGATACCCACAATCGTAAGACATAATAAAAATCCGCCGAAAATATACCCCAGCGCGGCAGCAAATCCACCAAAGATCAACCATATAAGATTTCCTATAAAATTCATACAATGAAAATAGGAGTTTTCAAAATAAATACACCCCCCACTCATAAAGTAATGACCTACTGCGTTACATTTACACGATAAAAGAAAGCCCCCTTACTAAAATCCTGTATCAATGGCTACTGATTTGAACACTACTATATCCCTTCATCGGTTTGTAGACGAATTGATGACGGGTCTTCTTCCCCGTGCCGTTAGTCACAAGACAATAATTATCAATCAAATAGATCGAGATATCGAAGTTGGTTCAGACGAGAACCTGCTGGCATTCGTCCTTTGGAACCTCCTGGACAGGGCAGTGGACTGCACCCGGAACGAATGCATTCACGTCGAGTCGGTAATGGTGGAGGATAAGATCATGATCCGCGTCCGGAATGCCGGTGTCTATTTTTACCGTAGCTGCGCCAACTGTATCCGGCAGGTACAACACGCTGCCGAAAAGATCGGTGGCACCATCAGCATCGATTATAACAATGGAAATACGGGCACCACGGTCGCCCTCACCCTTCATCGCGCCGCCTAGCAGCGCAGCAACCCGGCCGCCCGGGCAAGGCCAACCCCAAAACGTGGGTACCCCCAAAATAAAAAAAGACCCCGCCTCTTTTGCAAAAGGCGGGGTCCCGGTATCTATCGAGATAAATTAACTTAGTAACGGCTGTTGCTGTAGTTGTTGTTACCCCTGCGCTGGAAAGAACCTCCACCGCCTTTGTTGCTGCTGCCGCGGTCTTCCCGGGGCTTAGCTACGGATACACCGATAGTTCTGCCGTCAACGGAAGCGCCGTCCAGTTCCTGGATAGCTTTTTTTGCTGCTTCGTCATCAGACATTTCAACAAATGCAAATCCGCGGGATTTGTTCGTGAATTTGTCCATAATAACTTTAGCAGAAGTAACTTCTCCGTATTCTGCAAAATAATCCTGTAAGTCTTCGTCCGTAACGTTAAAACTTAAATTTGAAACGTAAATGTTCATACTAATAACTGGTTAAAAATGAAAATAAAAAACAATCTGAGTAAAAAAGCAGGGAGTAAAGACGACTAACAATTACCGGAGATAAAATAGCGGAAATGATCATTCAATTACTAATTGCTGTTATCAGCTCAAATTTATCGCACAAAGATAATCCACTTTTGGTAAATAACAATACACGAAAGCTCAGATTCCCTTAATTAGTAATTTGTTAACGCGCTACAACGTCGCCGGAACATCCGCATATTTCTTCATATTCCGGAAGGCCAGCACCGCGCTGATCAGGATCAGAAAAGAGCCTGCGAGAAACGGCGCTCCGGGAAGAAAAACAGGCGCTTCCTTCCGCGTAAACCAGGCAAACAGATTCGTCATCAGCGGCGGACCAATAATAGATGTCACACTCATCAGGCTGGTCAGCGCACCCTGCAGCTCTCCCTGCTCATTCGGCGGGACATGCGAAGAGATGATCCCCTGCAATGCCGGACCGGCAATCCCACCCAGACAATATACTATCGTGAAGGCAAACATCATCCAGCCCTGTGTAGCCAAGCCAAACAGCAACATGCCGATACTATAAAGGAAGAGTCCGGTGTACAGACTTCTCGATTGACCCAGCTTAGGGATAATAATGCGTATCAAACCCGCCTGCACAATGGCGATCATCACCCCTACAAAAGCCAGCGAATAACCCACCCACCGTTCATCCCAATGGAACTTCTCCATATTGTAATAGGCCCAGGTGCTTTGCACGGCATGCACCGCTATATAGATCAGCACCAGCGAGCCGATAAGACCCGCAACCGCAGGGTATTTCCGCAGATGCATCAGGGAACCCACAGGATTGGCTCTCTTCCACTCGAATTTTCGCCTTAAAGAGGCAGGTAAAGATTCCGGAAGGATAAAATAGCCGTATAGCCAGTTCAGCAGCGTAAGCACCGCAGAGGCAATAAAGGGAACCCGCGGACCAAAGACACCCAGCTGACCACCCAATGCAGGTCCTATTATAAAGCCCAGTCCGAAGGCAGCCCCCAGTATCCCAAAATTCTGCGCTCTTTTCTCCGGAGGACTGACGTCAGCAATATAGGCAGATGCAGTAGTGAAGCTCGCCCCGGTAATACCCGCCACAACCCTGCCCACAAAAAGCCAGCCGATCGTCGGTGCAAAGGCCAGGAACAAATAGTCGATTCCAAATCCAAACAAAGAGAAAAGCAGCACCGGCCTCCGCCCAAAACGATCACTCAACCCACCCATCACAGGAGCAAAGAGAAATTGCATGGTAGCATAGGCAAAAAGCAGCCACCCCCCATATCGAGCAGCATCGCTGAGATCGCCATGGATCAATTGCGCTATCAGCCTGGGCAGTACCGGGATAATGATACCAAACCCTATGAAGTCGATCAGGACCGTCACAAAAATAAATCCCATCGCGGCCCGCTTGTTCCCGTTAATAAGATTCATAGTAAAAAGTTTATTGATAGACCGGCCTTGCCCTCTTATAGGTAAGCCCATAGATCCCCAACGCCAGCACCGTCAGCCCCATCGCCGCCACACATACTCCCGTCCACCTTGCACTGTCCCAGGCCACGACCCCAAGCGCCGAGCCCAGCGAGGTTCCGGTAAAACTTACGGTCATGTATACCGTATTGAGCCTGTTCCTCGCTCCCGGGTCCAGGGCATATACCCGGCTTTGGTTCGATACATGCGTACACTGCATCGCCAGATCCAGCAGGACGATACCGGCGATCATACCTCCCACGTAATCTGCCCAGATATACATCAGCACAAAGGACAGGAACAACAGCCCCAGCCCATAGCCAACCGTGACCCGCGGATTACGTTTGTCCGCAGCACCCCCTACCAGCGGCGCCGCAAGCGCACCCGCCGCAGCCGCTAATCCAAAAAGACCGATGATATCACTATTATAATGGAATGGCGCCCCCGAAAGATGAAAGGTCAGGGTAGTCCAGAACATCCCAAATGTCGCAAAACCCAGGGCATTGATGATGGCGGCCTCCCGTAAAACGGGCTGCGTCTTTATCAACGTCAGCAATGTCCGCATCAGGGAAGCATAGGACCCGCTGAAATTAGGCCGGCTGGCCGGGAAAGTATACCGCATGACCAGCAACAAGCCAAAACTGATACCCGCAGCTACCCAGAACATGCCGCGCCAGCCCAGCCAGGCGCCTATAAATCCACTCAGCGTTCGCGATAGCAATATGCCGACAAGGAGGCCGCTCATGATAGAGCCGATTACCTTCCCCGTCCGGGACGGCGATGCGAGATGCGCCGCCAGCGGCAGTATCAGCTGAGGAATAACAGAAGTGGCGCCGATAAGCACGCAGGCTATCTCGAGACAGAGCAGGTTAGGGGATAGTGCCGCCAGCACAAGGGCCGCCACGGCAAAACCAGCCATCCACACGATCTGCTTCCTGCGCTCGAGCTTGTCCCCAAGAGGCACAAAGAACAATAAGCCCAGCGCATAACCCGCCTGGGTGAGAAAAGTTATCCGGCCACCTTTACTTTCAGGGATATTGAAACTCTTGCTGATGAGGACAAGCAGCGGTTGACAATAATAAATGTTGGCAACGATCAAACCCGTGCAAATGGCCATTATAATAATGTGACTTCTTCCTAAGCCGTCCGTTTCCCTATTTTCCATATTTCTCAAAGATAGGAAGGGTGGGGGAAAGGGAGTATTGTCAAAATATTGTCAAATATTCGATGATTATTCAAGTCGCTTTCCCTAACTTGGAGAACCAAAATCTCCATTATGTTGCATTATAAAAAAATTGCAGTTGTTGCTGGTCTCTTTACCCTGATGGTAACCGGAATGGCAGCAACCCGTCCCACAGACGATAAGCCTAAAAGAAATCTGAAAGTATTACCTAAGGATATCAGCCATGACGATCTGGAAAAAGTAATGGACGGCTGGAAAGCAGCCTTGGGTGTGAAGTGTGGTTTTTGCCACGCGCCTTCTGCCGACAGCACTTCTCATCGCCTCGATTTTGCCAGCGATGCTAAACCGGAAAAGGACATCGCCCGCCATATGTTCAGGATGACAGGCAAGATCAACAAAAAATATTTTAGCTTTAATAAGGACGATAAAGGCGCAACTATCCCCGCGGTCAGCTGTATAACCTGCCACAGGGGAAGTCCACATCCGGATGAAGTAAAATAGTTCAGCATAAAGAGCGCCCCGTAACAGGGGCGTTCGTCGTTTATAAGAATATTATTTTATTGTATCTTTTACCGTTTATGTCTTGCAGATAATGGCTTGTCAGCCCGGGGACACTTTTCGGAATTATAAAATGCCTAAATTTAGGCCCTCATAAATCAATCATGGCAAACAATTCATTTAAATTCGGCATGATCGGCCTCGGTGTTATGGGGCGCAACCTGCTTCTTAATATGGCCGACCACGGCTTTTCTGTAGTTGGTTTTGATCTGGACGCCCAGAAGACAGCTGCTCTTGAATCCTCCGCTTCACCCGGAACGACGGTGAAAGGAGTAAATACGCTCGCGGAAATGATCCAGCTGCTGGAAAAACCACGCAAACTGATGATGCTTGTACCCGCCGGCAAACCGGTAGACAATGTCATCCACGATCTCTTACCCCTCCTGGAGAAAGGAGATATCGTCATCGACGGCGGTAACTCTCATTATACAGACACATTACGTCGTGTTGCTGAATTGAAGGATAAAGGCTTCCATTTTATGGGAGTCGGCATTTCCGGCGGCGAACACGGAGCCCGTACAGGTCCCAGCATCATGCCCGGGGGCGCTCCCGAAGCCTACCCGCACGTCCAGCCCCTGCTGGAAGCCGTAGCCGCCAAGGTTAACGGCGATCCCTGTGTGGCCAACATGGGAAAAGGCGCTGCCGGTCACTACGTGAAAATGGTGCATAATGGTATCGAATATGCCATCATGCAGCTGATCAGCGAAGCTTACGACCTCCTCCATCGCGGACTGGGTCTCGACAATGACGAGCTGCATAAGGTCTTTAAGAACTGGAACGACGGAGAATTACAATCCTTCCTCGTTGAGATCACAAGGGATATCTTCCTGAAAAAGGACGACAAGACCAGCAATTACCTCGTAGACATGGTCTCCGATAAGGCCGGCTCCAAAGGGACAGGCAAATGGACCTCCCAGGATGCTATGGACCTCGGCGTACCTATCCCGGTCATCGATATGGCCGTCAATATGCGCGAACTCTCCGCTTATAAGGACGAAAGAACACAGGCGTCAGGCCTTTATAAAACATCCACAGTAGACGTCCCCGTTCCCAAAGAAGTATTTATCCAGCAGGTACAGGACGCTCTCTATTTCGCAGTCATCATCAGTTACGCACAAGGCCTGGCCCAGCTGCACGTAGCCTCCAAAGAGCTGGACATGCAAATACCCCTGCAGGACGTGGTCAAGATCTGGCGCGGCGGCTGTATCATCCGCTCTTCATTGTTAGAAGTATTTTTTAAAGCCTATCAAAAGAACCCTTCGCTTCCTAATTTGTTACTGGAAGGAGATATCTCCCAGCTGCTATCGGCAAAAAAACAAAATATGCGCAATGTGGTCATCCATGCCATCCATATGGGTTATCCCGTAGGCGGCCTGATGGCAGCCCTCAGCTATTTCGACGCCTATCGCAGCGAACGTATGCCGACCAATCTTATCCAGGCACAAAGGGATTATTTCGGGGCACATACCTACCAGCGCATCGACGTTGAAGGCACGTTCCATAGCGAATGGGACAAATAGCGGACCACGGGTCCGCTGGCCGAAGGCCCATCATTGGCCCTGCCAGGTGCCGCAGGCACCGGTACAGATCAACCAGTTACCGATGGGAATAGGTCAAAATAAAATTTATTATAATGACTCAATAGACAGTATATGCAAAACCACAAACGTCCACCCGCCTCCCTCATCTTCATTTTCGGAGGCAGCGGTGACCTGAACTTCAGAAAGCTCTCACCAGCCCTATATAATTTATTCATCGATGAGTGGATGCCGGAGAAATTCGCCATCGTCGGCATCGGACGGACACCATATGGTGAAGAAGACTATCGGAAACGACTTCTCGATGGCATCAAGCAATTCAGCCGCCGCAAAGGCGAAGAGCCCAACGGACACTGGGAAGAATTTTCAAAACACGTCTCCTACCTGCCGATGGACGCAGAAAAAGACGCCGATTTCGGAAAGATCGCCGAGGTCATCAAGGCAAAAGAAGCCGAGATGGGCGAACATCCCAATGTTGTCTTCTATCTCTCCGTTGCCCCCCAGCTGATGCCCGACATCGCAAAAAAGCTCGGCGCCCTCAAGACCTGCACCGAAACGGCAACCACCCGCATCGTTTTCGAAAAACCTTTCGGACACGACCTCAAGAGCGCCCACGAACTGAACCAGCTGCTCATGAGCATGTTCAAGGAAGAACAGATCTATCGCATAGACCACTACCTTGGTAAAGAGTCAGTGCAGAATATCCTTTCCCTCCGTTTTGCCAACGCCCTCTTCGAACCTATCTGGAACCGGAATTATATCGAGTCCGTACAGATCACCGCGGCAGAAACAGTTGGCGTGGAGGGAAGAGGCGGTTACTATGAGAATTCCGGTGCGCTGAGAGACATGATCCAGAATCATATCCTCCAGCTGATGTGTATGATCGCCATGGAAGCACCCGTTTCCTTTGACGCCAATGAGATCCGGAATAAAAAAGTAGACGTGCTTCACGCCATCCGGAAGATCAGTAAAGAAGACGTCAATCAGTACGCAGTACGCGGACAATATGCCGAAGGCTGGATGAAAGGACAAAAAGTGCCAGGCTACAAACAGGAAAAAAGTGTCGACTCAAGTTCCACCATTGAAACTTTTGCCGCCGTCAAATTCTATATCGACAACTGGCGCTGGCAGGATGTTCCTTTCTACGTTCGTACAGGCAAACGCATGAACCAGAAGACGACGAATATCACGATCCAGTTCAAGACCGCACCCAGCTATGCCTTCCCTCCCGAAGCAGCAGAAACGTGGCGGGCCAACCGGCTGACGATCAGCATACAGCCTGAAATGGAAGTCCGCTTGCGTTTCCAGGCCAAACGCCCCGGCCAGTCGATGAACCTCGACCCCGTAGACATGATCTTCAATTCCGATTCCAGCCACGAGCCGGAACCAGAAGCCTACGAAACCCTGCTGCTGGACGTCATGGAAGGTAATCCTACCCTGTTCATGCGCGCAGATCAGGTCGAAGCAGCCTGGAAGATCGTCATGCCAATACTGGAAACCTGGGAAAGCCGCCCCCCGTCCTTCCCGAACTATACTCCTGATTCATGGGGACCCGAAGATGCAGAAGCCCTTATCGCCAGAGACGGGCACAACTGGATCACGATGCCTCCCACACAATAAAATTCTAAATGACAGGCGGGCCCAAAGCCCGCCTGTTCAATCATATCCACATCATGGAACTACAAGTTTACAAGGACGCTCAGGAATTGAGCCAGGCCGCAGCAAAATGGATCGCCGGTCTTATCGCCGAAACAATAAAAGTGCAGGATCGCTTTACCATCGCCCTTTCCGGCGGAAGCACCCCAAAGCTGCTGCATAAAATACTGGCAGCACCTCCTTATAAAGACCAGATCGATTGGTCGAAGCTGCATATCTTCTGGGGCGACGAACGCGCCGTTCCTTTCGAGGACGACCGCAACAATGCAAAAATGGCCTATGATACGCTGCTGAACTTCGTTCCGGTACCTCCTTCACAGATCCACGTGATGCGCACCGACATAGGACCCGAAGAATCCGCCATCGAATACGAAAAGATACTCCACCAGTATTTCGACAAAACGCCCACTACTTTTGACCTGGTATTACTCGGCATGGGCGACGACGGTCACACCCTTTCCCTTTTTCCCGGGACCGCCATCGTACACGAAGAAAAAGCCTGGGCAAAAGCCTTCTTCCTGCCGGCACAGGATATGTACCGCATCACGCTGACAAAAACGATTGTCAACCAGTCCGCACACGTCGCTTTTCTAACAACAGGAACAGGAAAGGCACATGCCCTGAAGGAAGTGCTGAAAGGCGTTTATAACCCCGACCACTACCCCTCCCAGGAGATAAAGCCGGTCAACGGCGAGTTACACTGGTTCGTGGACGAGGCGGCAGCCGCAGGTCTCAAATAGGCCAGAGGCCGCCCCGCCGCCGGCGCCTAAGCCTGCACCGAATCATATATCACCACCTTCGACCAAAGCGACGAACATTCCCTGACAAACTCAAGATGCTTCGGCGCGGTCTGATAGCTTTTCTCATCTTCCGCAGTAGCAAACACCAGCAGCCAGGAGACAGCATACGACCGATCGATAACCGCTCTGTCCGTAGCAGCAGGCACCCCTATATGATAGGCCTTGATCAGGTCCAGTGGAGCCAGCTTTTTCAACCCGGCAACCAGCGCCGCAAGGTCTTCTTTACTATCAGGATTGTTGAGCCAGAAAAAGACATGATGAATAAAATTGCCGGAGAGAGAAGACATACAAAATAGATTTTTATATCAGATTTAAAATAAGCTGCGGATCAATTCGTCGGTCAGTTTCCGATCCCCCTTTGTCCAGATATCATTGGGCGGAGGAAACTCATTGATGTTATACCCCCCATGCGCATCGAAGTCGAATATGGCATGACAAAATCCATCGATGACAAGCGCGCACTTCATCCAATCCCTCGCCCAGATTATAAGCAGAGGCTTCGGCGCAACCGGAGCCGGAACCGCCGCGCTTCCACTCTCATAAATATGCAAAGCATCCAATATGCTCAGCCCACCCCCACTCTCATCCTTCTCCACCGCATAAAAATAGGCGGCCTCCCCGTCGTCTTCAAAGACAACACCCCAGCGCCCCTCAGAAGCAAAGCTTTCGATAAACAAATCTTCTCCGGGAGTCCATTTCTGCTCCTGCATCAGGTATCCGTTCATGGTTTCATTTGTTTTAGCCAGTCCACAATGCCCAGGTAGATCTTCTGCGCTACCGCCTTGTGGAATTTTGGATTGAGTATTTTCTTTTCGTCCGCGGGATTACTGAGAAATGCAACCTCTACCAGCACATTGGGATAGTCCGTAGGACCGCTCAGGGCAAAATTGAAATTGCCTACATTTCCAAATTCTTTAAGCCCCAGGCTTAACATCCTGTCCATCACAGCTACGCTCAGCGGCCTGAAACCGATATAACGATAATAGGTGCTGGTGCCCTGTACGGTATCTTCACTGGCGGAGTTGAGGTGAACGCTGACCAGCAAATGTGGATCGAATTTCTTCAACATCACCATCCGTTCCGGCATTCCCAGCGAAGTATCCGTCGTACGCGTCATAAAAACACTTTTTACCCCCGCCGTCTTCAAAGCCCTCCGAAGCTGCTCTGCTATCAGAAGGGTATAGTTCTTTTCAAGGATCTTGCTGGTGACACCACTGGCGCCCGAATTGTCCCCGCCGTGACCGGCATCGATGGCAATGCGAAGTTTCTTTATATCCAGCACCGCCGGCTGTCTCCGGATCCGGATAACCAGCCTTCTGCCGCTCGTGTCATAGGCCATGCTATAGCCCCAGTGCTGCGTATGTTTTAGTTGTATATACACCCTAAGAACATCATCTTCCACCTGTTCGTACCAGGTATTCCTGATCTCTTTGGCCGTACGAAGCTGCGTGATCCAGTTGGTATTGCTCGCCACCCCGTAAATATCCACCGCAACCCGCGAAGGGTCCAGCAGCTGAGTCCCGCGATAAGGATAACGGTCGTCCAGGTTTACGACGACAAAGTCGGATGCCGTGTCCCCAAAGACCTTGATGCTGCCGCTGAGATGCGGGTTATGGACGACAGGACGGTTGGATACCCTGCTCTGCCGCACCAGGCTTCCCTTTGCAATATAGGCATAGTGCTGGTTGGAGAGACGGACCTTATAGTCCGTGCCGAAGCTGTCCACGATCCGCACCAGGATATTCGAATCCAGGTAGCCCATCTTGGCCCCGCCAAGCCGGTCGTCACCAATACCGTATTCCATAAAAGGCAGCTGGCCCGTCGTCCGCGCCAGCCATACGCTGTCCTGCGAAAAGCCCGTATACGTTGTCAACAGGAACAGAATATATATCGCTGATTGACGCATTCCCTGAATTTTTATTAAAGATAGTCCGAAACGCGCCTTTTATAGAAAAGCCACTCCCGGAAATTTCCGGTGTGGCTTTTTCTTTCCTCATGTGTAACTCGCGATTCAGGTCCTAATACCCGCAAAGAGCCGAATGGCACTATTGCGGATATCTATTGTCGTTGATCAGCTTGTCGGCTATTCTTCGTTTCGCCTCCTTGCTGTTGAAAGATTCAGTTTTTGTAAAACGTTTCAGCCCCAGCAGCATCATCCGCTGCTCATCCCCATCGGCAAACGCATTGATCGCATCCTTACCGGACTTATTGATCCGGTCCGCTGCATCATACAGATAGGTCCGCATGATATCCAGCTCATAGGCCGCTGCAGCCTCACCCCGCTGATCCGACAGCTTCCAGGCCCTTAGCAGGGCGCTTTCTGCAACAAAAGTCTCCATCGCCATATCCGCTATATTCATCAGAACCTCCTGCTCCTGCTCCAGTTTCATCATCAGCTTCTGCGCGGCCGCGCCGGCAGTTAGCAAAATAGCTTTTTTAAAGTTCTGAATCGTCTTTTTTTCTTTGAAAAATGGCGTTTCATCGCCGGAACCAAATTCAGGGATACTCATCAATTCCTTCGAAACCGCCATCGCAGGCCCCATAATGTCCAGCCTGCCCTTCATGGCGCGCTTCAGGACCATGTCTACAGTAAGCAGCCGGTTGATCTCATTGGTGCCTTCATAGATGCGGTTGATCCGGCTGTCCCGGTAGGCTTTTGAAATAATATATTCGTCACTGAAACCATTTCCGCCATGTATCTGAACTCCCTCATCCACAACGAAATCCAGCATCTCACTGCCATATACTTTCAGTATGGCGCACTCGATAGCATATTCCTCCGCAGCACCCAGCACGGCCTCATTGAATGGCTTACCCGCAGCAGCCAGCCCCACTTCCTTATCGTCGATCCATTTGGTCGTCCGGTACAACGCGCTCTCCGATGCCCAGATCCTGATAGCCATCTCGGCCAGCTTGCTCTTAATAGCGCCAAAATTTGCGATAGGGGTCTTGAACTGCTCCCTGGTCTTGGCATATTCGAGGGTGGTCGTCGCCGCCCGCCTGGCTCCGCCTAAAGCCGCAGCACATAGTTTCAGCCTGCCTATGTTGAGGATATTGAACGCAATGATATGCCCCTTCCCAACCTCACCCAGCAGATTTTCCACAGGCACTTTACAGTCCTGGAAATACAGCTGCACCGTGGAAGAGCCCTTGATACCCATCTTATGTTCTTCAGGCCCCTGCGTAAATCCCTCAAACCCCCGCTCTACAATGAACGCCGAGAACTTATCCCCGTCGATCTTTGCAAAGACCGTGTAAACATCCGCAAATCCGCCATTGGTGATCCAGCACTTCTGCCCATTTAGCAGATAATATTTTCCATCTGCCGACAGTTTAGCCGAGGTCTTCGCCCCCAGCGCATCACTGCCGCTATTGGGTTCCGTCAGTCCATACGAGCCCTTCCATTCCCCGCTGGCCAGCTTTGGGATATATTTCTTCTTCTGTTCAGGTGTTCCAAAGTAAAGTATTGGCAAAGTGCCGATACCCGTATGAGCCGATACCCCTACGGAAAAGGAGAAACCCCCTCCCAGACCTTCATTCACAAGCGTAGCCGTAATAAAGTCCTTTCCCAGACCGCCATATTCTTCCGGAACCGCAGCCCCCAGCAGACCCTGATCGCCGGCTTTTTGAATGAGTGAAGGCATCAGACCTGGCTCCAGCTTATCGATACGGTCGATCACCGGCAGCACCTCCGTATCCAAAAAGGAGTTGCACATGTCCTTAACCATCCGCTGTTCTTCATTGAAGTCTTCAGGAATAAAGGTTTCGAAAGGAGAGCTTTCCTTTATCAACCATTCGGCCCCCTTGAGAGCCTGCGCTTTTTCAGTAGATGCACTCATAGAAAATAGTTTAGTTGATGAGATCAATTAGTGATAAATATCAATTGGCTATCGAAGATTATCATATACAAGCTGCAATACCTCTTTACAGATATCGATCCGGTCGGCTGGCACCCCTTCCAGCGCCTCATTCAACGTGGCCTCCGCCAGCTGCATCGTCTCTTCCTGTAACTTCAGGGCCTGACGCGTCAGATAAATAAGATTGATCCTTCGGTCGTCATCCGAAGGTACCCGCTTTACCAGCTGCAGCTTTTCCAGATTGTCCACCAGCCGCGTGATGCTTGGCTTGTCGCGAAACGTTGCAGTGCACAGCTCCTGCTGGCTTTTCCCATCCTCCTTCCATAAATGATACAACACACTCCACTGCTCGATAGTTATTTTCAAACCCGCCGTATTGAATTTCTTCTGCAGGTTACGGGCAATAGCAATAGACGCCTTGCCGGTGATAAAACTATAAAGCTCCCCTTTTTTAAATTGGTTGTTTGGCATACAGTTAGTTAAACAACTAAATAAAAGTAAGGATTTACCGGGACAATTACAAAAATTCGACCTGAAAAAATATGTAGATTCGTCCCATGCAGACCGGCCATCATGCCCCTGGCACCTCCCGTATACAATATTCCTGCCGGGGAACAGGACCCCTGATCGTATTCTGTTTTCACGGTTATGGAGAATCAGCCGATACTTTTTCCTTCCTGGAAGAAAACCTCGGCAGCGACTATACCCTGATTGCTTTCGACCTGCCCTTCCATGGACAGACCGACTGGCAGGGGGAAAACCTGTTCTACGATCCCACCGACCTGCTCACACAGATGGAAGAAATAAGCTCCGGTTTACCTGGCCGCAACACACCCTGGACCCTCCTGGGTTATAGCATGGGCGGACGAGTGGCGCTGCACCTGTTACAACTGGCGCCCGAAAAGATCGGCAAGCTCGTTTTGCTGGCGCCCGACGGGCTCCGGGTCAATCCCTGGTACTGGCTGGCCACTCAGACCCGCCTGGGCAATCGCCTTTTCCGCTTTACCATGCGGCACCCAGGCTGGCTTTTCTTCCTTCTCCGGATCGGGAATACCCTGAAATGTGTCAATCCCGGCATTTACAAGTTCACTGTCCGCTACATCGACAATATCAGGGTGCGCCAGAACCTGTATACCCGCTGGACGATCATGCGGGGCTTCCGCCCCAGGCCAGGAGTCATCCGGGATCTCGTCCGGTCAAAAAAGATACCCGTCAGGCTCGTGTATGGCCGTTACGACCGCATCATCCGCGCAGAGAGAGGTCAGCGCTTTCGAAAAGGGATCGAAGACCTCTGCGCACTCGAGGTTCTCCCCACAGGCCATCACCTCCTGCAAACCGGAAACCTGGAAATAATAGAAAGAGCTGTTATTTCATGATGATCACCTGCTGAAAGGTGTAGCGACCCTCCGCTGTCATTATCTTCAACAGATAGATGCCATTATTAAAGTGCGGATTCAGTATGGCAAGACCGCCCGAAACTGTCGCCGACTCCTGGGTCAATAGCTTGCCACCCGTATCATACCATTCGATCTTCACAGTATTTTGGTTGCTCGAAATACCATTGATAAATAGTTGACCTCTTGTCGGATTGGGATATACAGACATACGACCGCCGCTCTGATCAAAATTCACCGGCTGTATCGTTGAATATTTTTCCTGCCCGTCGAGATCGGTCTGTTTCAGCCGGTAGTAGCTGAGACCATTGTACGGACTGGCATCATATCCCGTATAATTCAGCTGGACATCGCTGTTGCCATTCAGGGCCTTTGTAGCCGCCTTCTCCACAAATTCGAAATTTGTGCCATCCTTGCTCCTTTCCACGGTGAAATAGCTGTTGTTACTTTCCGAAGAGGTAGCCCAGGTCAGATCAACGCCGCCTTTATTAGGCCGGGCATTAAAATAAAGCAGTCCGACGGGCAGCACATTCCCGCCCCCGATCCTGTCTGCCAGGGCAAAGGTCGAGAAGGAATTGAAGGCCGAAGGAGAAGAGGTCGATGTAACGCTTCCCGTAAGAAATGCCCCCGCATTGTATATCGGCCCACCCGCACCGCCAATATCGATCCAGGCGGTAGGCGCGACATAAGTATTCTTTACTATCGTAAGTGTTCCGCCATTGCTGACAAAGTCCTCTGCGCCAAAGTAGACCTGGATGGTTTGATTGCCGCTGAGCCCCGAAACAGGTTGATTCACCCCCGACGCATCGGTTCTTCCAATGGTATAGTAATGTCTCGTCGATACCACATCCACCGAAGGAGGCAATGTATATCCTAAGGCTTCTGCGCTGGCGTTGAACAGCTGGGCCTGGTAGGTGAACAGGCTTCCGGAACTATGACTGACAGTCAGCACCACCGGCCGGCAGTAAGGTGAATTACCTATCGGGAAATTCAGCGTGCCGGCGCCCGATCCCTGCTTCTGATATCTCATCGGGCCATTGACATAGCTCGTCGACAAAGCATCTCCGGAAGCCGTAGTAGAGTTATTCAGCATGGTCAGGATCCGGGAGGTGGTAGTATTGAGGAGCCCCGTGCTGAGCGTAAGATTTTTTGATACATTGACAGAGGTAGTATTCAACGTAACCCCGCCACCCGTATTGGCTATTATCAGCCTCGTAAATACCGGTGTAGCAGTGCTGCCCGTTGCATTCATATATTGCACGGCCGATCCCGATAAGGTGGCTGTTCCATTCCCGCTCCCAAAAGTTATGGGCGTAGCGGAAGGAGAGGTCACAGTTATGCTCCCCGCATACGTGCTGTTGTTGTTGTAATTGGGGTAGACCGCACCCGTATTGTTCTGAACAAAAGTGACATCGTTGTTATAGGCATCCGCCGTATTATTTGTCATCATTAAATAACCGGTTCCGTTATTGATGAACGTACTGGCGCCATTGAATATATTGTTCCCCTGGCTTTGATCATTGGTCGTTCCCGTCTTGGTACAGTTGACCGTTCCATTGAACATACTGCTGTTGAAGAACAGACCCGGACTCGACGAGGTCAGCGCGGCATTAAAGGTAGCCGCATTGCCATATTGGATATAGCTTGTTCCCGTTGTTACAATATTCTGCGCGGCACTGGACCCCGACTGGGTAAAGCTGCGGAAGATCAATCCGCCGCTGTTGAATCCACCGGCCCCGGCACTGATGGATTTCCCATCAGCCAGGACAGCCGTACCCGATCCATTGCCGAAATATACACCGCCGCCATTGATATTCGAAACGCTGATATTCCCATTAAACTGTGTGTTTACACCATACGTGTTCGGATAGATCCACAGACCCGTTGTACCAGGTTGATTGTTAAATGCCACATCCCCGTTAAAGATGTTTCCTGTACTGTTATAGGCCACATACATATGATTTGCCGGACTCTGATTATTGAACGTCGCCGTGGATTGCCAAAGGTCCGGGCTCCCATTACCCATCAAAAAGTAACCGGTGCCCGTATTCGTTATGGCAAAAGGCCCATTGAATATATTGTTGCCACTGGAAGCATCACTGGTCGTCCCATTCTTTGCAGCGGTAACCGTCCCGTTAAAGGTACATCCATTGTAAAATAAGGTAGGACTCATCGAGGTCACATTGCCGCCAAACAATGAGGATGGGCCAAAGATCAGGCTTCCGGTCCCGGTTAAGGTCAGATTCTGTGCCGTGGATCCCGTCTGTGTGAACTGCCTGAGCAATAATGCCCCGGCCGAAAAACCGCCGGCCCCCACGCCGATAGTCCTGCCGGACGCCAGAATGGCGGTGGCCGTTGTATTACCAGTACAGAATTGAACGCCCTGGCCGCTGGTAGAGTTTACTACGATATTGTCATTAAAGGTTGTGCCCGCAGAATAATTGCTGACATAGATAAGACCATTACCCGTCGGCGTATTATTGAAAGTGGTAACACCGCCGAACAAATTATTCGTACTGTTATACGCTACATAAATGTTGCTGCCGCCTGTATTGCTAAAAGTTGCCGCAGCATTGAACTGGTCCTTGTTCCCGTTCCCAAACAATAGATAACCGGAACCGGCATTGGTCATGACAGCATTTCCGTTAAATACATTATTCCCCGAGCTGCCATCATTCGTGGCGCCGGTCTTCGTACTGTTCACAAGACCATTGAACGTACAGCCATTAAAGAATAGCGTGCCGCTGGTAGAAGTAAGATCCCCGCCGATAGCAGACGTAGGCCCGAATGTAAGCGAGCTGTTCCCAGTAAGCAGCAGATTCATCGGAGCATTGCCCAGCTGGGTAAATCGCTGGAGCTGCAGATAGCCGGTACTAAATCCCGCCGCTCCGATAGAAATCGTCTTACCCGCCGCCATGGTTACATCAGTAGTACTGCTCCAGCCAAACGCCGTTCCGACAGAAGAGCCGATCTGGGTCAGGATAATATTCCCGTTAAACTGGTTACCCACTGGATTATTGCCAAAAATGATCCTTTCGGTAGAATTATTATTGACATATACATCCCCGTTGTAGATATCCGGCGCGCCATTGGCAAAGCCAAAATATCCGCCGCCAAGATGGTTGATAGTGAGCGTAGAATTAAAGGTGTTCCCGCCAAAAGACCATTCACCCGTTGCGCCTGTCTTGGTAAAGCTGGTCACTCCGGAATAAACAGATCCATTCAGTAAGATGCGGGGAGACACCGCGGTAAAGTCGCCGCCAAAGGAGGAGGAAGGCCCAACTTGCAGAAGTGTATTGGCCCCCGTAAGAGTAAGATTGTTCGCTGTATTGCCAAGCTGCGTGAACTGTCTCAGAGATAATGTTCCGGTTGAAAAACTGCCTGAACTGACCTGTATCCCGTACCCCGCAGCAAGAATAACTGTGGATGCTGTATTCGGAGAAAAATATATCCCTGTGGAAGAACCCGTACTGGATAGATTGATATTCCCGTTAAAAGTATTCCCGGCCGAATTCCATCCTACGCTTATATAGGCCGAACCGCTGCAGTTAAAAGATGCATCAGCATTCCAGGTATCCGGATTGCCATTGCCCAGGTTCAGATTGCCGGTACCGGTATTATTGATCGTAGCAGTCCCCTGAAATATATTTCCTCCGCTGCTATAATCATTTGTGCCGCCCGTCTTGGTAGCATTTACCACACCATTGAACGTACAGCCGTTAAAATATACAGCGCTGCTGCTGGAAGTCAGGTCCCCGCCGATAGTGCAAGTCGGACCAAATGTAAGCGAACTGTTCCCCGTAAGCGGCAGGTTCATCGGAGCGTTGCCCAGTTGCGTAAACCGTTCGATCTGCAGATACCCGGTACTAAACCCGGCTGCGCCGATAGAGATGGTCTTTCCCGCCGCCATGGTCAGGTCGGTATTGCTGCTCCAGCCAAACGCGGTTCCAACAGAAGAGCCGATCTGGGTCAGAATTATATTCCCGTTGAACTGGTTACCCACAGGGGTATTGCCGAAAATGATCCTTTCGGTAGAGTTATTGTTGACATATACATCGCCGTTATAAATGTCCGGAGCCCCACTGGCAAAACCAAAATAACCGCTGCCAAGGTGGTTGATAGTAAGCGTGGAATTAAAAGTATTTCCTCCAAATGACCATTCCCCGGTTGCTCCTGTCTTGGTAAAGCTGGTTACCCCGGAATATACGGAACCGTTCAATAAGATGCGGGGAGAGACCGCAGTAAAGTCACCGCCAAAAGAAGAAGAAGGTCCTGCCTGGAGAAGTGTGTTCGCTCCTGTTAGGGTAAGATTTGTCGCCGCATTCCCCAGCTGCGTCAGCTGCTTGAGAGACAATGTTCCGGAAGCAAAACCACCTGCCCCCACTTGTATCGATTTCCCTGATGCAATGACGGCAGAAGCTCCCGTGCCCTGGCAAAAATAGACGCCGCCTGCAGTACCCGTGCTGGAAACGGTAATATTGCCATTATAGATATTGCCCGCCGAATTCCACCCGGCTCCAATATACCCCGTACCGCTGCTATTACTATTAAAAGTAACGTCACTGTTCAGGGTATCCGCATTGCTGTTGCCCAATATCATGGTCCCGGCGCCGGTATTGGTAAAGACCGCAGCGCCCTGGAATGTGTTCCCGCCGACGCTGTAGTCTGTTCCGGAACCGGTTTTGGTAGCGTTTGCCTGCCCGTTGAACAGACTTCCGTTGAAATAGATATCAGGGGTATTGGATGTCAGATCGCCCCCGATCACAGAGCCCCGGGCAAATATCAGACTGGTATTTGTTCCGGTGAAATTCAGATTCATTGGCGCATTACCCAGCTGTGTAAAAGTATTCAGGTTCAAAAACCCCGCGCTAAAACCCGACGAGCCAACCAATATCGTCTTGCCGGCCGCCTGAGTAGGCGTGCCGGTGCCGGATGTCCAGCCCAGATAGATGCCGCCCTTGCCGGATTCCGTTACGATGATATTGTCATTGAAAAGATCATTGGAGTTGTACCCCAGCATAAAATAGCCGGTATTACTTTGCTGATCGATGGTACAGGTCGAATTGAAGATATTTTGATATTGGTTGTTGTGATTGGAAGAGCCCCCCGTCTTTGAGAATGCAGCAGGACTGTTATAGGTTGCTCCCTGTACCCAGATATCAGGAGCCGAGGCCGTAAATGATCCTCCAAAGTTACTGCCAGGTCCTAAATACAAAACAGTACTGCCCGTGCCCGTTAAATTAACAGGTGAGCTGCCCAGCTGGGTAAATTGTTTCAAATATAAATACCCGGCCGTTAGACCCGTAGATCCTGCCTGGATAGTTTTCGTCGCAGCCAGGGTGGCCGTCGCCGCCGTGTTTCCTCCGCAGAATTGTATACCCTGCGCACTGCCGGCTGTATTTACATATATATTCCCATTGAACTGATTACCGGTGCTCGACCAGCAGGGCAGAAGACGCTCAGACCCATTATCCGTGAATGTCACATCATTATTCCATATGTCCGGGTTCGTGCTGCCCAAGAGCAGGTAGCTGCTGCCGCTGTTGGTGATCTTCGATATGCCATTGAAAATATTCCCGCCGGAGCTCCAGTCGCCCGTAGCGCCCGTTTTCGTGATGTCGGTAGCCCCGTTAAACAGACAGCCGTTAAAATAGAGGGTAGGACTGGAAAGGGTCAGATCCCCGTCAAACGAAGAAGATGGTCCTATCGTAAGATTACCCGTACCGCTGAGGGTCAGGTTTTGCGCCGTAGCGCCCGTTTGTGTAAACTCCTTAAGATTTAATGTACCGGCCGAAAAACCACCGGCCCCGATTGTAATGGTCTTCGTAGCAGCGAGCGTACAGGTAGCCACTGCATTTCCACCAAAGATCACGCCCTGTCCATTGTTCGAAGAGACCACGATATTATCGTTAAACAATGTTCCGGCAGAATTCTGACTGACATAGATCCCCGAATTGCCGGTTGGCGTATTGTTGAACGTGGTTACACCCCCGAAAATATTATTCGTACTGTTATATGCTACATAGATCTGGCTGCCCCCGGTGTTATTAAAGGTCGACGCAGCATTGAACTGGTCAGGACTGCCATTGCCCATTAACAGGTAGCCGGCCCCGGCATTGGTCATCGTCGTCACTCCATTGAAAACATTTCCGCCGGGGCTGTTGTCATTCGAAGCTCCGGTCTTCGTTATGGTCAGTGCTTTTTGAAAGCTGGTATTCCTTACTGTTATTGCCGCTGAGCTTATCGTAACGATACAGTTCATATTGACCGGACCATTGCCAAAAGAAGTTGTAGTAGCATTCGTAATAGCCATAGTCCCATTCTGTACTGCGCCCGCGGTAAACATAGCCGTACTTCCGTTCACGGTAAGCGTGAACCCACCCAGGTCAAGCGTACCGCTGGTAAGCTTGAAGTTCGTTATCCCTGCGCTGGCATTTAACAGACAGGTATTACCACCGGTTACGATGGTAACATTATCGATTGTTGTGGGAACCCCGCTGGGAGTCCAGTTACCAGGCGTATTCCAGTCCGTGGACAGGGAGCCATTCCAGGTATAGGAGATTTGAGCATATGTCGTCTGGCTAAAGACGAAACTACTGATGAGGAGAACAAAACAAAGGGCAGCGTGTAAAGGTCTTTTCATAGCAAATGTTGAATTTTATTAAATTCAGTAACATATTGGATTTTTACATATAGGTTTACACCTAATAATGAAAGAACCAATAGTATTCCAGTTTTACAATTGCTTGATTCCGTTAATATTATCCAGCCTACGCGGACCTGCTTTTTTCCCAAAACAGGAATTTCTTCCAAAAGACAGCCGATCTTTATATTTACCGATCATTTTTGTTCGACTATGTTCCCGTTGTACCTTTTTACGATCATAAGCTGCTCTGTCCTTGCCGTTTATGGGGCATTGATCGCCTGGTATCTCCGGGCCTGGAAGTCTATCCCATCTTTTACACCCCCCGCTTCCCGGAACGGCAGGGACGGAGGTCCTCGCACACGCATCTCCGTCATCATACCTGCGCGCAACGAAGAACAGAATATCGTCAGCTGTTTGTACTCGCTGGCCCGCCAGACTTATCCGAAGGAACTCTACGAGGTCGTCGTGGTCGACGATCACTCGACGGACGGCACTGCAAACAGGGTGCGGGAGTATTCCGCATCCGACAGCGCCGGCCACGCATCGATCCATGACACGGGAGCTGCCCCCCCCCTTTCTATACACTATCTCTCTCTCGCCGATCAACCCGGTCCGGAAAACGGTAAAGCCTACAAAAAATGGGCTATCTCCACCGGCATCGAGGCCGCCGGCGGAGAGCTCATCGTCACCACCGACGCAGACTGCACTGCCCATCCCGAATGGCTTTCAACAATTGCCTCGTTCTACGAGAACAAAGGCGCCAAATTTATTGCCGCACCCGTCCGCATCGCAGGCGGCCGCTCTTCATTTTTGTCCATCTTCCAGATCCTTGACTTTATTACACTGCAAGGCATCACCGGCGCCGCCGTCTTTTCAAGTTTTCATTCCATGTGTAATGGGGCGAACCTGGCTTATGAAAAAGAGGCCTTTTATGAAGTGGATGGATTCAAAGGCATCGATGCTATTCCAAGCGGCGACGACATGCTGCTAATGCATAAGATCTATCTTAAATATCCTCAGCGGGTCTTTTTCCTCAAACATCGGTTTGCCATCGTTACCACAAAACCGGAGACCCGATGGTCGGGTTTCCTAAACCAGCGTATTCGCTGGGCCAGCAAAGCGGACAGCTACGATGACAAACGCATCTTTTGGGTACTCTTACTGGTGTATCTTGTTAATTTATTGTTTGTGGCACTCTTCATTGCCGCCTTCTGGAATAGCTGGTGGCTCTGGGTTCTGCTGCTGCTGCTGGCCGTGAAGACCATCGTTGAATATCCATTTGTAAGATCGGTAGCAACCTTTTTCCAACAACAGCGGCTGATGCCGTATTTTGCATTTTTACAACCCTTTCATATACTCTATACCATCGTAGTCGGCTGGCTGGGTAAGTTCGGCAGCTACCGCTGGAAGGATAGAAAAATAAGCTAATGACCAATCCCGGATTACATATAGGTAGACGTCTGCTACACAACAAAGGAACCCTGTTTGGGCTTATCGTCATCGCCCTTTCGCTGGTAGTAGCCCTCTGCGCCTATTTCATCGCACCCGACCCGTCGCCCAACGCCAATCGGATCATCGTCGAGATCGGCGGACGCCGCCCGGGATTTCAGCAGCTTTTCCTGCTTCTGCCAAAAGAAAGATCCCCATCCGGTGTTTCCTTCTTCGGCCGCCTTCTCAACGGTCGGGAAGATGCCTTTGATTATATTCCCATCAATAGTTATGTAGTGACCGGTGACAGCCTGATCGTACAAAAGTTTGTCGACGAGGACGTCGAGGAAAGGCGGAGCTACGCGATTGCCGGTCCGCGCCCCAACAACTCCAACAACCCAAGCAGCCCGACATTGTCCACCCCCCTTCTCCGGCACAGCGGTCCCGATTACCTGGCATCAAACACCTATCAAATAAAAACACAAACCTTCTGGCTGGGCACCGACAAATATGGACGGGATATCTTAAGTCGGCTGCTCATCGGCGTTAGGGTCAGCCTGGCCGTCGGTCTGGTAACCGTCCTGCTTTCTCTGAGCGTAGGTGTCCTGCTCGGTTCGCTGGCCGGTTATTTCAGGGGACGGGTCGACGAGATCATCCTCTGGCTGGTAAACGTTATCTGGAGCATTCCCACCTTGCTGCTGGTCTTTGCCATCATGCTGGTGCTGGGTAAAGGATTCTGGCAGGTCTTCATCGCCATCGGTCTCACACTCTGGGTAAATGTGGCGCGGATCATCCGCGGCCAGGTGCTGGCTGCAAAGGAACGGGAGTATGTAGAAGCAGCCAGGGCCCTGGGTTATTCACACAGTCGTATTTTGTTCCGGCATATCCTTCCGAATGTAATGGGCCCCGTCTGGGTCGTAGCAGCATCCAATTTTGCATCTGCCATCGTCATCGAAGCAGGTCTCAGCTTCCTCGGAGTGGGGGTTCAGCCTCCGCAGCCCAGCTGGGGACTTATGATAAAGGAGAACTATAATTTCATTATCACACACAATCCTATGCTTGCCCTTGCGCCAGGGCTGGCCATCATGTTACTGGTGCTTGCATTCAATATGTTAGGTAATGGATTACGGGATGTGCTGAATGTGAGAGTTTAAACCTATTCTTTAAAAACCTGCACATTGCGGTTAAAGCTTTCATCAAGAGAGATAAAAGTCTCCGTACGTTCGATCCCTTTTATTTTCTGCAGTTCGTCGTGCAGCACAAATCTCAGCTGATTGATATCTTTACAGACTATTTCTGCGAACATACTGTAATTACCAGTGGTATAGTTGAGTCGCACGATCTCAGGTATTTTCTGCAATTCCCGGGCAACACTATCATAAAGTGAACTTTTTTCGAGGAAAATGCCGATGAAAGCAATTACATCATAGCCAAGCTGTTTAAGGTCAACATGCAATTTTGTACCTTTCACCACGGAAAGTTCCTGTAACTTCTTGATACGGACATGGATCGTACCTCCCGAAACAAATAGCTTTTTTCCTAATTCTGCATAGGAGATTTCCGCATTCTCCATCATTTCGTGAATTATCTGTAAATCCAATTTGTCGAGATTCAATTTTGCAGCCATCTTGAATATAATTTTTGAATTTTCTCTACAGTATATTGCAAATATTTAAATAATTTTGAAAATATAAAAATTTTTATTGAAAAAATACCAATGTTTGCCACATTTCTTTAATTTTACTTCATCAAGCCGATAACAACGGCCCATCAGCCGATAAAGACGGCCCATCATTGTGGAGTGATGAAACTTGGCAGACATGCCCTCTTGTCTCGGGGGTGGAGATCCAGGATAAACATAGTGTAATGCCGACTCCGACTAAAATCGGATTCGACTGGGGTTGACCACCGCACATTGCGCTACTGCTAACTGCTCCGTGGAGGTTCGACTCCTCCCTCTACAGCAGAAACAAAAGACCCCGCTTAATAGGCGGGGTCTTTTCATTTCTGCACCATGACGGATACCCCGCCGTCAGCCCCATCACGATCATTCCCATAGGTGTTCCCCCCAATCCCCCAAATTCCGACCAAAGTAACACTGGCATAACATATTTTCCTTTCCTTCGTACCGCAATTATCATTAAACCAAATCGTCCTATATGTTTAGCAAACGCTATTACCTGTTTCCTCTGACCGCCCTCCTGCTTTTTACAACCTGTACGAAGCACCTGAACCCGGTCAATACCCCCGCATCTGTTCAGCCCGAGACCGAAAAAGCCCGCCTGGTCACATCCGCAGCCCAAAGCCTCTTTGAAAACTTCGAATCCGGCAGCAAGACAGCCTATGCCGCCGGGACCGTGACCTTCTCCAGTGGCTCGTGGACACTTACCGACGCACTTGTAGGCACCAGCGCCTCGGACGCCAAAGATGGCAGCCAGTCCGTTCGGGTTCGTAATACAGGTATCATCAGCATGAACTTTGATGTCAGTTCCGGCGCAGCCACCGTCACGATCAGTCATGCGGTCTATGGCTCGGATGCCTCTTCGACCTGGGGCTTATGGGTCTCCGCAGACGGAGGCAGCACCTATACACAGGTGGGCTCTGCCATCACCAGCAGCAGCACCACCCTGACCACCGCGACATTCACGGTCAATAGAACTGGCGCCCTGCGTTTTGACGTCCGGAAGATCAGCGGAGGGACCAACCGCATCAACATCGACGACATCACGATCAATAGTTCCGGAACCACCGGAGGTGGAGGGACCGCCAGCGATAATTCCAACCTCCTGCTCGGTAATCCCAGCGGAGCTACTAACAGCACCTCCAACGCCGATAATTACCTTTATGACCTCGGGTACTATATCGAATCTTACAACCGTGACAGAGGCGAACCCAACTGGGTCAGCTGGTATGTCGGCGATACCTCGCTTGGCACTATCGACCGGACCAATGATTTCAGGAACGATCCGAATCTCCCCGCAGGCTGGTATGAAGTGCCGGCAACAGCCTATTCCGGCTCCGGATTCGATCGCGGACATAACTGCCCTTCCGGAGACAGGACTAATACTCTTTCAGCCAATGAAGCAACCTTCCTGATGGATAATATGATCCCCCAGGCCCCCAACAATAACGAACAAACCTGGGCCCATCTGGAGGAATATGGCCGCTCCCTCGTCAGTGCCGGCAACGAGATCTATGTCGTCATGGGCAGCTATGGTTCCGGAGGTACCGGATCCAACGGTACAGCCACCACCGTCGATGGAGGTAAGGTTACCGTACCATCACAGATCTGGAAGGTTATCGTCGTCCTTCCCAAGGGCAACAACGACCTCAGCCGTATCACCACCAGCACAAGGGTCATTGCGGTCAATACCCCTAATATCAATACCATCAATTCTGACTGGACCCAATATATCTGCACGGTAAAGGACATCGAGAACGCAACCGGTTATACCCTGCTGTCCAATCTCCCCGCAAATGTCCGCAGCGCGCTGGAGACAAAAAAGGACTCCGGTACAGGCAATTAGGGTAACACCCCACCAAATGGAGCACCGCGACATGTCGGCGCTCCATTTTTAGTTATTTTTGCTCCCCATGGGCCAAAAAAAACTCATCCGCTTTGAAGCGATCAAATCCTTCCCCAATGTCCTGCAATACCCCGAAGGGATGGCAGGCAGGTGGGCTGCATTTTACAGGAACGACCATTCCCTGACCCTTGAGCTGGCCTGCGGCAAAGGCGAGTATACCGTAGGTCTTGCAAAAATGTACCCCGAACGGAATTTCCTGGGCGTAGACATGAAAGGCAACCGCATCTATATAGGAGCAAAAAAATGCCTGGAAGAAAATATCGCCAATGCCGCTTTTCTGCGCACACATATCGACAAGGTCACATCCTACTTTCATAAAGGCGAAGTAGAAGAGATCTGGCTCACCTTTCCAGACCCTCAGCTTCGAAAATCCAGGTTTACACGAAGACTGACCCATCCTAAATTTATCCGCCTTTATCAGCAGATCCTGAAACCCGGCGGACGCATTCATCTGAAGACAGACTCACCCGTCCTCTACCAGTTTACCAAATGGGTGGCGGCTCTATATGGTTTGACCCTGCTCGAAGATTCGGCCGATATCCATGCCGCACCTATGAAGGATGAGCTAAAGATCCGCACCCACTACGAAAGCCTCGATATCGCACAAAGCAAGCGGGTACATTATCTTTGTTTTACAATACCGGAAGAGCCGCTGCCGGACCGGGACCAGGAATTACACGAGAAGGTCAAACAGGAAGAACCCACTCCCCCGGAGAGAGTACGGCCTCCCCGGAACATGGCCAACGCAGCCATCACTGTACGACCAGAAACCGCCGTCACCGCCACAACCGCTGCCGAAGCGGCCGCACCTGCCACCACAACCACCGCGCACCCGCAAACCGCTGCCGAAACCGTCGCCACCACAACCACCACCGCCAGGGAGGACGCCCCCAATGAAACAACTGATTGAAGGGACCGACTTTTATTACAATGAGGAGGGCCTGATGGTCCTCACATCCAAATACCACCTCGAAAGAGGTTATTGCTGCGGCAACGGCTGCAAACACTGCCCCTTCAACTACGAGCGCGTCAGTGAGCCCCGCCGCTCTTTACTCATCTTACAACAACAGGAGCATGGCAAAAGCAAAGAAGAAAAATAACAGCGCTGCAAAGCGCCTCAAACGCTCCGGCAATGCAGCTGGCCCGCTGACCACGCCCAAAGCGGCCGCCGCAACAAAGCCACCACCCAAATCGAAAACGGCCGCCGCAACAAAGCCCCCGCCCAACCCGGTCTCCGCAAGCAAGCCCCCGCTCAACACGGGCGGCAGAGCCTCGGCAACGCCCCGCGAAAAACTCAGATCCGTAAAACCTTCCGGCGGACAGGACGATTCCTTCTTCGACCTCGTCCATGAGATCGCAAGACAAATTCCCTCCGGCCGCGTCACCTCCTACGGCGCCATCGCCGCCAGTCTCGGCACCCGCCTCTCAGCCCGAATGGTCGGCTGGGCCATGATGGCCGTACCCTATGCCAAAAAGCCCGTCCCCGCCCACCGCGTCGTCAACCGCGTAGGACTTCTGACCGGCAAACACCATTACGATCCGCCCGGAAAAATGCAGGAACTGCTGGAAAAAGAAGGAGTAGTCGTCAAAGACGATAAAGTAGTCGACTTTTCAAAACTATTCTGGGATCCCGCAAAAGAGTTATAATCCACTAATAATAAGGACTTACCATCACGTAAACCACCACCCCCGTCACAGCCACATACAACCACATGGGCCAGGTTATCTTCGCCAGCCTGCGATGTTTGTCGAACTTCTCCTGGTAGGCCCGCTGCAGCGTAAAAAGTACAAATGGAATGATAATACCCGAAAGGGTAATATGCGTGGAGAGAATAAAATAATAAATATAACGCGCAATCCCGGCCTGCTGCTTTTCTTCCTCGCTCAGCAGCCCGTCATGATTCAGATCGCCAAAACGCGTGGAAGGATTCGACGCATGATAGATAACATAGGAAACAAGAAAGACCGTGCTCAGCACCACCGCGATCCAGTTAACCGTTTTGTGCGCCCGGACCTGGCCATTCTTTATAAAATATAAACTCGCGATCAGCAGGATGGCCGTGCTGGAATTCAGGATAGCATGAAAAAGCGGGAGAACATGCGTGTTGAACCCGAAATCGATCTTCGCTGTAGGCACCAGGATCAGAAAAGCCACCGCCGCAGGTATGGCGATAGAAACAATAATGATCGCCTTCGTATAGCTGCGCCCACCCCCGCGCATGGCGCCGGATCCCCCCGCACCACCCGACATGCTGCCGGAACCTGGTCTGACAATTTCCTGACTCATATATTGGTATTCGATTTTTTTGGCTTCCTGCTAAAATACACGACGCCCAGTGCCGTCCCCAACAGAATTATGATAATAGGCGCCATCAGCGGACGCAGCTCTCCAAACAAAGCCGTCTTGCGTTTCCTGTCCTTCTCCAGCATGATGAAGACCAGGTCGTCAGCCAGCCGCGCAACCGCAGCCGTATCCGTGCCATGATAGTACCCCCTGATCACCCTGTCCTTGTCCAGCAGAGCAATATAGTCCGTATGGACAAAGTTCGAATCGACGCTGACGCTATCCTGCAAGCCCAGTTTTAGCTCGTTCAGCGCAAAGTCATAGATGGTCTTCTTCGGACCCGTCAGCAGCCACCATACATCGGAATTGATCCCATAACGATCAGCATATTTCTTTATGACCGGCACCGAATCATGCGCAGGGTCCACCGTCAGCGAAAGGAATTGAACAAAACTGGTATCCACCCCCTTCATATTGTCCTTTTGCTTGAGCCCATCCTGCAGATGCCGCATATTCTTCGTCAGGATCGGACAAATGCTCGCGCAATGCGTAAAGAAAAAATCTATCACCGTCACCTTTCCTTTCAGCTGATCGAGATCTATCGTCTGCCCCAGCTGATTCTGCAACGAAATATTGGCCACCTTATGCCATACCGTATCGGTCATCTGCTTGCCATCCTTCATTACCGTGACCACCGAGTCGGGAAAAAAACGACCGGGCATCGGCACACTATACTGCCTGGCGATCATGTAAAAGAACAGTGGTATCACCACCGCAACACATATGGCCAAAAGCGCTTTCTTACTCACTGTAAACTGTTTGAATTAAAAAAACCATCGCCAGCAGCGATGGTTCCAATATTGTTTTTTCGCTACGCACACGATTATTCCGGAGAACCGGGTTTCTTCGCTGCCGGCTCTTCCGCAGGCGCCTTTACCTGGCTCTGCTCAGCATGATGCCGGTCATAACGGTTGCGCAGGTTCCTATATGAATTACCCTCATAAAGGAAGGCAATGATGAACCAGACAAACAACAGCGACGTGATGCCGATAGTCATGATCAGGTTCTTCAGCTCATGACGCAGGTGCATGAACTCCGCGATGATATAGAATGCCTTGGCGCAGGTCAGGATCAGGTAGATCCCATTCAGCACATACTTTGGCGGAAAACCCGTCTTCAGGTGAATAGTAGCCAGGACCAGCTCGACCATGGTAATTCCAAGCAGGATCCAGAAGGTCCTCCAGATCGGTTTAGTATCGAAGTGCGCTACTGGTGCGTGGCCGTGGCTGGTTGATGTTTGAATATCAGACATAAATAAGTTTATTTGAGGTTAAACGCCTAAAGTAAATAGAAACAAGTAAATACAAATACCCATACCAGGTCTACAAAGTGCCAGTACAAACCAGCCTTCTCGATCATCAGGTAGTGACCACGTTTTGCAAAGTCGCCCCGGATATTTTTGATGAGCATGATGCAATTGATGATCACCCCGGAAAATACGTGGAAACCATGGAAACCCGTGATCGTAAAGAAAAAGTTAGTAAAGTTGGTAGAAGCAACAGAGCCATCCGCATTCGGAAAAGGATTTCGTCCCCACCAGGCGCCTTCACCATGCAGGTGCGTCCACTCCCAGGCCTGGCAGCCCAAAAAGGCAAACCCTCCGATGATCGTCAGGATCATCCACTTCGTCACAGCTTTCTGGTCGTTATTATGTCCGGCAGCCACAGCAAGTACCATCGTTACCGAGCTCATGATCAGTATAAAGGTCATCAGGCTCACGAACACCAGCGGAAGATGCGTCTCCCCCATGCCAGGGAAAGAACGGAATACTTCATTGGGGTCGGGCCAGCCATTGCTGGCAAAACGGATAGAGCCATAAGAGATCAGAAAAGCGCCAAAGGTAAAGGCATCACTCATCAGAAAATACCACATCATCAGTTTCCCATACTCCACGTTGAAGGGGCTCTTCCCGCCACTCCACCATTTCTGACCTGCTGGTACTGCTTGTGCCATGTTGTTATTTTAGTTGATTTGCAAATTTATTTAACTAACCTGAATATTTGAATTGCGTCAAAAAATAACCTGGACTCCGTCCGGTTAGTTTATGAACATAAAGAAAACGAGCAAATAGATCCATAACAGGTCTACAAAATGCCAGTACGTACTCATCAGCTCCACCGGTACGCTGTTATAGGAGCGGATCTTCGAGGCGTAGGCCTTTACGAACATCACCACCAGCGCCAGGATCCCCCCCAGTACATGCACCGCATGAAGGCCCGCAATGATATATAAGAACTGCCCGCCGCCGGACCCCCTGAACGTGATCCCCGTATTCCAGATCTGGCGGAAACCCATCCACTGCAGGATCACAAAAAGGATCCCCAGTATCGCCGTCGTGGTCAGAAGATTGCGATAACGCTGCATCTCCCTGTCCTTGAAAGCTTTCAAAGCCATTTGGATCGTAAGGCTGCTGGCCAGGATGACAGCAGTCGAATACCAGAACGCCTTGGGAATCGAAAAGGTCGTCCAGCCCGGCTGGTCCCTCTTCACTACATAGGCACTGGTCAATCCTGCAAACATCATGATAATGCTGCCCAGCGCCACCCATAACGTAAATTTATGGGGATGTATTTTCTTTCGTTGTTCGTTCACAGTTTCCTTTGCTTCAATTGATTGTATCATGATTCCTCCTCCTCGTTAAATGATCAGGCCGTTTTATTGGCCAGTAACGCCAGCAACACCACCGGCAGGTAGATATAGCTGCCGAACATCACTCTTCTCGCAGCTTTCACGGTCATTTCTCTATACAGCCGCACACATGCCCCCACCATGAACAAATTAGCGACGGTTACGACCCCCAGACTTATCATCCCACTCATGCCCGTAAAGTAGGGTAGCACCCCCACCGGTAGCAGAAGCAGGGAATAGATTATGGCCTGTATCGCGGAATATTTGGTCGGCCCTTCATTGGACGGCATCATCTTAAAACCTGCCGCCGTATAGTCCTTATGCGCGATCCAGGCAATAGCCCAGAAATGCGGGAACTGCCAGAAGAACTGTAACGCGAACAGCACCCACCCACCGGCGCTGAGGTCGTCATTTCCTGCCGCCCAGCCGATCAGACAGGGCAGACTGCCAGGAATTGCACCGACAAGGACGGAAATGGAGCTAACCTTTTTCAGCGGAGTGTAGATAAAAGCATATACAAACAGACTGAAAGCCGCCAGCGCAGCCGTCAGATAGTTGAAATGTGAAAGTATCAGCACTCCCGCAATACCCGCCGCTACGGCAAAAGTCCAGGCTTCCTGCACACTCATCCGCCCGGATGCTACAGGCCGGTTGGCCGTCCGTTTCATCATGGCGTCGGTGTCTTTCTCCACGATCTGGTTTATTGAGTTGGCGCTGCCGGTTACCAGCAGACCACCCAGGAAAAAAAGTCCCATCGCAGCCCAGTCAAATTCCTTGACTTTCGGTGCCAGCAAATAACTGATCAGGGCGGAAAACACGACCATGAAGCTGAGATTGAACTTGATCAGCAGTTTGTAATCCTGCAATTTGCCGGCAAATTTTAAAGAACTCGGTTGCTTCACGGTCTCCTCCATAACTGATTTATGTTTTTCAAGCAAAGGAACGCCATGGGCGTTCCTTTGCGATGGGAATGTAACCCACATCCCCTATAAGTTTCTATCAATGGGCACTTTCATTGGCGCCCAATGGCTCTGTCTGCGGAATAAAATCACGACCATCCTTCGCATAGTCATAAGGCCAGCGATGAACCTCAGGGATCTCGCCGGGCCAGTTGCCATGTCCGGGACGGATTGGCGCTGTCCATTCGAGCGTCGTTGCTCCCCATGGATTTCTCGACATTACCCTTCTACCCTTGAAAATGGAATAGAAGAAGTTGAAGACGAACAGCAGCTGAACCGCAAATACGATCATAGCCACCGTCGAAATGAACCTGTTCAATCCGCCAAACTGGTTGAAAGAGATCCAGTTGCTGTAATCCAGGTAACGGCGTGGCATACCGGCGAGACCTTCATAATGCATCGGCCAGAAGATCAGGTAGGCGCCGATCAGCGTGATCCAGAAGTGGATGTAAGCCATCGTATTGTTCATATAACGGCCGTACATTTTCGGGAACCAGTGATAGATGCCGGCAAACATGCCGAGTATACCGGATACACCCATTACAATGTGGAAGTGAGCGATCACAAAATACGTATCATGCAGCTGGATATCCAGCGTTGAGTTACCAAGGAAGATACCGGTCAGTCCACCGGAAATAAAGGTGCTCACAAAACCAATGGCGAAAAGCATGGCCGGAGTGAACCGGATATTACCGCGCCAGAGGGTGGTCAGCCAGTTGAATACTTTAATGGCCGAAGGGACGGCGATCAGCAGCGTCAGCAGTACGAATACCGAACCTAAGAATGGATTCAGCCCCGTTACGAACATATGGTGCGCCCATACGAGGAACGCCAGAATAGCAATGGCGAACATCGAGCCGACCATCGCCATATATCCAAATATCGGCTTGCGCGAATTAACTGACATGACCTCACTTACCAGACCCATCGCAGGTAAGATAATGATATACACTTCCGGATGACCCAAGAACCAGAACAAATGCTGGTACAGGATAGCACTGCCGCCTTCATTGGGCAGAGCCTTACCCGTCGTGGCCAGGAAGATATCGGAGAGATAGAAGCTGGTGCCGCCATGACGGTCGAACAACAGCAGGATAAAACCAGACAGCAGTACGGGGAAGGACAGGACACCCAGTACGGCTGTAAAGAACAGCGCCCAGATAGTCAGCGGCAGACGCGTCATGCTCATGCCTTTCGTACGCATATTCAGGACAGTAGAGATATAGTTCAGACCACCCAGGAGAGAGGAGACTACGAACATGGCCATCGAGATGATCCAGAGGTCCATACCCGTTTTTGATCCTTCAGAAGCATCTCCAAGTGCGCTGAGAGGAGGGTAGGACGTCCATCCGCCGCTGGCAGGACCGGTTTCAATGAACAGGGAAGTCATCATTACAACACTGGCTCCAAGGAAAAACCAGTAAGACAGCATATTCAGCATTGGAGACGCCATGTCGCGCGCACCGATCTGCAGAGGGATCAGGAAGTTGGCGAAAGTACCGCTCAACCCGCCCGTCAACACAAAGAATACCAGGATGGTACCGTGCATCGTCACCAGGGCATAATAGAACTCCGGCTGGATCTGTCCACCCTTGGCCCATTTACTCCCCAGGATATCCTCCAGGAATTGAAAGTGGGCGTCCGGATATCCCAGCTGAAGACGGAACAATACAGACATGAGACCTCCGATAATAGCCCAGATCATCCCCGTAATAAGGAACTGCTTGGCGATCATCTTATGATCCTGGCTGAACACATACTTTGAAATGAAGGATTGATGGTGATGACCGTCATGCTCACCATGATGCGTATCATGCGAGATTCCCACTTCAGAATGTCCGTGTAATGTTGCTTCGTTGCTCATTAGAAAAAATTATTGGATACTTACTTATTCTTATTTGTTTGCTACACTCGCCGCTACCACCGGTGCCGGCGCTACACCCGCTGTCTTCGTGCTGTCTGTCTTCACAGGAGCATTCGGATCCTTGTCAGGAAATACCTGCACATAATTTGGTTTTTGCTTGGCCAGCCACAGGATATATTCCTCACGCGTTACCACCTTGATGATCCCACGCATCGTATAGTGACCTCTTCCGCACATCTGATCACAGGATATTTCATATTCAAAATCAGGATTGCCAAGCTTCTTCTTCATCTCATCCGTCGTGAACTTAGGCGTGAACCAAAGGGTGGTCGGCGTACCCGGTACGGCATCCATTTTCTGCCGGAAATAAACCAGGCCTACGTCATGGATCACGTCGCGGGAATTGATGATGAGCTTGACGGGCTGGTCCTTGATAATATACATCTCATTCCCTACGACGACATCGTCATGTGTGCTGGCATCGTCCCAAAGCAGACCGAGAGCATTGTTGTCCCTGTCGCTGATATTCTGGTAGTATTTCTTGCCAAAGACCTTGTCGTTGCCCGGGTAGCGGAAGATCCAGCCGAACTGCTTGCCCGTAACTTCCACCTGCAGCGCATTCTCAGGAGCCTCGCCGGTGATCCTGAACCAGTAGAAGAGACCAAAACCTACAAGTACGGTCAGCGCGATGGCGGGAACTACCGTCCAGATCACTTCCAGCTTGTTATCGTGGGGGAAATAATGCGCCTTCCTTTTTTCTGAATACTGGTATTTGTATGCAAACCAGAAGAGCAGGATCTGCGTGAGGACGAACACGATACCCGTGATCGTAATGGTGATATACATCATGGTGTCGATCTGCTCGCCATGCACGGAAGCGGACTCTCCGAGGATCTTTCCCCTGTACAGCTCATTACACCAATATACCCCGATCAATCCCAATACAAGGAAAGCGATCATCAGGAAACCATTGACACGGTTGTTCTGCTCGAAGTTCTTCTTCTCTCCTTTTAGTACACCGACATACTCACTTGCCTTCGCGATCTGGAAAGTGATCAGGAAGCCGAACAAAAAGATTAGTATTATAAAAAACGTTGACATGGATTAAAAGAATTTTAAGTATGATGGATAATACTTTCTTTCAGGAAAGGATGATTTTTTGCCAGGAGCGGGAATTTGGCTAAAACCCTGCCCGCCTGCCACATGATCAACCCAACAAATCCCAGAGCAAGTCCAAAATCGAACAGGTTCAACGGAACATGATTAGGACTGGTAGTACCAAATACCATCTGGTAAGAATCGAGCCAGTGACCGAATATCAAAAGTACGGACATAAAAGTTACCGTGGCATAGTTGCGTTTGGAGCTGCGTTTCATGAAGATCAGCAGGGGAGCCACGAAGTTGATGATCAGGTTCAGATAAAAGATCCCCATATAGGCCCCTTCGAAACGGGTCTTGAAATAAATGGTCTCTTCAGAGATATTCGCATACCAGATCAGCATGAACTGGTCAAACCACAGATAGGTCCAGAAGATAGAGAAGGCAAACTGGAATTTACCCAGGTCATGCAGGTGCTCCTGGTTGACATATTCCAGGTAGCCCTGGTTCTTCAGATAGACGACGAACAGGGAGATCAGTGCTATGCCGGCCACAAATGTACTGGCAAACGTATACCAGCTGTACATAGTGGAGAACCAGCGCGCGTTCAGGCTCATCAGCCACAGCCAGGGAGTGACGGATGCCACCGTCAGCGCAAACCAGACGATGAAGATAGCGGCCCATACCGTATTCTTAAAGATGTATTTCTTGGCTTCGGCGATAGTGAGAGCGGTATCATCGATCGAGCGGGAAAGGCTGCGCAATTTATAGCCAAGGACCGCCCATAGACCGATAGTCAGGGTCGTATAAATAGTAAAGAAGGTAGGAGAAAGGAAACCGCTCTTTCCTTTGAGCGCTTCGTCATGGGCAACCACATCCTTATCGAGCCATTCGTAGATCAAAGTCTTATGGCCAAATACAAGACACATCAGGATTACAAAGGTTATACCACCGATCGGAATGACGGATGCAGCCAGGGCTTCGGTCACACGACGAAAGGAAATTGTAAATCCGGCCCACGCCAGCGATGTTGCAGCAAAGAAGAACATGGCAGCATTCACTATCAGCAGGAAGTATACGCTGTTCTGCAGCAGGGCCGACCAGAAACGGGTATTCTGTTCCGGCGTACCATTGCCATAAAGTATAAATCCGATGATCAGGGAAAGTACTCCGACTCCCATCAACCCCATTGACCACTGTTTGTATCGGCCGGGTATTTCAAAATGTTCTTTAATGGATGCCATTCGACAATGATTTAGTGTGTTCTTTATTTTTTTGCTGCCGTTGAATCGGTGGTCGCTGATGCGCTGCCTCCGCTCGTTCCGGAAGATTGTTTGGATTTAATATAAGCTATCACCATCCAGCGCTGCTTCGTATTGATCTGGGAAGCATAGCTGCCCATCTTGTTCTTTCCGTAAGTGACGGAGTAGAACATCTGCCCTTCGGGCATGGCCTCGTATTTCTTGTCTCCTACCAGCGTTGCCGGTTTGGCCGGGAAAGGACCGTCACCGCCCTTATACAAAGGACCATTGCCGTCCAGCTTCGGACCATGACAGATCCCGCAGTTCACCAGGTAAAGACGCTCGGCTTCCACCGTGTCCATTGCCGTCAGTGGATTCTTTACCAGCCTGGAAGCGGCATAGTTGGTAGTGTCACCATCTTTATCCTTCGCCAGCAGGAAAGGGAAAAGCTCGCCTCTCTTGATAGTGCCCGGTACCGGTGTATTGCTGAAGTGGATGCCTTTCTTAAGCCATTCCGCCTTTTGTTCTTCCGTAACGGAGTAGGTCTCAATGGCCCTGCTGTACGCCATATCCGGCATATAGACCTTGCCGGGAGTGCGCTGGACATCGCTGCTGCAGCTGACGGCAAAAGTCACTGCTACTATAATACACGATAAGATGAATACTTTTTTCATGCTTGATATACTTAAGCTTACGCTAATACATTTCCTTGGTGTTCAAATGGTGTTTTATCCTTATCATAACGTCCCAGCCACCAGCCGGTCTCTGCAACCTGCGTATTGATGCCTGTAGCTCCAACACTTTGCAGGAACGCCGTCAGTTCCGTTTCGTTCGTCTTTTCCGTACACTCGATCACCATCGTGAACTGATCATCCGTGCTGCGCAGGTTGAAATGATGGCGGCGGACGAAAGGCGCCAGCTGACAGAGATAACAAAAGGTCAGTACCATTCCCACAGCAGAGAACAATACGGTCAGCTCGAATGTAATAGGTATCCACGCGGGCAGATCGAAATGAGACTTGCCGCCGATATTGACGGGCCAGTCGCTGTTGAAGATCCAGCCGATACAGCTCAACGCTGTCGTAGTACCCGTGATACCGTAAATGAACCCGGCGGTATGCAGCGACGTTTCCCTCAGGCCCATTGCATGGTCAAGACCGTGGATGGGCATTGGCGTATATACGTCGTGCAGCTTGTAGCCTGCAGAACGGACTTTCTTGACGGCGGGGAACAGCACTTCCTCGTCCGTAAAAACCCCAACAACAAATTTTTTAACTGCCATACTATTTAGCTTTTTGCTCTTATTATTCAAATTCCTGCCGCAAGATCGATCCACGATGCGACGCTTCGGTAAAACTATGCCGCCTTAATGGGCATGTGCATATTCATGCGCAAACTCTTCCACTGGTTCCTTCTCGAGATCGCCCATCTTATCCTTATAGCTTTCTCCCGCTTTCTTCAGGATATGCTTGATCTCAGCTACCGCAATTACCGGGAAGAATTTCGAGAACAGGAAGTAACAGGTGAAGAACAATCCGAAAGTCCCGACGTAGAAGCCTACTTCCCAGATACTTGGAGCATAATAGGTCGACCAGCTGCTGGGCAGATAATCCCGGTAGATGGACGTTACGATGATCACAAAACGTTCGAACCACATCCCGACATTCACCAGCACTGACATAAAGAAGGTCACGGTAAGATTGCGGCGCATTTTGCTGAACCAGAAGATCTGCGGAGAAAGTACGTTACAGCCCATCATCAGGTAGTAGCTCCAGCCATACGGACTGAAAATGTTAACCCTGTTCTGCGCAAACGCCCAGCCTTCAAATTTATTCTGACCATACCAGGAGATGAATAATTCGGTGAGATAAGCGACACCCACGATGGAGCCGGTCAATACAATTACTTTATTCATTACCTCGATATGCTCCATGGTGATATAGTCCTTCAGATTCAGCACCTTCCGCGTGACCAGCAGCAGGGTCTGCACCATCGCAAAACCGGAGAAGATGGCGCCCGCCACGAAGTAGGGAGGGAAGATGGTCGTATGCCAGCCGGGTATTACCGAAGTGGCAAAGTCAAAAGATACTATCGTGTGTACAGACAATACAAGAGGAGTGCTCAAACCCGCCAGCACCAGGGACAAGGCCTCGTGACGCTGCCAGTGCTTGGTCGAACCGGACCATCCGAAGGCGGCAACGCCGTAAAAAGCCTTTCTCCATTTCAGCTTGGCGCGATCCCTCACCGTTGCCAGATCGGGTAGCAGGCCCGAATACCAGAACAGCAGCGATACGGTAAAATAAGTAGAGATAGCAAATACGTCCCACAACAGCGGAGAGTTGAAGTTGGGCCAGAGAGGTCCACGTGTGTTGGGGTAAGGCATGATAAAGAAACACAGCCAGACACGACCCATATGCCAGATAGGGAACTGACCTGCGCACATAACGGCAAAGATGGTCATGGCTTCCGCGGCACGGTTTACACCGGTACGCCACTGCTGACGGAACAACAACAGGATCGCAGAGATCAGCGTTCCCGCGTGACCGATACCAACCCACCAAACGAAGTTGGTAATATCCCAACCCCAACCGATGGTCCTGTTCAGGTCCCACTGACCAACCCCGTATATAACCTGGGTAGTCACCGATACAACACCAAAAAGTAGACATGCAACGGAGATGATAAACCCGATCCACCAGGCACGGGTCGGCGCAGCCTCGATCGGACGTATGATATCCTCAGTTACCTGGTGATAATCCTTGTCTCCATCTACCAGCGGGGATCTTACCTGCGATTCGTATCTTAATAATGACATATTAATTTAGCTTTTGCTGTTAGTTAAAACCAGTTAAATCCGATTCGTGTTACTATGAATGTTTTTCAGCCGTTGCTTCCTTGCCTTCTTCTGCTACGCCGTATACTTCTTCTGTATGCCGGACCTTAGCCAGGTAATTGATATTTGGCAGTGTGTGTACTTCTTCGATAACATGGAACAAACGCTGTGCATGTTCCGCGCGGGTAGTGCTGATCAGGCTCTTGCTGTCGTTGGCATTGCCAAACACGATAGCATCCGTTGGACAAGCCTGCTGGCAGGCCGTCTGAATGTCTACCATGTCTTCCAGTACCCTGTTCTCTTTCTTGGCCTTCAGCTTGCCTTCCTGGAGACGCTGTGCGCAGAATGAGCACTTTTCCATTACACCACGGCTGCGGACCACCACGTCGGGGTTCAGCACCATACGGGTCAGCTCGTCGTTCATCTGGAATACCGCCGGATCAAGCTTTCCGACAGTCTTCTGGTCCTGATTATTCGGGAAGCTGTCAGCACCCGTATAGTCAGCCCAGTTGAAACGACGTACTTTATAAGGACAGTTATTAGCGCAATAACGGGTTCCGATACAACGGTTGTAAGCCATCTGGTTCATCCCTTCAGAACTATGGTTGGTGGCGTTCACCGGGCAAACGTTCTCACACGGCGCGTTGTCACAATGCTGACAAAGCATCGGCTGGAAGATGACCTGGACATCATCCGGGTTATCCAGTTTTCCGCCCGGAGTCGAATAATAACGGTCGATACGGAGCCAGTGCATGTCGTGGAAACGCAACACTTCGCTCTTACCTACAACCGGGACGTTGTTCTCCGCATGACAGGCCACCACACAGGCGCCACAGCCAAAGCAGGAGTTCAGATCGATCGACATACCCCATTTGATGCCGGGTTTGTCATAAGTGGGATACAACGTACCCTGCTTTTCAAAATTCTCAACACCGCCAAAAGGTTTTAATTCCTTTTCACGCTCTTCCAGGACAGTAGAAGGATTCTTTTTGAATTCGTCCAGCGTCAGCTCTTTTACAACTTCCGTACGACCTTCATAACCGTAGTGCGTCTGGGTAATAGCAACCTTATACCAGTCCTTCACATCTTCAAAGCTGGCGTCAATGCCAAACCAGTCTACCGTCGTGCCGTTGAAGCTCATGAGCGGGAAGGCATTCTTGCCGACGCCGGTACCGCTGCCATCATCACCGGCAGCAGCTCTGCCGATATAATCAGCCGTATTTTTCGGATCAGCACTCTGACGGCCATAACCGACAGCAATACCGATCACCTCATTATGTGTACCAGGAACGATCACTGCCGGTAAGGTCAGCTCTTTTCCGTTTACTTTTACCTTGATCACCTGTTTCTTCGGGAATACTTCATACCCGTCCGCCTGACGACGATCGGAGAGATCCATGTCCTTCCAGGTCTTTTTTGCAAACTCAGGGGAGACTACAGCATAGTTATCCCAGGTTGCCTTGGTAACAGGATCAGGCAGTTCCAGCAGCCAGGGGTTGTTTGCCTGGGCGCCGACGCCAAGACCTATCTTCTGGTACAGCACTACCTCATAGGCGCCCCCCTTCTTACCCGCAGCCAGCGCAGCAGCAGCATCGCCGGTTTTTGCAGAGTTGAAGGAAGCCCCGCCGGCAGCAGAAGCAGCAGGTTCGACAACACCATCCTGCAGGGCTTTTTCGTAAGCTTCCATGCCTCCGAGCTTGCCGATCCAGTATTGTTTGAAAAATGCTTCGTAAGTAGTAGCATTACCGCTCCATTTCAACAGGTTATCTTCAAAAGGCCTGGTTTTGAAAAGAGGGGCGATAGTAGGCTGAAGGAAAGAATAGAACCCTGGTTTGGGTTCCGCATCTCCCCAGCTTTCGAGGAAGTGAGGAGCAGGCAGCGCGAATTTTACCAGCTCGGTCGTTTCATCCAGACGGTCGTTAAAGGAGACGGAGACCTTTGTCTTCTTTAACCCGGCTTTGAACTTCTCTGCATCGAAATAATCATATGCAGGGTTCACTCCGTAGACAAGCAGTGCGCCGACCTTACCATCATTGAGATCAGCTACCAGCGTATTCATTTCGCTGTCGATGCCCTGACGGGTCATCATTGGAGAAGCCCAGTCCACCGTAGTTCCGGTGGCGCCGATAGCTTCATTTATCGCGTTTACGATGATCTGAACATTCACGTTGTTGCTTCCGCTGACAACAAGAGCCTTACCCTTGTTTTCGATCAGCTCCCTGGCAGCCTTCTTCACACCGGCTTTCAGGTTCTCAGGAAGGGCCGGAGCCGTTACAGAACCGCCAAGTTCGGCCAGCAGCGCCAGGGCAACCGCACCTGTTTCGCTTGGTTTGTGGGTGAAACGCTCATCCGCATTGGCGCCGGTAAGAGAAAGCAGGCTTTCGAACTGGAAGTGTTTGCTCATTTCCGGGTTCTTTTCGTCTATCTTTCTTCCCTTTGCATATGCACGGCTGAATTGTTCCGCGGTCAGCCAGGTACCAAGGAAGTCGGCCCCAAGACTTACCACCACCTTCGCGTTCTCAAACTTATAAGACGGAATAGCCTTCTTTCCGTAAGAGGCTTCACCGGCCTGGATCAGACCGCTGTATGAATCAGCGTCATATTGTACGTGGCGGCTGCCGGGATATTTTGCAAGGAATTCGCTGATGATCTGTTTGGTAGTAGGAGAGGTGATCGTTCCGGTAAGAAGGACGACAGCGCCTCCTGCCCCGGCCAGCGCGTCGGCTACCAGTTTATCAAACGCTTCGAAAGTGCTGACTTCCTGGGCCTTTCCGTCTACGATCTGAACGGGGAAACGAAGCCGGGCCGTATCATACAGGTCCAATACGGAAGCCTGAACACGGGCGCCGGTAGTACCCTGGCCAAGAGAAGAAACCTTATTGCCTTCCAGCTTGATGGGACGGCCATCCCTTACCTTGGCTACGACAGGAATAACATCCCCGCCGATAGTATAGGTAGTCGCATAATAGTCGGCTACACCCGGGATGGTGTTTTCCGGTTTGTTGAGGTAGGGGACTACATGGCGAACAGGCATTTCGCAGCTGGCAGCCAGCGTCGCGGCAGCCGTGCTAAAGCCCAGATATTTAAGAAAATCCCTACGGGGAGTTTTTGCGTCGAGCAGTCCTTTTCCATCCAGGCCTTCCAACGGCAGACTTTCGCTGAATTCGTCTTCCGATGATTTCTGAAACGCTTCGCTGTTACTGCGCTCTCCGAAACTTTGCCAGTATTTTTTGTCGCTCATAGCTGAAAAGTTAAACTAGGCCCCATTATTCTCCGGGATATATACCCGATAGCTTTAAGGGGCATGGATTTTACATTATATATAGACTGTCTTTCAATTTTGTTTCTCTTTCCTGTCAGCAGGTGCTTTCTCCGGCTGCCGGATTATTGCCCAATCTCTGGTACCGGGTCTAGTAGTGGCATTTCTGACACTCCGTACCACCGATGTTCTCTACCGTCACACTATCCATCTTGCCGTTCTTCAGGTCTTTATGGAATTTCTCATAAATGCTGTAGAACTTGTTGCCATTGTTCCCGGCAGAATCAGGGAAATTGACCTTTGTCGTACGGTGACAGTTGATACACCAGCCCATGCTGAGCGTCGCGAATTGTTTTACCTCATTCATTTCCTGGATGGGGCCGTGGCAGGTCTGGCATTGTACTTTGCCCGCCTTGGTGTGCTGTGCATGACTGAAGAATACATGGTCGGGAAGGCTGTGGATCTTGATCCACTCCACAGGTTTAGCAGTAGCTGTATTGTAGCGGCTTGTCTTGGGATCATAGCCGGTGTAGCTGTATAATTTCTGGATCTCAGCCGTACCATCTACCTCGCTGCCGTCTTCACGGTATAGTTTGGGACCCTTTGTATAGTCGTTGATCGCAGCGTGACAGTTCATACATACGTTCAGCGGTGGAACAGTAGCATGCTTGGAGTCCAGCGCATTGCTGTGACAATACAGGCAGCTGATCTGGTTGACACCGGCGTGAACCTTGTGCGAGTAGAAGATCGGCTGCTCCGGCTGGTAACCCTGCTGGCGACCCAGGCCGATAGCGCCTTCTACAACCCAATAGCCGCCCAGCACGAACAGGATGAGGATCACAAAGGCGATGTACGCTTTATTTCTGTAGAAAGGCACCGGCTCGGAAGCAGGAACGCCTTCTTTGTCATCGGAGAGCTTCTTCAGGCTGCTGTTGACCTGGAGCAGGACGAACATGATGACAGCCAGGATCAGCGTCAGGATACCATAGAGCAACGTGTTGTCGCTTTCGGCGCCTTTTGCAGCGGCAGTTTCTCCGCTGCCACCCTCCGGAGTCGTGGGCGCTGCCTTGAAGTTTTCCACATACGAAAGGATAGCATCGATATCCTTATCCGTAAGCGTACCCTCGAAGACGTTCATCGGCGTCTTGTTGTAGTCGTTGAACAGCTTCGTGAAATACGGATTCCCCGTTGCCAGTACTTTCTGGTTGTTCCTGATCCAGGCATGCAAAAGAGCCTTGTCCGGGACCCTTTCGGTAACACCCTTCAATGCAGGACCAGTAATGACTTTGATCGGACTGTGACACGAGGCACAATTCGATTGAAACAAAGCTTTACCGTCTTGAGCATATGAAGTATTTCCTAGTAGAACCAGAGTGGGGAGGAGGATACTGAATAATAGCGCTCTAACAATTGGTCTATGGTTGGTCATATATACAATATGTTGTATAAATGTGGAAAAATCTCCTTAACAGGTTGCAAAAATAAGTCAGGATTTTAACAATATATCAACATCCAGAAAATTTTTTTTCCCGTGTGGGGCGTGGATTTCAGGCGATTACGACAAATCGCCGTGACCTTCTGTCATAGAAATGTCAACAGACCCACTGTAGAAAATTAGTAACCAAAATCGATGACGCCAATATCCAAATTCGAACCGGCTAGTGTAGTTTTGATCCATGAAGAAGATCGCTATTTTCGCCTCGGGAGCCGGGTCCAATGCCGCAAAGATCATCGATCATTTCCGTTCTCATCCCAACATAAAGATCAGTCTCATCGTCTGTAACAAACCCGGAGCAGGCGTGCTGGACATCGCCCAAAAGGAGGGTATCCCTACCCTGATCATCGAAAAAGAGATCTTTTTCCAGGGATCTGCTTATCTCGGAGAGCTGCGCGAAAAAGGTGTGGACTTCATCGTGCTGGCAGGGTTTTTATGGAAGATACCTTCAGCACTGGTGAAAGCCTACCCCGGAAGGATCATCAATATCCATCCGGCCCTTTTACCAAAATATGGAGGCAAAGGGATGTACGGCCGTTTTGTACACGAGGCGGTAGTTGAAGCAAAGGAGACAGAGACCGGTATCACTATACATTATGTCGACGAGCTTTACGATCATGGACAGGTCATTTTCCAGGAGCGCGTACCCCTCTCACCGGAAGATACACCCGGGACCGTGGCACAAAAAGTGCACCGGCTGGAACATCTGCATTTCCCTAAGATCATTGAAGCGGTAGTCTTAGCCAACGCTCCCGCTGATGATCTGCCAAATCAACGTTAAAAAATTCAACAGGGCGTTTTTTATACCCTGTTTGATAGTAATATCACTTTAAAATAAGCGCCATTGTCTCTTTCTACCCATAAGCTTTTTTTGCTGCTGTCCTTATCTGTTATGTCTTTCTTTATCGGCAGCGAGGCCAGGGGGCAGGTCACCATACACGGCACCGTATATAATATGTACCGGACAAGACCACTCGATGGCGTCAGCGTCCTCAGCACCTCAGGCCGTGGTACAGCCACCGACTCCAGCGGCAACTACACGATAACGGTCATGCCGGAAGACTCTATTTATTTTTCCTACCTCGGCCAGGCCACGATGCGCTATCCCGTCAGGTCGCTCAATTATTACAATGGCTTCGACATCGCTTTACACGTAGACCCGACCGAGCTGAAAGAAGTCAAGGTAATGCCACGCAGTTATAGAAATGATTCCATCCAGAACCGAAAGGACTACGCAAAGATCTTCAATTTCAAAAAGCCAGGCTTCAAGCTGAATGGCCCCAGCCCCGACGGAGCAGGCGTGGGAATAGACCTCGACGAGCTGATCAATGTGTTCCGCTTTGCAAGGACCAAACGCATCCAGGCCTTCCAGCGAAGACTGGAAGACGAAGAGCATGATAAATTCGTCGACCATCGCTTCAACCGGTCCATCGTACTAAAGGTCACCCACCTCGATGGCGACGCACTCGATAGTTTTATGGTAAGATATCGACCCTCCTATGAGTTTTGCCAGAAGGCAACAGACTACGACCTCCTCGATTACGTCAAGCTCGCCTTTAAAGAATACCAGAAAGACCGCAAAGAACGGCCTTAAACCCATCATCCCCGCGCCCGCTAACCACTTCCCATCGCCTCCCCCGCGCCCGCTAACCACCATCCCACCGCCTCCTGAGCACCAGCTAACCATCACCCCATCTCCTCCCGCGCCCATTATCCCTGCCCCGCACTGGCGCCGGCTTCCACTTATCCGGGCCTATCTCTATATTTGCCAAAAATCACACCATGGACCAACTAACGCTGGGCATCGGGACCCGTCTCCAACATACTCAATTCGGCCCCGGAGTCATCGTCGGCGTAAAATATGCCGTCTATCTTATTTCCTTTATTCATCATGGCATCAAAGAGATCGATAAGACCGATCCCTCCCTCGACGAGATCATTCCGGAGAACGTGACAGAAGAAGTGGAGACACATTCTGAAACAGAAAAGTCCCTTCTAAAAATACTTCGCCTCTGGGGTGGAGTGACAGAGAACGTCCCCCTCGGCGACAAGTGGAAAGGCGGAACCATGATCCTCCAGTCCGGCGACAAATCTATCAAACCAAAAGAAGTACCGATCGATGCTTTCTTTCATAAGATAGTAATGGCGCGCGACAGGCTCAGAGTCCTGGAACAACAGATCAATGGGCATAAAGGACTTAGTGATGAAGAGAAGGTAAATCTGCAGCAATATATTACCCGTATCTATGGCTCCTTCACGACATTCAATGTATTATTTAAAAACAAGGAGCAGTGGTTTATCGGCGAGTCTGCTTCGCAAGGTTTGTAAAAAAATAAACCTTGCTGCCGCAGACATCTAATGTCCGAGAACTTCGACGGAGCTGCTTCGCCACGCTCAGAGCTTCGGCGGGGCTTCGTTCCTTGCCCCTTCTCGCTCGTTCCCTTCGCTCTGCTCCGGAACGTTCGTAACCTTCGCAGAGCTCGGTTACTGTCGTCAGGCCGGTGGCCTGACCTGGGCTCGGGCGAGTATGGCCCCAACGAGGCGCCGGCACATGCACATAACGTGTGCGTATAAACGAAAATTTATAGGAACCAATAAAAAACCTCCCTTTGAGGGGGGAGGTTGCCCTAATCAGTTCCATAACCATTAAACCTTATCCTATTTAAACTAAAGATATATAATCCTATAAATATTTTCAAGCATTGTGCACTGAAGGTGCAAAACTTGACCGCTTTCGCCAGCGCCATAAGATTTCCGTTAAAAGGGCTCCCCCATTCAGGGTCCTAATATTCCATTATTTTCTTTACATATTCATCCAGTCTGGCGCTGGCCATGAAGTTCTTTTCCAACTGACCGTTAAAGGGTATCGGCGTATCCAGCGAGGCACACCTGAAGACCGGAGCATCCAGCAGATGAAAACAAAACTCGCTGATCCACGCCGCGATCTCCGCACCAATGCCGCCGGTAAGGGTATCTTCATGTAAGATCAGCACTTTTCCCGTCCGCGCCACGGCAGACCGGACAGCATCATGATCTATCGGCAGCAGCGTCCGCAGGTCTAGAATGTCGACAGACAGCTCCGGATGGGCAGCCGCATAGTCCGAAGCCCAATGCACCCCCGCCCCATATGTAATAATAGAGAGGTCTTCCCCCTCCTGTACTATTCTTGCTTTACCGATCTCCACTTCAAAATAAGCCTCCGGCACAGGACCGCTGATACTCCGGTACAATGCCTTATGCTCGAAATACAACACCGGGTTCGGGTCATTGATGGCCGCGATCAGCAGCCCCTTTGCATCCATCGGCGTCGAAGGATAGACAACCTTCAGACCCGGCGTATGCACAAACCAGGCTTCATTGCTTTGAGAATGAAAAGGTCCCGCACCAACCCCGCCGCCCGTTGGCATACGGATGACCACATCCGCAGGCTGACCCCAGCGATAGTGGATCTTGGCCAGGTTATTCACGATCTGGTTGAAACCGGCCGTTACAAAGTCCGCAAACTGCATTTCCATGACACTCTTAAAGCCTTCCAGGCTCAAACCCAACGCACAGCCGACAATGGCGCTTTCACAAAGCGGGGTATTCCGCACCCGGTGCCTGCCAAATAGGTTCACAAACCCATCCGTTATCTTGAACGCCCCCCCGTATTCCGCAATATCCTGCCCCATCAGGATGAGATTCTCATGCCTCGTCATCGACTGACTCAACCCCTCACTGATGGCATCGACAAATCTCTTTTCCGGCGCCCCCGCCGTCCCACCAACACCCTCATCCTCAGCCGCCGCAGCACCCTCTCCCGCCACCGGCGCTGCCGCCGCAGCACCCGCACCATTCCCCCCCACAACCCTCGGCGCCGGCGCATAAACATCATCCACCTCCACCTCCGTATCCGGCACAATATTGATCGGGTCCAGCACCCCGCTCAGCTCCGATTCGATGTACTGCCTCGTCTCTTCCCGGATCTGGTGGAGTTGCTCCTCCGGCAATACCCCCGCCTCCCGGAGCCAGATCTCATAGTTCGCAACCGGGTCCTTCTTCCCCCAGTCCTCGACCAGTTCCGCCGGAACATATTTCATCCCGCTGGCTTCCTCATGCCCCCGCATCCGAAAGGTCATACATTCCACCAGGTAAGGCCGCTGATATTTGATACAATACTCCCGGATCCCACGCAATGTGTCATAGACAGTGAGAATATTATTCCCGTCGATCCTGACACCCTCCATACCATAGCCCTCCGCCTTATAGACCAGGCTCTCACACCGGTATTGCTCGGAAACAGGCGTGCTCAGCCCATACCCATTGTTCTCGACAAGAAAAATGACCGGCAGGTCCCAGACCGACGCCACATTCAGCGCCTCGTGAAAATCCCCCTCGCTGGTACCGCCATCGCCCGAAAATACCAGGGCCGCAAGATTCTTCTTCTGAAGCTTGTAAGCCAGCGCAACACCGTCGGCAACCCCCAGCTGCGGCCCCAGATGCGAGATCATTCCGCAAATGGCGTGCTCCCGGCTGCCAAAATGAAAGCTCCTTTCCCTTCCCTTGCTATAGCCATCCGGACTACCCTGCCACTGAAGGAACAGTTTTGATAAAGGCATTTGACGGTTGGTAAATACACCGAGATTACGATGAAGAGGTAAGATCCACTCCCGCGGATCCATGGCCAGTGTCGCCCCCGCCGCGATGGCTTCCTGCCCGATGCCGCTGAACCATTTGCTGATCCTGCCCTGACGCAGCAGTACCAACATCTTTTCTTCGATCATCCGGGGTAGCAAAATGCTTTTGTACAAGCGGATAAGCTCTTCGTTGCTGAATTCTTTTCTGTCGAAATACATAAATATCGTTTATCGATCATTTTCCTCCCTATCCTTCCTATACAAAAGGGATGTCAGCAGCGACAATAGCAGGCTGAACAACAATGCCCACCAAAAGCTGCGCACATAAAATCCATCTACAAATTTGCTGGCAAGCTCTACAATAAGAGCATTGATTATAAAAAGGAAGAACCCAAAAGTAAGGATCGTGATCGGAAGGGTAAGGATGATCAATATCGGTTTCAACAAAGAATTCAAAACAGCCAGAACCAGCGAAAGTACCATCGCCGTCCAGAAAGTATCGATATGAATGCCCGGAAGAACTGAAGACAACGCAAACGCAACTACCGCTGTGATAAGAATCCGGAGCAGGAAATTCATGTGATTCTTTTCTCCAAGGTAAATAATTGCGGCAAAAAATAGCCAAAAATTATTTAGACCACTACCAACTCGAAGAAATCCGCGGGATCAAGGTATTTTTTCGCCAGCTCCTGCAATTCTTCGGGAGTTATCGTCTTCACGATCTCGATGCCTTTTTCAAAGTAGTCCATGCCCAGTCCGTTCAGGATAATGTTCTTCCACCTGCCGGCCACATGGAAAGGCCCGTCGAGGTCGCCCAGGACAGTGCCAATGGCAAAATTCCGGGCCATTTGCAACTCCTCGTCATCGATCAGATCCTCCCTGATATCATTCATTTCTTTATATACCTCTTCTATCGTTGCGGCACAAACCTCTTTTCCGGCCTCCGTGCTGATCACAATGGCGCTCTCCTGGAGATTATTCACCAGGTAGCTGTAGATACCATAAGTATATCCCTTTTCCTCCCGGATATTGGCCATCAGCCTCGACCCGAAATATCCGCCAAAAACGTTATTCAGAACCTGCACCCGCTGGAAATCCGGGTGATGCCGGTTCGGGAAGTTCCGGGCGATCCGTATCGAACCCTGGACGCCATTCGGATCATTCGTGATAGCATATTTCTTCTGCGTCGCCGGAACGATCGGAGCCGCGACAGCAGCAACACCGTTCGAAGCCGGAGCATGCAGGGGCAGTTTGCCAAAACTAACCTCCAATTGCGAAATAAGGTCCTCCGGCAGACGACCGGCAGCAATGATCCTGCAGGCGCCATTCTTATAAAAATTGTTATAGAACGCCAGCAGATCCTCCCTTGTCAGTTCCTGGTAATCCTCCATGGTACTGTATTTCCCGTACGGATGCTCAAACCCGTACAAATAAGAGTCGATCAGACGGCCCGCCACAAAATCACTCTTTTTCAGACTGACCTGCAAACGCTGCTGGGCATTCTTTTTATAGATGTCCAGTTCCTCCTGGGGATAGATCGAATCCGTCACCAGCTCCGCCACGACAGGCAACAGCTCGTGAACATATTTGTTAAGACAGTGCAGCGTGATCTCCGCAGTCTCATGCTGGGCGCTGCGATTGAGATAGGCCCCGTAGTATTCGAAATGCTCGTTGATGTCAAAGGCCTTTCGGGTCGACGTCCCATTCTTCAGCAGGGCGTTGACAGCCCCCGCCACCCCATTCTTTTTTTCATACGAGTTGCCCGCATCGAAGATCCAGTTGATCATCATCGCATCGACACTCCCAAGATCGATGGCATAGACTTCCACACCATTCGATAATACATGTTTCTTATATGGAGGTAATATCAGCTCAAATTCTATTGCGTCTTTTATTACAGGCGCGACCTTTCTGTTTAGCATAGACTTTTGTTGTGTGATCATCTTAGGTTCATTTTTCACTGCGGTAATACATCGTATTGCTATTCCGGATATCAAAGATCTCCCGGCTTGTCGCCAGGATCTCTTCCGCCGTGACGGCACGATATTTTTCCAGCTCGGTGTTCATCATATTGACATCCCCCAGCAGCTCGTAGATAGCAAGACTGTTCGCCCTGTTCATTACGCTCATGTCCTCAAAGACGATAGCGGACTCCGTTTTGTTCTTTATCTTGGTCAGCTCCTTTTCAGAGATCATCGCAGATTTCAGCTTTTCCAGCTCTTCCTCCACCGCTGCGTCAGCAGCTTCAAGGCTGACACCCTTTATCAGCTTGCCTTCGATGACCACCAGACCTGGGTCATTGGATCCCGTATGATAACATTCGATCTGGCTGAATAATTTCTTCTCCTTTATCAGCGATTGATGCAAGCGGGAAGAAGCCCCGCCGCCCAATACCTCCGTGATCAGGTCCGCAACATAATATCCTTTCTCCGTGCGGGCAGCCATCGGGTAACATTTATAAAGGGCGTCCAGCGGTACATCTGCTTTCACATCCATCTTCCGGGCTTCCTTTTGCTTTGGCTCGACCGGTAAGTTGCGGACATATTTTTCGCCGGCAGGAATATCCCCAAACCATTTCTCCGCCAGTTCACGCACCTGCTGCGTCGTCACCTTGCCGGCCACGACCAGGATAGCATTCACCGGACGATAGTATTTAAAGAAAAAGTTCCGGACGTCCTCCAGCTTCGCATTCTCGATATGTGAGAGCTCGCTGCCAATGGTCATCCAGCGGTAGGGATGCTTCGTATATACCATTTCACGCATCTTGAACCAGACATCCCCATAGGGCTTGTTGATATAGTGCTCCTTGAACTCCTCCATCACCACCTTTCGCTGCACTTCCAGGCTCTTCTCGTCAAAAGCCAGCGACAACATCCGGTCACTTTCCAGCCAGAAAGCCGTTTCGATGTTTTCCGCAGGCAGCTGAATATAGTAGTTGGTAAAGTCGTTGGTGGTGTACGCGTTGTTCTCTCCCCCCGCCAGTTGCAGCGGCGTCTCGAAATCCTCGATATTCACAGAACCGCCAAACATCAGGTGCTCGAATAAATGGGCAAAACCGGTCTGCTTCGGGTCCTCGTCGCGCGCGCCAATGTCATACAGCACATTGACCACAACCATCGGGGTAGCGGCATCCTCATGTACCACGACCCTTAATCCGTTCGCCAGCTGAAATTTTTCAAATTTTATCATAGTTGCAATCCTTTGAAAGGGAGTGCAAGTTAAAGAAAAGTTCGGCTGGGCGACCGGACCACCTATTTAATACTCTTTACCCGCAAAAAGGTCTGCGAAAGCTCCCCGTTCCTCTTGAAGGTGATCTTGACCTTTTCCCCGGGGTTTTGTAGTAAGTTCTTGTAAGTCTGGATGTTATTGGTAAAATTAGTGCCCACCGCCAGGATAACATCATCTTCCTTCAACCCGGCTTTGTCGGCCGGAGAGTCCTTCATGATGTCCCCAACCCGGATCTCGCCGTCCACCCAGTAGATCCCCAGTCCCGTATACGAATAGTCGAACTGCTCCCTGTAATGAGAATTAGGCGTCAGGTATATAGACCGGCGATCATAGTTGAGAATCACATTGAACCTCCGCAGAATATCATTCCCGATCAGTCCGCCCAGGTTGGGGTAGGAGGTCACATTATATTGGTCGTCAAAGACATAGGTTGGGACTTTGCGGAACCTGAAGGGGCCGATCCGCAGCTCCTTCACCGTCGTCAGACGCATCGTGGCCTTTCCCCCCAGCCCCTGCGCCTGCGTATAGTAACTCTTTTTCCGGCTGTCCAGCAGCAGGCTGTCGTTGACAAAGTCCGTGGAAAGCAGCGCACAAAGTCCCGCCCCCGTATCGAAATAAAACCGGTTGTTGATCCTTACAGCATCCGAAACCTGGGCACTCATGATCGGCAGACTGGCAATCAAAGCCCTTAACATATAGCCGCCCTTGGGATAACGGAAGGCCCCTTTTGAGTATACCGAGATCCTCAGACTGTCGTAGTTGATCTGGACGATATACCTCGAAAAGAAGCTATACCCGATGATGCCGTCTACCTTTTCGCCATAAACGCTCGTCAGAATATCATAATCGTTCACATGAAAGTTCAGACTGTCCACCGCAAGCCCCGGCAAATGAAGCGTTTCATTGTAGAGGAACTTTACCTGGCGGACACCCGCAATCCCCAGGATCGTCCGGTCCGAAGGCTTTGGCGTCAGCCGCAGCCGCAGACAGGTCATGGAATCCAGCGAAATACCCCCACTCCCGGTGTCAAGGATAAAATTCAGGCTGTCGGAGAAATTATCCAGCCTCGCCTTGATAAGAATAACCCCTCCGGTGAACAAAGTGAAAGGAAAGGTGGTAATTAGTTTCGCCGGTTCGGCAAAGGTTTCCTGCGCGCCGGCAGAACGACCCGTCAGAAGGATCAGGCTCGCCAGCAGGATAAGTACAGGCCGGCATATTCGGAATACCAGGGGATGACAGAGTGAAAGGTGTTTTTTCTGGCTAAGCATAGTTAGTAGGGTGTTCGTCTTATTAAAAATAACTTGTATTCCCGATCTTTTCAAACCGTTCATCGTAAAATATCCTTCTTTTTCAACAGCCCGCTGTTGCGTACATTTGCCCGGGCGAACAACGGCCGCACATTAAAAAGACACTATGAATCTGTCCACACTATACAATAACGCGCTTCAACAACAGTTCCTCTCCATCGAAGAAGGCGTATTTCTTTTCGAAAACGCCCCACTGACCGAGCTGATGTACGTCGCCGACGAGCTGCGAAAAAAGCAGGTCCCCCACGGCAAAGTTACCTGGCAGATCGATCGCAATGTCAATACCACCAACGTCTGCATCGCCAACTGCAAATTCTGCAATTTCTACCGCATACCCGGTCACGCCGACGCCTATATCACCGATCTCGACACATATAAAAGAAAGATCGAAGAAACCTTCCGCTGGGGCGGCGACCAGCTCCTGCTACAGGGTGGACACCACCCTGAGCTGGGACTCAGCTTCTATACGACCCTTTTCAGCCAGCTGAAGGCTCTGTACCCAAACCTCAAGCTCCATACCCTGGGCCCACCCGAAGTGGCGCATATCTGCAAGCTTGAGAAAATGAGCCATCACGACGTCCTGTCCGAGCTGAAAAAAGCCGGCATGGACTCCCTTCCCGGCGCCGGCGCCGAGATCCTGGTCGACCGCGTCCGCCGTCTCATCAGCAAAGGCAAATGCGGAGCCCAGGAATGGCTGGATATCATGCACGAAGCCCATAAGCTGAATATCACCAGCTCGGCAACCATGATGTTCGGACACGTAGAGACCCTGCAGGAAAGGATGGAACACCTGATAAAGATCCGGGAAGTTCAGGCGAAAAAACCCGCCGAAGCAAAGGGATTCCTTGCCTTTATCCCCTGGACCTTCCAGGACGTGGATACCCTGCTGACCCGAATCCGCGGCGTACATAACCTGACCACTCCCGAAGAATATATCCGCATGATCGCCATTAGCCGCATTATGCTCCCCAATGTCAAAAACATCCAGGCCTCATGGCTTACGGTTGGAAAACAGACCGCCCAGCTATGCCTCCAGGCGGGCGCCAACGACTTCGGAAGCATCATGCTGGAAGAGAATGTCGTCAGCGCTGCCGGCGCCCCCCACCGTTTTACAGCCCGCGGTATCCAGGAAGCCATCCGGGAAGCCGGATTCGAGCCCCAGTTGCGCAACCAGCAATACGAATGGCGCCAGCTCCCTTCTACCATCGAGGAACAAGTCATAAACTATTAAATCTCAATATGTAAGTATTTACATTAGTTTTTTTTGTAGTTCAGAAACTTAAAATCCCGATTTTGCGTTCCTATTAGCGAAGACCTATTCATATTCATGAAAAGCCCTTTTCGTAAATTAATACGCATTTCGGTAGTCCTATTGGTGTTGATGCTTCTGTTCAATTTCTTTGGATATTATTTTAACCACATAAAATCCCTGGAAAATAAAGAACTCATCGAAGCGATCAACCGGTCAGGTCACCAACAGGCACTCAGTCAGCGCATCGCCAAAGAGTCCATTCTGCTATTGAACAACCCCGCACCCCCCAATTCGTCCGTATTCAGAGATTCCCTTTCCGCCCAGCTGGACGTCTTCCAGAAAAACCAGGCACAGTTGCAGCAACAGGCGGGCGCGACACCCTCCCCTGTTCCTCAGCAGATCTTCCAGATCAAATTGCTGCTGTCCTCCTCCCAACCTTATTTTCAGTCGATGATGGCCATCGGCCAGGAACTGACCCAGGCCGACTCCCCCCTGCTGGTCATGAACAAAAGGCTCTACCTCAGGGACCTGCTGTACAACGAGCAGAAGTTCAACTCCCTGATGGCTGAGATCAACCAGCATTATTCCGAGCTCGTCCGGGAAAAGAACAGCGAGGTCGCTACCATCGACACCGGCAAGCTGATCTCCCTGCTCGCCGCCATCATCGGGCTGGTTATCCTGGTCCTTGAACCCGCCTTTAAAAAAGGGGAAAAGAATTACAAAGAGCTTCAGAAAGCCCGAAACGAGCTGTTGAACGAAAAGAAATTCCTTGCCTCCATCCTGCGGTCACAGACCAACTACGTCATCCGGATCAACCGCAACGGGAATTTTACCTATGCCAACCCCGCCTTCCTAAGGACCTTTGGTTATACAGAACAGGACATCCATAGCGTCCTTTTTTATACGACGATCTTTCCAAAAGACCTGGCCCGCTGCCAGCAGGTTGCCAATGACTGCTGGAACAACCCCGGCAAGGTCTCCCGCCTGCTGATCCGTAAACCCATCGGCCACTCCCGCGAGTTCCTCTGGACCGAATGGGAATTTCTCGCATTGCTCGGCGAGAACGGCCAGGTGAATGAGATCCAGGGTATCGGCCTGAACGTGTCGGAAAAGCTGCAGATGGAACAAGGCAAAGAAGAGGCCATCCGCACCCTTTCCTATGCCATGACCTACGCCAAGATGGGCTCCTGGAAACTGGATTTTTTCAATAGCGAGCTTTTCCTCAGCAAAGAGTTCAAAGCCCTGCTGGCAATGGACGAAGAAGACCCCGACAAGATCGCCCTCGACAATTTCCTCCATTTATATGTCGTCCCGGAAGATTTCAACCTCGTAGCCGAAGAGTTTGCCAAAGCCATCCAGCATAAAGAGAACACCGGTTACGAAACCTCCTTTTCCTGCCGTATCATCACCAAGCAGGGATGGATGCGCTACCTCTCCGTAAAAGGAAAGGTGGAGGACGAACAGATGGAGTTTGGCATCGCCCAGGACATCACCTTCCAGAAAGAAGCGGAAAATGCCCTGCTCAACAGCGAACAGAAATTCCGGTTGCTGGCAGAGAACTCAGAAGATATCATCAGCGTCCACGCCGTCGACGGAACCGTCTGGTACCTTTCCCCTTCCGTAACAACCGTACTGGGGTACGAGGTCGATGACATCATCGGCAGGTCCTTCGAACAATACGTCCATCCCGACGACCGGCATAAGTTCCTGCCCGCAGACCAGGTACCCGCTTTTGCAGAAGCGACCCTCAAAAACACCGCCCTTACAGAAAGCAGCATCACCGTCCGCTACCGCATCCTTCGCAGGAACGGCACCTATATCTGGCTGGAAAGCATCATCAAGCCCATCGTCGACGAAGTTGAGCTGGTCAAGCTGATCTGTACTTCGCGGAATATTACCGACCAGAAGATCGCACAGGAAAAGCTGAAGAAAAAAGACCATCTGCTGCACGCCGTAGCACAGGCGACACACTCACTGCTGATCAACACCGATCTCAACCAGGCCATAACGGAGTCCATCCAGGTGCTGGGCAGCACGGCCATGGTCAGCCGCGTTTTTATCTTCCAGAATCATTTCGACAAGACCACACAGGAATGGTTTACCACCGAGATCCACGAATGGACCGAACGGCCCGTGGATTTCCGGTTAAACAATCCCGAGATCAAAAACATCCCTTTTGACAGCATAGTAAAGATCGTCGAGCCGCTGAAGGATCACCTGCCCTTTGTAAGTTATAAAAGCACGGAAGAGGACGGACAGCTGAGGGCCATCTTCGACCGGACGGCTATCCTGTCCAGCGTCGCCCTGCCCATTTTCCTGAAGGACGGCACCTTCTGGGGGTTTGTCGGCTTCGACGAGCTGAAGGAAGAAAGAGAATGGTACGAAGCGGAGTTCGCCATCCTGCGTTCTTACGCCTCGTCGGTAGCCGCTGCCATCGAACGCAAACAGATCGAAGTGGAGCTGGTGCAGGCCAAAGAGCTGGCCGAGTCCGCCAGTCATGCAAAAAGCGAGTTCATGGCCAATATGAGCCACGAGCTGCGCACGCCAATGAATGGGATCATCGGCTTTACCGATCTCGTACTGACCACCGACCTGCAAAAGGCCCAGCGCGATTACCTCCAGAATGTAAAAAAATCAGCCTACGGCCTTCTGGAGATCATCAACGACATCCTCGACTTCTCGAAGATCGAAGCCGGCAAGCTGCTCATCGACCATACCCTTTTCAAGCTGGACGAGCTCATCGAAGAGACGATAGACATGCTCACGCTCAAGGCGTTTGAAAAACAGCTGGAAATGTTGTATCGCGTGGACCCGACCATCCCATCCCAGTTTTTGGGCGACCCGGTCCGGATCAGGCAGATCGTCGTCAACCTGCTCGGCAACGCCATCAAGTTTACCGGGAATGGAGAGATCCTGGTTTCCATCCGCAAGGTCAGCAACAGCTACCAGGTAGACCGGAAATCTTTTATCAGACTCGCGATCGAAGTAAAAGACACCGGCATCGGTATCCGCAAGGAGAAAATGCAAAAGATCTTCGAAAGCTTTACCCAGGCAGATACTTCAACAACCCGTAAATACGGCGGCACCGGCCTCGGCCTTACTATTTCCAGGAGCCTCGCCGAGTTGATGGGTGGACAGCTTACCGTAGAGAGCGAACCGGGGAAGGGCAGCATCTTTACCCTGCACCTTATCCTCGAAGTCGCCAACGAACAGCCGGAAGTAGAGCAGCCGGATAAAGCGCTGCTGAAAAAAGTGTTGATCGTAGACGACAACAGCAGCAACCTGCTGCTGATGCAGGAGATCTTTAGTTATTTCCATATCCCCTCCGAGCTGGCGGCCAGTGGAGAGGCTGCGCTTGCAAAGATCAAAGAGGCCCGGCAGATGAAAGAGCCTTTCAGCCTTATCATTACCGACCATCTCATGCCGGGCATGGACGGCATCACCCTGGTAAAGGAGATCAAAAAGAGCTTCCCGATCATCAGCGGCCAGCCCTTTATCCTGATGCTTTCTTCCCTCGAAAAGAATATCTATCAGCACGAAGCCTCCAGGGCCGGCATCACCAAGTTCCTTTCCAAGCCGGTAAAGATGCACGAACTCTACGGCGCACTGCTGTCGCTCTTTGAAATGAACCTGCAGCAGGAGAACAATCAGTTCACCCTGCCCAAAAGCAGCGTGGAAAAGGTCTCCGAGCCAACCAGCATCCTGGTGGCCGACGATGACCCGATCAATATGCTGCTGATCTCGGAAGTGCTGCGCCGGATGGGCTTCGAGGTCATCCAGGTCAGCAATGGCAGAGAGGCGCTGGAAAGACTCCCGCACTGCGATCCAGTCATGATCTTTATGGATGTGAATATGCCCGAGATGGACGGATATACCACGACCCGCCACATCCGCCAGATGCCGGAACCCTGGTGTAACCTGCCCATCATCGCCCTGACAGCAGACGCAATGAAAGGCGATCGGGAAAAATGCCTGGAAGCAGGGATGAACCAATACATCTCCAAACCCTTCCGGCTGGAAGAGATCGATGCCGTTCTCAGGAATTATACGCTGATGGTGTAAAGACCTCCTGCGCCGTCGCTGCCAACCGCTCACACAGCCGCGTCGCCGCAGCCGCAACCGTCGCTGACAACCACCCGCACAGCGGTGTCCCGGCAACCCGCAGGCGCGGGCCCCCTTAATTGCTGGTCACAGCCCCTTGCACCTGCTCCTTCCCGTCCTGCACATTCAGGACGATCCTCCATACATTCTCCTCCTGCTGCAGCGAGAGAACGACTTTCAGGTTCTTCATGTCGCCGACACCGGGCAATAGTGAAAACACAACGTGGGTAGACTTGCGATCTTCGGCCGGCGCCTCATATTGACCGCTGAGGATAAATGTCTTTTGATTGCTGGATGTGATGATGCTGTTGCTCAGCTGCGAATAGATCTCCGAGAAGCGGCTTTTTGCCGTTTCAAAGTTCCCCGTTTCCAGCACCGTACAGGCCCAGCCGGAACCGGCAAGACCAGCAGAAGTGCTGATGGTGATGACACTCGAGGAAGAGCCGGGCAACTGCAGGGTCGAGCGATACCTGGCCGTTTGCACAGCCTGGCTGATCATCTCGCCTTTTATGTTGTAAAAGTGGTTGGGATAATCCTGGATCACCTGTTCCAGTACGGTTTGGGTCTTGTTGGAAAAAACCCCCTGCGCAGTAAGGGTAGCTGACAACAGCACCGGCGCAAACGTGAGAATATAGTTTCTCATAGTAAGGATTTGCCGGTAAGATACGGCCCTTTGTCCCCACTTGCAATAGTAATACTACGACGGTTTTAACAGCACTTTATAAAATAAAACCGTAAATTAGTCGTTAAGAACCATAGCTTATTCAATTGTAACCCTTAATTCAATTAAATCCATGAAGAAAGACCACATGCACTACGATATTCGTAGAACCCGGATCTATAAGGACATCTATCGCCCTTCCTCCAAGCCGTCCCGCTTCCTGGGAACACTGCTCTCCATCATTTTAAACGGACATTCACAGGTAGGAACTTCAGACGCCTTTTTATCCCGTAAAAGCAGCAAGTAAGCTATACGCCATAGACGAGGCTATAAGTGCCGGTGCCCGATGTGCCGGCAAATTGCCTCCTATCTCTAATTTAAAGGATACAATCCTCCACCCCCGCCCCCGCGAAAACCGCCGCCGCCTCCGCCACGGAAACGGCCAGGGAACATACCCGGCATCCGCCGCTGGTTAGCCCCTGCAAAATTGTTCAGATTATACGTAAAGGTCAGCATCGCATAACGGCTGAGCACGTTGGTCCGCTGATAGGAGACCGTGCCGGTACCCACCGTCTTGCTCACCGAAGTATTCTTACCCAATACATCAAAAACGGTCAGCCTCAGCTCTCCATTCTTCTTTTTGAATAGCTGCTTGGCTATGGAAGGGGTCAGCAGCGGGACACTCGCATTATACGTATTCGAGTGATTATAGGTATAGATATAGTCGAATGTAGCCGAGATCAGCCAGCCATTATTCGTGTACGCGGTAAATTCCGCCGATAGATTCTCAGTAAACGAATTTAGATTGTTATTCGTACTGCCGGAAGAACTGTCGGTCTTTGCCGGACCGCTGCCCGCCCCCGGGATCGTGGGGATCGTATACGTAGACGCCGCGCTCAGGTTCATGTCGAAATTCTTCTTGATATTCGTCGTCCAGGAGATCGTTTCCCCGAGGACAGTGTTTTTCGTGTACAGGTGCGAATATTCATTGAGACTCGCCGCCGTAGAATCCGTCGCCCTCAGCGTCTGACTTTGTGAATAGCTGACATTGGTGATCAGGTTCAGATTGGACTTAGGTCTTTTCAAAGGAAAGCCGTAATTGAAATAGCCGGAGATATTATAGGTGCCCCCAAGGTTCACATAGTTGGTTACCGTTCCCAGGTTCTTCTTATAGTAGATGGCCGATTGAATATCGTTGACGATAGTGCTTGCATTGACCGTCGCAAAGATCACCCGCTGCGTCGACGGATCGAAATTGGTATATAATATCCTGAGACTATGGGTAAACTGCGGTTTCAGATTGGGATTGCCCGTCGTAAAGTTGATGCTGTCCGAAGTCGTGGTCAGCGGCTGCAGTTGAGCAGGGGAGGGAGTTCCGGTCCTGCCGTTGTAAAAAAGCCGGAAGTGCTGGGTCGGAGACATGGTATACTGGAAGTTCACCGTCGGGGTCAGGTTGACATAATCATGGGCTACCGTAATATTCTTTGTCGTATTGTCGCTGTTGAAGCTGGTCCATTGTACACCGGACCCTACGGACAAGTTGAGCTTCTTACCCTGGAGACGCCAGGCCAGCGCAACCTGGTCGGCATTCGAAAGGAACTTGTAGGAATTGCTGAACAGGCTGTCAAAATGAGTATAGCCTTTTGTCGCATCGTCCCAGGCATAAGTATTGTTGATCGTCGTACTCTTTGTATACCCATGGTTATAGCTCAGCTGCAGCATCATCCGCTTACCCAACGGTTCCGTATAAGCAAGGGTAGGGGTCAGCGAGACCGAATGCAGAGAGTCATTGTAAAACTGGTTCAGCGTCGTAGCGAGAGGACCTGTCGGCCCGTATTGCGTGTTGACAGAATAGTTATAGCCGGAGCCGTTGTTGATATTTACCGTTCCGTTGACGTCTAATGAGACGGTTCGGCCAGGTTTGGCGAATTTATGCCGGAATTGCAGGTTCGACCCGTTGATATTAAACCCGGTATTGTCGCTGGAGGTATGCCCGACCTGGTTCAGGACAGGGTTCGAATGAGCATCGGTTGTATACGTATTGGAGTTCCCGAAAGGTGTGCTCTTCTGGAAAGTGATATTCGGGCGGAAGACCAGGGAATTGTTGCTGTCAAGCCTCGATTCGAGGTTGACAAAGACCCGGTGGTTCTCGATCTTGTTGATAGCATAGCTGCCCCCCGACGAGATCTTCGTCGAAGTATCGCTCACCGACGAAAGCGAGCTGTCCGTCTGGGTCAGGCTTACATGCTGGTTATTATAAAAATAGCTGGCCGTGAGATCCGTCTTTGTTCCAAAGGAATTACGGTAGTTCGCTCCGCCGGCCCACACCGTCGTTACACCGGTAGAGGTCGGACTCGTACTGGCAGCAGGCCCCCCGCCACCGCCAAAACCACCTCCCCCACCACCGCCGCCGCGACGGCCACCGCCGCCGCCACCGCCAAAAATATCCTGGGGTGTGAAGTTTTGTTTGTTGACATCATTCGCCTGGGCCAGAATGGACATCTGTGAATTTCCGTCAAAGCGATGCAGATTTATGCTTTCATCATAGTTCTCATCCGATCCTGCACCGGCCACGAATTTTCCGAAATAGCCTTTCCGGCTGTTCTTCTTCGTGACGATGTTGATCGTCTTGACCCTGTTGCCGTCATCAAAGCCAGTAAATTTACTTTGATCACTAAGATCGTCAAAGACCTGGATCTTGTCGATAATATCGGGAGGCAGGTTGCGGGTCGCCAGCTTGGGATCATCACTGAAGAAGCGTTTTCCATCCACCATCACCCGCGTAACCGTCTCACCCTGCGCCGTGATATTCCCGCTTTTGTCCACCTGTACCCCCGGCATCTTCTTCAGCAGGTCTTCCGCTACCGCATTGGGCTTTACCGCAAACATCCCGGCGCTGTATTCTACCGTATCCTTCTTTACTGCCATCGGCGGCCGCTGCACAACGACGGCTTCCAGCGTCTTATCCGAAAGATGCATATAGAGGGTGGCAAGATCCACATCGGTACTGGTCTCGGAGATCACAAATTTCTTTATGATGGGCTGATAGCTCTCGAACGATATTGTCAGATTGTATTGACCGGGTTTCAGACCTCTCAGGGTGAAAGCGCCCTTTTTGTCCGAAACGACAAATTCCGCATCCGTGGAATCCCCTCCTACAGCCAGTACGCCAACCGTAGCATTGGCAAGCGGCTGTTTTCCGGCAGTGGAGTCAAATAGGATCCCATGTACGGTGCCCCTGATCCTCGCCGGTGCGCCGGGCGCATTTGTCGGTGGATTAGCCTGTGAAAATGAGCGTGTTGCAAAAAAAAGTCCGCCCACCAGTAAAATAAGTACATACTTAGTCATAGCCGATCATTGACTGCTAAAATAACAGGTCGTTTACTCTGCACATACCGCAGAGTTACCAGTGGTAAAATTGGATTGCCAGCAGGGTGAAGGAAGGGCATATATGACCCCCGAAACCAGGGTCTGTCGGTGAATTTTAATCCGGCATTAATCTACGAGAAAAGATACTCCACATCCGCCCGCGTCAGACTCTTCACAAATCCATCGTCATCGGCGATCAGGTCCCGGGCCAAAACACGTTTCTTTTCCTGTAGCTGCAGGATCTTGTCTTCGATCGTATCCTTACAGATCATGCGGTAGGCAAAAATATTCTTGGTCTGACCGATACGATGGGTCCGGTCAATGGCCTGTTGCTCCACAGCAGGGTTCCACCATGGGTCGACAATATAGACATAGTCCGCCGCCGTAAGGTTGAGACCCACGCCACCCGCCTTCAGAGAGATCAGGAAAACACGGTATGTATCATCATTCTGGAAATTCTGTATAGCCTTTTCACGATCTACGGCAGAAGTACTGCCATCGAAATATTCGAAAGGAATGCCCAGCTCTTTCAGTCTTTCCTTTATCAGCGCCAGCATACCCAGGAACTGAGAGAAGATCAGGGCTTTATGGTCGCCAATATTCTCGGCGATCTCCCTGGCCAGTTCGTCGAGCTTGATGGAGTTGTTAGGATAACGGTCCGTCTCGTTGAGAATAGCAGGCGAGTCGCAGATCTGCCGCAGCTTCATCAGCCCCTGGAGAATGGTCAGCTGCGAGCGCTGGATGCCCTGCGTCTCAATAGTACCAAGGATCTTATCCCTGTAGTCATTTCTGTACGCCTCATAGACCTTCCTTTGTTCATCTTCCATTTCACAGAAGAGAATGGTTTCCGTCTTGTCGGGCAGGTCCTTGGCTACCTGCTCCTTGGTACGGCGAAGGATAAACGGATATAATAATTTACGCAGATGCTCCTTTCGATCCTGCTCCCCGAACTTGTCGATGGGAACGGCGAATTCCTGGCGGAAGAACTCCAGGCTGCCCAGCATGCCGGGATTGAGGAAGTTCATCTGGGCGAAGATATCGAAGGTGTTATTTTGCAGGGGGGTACCGCTCATGCAAAGCCGGTGTTTGGCCTGCAGGAGGCATGCGGCCTTGGTGACCTTGCTGCTTGGGTTCTTGATGGCCTGGGATTCGTCCAGCACGGCATAGTCGAAGGTCATTTCGAGCAGCAGCTTGATATCGCTGCGCAGAGTACCATACGTGGTAATGATCACATTGTACTGGGAAAGAACTTCTTTACTGCGCGTCCGGTCCCCGCCATGATGGATATGATAGGTCAGCTCCGGCGTGAATTTCTTAATTTCGTTCTCCCAGTTGAACATAAGAGTGGTTGGACAGACGACCAGCGCACTTAACCGGCCATTGTCCGTACGGAAATGCTGGAGAAAAGACAACGCCTGTATCGTCTTACCAAGACCCATATCATCGGCGAGAATGCCCCCCCAGTTGACTTCCTGCAGGTAATTGAGCCAGTGAAAGCCATGTACCTGGTAAGGCCGCAGTATCGGCTCCAGGTGAGCCGGCGGCGGGATCTCGCGGATACGGTTGAACTCCCGCAGCTGCTCGTATTTTTCCTCCAGCCGGATGATCAGCTCTTCCTCGTTGCGACCTTCATAGAGCTCGTCGATGACGCTCATATGATACTTCGACAGACGCAGCTGATTGCTTTTTCCTTCGCCAACCCGGAACAGAAGGGAGTATTTTTTGATCCACTCCTCCGGCAGGACCCCAAGAGTGCCGTCATGGAGCGGAACGAATTGCTGACGGTTGCCCAACGCCTTTTTTACATCGGCAATCGTCACTTTCTGATCCCCAAAGACGATGTCCACGCGCGCATCGAACCAATCGGTATTGCTGCTGATGTGGATCTTTGTCTGGGGCTTGGCCGTATTGAAACGGAAATTCTTCAGCGCATCGAACCCATAGACCGGGATCTTCATCTCCTCCATAGCGTCCACAAAGAGGAAGAACCAGTTGTTCTTCAGCACATCCGTACCCTTGAGGGCCAGGCTATGCGAAGTCTCCGGGTGAATGAACTGGGAGTGAAGGGATTCCAGCTTGCGGAAAAATTGTAATTCAGCCTCCTTGTTCCGGTGTACGATCAACACCTGGTCACCATCCGGCACAATGATCTCGTCCTTTCCACCGGGCCTGGTCTCAAAACCTTTATAGGAGAACAGCGGCTGGAAGACCAGGTAGTCGCCCTTTTCCTGAAGCAGCAATTTTCTTTCCGGGTCGCCATCCTTGACCTCCCGGACCAGATCGCTGTCAAAGTCGACATGATATTCGGTCGTCAGCGGCAGTACAAAATCCTTAAGCCTGGCCGGCCAGTCTTCCTTGCTGATCGTCCACTTTTCTTTCCCCGTGAATTTTTCTATCAGGGCAATGTCCTCCGGCTTGTTCCAGAGATAAAGATTGTTGTTGTAAAAGAAGACCAGCGAGCTTTTGCACTCATTCCGGGAAAGATCGACCGGCTGACCGTTGATCTTTACATAACAGCTCAGCTCGTAGACGCCTTTCCCCGCAGCAACGCTGAAAAAGGGTGTCACCGGGTCCGCGGACAGACCCACCGGTTGCAGGTTGGCCGTCTTGAACGCCTTATGCCCGTTGAGATAGAACACGAACGGGTTGGCATTGAGCTCTATAAAAAGCTTTTTTAGTTTGGGATGCAGGTACTCCACCATCAGCTTCTTCGTCTCTTCCGGCAGATCGTCTTCCTCGTGATGGATGATGTTCTCCCATATGCCGCTGAAAGGAGAGTTGCGGTTGAGATATTTGTTGATCTCCGAACCCTGCATCTTACGCAGGGAAGGGATCATCTGCTTGTCGAACTCGTTAAATGGATCGCTATTGATGAATTTGACAAGGTCCATTTTTTCTACCTTGCCGGCGTAGGCGCTCTGTTCTTCATTGCTTTCTCCCGCAATCGCATCCAGGGAAAATCCCGGGAAGCCTTCGTGGTTGAAATTGAAGACGATGCCCAGCCGCTGAGCGTTGCCCGCTACTTTTTCTTCTTCCTCGATGGCGGCAGGTACTTCCGCCTCTACCGTTCTTGGCCTGCTGCTGGCCAGGGGCGCCACCCGTTTGATGCTGGTATCCAGTACCCGAAGGAACGGCTTGCCCTCCTTATAGGTGAATTCAAATTTGCCCTTCAGGTCATCCGAAAGGGAATAGCCATATGCTTCCAGGAGCTTGTTCTTTTCCTTGTCCCAGTTGCGGATGCTGTCGAAATAATACGCACCGTGCGCATGCAGCAGCTGTAAAAAGACGATCACTTTTGGCAGGGAAAGCGGGTGCAGTGGGTCCGGGAAGTCGCTGCTGGTGTCAAAATTCCGCTCTTCATTCTTGCGCAGGACCACCTGGTATGTCTGATCTTCCAGCTTAACGGAGGCTTTGACGACCTCATCTTTTGCAAACTCGATATTGGCCTTCTCTGTGCGGAGGAATTTTTCGGCGTCCGCCAGGGTCTGCGGCGAACAAAGCAGACGGATGCTTTTGAGATCGATGAACTTCATTTTCACGACCGTATGACGCTGGTCGTAATGTATCTCCTCCGCCTTCAGCATGTTCCTGTCCAGCAGCTCCTGGAGCTGGATCAACGCCCCCGCTTCATGACGGCAGATATCCCCCAGGTTATAGGGGCAGCTGCAGCGAATGGACAGCGTCTTGGCGTCCTTGAATTTCTGCACGTACACTTTATAATACGTGGAATAGCTGTCATCTTTTACCCGGAAGGTAACGGATTCGAACAGCTCGTCGTATTCGATCAGCTCTACGTAACCAATGGCGTGGATCTTTTTCCCCCGACGAATTACTTCATCGGTCCCATTGGTATATACATACTTAATAAGGTGCGGTAGCGCCATAGATTTTTTTAACAAATCCCCTTCCCGGCACCCCTGGAGCTACAAGCTTCGCCCTCAGAGCTACTGCCTCAACACTGTTGAGGCATCGCTCGTTAGTTTCAGGCTTCGCCTTCAGAGCCACTGCCTCAACACCGTTGAGGCATCGCTCGTTAGCTTCGGGCTTTGCCCTCGCTAATCCCGGGTCCATTCCGAAAAGGCCAATCTGCAAAACTAAAGGAAAAAAGGTGAGTGTAGAAAATAAATCCATCTTACCTTTGGAAGGCCCCGGAAAGCATTAGGGTCGTCCCCGGACGCGCCCCCGGCGGCCCATACCTATATTCTGTTAAACCGGCTTTTATGATCCTCCGTATTGTACTGCTTACACTCGTCCTGTCCCCGGCTTTTCTGACCATTTCCGCTCAAAAATTAAAAAAACCCGACAAGATCACGCTTTCCAACCTGGAAACGCATGTCCGCTACCTGGCCGACGATAAGCTGGAAGGCCGGAGAACCGGTAGTCCGGGGGAAAAAGCAGCCAGTGATTATATCAGCTCAGCGTTCAGCAGGGCCGGATTGCAGCCCAAAGGTGACAATAATGGCTGGTTACAGGCCTTTCCAGTCGACGAAGGACGCCGGATCAGCGCCGAATCCTTTTTTATAGTAAATGATCGGAACCTCGTGCTCAATAAAGACTATTTCCCCCTGGCCCTAAGCCCGGCAGGAACGGTATCCGGAACGCCCGCCATCGCCCTCCAGGAAGCCGGGGTACCCTGGTTCCTCGATCTCCGGGAGCTGCTGGAAGCAAACACCGGCAACCCCCACTTCGATTTCCCCGGGGCCATCAGAGCCCGGATAGCAGCCTGTGCAAAAAAAGGCGCCACAGCCCTGATTCTTTACAATTCTTCCAAAATAGCCGATAACCTGGCTTTTGACCCGCATGACAGACCCGTCCCCGCCGCCATCCCCGTCCTTTACCTGACCACAGCCGCGAAAAGAAAGTACCTGAAGGACGAATCCGCATCGGTTGACCTGAAGATCAGGGTCGACTTCACGGAAAAACAACGCACCGGGCATAATGTCTTGGGCTGGCTGGACAACGGAGCGCCCGGGACCATCGTCATCGGGGCTCATTACGACCACCTGGGGTACGGAGAGGACAGCAATACGCTCTACCGCGGACATGATAGGGTCGTATTCAACGGCGCGGACGACAATGCCAGCGGAGTAGCCGGAATGATCGAGCTCGCCCGGATGCTCTCTGCCTCGAAGCTGAAAAACAACAATTACCTTTTCGTCGCTTTTTCAGGAGAGGAGCTGGGGCTCTTCGGATCCAAATATTTCGTGGAACACGCCCCGGTCGACGTAACGTCCATCAACTACATGATCAACCTCGATATGATCGGCCGGCTTAATGACTCGACACATGCCCTGACAATAGGCGGATATGGCACATCTCCGGCCTGGGGAAATGTCATCGGCGCCCCCCCCGGCGCCAGCCAGACCGGGCACACGAGCCGCGGAACCAAACGATCCGGCGGCGAGCCCCCGTTCGCCCTTCACTTCGACAGCAGCGGCCTTGGCCCCAGCGATCATACCTCCTTTTACCAAAAAGATATCCCCGTACTCTTCTTCTTTACCGGCATCCATTCCGACTACCACAAACCGGATGACGACTTTGACAGGATCAACTATACCGGCGAACTACAGGTAGTCAAATTCATTTATTCGCTCGTACAGGACCTTAATCCAAAAGGGCGTCTTACTTTTACAAAGACCCGGGATCTGCAGCAGGGATCACCCCGTTTCAGCGTGACACTGGGCATCCTGCCGGACTATACCTTCAGCGGCAGCGGAGTTCGCGCCGATGGGATCAGCGAAGGCCGTCCCGCGCAGAATGCGGGTATGAAGACGGGTGACGTCATCGTACAGCTGGGCGCCTGGCCGGTGACTTCTCTCGATAACTACATGGAAGCCCTCGGAAAATTTAAAAAAGGCGATAAGACCACTGTCAAATACCGGCGCGGCAACGACACGATCGAACGCCCGGTTCAATTTTGATCGCGCCCTCAGCAAGGGCGTCGCAACCGGCTCAGAACCGTCGCCGCAACCAGCGTCACAACCGGCTGATAACCGGCGCAATTAAACGAAGATCAATGAAGCTGAAGCTCAACATAGATGACATGACAGGGGAGTTCTTCGAGGACACCCGCCTGCTGGGTCTCGTAGCCCCGGTAAAGGACTACCAGTTCTGCTGGCAGCTCAACAATCGCTTACGGTTCGACTTCCGCATCAACAACGGCATAGAGATCCAGCTTACAAAAAGACAGCGGAACTACTTTTTCGGCGTTTATGAATACCGCGAGACCGGCAATTCCCTGCAGCATTTTCTTTATAATAATCAGTTCGATGGGGAGTACCTGCTGCCGGAGTTCAAACACCTCGACTTTCTCTGGCTGCTGAAAGGTGACGTCGTGTCGGATGAAAAGCTCGCAGAGCTGATCAGTTGCATAAAGACGGTACCTGGCGTCCAGCTGGTGATGGAGCTGGTTCACGACAAGATCAAAAACAAGGGACATCTCATCTTTTAAATTACCCTCTTATGTGGGAAGAAAAAAACAACACGCTTTACCGGAAATTCGAGTTCAGGGATTTTTCGGAGGCATTTGCCTTTATGACCCGGGTCGCGCTGGCTGCGGAGAAAATGGATCATCATCCCAACTGGAGCAATGTCTACAATACGGTGGAAATAAGCCTGACCAGTCATGATGCAGGCAATACGGTCACCGACAGGGACAGGAAACTCGCGAAAAAGATCGATGCATTGGTATGATCACTCGAGCCTTCGGATCAATAGTGTCTTCGGATTGCCAAAGCTATAAATCCTGGCGCCAGGGGTTGGAGAGAGCTGAACGGGAGTTTGAGCCCTGGCGGTTGTTCGAGCCATGATTATTGGACCCATGACCATTTTGTCCGTGATTTTTCGACCCATGATTATTCGATCCATGGTGATTTGATCCGTTATGGTTCGATCCATCCGGTCCGTTGCGAGGCGTTTGCGGCGGTCTGCGGTCTGTTCAGCTGTTCATGCTGGCCAGGAACTCCTCATTGCTCTTGGTTCCACGCATCCTTTTGAGCAATTCATTCATTGCTTCTTCCGCATTCATATCGTTGAGATAAACTCTCAGGAGATTCATTCTTTGGAGCACATCCCTTTCCAGTAGCAGGTCGTCGCGACGCGTAGAAGAGGCAACCAGGTCGATAGCAGGATAGATCCGGCGGTTCGACAGGCGGCGTTCCAGCTGCAATTCCATATTACCAGTACCTTTGAACTCTTCAAAGATCACTTCGTCCATCTTGGAGCCGGTATCGATAAGAGCAGTGGCAAGGATCGTGAGAGAGCCGCCATTTTCGATCTTACGGGCAGCACCAAAGAATTGTTTGGGTTTCTGCATGGCGTTGGCTTCCACACCGCCGGAAAGCACCTTGCCGGAAGCAGGGGCTACCGTATTGTGCGCACGGGCAAGACGGGTGATGGAGTCCAGCAGGATCACGACGTCGTGACCACATTCTACGAGACGTTTTGCCTTCTGAAGGGCTATAGTGGAGACTTTTACGTGCTTTTCTGCGGGCTCATCGAATGTCGAGGCGATGACTTCCGCTTTTACGCTGCGCTCCATATCGGTAACTTCCTCAGGACGTTCGTCAACAAGTACGATCATCAGGTAACACTCGGGATGATTGGCCGCGATCGCATTGGCGACAGCCTTCAGCAACATCGTCTTACCCGTTTTTGGCTGCGCCACGATAAGTCCGCGCTGTCCTTTACCGATCGGTGTGAACAGATCGATGATCCTCGTGGAATAATCGCTGGGCGTAGTGAAAAGGTTCAGCTTTTCGAAGGGGAACAAAGGCGTCAGATAATCGAAAGGCACGCGGTCACGAACCTCTTCAGGGCCTTTGTTATTGATGGTTTCCACTTTCAGCAGCGCAAAATATTTCTCGCCTTCTTTTGGAGGACGAACAGAGCCCAGAACGGTATCTCCCGTCTTCAGGCCAAAAAGCTTTATCTGCGAAGGAGAAACATAGATATCATCGGGAGAAGAGAGATAGTTGTAATCGCTGCTGCGCAGGAATCCATATCCGTCGGGCATCATTTCCAGTACGCCCTCTGCAGAGATAACACCGTCGAATTCGATGTTGAACACTTCATTGCGACGCTGGGGATATAGTCTGCCACCCTGCGCATCACCGGAACGATTGGGGTCCCCGCCGTCCTGAAAATTGGATTCGTCCGGAAGGGATATTCCGTCTTCCTGTTCGGATTGCTCTTCTGAATCTTCACGCTGGTTATCACGATTGTCACGGTTACCGTCCTGGCGATTGTTATCACGACTCATATCCTGGCGGTTGTCGCGATTGACATCGTTGCGATTGTCGCGGTTGCCTTCACCGGACCTTTCGCCACGATCGGACCTTTCAACCCTGTCGGGTCTTTCCTGTCCTTGTCCGCCGCCGGATCTTTCGCCGCCGCCGGAACGATCGCCGCCGCCGGAACGATCGATACGCTCGCCTCTTTCCTGGCGTTCGATGACAGGCGTAGGACGGGTGGGGGCAGCAGCTTTTGCAGGCACAGCAACCACTTCCGGAGCTTCTTCTTCTTTCTTCCGGGCTGGTTTCTTCAGCACTACCGGCTTTTCTTCTTTTTTATTACCGCGTGTCTCTTTTTTGGGTTCTACCTTTTTAGGCTTCTCTTCTACACTTTCTACAATGGCTTCTTCTGTGGAATTGGCCGTAGTGGCCTTTATGATGCGCTTGCGTTTATTTGGCTTGTCATCGGCTGCGTCTCCTTTTGCTTCGCTCGCAACCACAGCCTGTTTGTCGAGGATTTTGTAAATGAGCTCCTGTTTATCCAGCTTCTTCGCGCCAGTGATCTTTAACTGCTCTGCAATATCGAGGAGTTCCGGAACGAGCATGTCGTTCAATTGGAGAATATCGTACATAAAATAACTTGAGAGTTGAAAACTATTCTCAAACAGAGGGTCTGTCTTGTTGAGAAATTGAAATGAAATTTTGATTAAAAAAAAACAGAATGAGTTAAAACTGATGAGCTGTGAGCATTGGAAAAGGAAACTAATCAGCTTAATTCCACTGCAATTTTAGCATAAAAAAATAAAAATCAAAAATAATTTTTAAAATCCCCTGACTTTCAGGGCTTTTTTGGCCCGGATTTTCTCTTACTTCCCCGCTTGGTTTATATTTGCCCCACTAAATTTCAACAGAAACCATGTTTAATACAAGAGTGAAGGTGAAAGAACTGCTGGCAACAAAGCCGGAGAACCAGGAAGTGATCGTAATGGGATGGGTGCGGACCTTTCGGAATAATCAGTTTATAGCGCTTAACGACGGATCTACCAATAACAACATTCAAATCGTAATAGAGTTGGGTGCATTCGAAGAAAATTGGTTAAAAAAGATCACACCCGGCGCCAGCCTGAAAGTAACAGGTCTGCTCATCGCTTCACTGGGCAAAGGCCAGTCGGTAGAAGTAAAAGCCAGCGATGTCCTGGTCCTGGGCGAATGTAATCCGGAGAAATATCCGCTTCAGCTGAAGAACAGGCCCAGCCTGGAATACCTGCGGGAGATCGCACACCTTCGCTTCCGGACCAATACATTCGGAGCCGTGTTCCGCGTAAGACATTCCCTCGCTTTTGCCATCCATAAATTTTTCAACGAGAGAGGATTTGTCTATTTACATACACCCATCATCACCGCATCCGACGCAGAAGGCGCCGGTGAGACATTCCGGGTGAGCACGCTGCCCTTCGATAACCCCCCCCGGAAGGAAGATGGCGCCATCGATTTTTCAGAAGACTTTTTCGGTCGCGCCACCAACCTCACCGTCAGCGGACAGCTCGAAGGCGAGCTCGGAGCCATGGCCTTTAGCGAAGTCTATACCTTCGGCCCCACTTTCCGCGCAGAAAACTCAAATACCGCCCGCCATCTGGCAGAATTCTGGATGATCGAGCCGGAAATGGCCTTTTACGACCTGGAAGACAACATGAACCTGGCCGAATCCTTTATTCGATACCTCATCCGCTACGTTATGGAGAACAACCGGGAAGACCTTGAATTCCTGGCCCAAAGACTCGCGGAAGAAGAAAAACAAAAGCCACAGGCCGAAAGAAGTGATATGGGCCTCATCGAGAAACTGGAATTTGTCATTAACAACGATTTCGAACGCATCACTTATACCGAAGCGATAGATATCCTTTTGCAGTCCCCCGCCTATAAGAAGAAAAAATTCCAGTACGACGTAAAGTGGGGCATCGACATGCAAAGCGAACACGAACGCTACCTGGTAGAAAAACATTTTAAAAAACCCGTCATCGTGACCGGTTATCCCGCCGATATAAAGGCCTTTTACATGCGGCAGAACGAAGACGGAAAAACCGTTGCCGCCATGGACATTCTCGTCCCCGGTATTGGTGAGATCGTAGGCGGATCGCAAAGAGAGGAGAGACTCGAAAGACTCGAAGCAAGGATGACGGCCATGCATATACCCGTTGAAGAAATGTGGTGGTATCTCGATACCCGCCGCTTCGGAACGGTGCCACATGCAGGCTTCGGGCTGGGTTTCGAGCGCATGATGCTCTTCGTCACCGGCATGACAAATATCAGGGACGTCATTGCATTCCCACGCACACCCAAAAGCGCAGAATTTTAAAACCCCCCCTAAGGGGCTTTTTTATGGAATCACCCCTCTCCGGCATCTTAGTTTCAAATCAACTATTATGGCCGAGATCAACACTCAGGCCGGCAATCCTCACAACAGAGGCGGCCGGCGCAGTAAAAAATTGTCTACCCGCGTCGATATGACACCGATGGTCGACCTGGGTTTCCTGCTCATCACTTTCTTTGTCGTGACAACCACCTGGTCTAAGGCGCATGTGACAAAACTAAACATGCCCGCCGACGGCCCCACAAGTACTATCGGCAACAACGCCGCATTGACCGTCATTCCGGTCGCAGGCAACAAACTATTCTATTACCACGGCGAATGGTCCGAAGCCCTCCGGAAAGGCAGCTACGGGACCACCGGTTATGGCCTCAACGGCGGCATCGGGGACATCATCCGTGCAAAACAGATCGCTATGGATCACAGTTACAAAGGCGGCCGGAAGGAGCTGATGCTGCTGATCAAGCCCTCCCCCGATGCCAGCTACGGCAATGTGGTGAGCCTGCTGGATGAGACCGCCATCAACGACGTAAAAAGGTATGCATTAGTGGATCTGACAGCCGAAGAACGACAGGATATTTCCTCAAAAATTCTTTAACTTTAGTCCCCACTAATCATTAAAAAACATACCATGGCCATTCCCGTAGTCGACCTCGCTGCATTTTCAGGAAATCCGCAACAAAAAGCTGCCTTTGTTGACGCGCTTGGAAAAGCGTATGAAGATGTTGGTTTTGTCGCCGTGAAGAACCATGGGATCCCCGCCGCTACCATCGACGGGCTTTATTCAAATACAAAAGAATTCTTTTCCCTGCCGGGCGAAATAAAAAGAAAATACGAAATAGCAGGCCTGGCAGGTCAGCGCGGTTATACTTCTTTCGGGAAGGAGCACGCGAAAGGCAGCACGGCTCCCGACCTGAAAGAATTTTTCCAGTTTGGACAGACTGTAGAAGACAATGACCCTATCCGATCAGAATATCCCGACAATGTGATCGTATCGGAAATAAAGACCTTCAGCCCCATTTTTGCCAGCGCCTACCGCTCCTTTGAAAATTCAGGGTCCGCCCTGCTGCGAGCTATCGCCCTCTACCTGGGCCTGGATGAAAAATATTTCGACGGATACGTACATAATGGCAATTCCATTTTAAGAGCCATTCACTACCCCCCTATAAAAGAAGAGCCAAGATCGGCTATCCGGGCAGAACAGCATGAGGACATCAATCTCATCACCCTGCTGATCGGCGCCAGCGCAGACGGCCTCGAAATTCTCTCCAAACAAAACGAATGGGTCCCGGTAACCTCCCTGCCCGAACAGATTGTCGTCAATGTGGGAGATATGCTGCAACGGCTGACCAACAACAAGCTCCGGTCCACTACTCACCGGGTTGTCAATCCACCCAGGGAAATGTGGGGCACCTCCCGGTTCTCTATCCCCTTCTTCCTGCACCCCAAAAGCAACATGAGCCTGGCCTGCCTGCCCGGCTGTATAGACGCAAAACATCCAAAAGCATACCCGGACGCTACAGCGGGGGAATACCTCGACGAACGTTTACGCGAGATTGGGCTGAAAAAATAAGGGGATCTTATGCTCAGGATCTTATCGACTTGTGCCGCCTTCGGCGGTTCAGGTTATATATGCAGCATATAAAGGAGCGCCCAGGCAGCGATGGCACCCGCTAAAAAGCTAATAATCAATTTCATTCTGTAAATAACCATTTAAGGGGTTTGAGCTTTGATCTGATAAACCGAGGTTTTCTAAGGTATTGTGCTGCAATTAGGATGGACAAACTTACATATTCGGCACGGGTTTTTTAATGTTATTTTAATCTTTTATGACGCAAAAGAGGCAAATTTTTGTCCTTTAAGACCTTTTTCTTAGCCCTCTGTACCATTTATACCTAAATTCTGACCTTTTATCCCTACGCTATCGGGCTATAAAAATTACCTCCCTTAAAACAGTACTTTGTGTTGCATAGTACTAAAAAAGTACCTACCTTTAGTTTATTAAAAACTCAGCGTATGAATATCGAGAACACACAAAGCCAGATGCGAAAGGGAATTCTGGAGTTTTGTATTCTCTCCGTTATCAGGCGCGGTGAAGCTTACCCCTCCGACATCGTAGAAGAGATGAAAGCTGCCAACCTGAACATTCTGGAGGGAACCCTATACCCCTTGCTGACGCGACTAAAAAACGCAGATATGCTCACCTACCGTTGGGTAGAAAGCAACTCCGGGCCACCCCGGAAATATTTCTCCCTGACACCAAAAGGGGAGGCCTTCTACGGTGAACTGGAAGCCACCTGGAACGAGCTGGCCAACGCCGTCCACGCACTTGCTAACAAGACCATCTAAGTACCCCGGAAACAACCAACTCTAAATTTCAACCTCCAAATAAACGAACATGAAAAAGATCATCAATATAAACTTTCATAGCAGGGTGATCCCCATCGAAGAAAGTGCCTATGAGATACTTCAGCAGTATATAGATAGTCTGCGCAGACATTTCGCCAACGAGGAAGGCCGCGATGAGATCGTTAGTGATATAGAGAACCGCTTTGCCGAACTTTTTTCCGAAACCCTCAAAAAAGGCGCCGCCTGTATCACCGATGCCGACGTAAATGCCATCATCACCAGCATGGGCCGCCCCGAAGAGCTTGACGAGCAAGACGGTCCTCAGCCCGGCGCCTCAGCCGGAGCCGGTCCTCAGGCAGGAACAGCAGCCGGACCCCAACCCAATTACCAGCAGGCCGGAGGACCCGAAGAACCCCGCCGCCTCTACCGCGCCGGAAATGACAAGATCCTCGGTGGCGTTTGCTCCGGCCTTGCCAACTACCTGCGCCTGGACCCAGCCATCGTTCGTATCCTCTTCGTACTCATTACCTTCGGCTGGGGAGCAGGGCCCCTGTTATATATCATCCTGTGGATCGTGCTGCCCACCAGATCCCTGCCCTTAAATGCCAGGAAACGCCTCTACCGCAACTCGGACAACCGGGTCATCGGCGGCGTCGCCAGCGGCCTGGCTGCCTACTTCCATATTGATATTTGGATCCCCCGTCTCATCTTCGCCCTGCCCCTGATCCTGGGTATCCTTACCTCCATCCTGAAAAGCACCTGGTTCGACTTTGACGGCCCGGTATTTATTACCGGCGGTTTTGGCGGCACCCTGTTCGTGACCTATATTATCTTGTGGATAATCCTGCCCGAAGCAGTGACCGCCTCTGAAAAACTGGAAATGCGGGGGGAGAAGGTAGACCTGGAGTCGATCAAGAACACCATCAAGAGTGACCTCGAGACCTTCAAAGGCCGCGCAAAAGAGATGGGCAGCGAGTTCCAGGAGCGTGTACAGCAGGTCGGTCAACAGGTAAAGCAAGGCACCCAAAACTTTGCTACCGAAGCAGGACCAGTCATCCGCAGAAGCAGCAGCGGCTTCGCTCACGCAATAGGTGTCCTATTCAAGGCGTTCTTCCTTTTCATCGCCGGCCTTATCACCTTTGTCCTCATCACCGTACTGGCCAGCCTGATCTTCCGCGGCGACGGCTTGCTGCAGCTGAAAGGATATGTGCTGGAAGGATTCTGGCAGAACTTCCTGGCCTGGGCCGGATTCTTCCTCTTCCTCGTCATCCCCGTCATCGCCCTGCTGACCTGGCTTATCCGCCGCATCACCGGAGTCCGCTCGCGCAACCATTACCTCGGTTATACCTTCGCTACCCTGTGGATCATCGGCCTCTTTTGTTCAATTGTCCTGGGGGGCATGATCATGAGCAATTTCCGCGCCCGTCAGCACGTCGAAGAGAGCGTCTCCCTGGTCCAGCCCAGCCACAACAAGCTGATCATCCGTACCACCGAAGCCGTTAACCGGTACAATGACACCGACTGGTGGTCCGATATCGACTTCGGTAAACACGGCCCCTTCTATAGCCTGAACGAAGACAGCTTCCTGCTGACCACCGTCCGCGTAAGGGTCCTGAAAAGCGAAGACTCCGGTTTTCACGTCCAGCTGATAAAGATCAGTCGCGGCAGCAGCGCCGCAAAGGCACGCGAAATAGCCAACAGGATCGAATTCCCGATCCGCCAGACCGACAGCGTCCTCAACCTGCCCCAGGGATTCGCCATCACCGGTAATCAAAAATTCCGCAACCAGCAGGTCCTGGTAGAGGTCGCCGTACCCATCGGCAAACGGATCCTGATCAACAGGAGCATCGAAGATTATCATTGGTTCAATATCAATCCCAATAACCGGCATATCCGCTGGAACGACCGCCACGATGACTGGCGCTCGGATTGGGACGAAGACATCGATGAGAATGACAGCTACTCCTGGATCGGAAATGTAGAATACGTGATGACCCCGACCGGTCTTGCCCGCACAGACCATAAAACCATGAACGACGAAGACCGCCGCCGGCAGGATAATTCCGACAAGGATGACGATGATGACGACAACAAAAAGAGACCCGGCTCCAATGACGGATATCGCTATAAAAGCCCGGAAAACACCCCAAAACCCGCAGATACCCCCGTCATTAAAAAAACAGCCCTGGTGACTAAAGAAGAAGAAGGCCTTGTTCAGCCTTATATTCTCCTGGCCTGTTTTACCTCATAACACAAGTTCCCATCGTTTCAGAACGAAACGATCGTTGGTTGAAGTTGGAATATAGCCCTCCGGCCTCTGCCGGGGGGCTTTCATACATTTAGAAACCCGTTCTCAGGCAGAAACCATACATTTGCGGCTCAAAATCCACTAAATGAAGAGCACTCCTTTCACGGCCAGACATATCGCACTTGGCGCTAAAATGGTAGAATTCGCAGGTTATAACATGCCCATCAGCTACACCGGCATCAATGACGAACACCAGGCCGTCCGCACCAACGCTGGTGTTTTCGACGTAAGCCATATGGGCGAGTTCATCATAAAAGGAGAACATGCTCTCGACCTCATTCAGCGTGTCACGACAAATGACGCCTCGAAGCTCACCGCCGGCAAGGCCCAGTACAGCGCCCTCACCAACGACGAAGGCGGAATCGTGGACGACCTCATCGTCTACTGCCTCGAAGAGAATAAGGCTTATATGCTGGTCGTCAACGCCGCTAACATCGAAAAGGACTGGAAATGGATCTCGAAGCACAATACCCACAAAGCAGAGATGCATAATATCTCAGAAAAGACCGCCCTCCTCGCTATTCAGGGGCCCAACGCCACCCGGATCATGCAGGCCTTGACCGATGTCGACATCCTCAACCTCGGTTATTACACATTCGCAAAAGGCAAATTTGCAGGAGTGGACAATGTACTGATCAGCGCTACCGGATATACCGGCGCCGGCGGGATCGAAATTTACTTTGAAGACAAGGACGGAGCAGGTGAACAGATCTGGGACAAGCTGTTTGAGGTCGGTGGGCCGCAGGGCCTGAAACCCATCGGACTCGGCGCAAGAGATACCCTGCGGCTGGAAATGGGTTACTGCCTCTATGGCAATGACATCACCGATAGCAGCTCCCCCCTCGAAGCCGGGCTGGGTTGGATCACCAAATTCACCAAAGACTTTACCGCCCGCGCTATCCTCGAAAAACAAAAAGCAGAAGGGATCCAGCAAAAGCTCGTCGGCTTTGAAATGATCGACAAAGGCATTCCCCGTCACGATTACGAGATAAAAGACTTCTCCGGCGCAACCATCGGAAAAGTTACCTCCGGCACCCAAAGCCCCTCTCTCGGTAAAGCGATAGGAATGGGTTATGTACGGCCCGCTTTTGCCCGGATCGACGCCCAGCTCTTTATCAAAGTAAGAGACAAATTGCTGCTCGCCAAGGTGGTAAAACTCCCTTTTAGCTAGATCTTCCGGACGCTGTCCGGTTAAATAAGGGTTTTAAATCTCCGATTTTTTGGGTGTTATGGCAACCTTGGAATGATTTTTTCTTGTAAAAGGACACCCATCCAATCTCATTTTGCAGAAAATGCCAACCATTCACCTAACGACCTTTGTCGCAGCCCCGGCCGAACGGGTTTTCGACCTTGCCCGTAGCATTGACCTCCACCGTAAATCCATGGCCCATACCAGCGAGGAAGCCATCGCCGGAACCACCAGCGGACTCATCAGGCTCGATGAGACGGTAACCTGGAAGGCAAAACACCTTGGTAAGTTCAGGATCCTCAAGTCAAAGATCACAGCCATGAACGCCCCCCTTTCCTTTACCGACGAAATGGTCCAGGGAGACTTCAAAAGCATCCGGCACGAACATCATTTCAAACGCATCGACAACGGTACGCTGCTCATCGACCTTTTTCATTTCGAATCTCCATACGGAGGACTGGGACGGCTGATCAATCATTTATTTCTCACTAACTATATGAAGAAACTACTGGAAATACGTAACCAGTCTATCAAGGAATACGCTGAATCTGAAAAATGGAAGTTTATTTTGGATAAATAAAAGCAGCGAAGCCCTACATTTGCTAACGCTAATTTTTTTAAAGCGTATCTCCGGCACATATTTATGACAAATTCCAAACCCAGCTTATATACGGCTTTATCTCCGGCCTTACTGCATTTGTACGATCTCAACAATGCCGTCGTAGTGATCATCGACGTTCTTCGCGCTACCTCTACCATTGCGACAGCTCTGCATAACGGTGCTAAATGCGTCATTCCGGTGGACAGCGTGGCAAAATGTATCGAATTAGGCCGCCAGATCGACGGCATCACCGCCGGCGAACGGGATGGTATGATTGCCGAAGGACTCGAACACGGTAACTCCCCCTTTGAATATCCCCGGGAGTTTATAAATAACAGAACGCTGGTCCTCACGACGACCAACGGCACCAAACTGCTTCATATGGCCCTCGACAGAGGCGCCGGACAGATCGTCACCGGCTCGTTCCCAAATCTTGGAGCGATCTGCGATTATTTAATATCTCAGAATCAACCTGTTGTATTGGGCTGCGCCGCCTGGAAGGATCGTGTCAACATCGAAGACCTCCTGTTTGCCGGCGCCGTCATTCACCAGGTAAAAGAGCATTTTTCCATCAATTGCGACTCCTCGCAGATCGCAGAGACCATCTATACCGACGCGAAAGAGGATCTTTATGAGTTTATGAAGGCTAAGGATGCCTCACATTATCATCGACTCATGGGTTTTGGGCTGGAGAAGGATATTCGGTACTGTTTAACCCCCAACGTCGCCAACGTTCTACCCTTCTACGAAAATGGCAAGCTGATCGTACTTTAACAAACAACCAGCCCGCCGCTCTAACAGTCACCAAACAATCCTAACATCTTATAAACACATTCCTCCGCATTTCGTAAGCCCCGATAGGTCCAACATTGTACCTTTGCCCCCTTGTATAAGATGACGCAACCCCAGATTGAAAAAGCATAATCTCCATATCGCGCTGGTGGGCAACCCCAATAGCGGGAAAAGCTCTCTTTTCAATGCGCTGACCGGCCTTAACCAGAAAGTAGGCAATTTCCCCGGCGTAACCGTAGATAAAAAAACCGGCATAAGCGAACTGGCCCCCGGCCTTTCCGTCAATATCGTCGACCTGCCCGGGACCTACAGCCTCTACCCAAAACGCGCCGACGAATGGGTTACCTACAAGGTCCTCCTGAATCAGGACCCCTCCGTTCGCGCCGACATGGTCATTCTGCTCGTGGACGCCAGCAACCTCAAACGTAATCTCCTGTTCTGCTCGCAGATCATCGACCTCAAAATACCGGTGGTCGTCGCACTGACCATGATGGACCTGGCAGGACAAAAAGGGATCGAGATCGACGTCGACGGCCTGGAAAGAGAACTGGGCATCCCGGTGGTAGCCGTCAATCCCCGCAAGAACAAGGGCATCCCCCAGCTAAAGAAGATCGTTGAGTTACGGGCCCGTCAATTACACCAGGCTCCCCCCCGGGCCTTTATCGACAACCAGGGCCTGGCCTCCGGAGCCATACAGGATGTTCGGAAACTGTTTCCCGAAGCCAGTGACTATACCGCCATCCATTATCTCATCAATCACGAACATTTCGATTTCAATACCGACATACAATCCAAAATAGAGAACATCGAGTCGGCCCATGCCTTCAACCATACGCGTATCCAGGCCGACGAGATCCTGCAGCGTTACGGCCGCATCAAACAGATCATGCAGCATACGGTCATGGAGCCCGATCCCCTCGAAAAAACCCTCTTCACCGAGAAACTGGACAAGCTCTTCCTCGACCGCACCTGGGGGTATATAATCCTGCTGGGTGTTCTTTTCCTGCTGTTTCAGAGCGTCTTCTGGATCGCCCAGTTCCCAATGGACGCCATCGACTGGACCTTCTCCAGGCTCGGCGGCTGGCTTGGTCATATCCTGCCCGAAGCCTGGTGGAGCGACCTGCTGGTCAATGGCCTCCTGGCCGGCCTCAGCGGGATCCTCGTTTTTGTGCCGCAGATCATGATACTTTTCGGCCTCATCACCATCCTCGAAGACACCGGTTATATGGCCCGGATCAGCTTTCTTACAGACAAGCTCATGCGGAAAGTAGGTCTCAACGGCAAGAGCGTCATGCCGATGATCAGCGGCTTCGCCTGTGCCGTACCCGCGATCATGAGCGCCCGCAACATCGAGAACAAGAAGGAAAGACTGCTGACCATCCTCATCACCCCCTTGATGAGCTGCAGCGCCCGTCTACCTGTTTATACCATACTCATCGGCCTCGTCATTCCCCGTAAAGAGGTCCTTGGCATTTTTGGCTTGCAGGGGCTGGTCATGATGGGGCTGTACTTGCTGGGAACGGTCATGGCCATGATCGTCAGCTATGTGGCAAAATGGTTCATCAAACTGAAGGAAAAAAGCTTTTTTATCCTCGAGCTGCCCATTTATCGCGCACCCCGCTGGAATAATGTCGTGGTAACCATGATCAGCAAAGCGAAGATCTTCGTCGTAGATGCCGGCAAGGTCATCATGGTCATCAGCCTCATCCTCTGGGCGCTGAGCTCTTTCGGACCGGGCCATCGCATAGAGACCGCCAGGGCCCGTTACGATCAGCAGATCCGGCAACATCCGGATCAGGCCGTCGAATTAGGAAAAGAAAAACAAGCCGCCGCTCTCGAGAATTCTTATGCAGGCCTGCTGGGCAAAGTGGTCGAGCCGGTTATTCGCCCCCTGGGTTATGACTGGAAGATCGGCATCGCGCTGATCACCTCCTTTGCAGCCCGCGAAGTATTTGTAGGCACCATGGCTACGCTCTATAGCGTGGAAGGTGGGAAGGACGCCGATCAGCAAACCCTCCGGCAGCGCATGCAGTCTGCCCGGCGGGTGGACGGCACACCCGTCTATACCCTCGCAAGCGGTGTTTCCCTGATGGTGTTCTATGTCCTGGCGATGCAATGTATGAGCACGCTTGCCGTGGTCCGCCGCGAGACCCGCAGCTGGAAATGGCCGGTTATCCAGCTCGTGTATATGACAGGTTTGGCCTATGTAATGAGCCTTCTGGCGTTTCAGCTATTAAAATAGGCGCGGCCCCCTCAATACCCCTCCGCTGACCCACAACCCGCTCGTCGCCGCAACGCCTTTCCCCTTTTGCGCGTTCGCCCCGCTATAACACCCCCAGCTCCACCAGCTCCGCCCTGAACTGTTCCGGCGACCGGAAATGGATCCCATAAAACCCCTCATCCCTCGCCGGCCCTACATTGCGGAGATTATCATCCACATAAATGGCCCGTTTAGGATCGAACCCGAACCGTCGGATCAGCAGCTGATAGATCTCCGGCATCGGCTTCCGGATCTTCTCCTCTCCCGACACCAGCCGCCCATCGAACCAATGCAGGAACTCATACAGCTCCAGCGCCACAGGAAAAGTCTCCGAACTCCAGTTCGTCAGGGCATATAATTTCAGATCGGTCTTCTCCTTCAGCTCCCGGAAGATCTCCACTGTAGCATGAATAGGACCACCCAGCATCTCCTCCCATCGATCATAAAAGGCCCGGATAGAAGCCTCATGCTCCGGGTATTTTTTTACCAGCAGTTCCGTCCCTTCCTGCAAGGTCCGGCCTCCATCCTGCTCTTCATTCCAGTCGGGCGTACATATCGTCGAGAGAAACCAGCGCCGCTCCTCTTCGTTTGGAAATATGGTCGCGTAGAGATAGTCCGGGTTCCAGTCGATCAGCACTCCGCCCAGATCAAAAACCAGCGTATCGAACGATTTCATGTCGGTTGTATTTAAATTTTGATCAGCCGCTCCGCCGCCTTTTCCAATGTCTCTTCTTTTTTAGCGAAGCAAAAACGCACTACCCGGTCATCTTTCCCCGCCGTATAGAACACCGAGACCGGTATCGTCGCCACCCCGTATTCCTTTGTGATCCGGATCGCAAACGCCGTATCCGGTTCGTCACTGATCCGGTCGTATTTATACAGCTGGAAATAGCTGCCATAAGAGGGCAGGGGAGTGAACCTCGTAGCGGTCATCAGCCGGGCAAAAAAATCCCGCTTCTGCTGCAGGAACGCTCCAAGGGAAAGATAGGTCTGTTTGTCGGTAAGATACTTCGCCAGTCCCACCTGCGAAGGAGTATGACAGCTAAAACAGTTGAACTGGTGCACCTTTCGAAACTCCTTCATCAGGCTGGGGGAAGACACACTGTATCCCAGCTTCCAGCCGGTACAGTGATAGACCTTCCCAAAGGAAAAGGAAACGAAACTCCTCTCCAGCAGATCGGGGTGTCGAAGGATCGAAGTATGCGGCAGCCCGTCAAAGACGAGGTGTTCATATACTTCATCGGAGTGGATAAAGATGTCCGTGTCTTTTACGATCTTCCGTAGTTCGTCCATGTCCTCCGGCCGAAGGATGGCGCCCGTTGGATTATGAGGCGTGTTCAGCATGATCAGCCGGGTGCGGGGGGTGATCCTGCTCCTGACGGCTGACCAGTCGATACGGTAATCAGGGAACCGAAGGTCGATCCTTACCGGGATGGCCCCGTTGACAACGACATTGGGAATATAGCTGTCATAGGCAGGTTCGAATACGATAACCTCATCACCGGGGCGAAGTATCGTCGTCAGCGCCGTGTAAATGGCATAGGTGCCGCCGGGCGTAATGGTGATCTGTGTGTCGGGGTTGACGGAAGTGCCATATAGACCCGCGATCTTTTCTGCCAGCACTTCCCGGAGGGAGGCCAGCCCATTCATATGCGCGTATTGATTGAATCCATCCCGCATGGCCTGGTCGACAAGGGAGACCAGCTCATTACTCATCGGGAAGTCAGGAAATCCCTGTCCCAGGTTTACTGCTCCCAATTCTGCTGCCAGGGAACTCATAACGGTAAAGATGGTAGTACCGACTTCGGGAAGCTTGCTTGCTATTGCAGGAGAAGACATGCTTATTGTTTGATTTCTATATTTTCCGGACGTATCTGACTTTCCCCGTGCAGACGTAAAAAGACCTGGGCAACGGTGACTACATCCTTTTGACAATAGGTTACGATCCTTGAGAGATCACGTTGTACCCAGTATACGTCTCCAACCTGGCTGCCGTCTATATCGTCTTTTGGCGTCGGCACCCCCAGCGTATGAGCAAGGAGATTGAGAGAGACAAAACTTTTATACTCGCCAAATTTCCATAATTCCATCGTATCGATATGCGGTATCTCCCAGGGTTTTTTACCCGAAAGATTGAGGACTGACGGGAGTTTCATGCCATGGATGATCATGCGGCGGCATAGATACGGGAAATCGAATTCCTTCCCATTGTGCGCGCAAAGGAACTTTTGCCCCTCCGACCCCCATTTGTGAAGCAGATCGTAAAATTGCGTTAGCAGCTCCTTCTCATCGTCGCCATAAAAGGATTTGAGCGAAAGCTTCCTGTCGGCAGGTGGCCCGGACAGAACGCCGCAGCTGATACAGATGACCTTGCCAAACTCGGCATAAATGGCCGCCCGGCCATAGATCTCCTCCGGCGTAGCCGGCAGCTTGTCCCGAAGGATCGCTTCGGCTTTATGGCGCCATAATTCCTGCCAGTCGGGCGGGACATCGCCAAAAACAGGATATTGCGACACCGTTTCGATGTCAAGAAAGAGAATTGTATGAAGTGGATAGGGGGACGCCATGTTTATTAAAGCCGGAGCATTCCCGGAGTCGCCGCCGGACCTGGCGCCCGTGCAAGCAATTCCGGCAGCCTGCCGGCCCCTTAAAGATACTGATCTCCCTTGTTTCGTCTCACTTCGGCCACATATTCTTTGATCTCCTGTTCTTTATCCCGTCTGCAGATCATCAGCACATCCTTTGTGTCCACAACGATAAAGTTCTCCAGACCCTGCAAAAGGACCAGTTTGTCATTGGGAGCATGCACCATACACCGGCTCGCGTCGATAACAATGACATTGTCACCGGCAACCGCATTCTCGAGATAATCTTTTTGAAGATTTTCGTAGGCGCTGTTCCAGGTACCCAGATCGCTCCAGCCAAAGGAAGAGGGGATCACATATACATTATCCGCTTTTTCCATGATCCCGAAGTCGATCGAAATATTCGTACACTGAGGATAGATCGAGAGTACCGCTTCTTTCTCGGCAGGAGTATTGAACTTATCCTTGTCTGCGGCAAATACATCATACATCTCCGGCAGATATTTTTCGAAGGCCTGGATGATGTTCTTCACCTGCCAGACGAAAATGCCGGCATTCCACAGAAAGTCTCCGCTGGACAAAAAGGTCTTGGCCAGCTCTAAATTCGGCTTCTCCGTGAAAGTTTTTACTTTATATACATTGTCCGACACGGAATGCTGTTCATACTGGATATAACCATAACCCGTATTCGGATGCGTGGGCTTGATGCCCAGCGTAATAAAGGCGCTGTGTTTATTGACAAAGCTCAGCGCTTCGAGGCAAACCTTTGTAAAAGCCGTTTTGTCGAGGATCAGGTGATCGGCAGGCGCCACGATCAGAGAGGCCTGCGGATCGGCCTGCAGCAATTTGAACGAAATATAGGCAATACAGGGAGCCGTATTCTTACGGGACGGCTCACCCAGGATATTGGCTTCCGGCAGATCGGGGAGCTGCTCCTTTACGATGTCCGAGTATTCGTTGGACGTTACTACATAAATATTTTCCCTCGGGATAAAGGACGAGAACCTGTCAAAAGTCCATTGGATCAGCGTTTTCCCCGTATTCAGGATATCAAGGAACTGTTTGGGGTAATCCTGCCGGCTCATTGGCCAGAACCGGCTGCCGATCCCCCCTGCCATGATAACCACGTAATGATGTTTGTTCATACTATATTATAGATCTATTATTCCCTTCTGTTAAATGATCCCTTCCCTTATCAGGTTGTTCAGATCAATGAAACCCAGATACAGGTTCCCGTTAGTAACAACCAACCGGGTTATATCATGGACCCGCATCAGGTCCAGCGCTTCGATAGCCAAAGCCTCCGCATCTATCGTCTTGGGGCTCGTTGTCATAATGTCCCTTGCCGTCAGCCCTTCTGTCATTCCCTTTTTCTCCAGCATCCTGCGAAGGTCCCCATCGGTAATGATCCCCAGCAGCTGTCCCTGATCGTCCGTTACCGCTGCAGCGCCCAGGCGCCTGGTCGTGATCTCGATAATAACTTCCTTCAAAGCCGTATCGATGCTGACCCGGGGCTTTGCATTATGAATATAAACGTCCTGTACCCGTAAGTAGAGTTTTTTCCCCAATGTCCCCCCCGGATGAAAGCGGGCAAATTCGTCACTGCCAAATCCGCGTAGCTCCATCAGGGTTACTGCCAGCGCATCCCCCATAACCATCTGTACCGTTGTGCTGCTGGTAGGGGCCAGGTTGTTCATACAGGCCTCCTGATCAATGGAAGCGTTCAGCACGATATCTGACTGCCGGGCAAGCACAGATCCCAGGTTGCCCACAATGGAGATCAATGGATTACCAAAACCCCGGATAAGGGATAGTAACATCTTGACCTCCGGACTTTCTCCGCTTTTACTCAGGATCATGACCACATCCTGTTCCTGCACCATACCCAGGTCGCCATGTATCGCGTCTGCTGCATGCAAAAACACTGCCGGGGTTCCCGTAGAGTTGAAGGTAGCAACAATTTTTTGTGCAATGATGGCACTTTTCCCGATGCCGCTGATAACGATCCGTCCCTTACAGGAATAGATCAGCTCTACCGCCTTTTCAAACTGATGATCCATCAGCTGCTCCAGGGCCGCGACGGCGGCGGCCTCCATCCGGATCGTATTTTTTCCTGTCTCGATGATGTTCTTACCCCTGGTCATAGTTATGTGCCGCAAACGTACGTCAAAATGCCAACTCGACAATCAACAGCCCTTTGACTCAGCCACCCCTTTTTTTCCCCGCCTCTGCCCCACGATCCCTTCTCCTTCCGCCGTTCCCCGGATTCAATATTACGGTCTTCTCCATCCCCCTTTAATCCCCATTTCAGGTAAGATACTTTCAAAACCTTTTTAGGATATTTATAGAACTTTTACGATGGTTGACACTTAATTACTTGGCGAACAATATTATACGCTTTAAAAATCCCCGTTTTACACATTTTCTTTTTTTTAATGCTTTTGATGAGCGGTTCAATTTTAACAGAAACGACTAGCTCCTTCCCCCCTTTTTGTGTAACTTCGCCATCCCTTAAAAACCAGGAACAACCCTGACTTTTCCGTTAACCCACAGGGGATTTGTTCTTTCGATCAGGTTATAAGTGAGGAAGAAAATTATTGAGCATGGCAACAACCGAAACAAAAAAAACCACTACCAGAAAAGCCAAGGCCGTTAGTAGCAAAACAGCCCCGCAAAAAGCCAAACCATCAACTTCACTGCTCGCTCATTTGCAGGAGCATTTTGGTTTCGACGCTTTCAAAGACAATCAGGACGCAATTATCCAAAGTTTGCTATCGGGCAAGGACACTTTTGTCATCATGCCTACCGGCGGCGGCAAAAGCCTTTGTTATCAATTACCCGCAATTATCAGTGAAGGAGTGGCCATAATCGTTAGTCCGCTCATCGCTCTGATGAAGAACCAGGTCGACCTGGTCCGGAGCTATAGCAGCAAGGACAGTGTCGCCCACTTCCTCAACTCCACTCTTAGTAAGAAACAGATCCGCGAAGTGCATGAAGACCTGCTGAACGGGCATACGAAAATGCTCTATGTCGCGCCCGAAACCCTTACCAAGCAGGAGAACATGGAATTTTTCAGCGACCTGAAGATCTCCTTCTTCGCGGTGGACGAGGCGCACTGTATCTCGGAATGGGGGCACGACTTCAGGCCTGAATACCGCAGACTGCGGGAAATGATGGACCAGATCAGCCCGAACATCCCCGTCATCGCCCTTACGGCAACAGCTACACCCAAGGTGAAGAGCGACATCGTGAAAAATCTCGGCCTCCGCGAGCCGAACATCTTTATATCTTCCTTTAACCGGCCTAATCTTTACTACGAGATCCAGCCCAAGATCAAGAAGGATCAGACGATCAAGAACATCGTCCGTTATATCGTACAGCAGAAAGGCAAAAGCGGTATCATCTATACGCTCAACCGGAAGACGACCGAAGAGCTGGCAGACATGCTCATGGCCAACGGCATCAAGGCGGTTGCCTATCATGCAGGTCTGGACAGCAAGCTCCGCGCAGAAAGACAGGACCTTTTCCTCAACGAGGACACACAGGTCATCGTTGCTACCATAGCATTCGGAATGGGCATTGACAAGCCGGACATTAGATTCGTCATTCACTATAATATTCCCAAAAGTATCGAGAACTACTACCAGGAAACCGGCCGCGCCGGCCGGGATGGTCTCGAAGGCAATTGTATCTTATATTATTCCCACAAGGACGTCGCCAAACTGGAGCACCTGATGAAGGACAAGCCCCTCAGCGAACGCGAAGTCGGGGCCCAGCTTATCAATGAGATGGTGGGTTATGCAGAAAGCGGCATCTGCCGCCGGAAAGTGCTGATGAGCTATTTCGGGGAGGAATACACAGCCGAAAACTGCGGTGAATGCGACAACTGCCGGCACCCCAAGGAATGGATAGAAGCAAAGGACGCAGCCGTAAAAGTCCTGAAAGCCATCAAGGCCCTCGACGAACGTTTTGCGACAAACTATGTCGTCAACATCCTCACCGGAAAGCTGACACCCCAGATCCAGATGTTCCGTCACGAAGGCATTGCCGAATTTGGCATTGGCAAGGACGAACCCGAACATTTCTGGAATTCGGTCATGCGCCAGGTATTACTGGAAGACCTGCTGAAAAAAGACATCGAAGAATACGGCGTGCTGAAGATCACGAAGAAAGGCGAAGACTTCCTCAAAAAGCCCAAGTCCTTTAAGATCGTTCTGAACAACCTCTTCGAGGAAGCCAATGCCGACGACGAAGAAGACAACACAGAGGCAGCCGGCGCAACCGCCACCGATGAAAAACTCTTCGAGCTGTTAAAGGAATTGCGCCAGAAAGAGGCGAAAAAGAAAAGCCTGCCGCCATTCGTCATCTTCCTGGAGACCTCTTTACAGGACATGGCGACCCTTTATCCAACGACGACCCTCGAGCTGGAAAAATGCCAGGGCGTAAGCAAGGGCAAAGCCCTTCGTTATGGCAAACCCTTTATCGAGCTTATAGCCAAATACGTAGAAGAGAACAACATCGAGAAGCCCGACGACTTCATCATGAAGAGCGTGGTCAACAAAAGTATCAATAAGGTCTATATCATCCAGCAGGTTGACAAAAAGATCCCCCTGGAGACCATCGCCAAGAACAAGGACCTGCGTATCGACGCTCTCCTCGAAGATATGGAGACCATCGCTGCCAGCGGCACCAAGCTCAACCTCGACTATGCCGTCGACGAAATGCTCGACGAATACGAACAGGACGAGATCATCGATTACTTCAAAAGCTGCGAAACCAGCAGCCTCCAGGTCGCCCAGCAGGAGCTTTCTGAGGGCAATTTCACCTGGGAGCAGCTCAAGCTGATGCGAATAAAGTTCTTGAGCGAGTACGGGATGTAAGCACGGACCCGCAATCGGCGCCGGCAACTTCCGACGCCTGCCCTGACTTTCAGCGCAAATTGCACGGCCGCCCCGAAATTTTTAAGGATTTTCCTCCCTAATTATTTCGGTATTCTCCCCGGAAATCCTATTTTTGCCACCCCAATACAAACTGGGGTAGTAGGTGCGGTAGCTCAGTCGGTAGAGCAAAGGACTGAAAATCCTTGTGTCGGCGGTTCGATCCCGCCCCACACCACTAACAAAACCAAGCGATTACGACGAAATGTCGTAGTCGCTTTTTTTTTGATACCAGCATTTATTTTTGTTAATAGGTTGCAAACCGATTTAGAAATTTTCAAAAGAGCCCTACCTTACCAAATATCATATTATAAACCCCGATAGAACCCTCCATGAAAAAGATCCTATTGTACATTTCCGCATCATTACTCCTGACCAGCTGCGCCACTTATCATCTTTCCTCAGAAAGCCTCGTGCAACAAATGGCGGATACCAAGCCTGAAAGGCAGTACATATATTCTCCTAACCTTCCGTTTATCCCCTTTAGCGTCGATGGGAATAGCCTTCACCAGCTCAAATGCATAGATAAAAATGGGAAAGAGACAACCATTGACGTAACCAATCGGACATCGGTGCGGATAACGTTGGCGGACAGCTCACATAAAACTTTTTATTTCAACACTCTTTTACTCAAGGATAGTACGATCAGCGGGAGCAAAACTCATTTCTTCGAGATGCATATCAAACCCATCCTGCTGCGGGATGTAGTGAAGATAGAAGTACAGAGATCATAAAGGTCAAACTAAAGAGCCGAAGATCCATGTGTCGGCGGTTCGACCTTACCCCACACCACACTTAAGGTCACAAATTATCCAGCACAGCACATTGACAATCCGACTGCATGGTTCTGTTCCATACGAAGTTCAGGAATTCTTTCAAAACGCGCACCTAAGCCTTTCTGCTCTTTCTCATACCATTGATACGCTTCCGTATATTCCCTGGAAATGCGGCCTTTTTTTGTGCCCTGTCTTCAATTTAGCCCAAATAATGCAATTTGAAAGTCAAACTTTCATTTATCTCATTTTTTAATTATTTTTATTGAAAATTGAAAGTTTGACCTTCATAAAACTATCATGATACCTCGGAGTCTTGAACATAACCTGGCGAATGCCCTGACCAACATGCCTGTTGTCGCCCTGGTAGGGCCCAGGCAGGTAGGAAAAACAACACTTGCTTTTCAAATAACCAAGCTGGGCCTTGATAAAAAAACTTCTTACCTCGATCTGGAACTGGATACAGATCTTAGCAAATTGAGTGACCCGGAAGGTTATTTAGGGCGATTTGAAAACCAGCTTCTCATTATTGATGAAGTACAGCGCAAACCGGACCTATTCAGAATTTTAAGAGGCTTAGTTGATATTCGCAAAAGGAAAGGAGAAAAAACGGGGCAATTCCTGTTACTGGGATCAGCTTCCCGTGATTTACTTCAACAATCTTCGGAAACACTTGCCGGAAGAATACGTTATCTGGAATTAAGTCCGTTTTCCGCCATAGAAGTCTATAAAACGGATCCCCTTGGTTTCAATCCTGAAAAATTGTGGTTTCGCGGCGGCTTTCCGAATAGCTATTTGGCGGAAACAGACGATGAAAGCTGGGAATGGAGGAACGATTTCATTTCTTCTTACGTCGAGCGCGATATACCTTTAATGGGGCCGCAAATTCCGGCAACCCGGATGAAAAAATTCTGGACAATGCTGGCGCATTATCATGGGCAGCAAGTTGTGTTTTCCGAGCTTGGTAAAAGTCTTGAAGTAAGCCATACTACCATAAAATCATACCTGGATATTTTGACCGATTTTTATATGGTCAGGCAAATTCAACCTTGGGCGGGGAACACTAAAAAACGACTCATTAAATCTCCTAAAATCTACCTGCGAGATACAGGACTCTTGCATAAACTTCTGAATATATCGGACTTTGACAGCCTGCTCGGCAATCCGATTTTAGGGGCAAGCTGGGAAGGTTTTGTTGCTGAAAATATAATTTTAGGCTTATCGAATAAATGGCAATACAGCTACTATCGGACAACAACGCAAACGGAAATTGATCTCGTATTGGAAGGACCGAAAAAAGAGGTTTGGGCGGTAGAAATCAAACGGTCCTCCGCCCCAAGTCTTAAAAAAGGATTTTACTCCGCGTGTGAAGACATTGCGGCAACACATAAGTTCGTCGTCTATTCAGGGACAGAACGTTTTCCAATTTCAGAGGGTGCCGAGGCCATAGGACTTATTGAATTTTTGAAACTGCTGTAATTCCGCGTACCGCCACATCTTCCCGCAAAACCGTAGTACATGAAAAAAGCTCTTCTTCTCTTCTCCAGCCTGATCCTATCTATTCTCACTTTCGCGCAATTCAACCCCACAGACAACCAGGATCACATAAAATAATCGTGGCAAAAGACAGCGTACTCGTCAGCTTCAAAAACAAGTCATTCAAACTCAATCCAGTTCGATCCCGCCCCAATCACAAGTTAAAAAGCCCTGTTAATCAGGTCCTTTTGCATTTGATGTTATTTGCCTTTGACCTTGGATTTTATAAATTGCAATTGTTCGGCTGTCAACTTTGTTTTGTCGATAAAATTTCCCGCTCTTTTATTGTGGTACAAAATCAAGAAATTGTCTATTTCCTTTCGTTTTATTATATGCGCCCACTGAAACTCGCCCTTAAAATTAAGTCCCTGAACCCTATAACCATCTTCACTAAAAGCAAATGTCATCTCATGTTGAAAGCTTGGGTTTGACCGAAATTGTCTTACAGATGCAAGCACAATCAATGAAGGAAATAATAATAGAAACAGCCCAAGAAAAATTTCAAGATATGGCGTGTCTGAATAATAAGCTATTACCTTAAAATAGTCCAAAACGATCGTTAAGAGAAAATAAAACCCCAAAATACCGGCAGCTATAAATCCTGGTTTTCGGTAAAGTCCTAAAAACATGACGTTCGAGTACTCCTTTTCGGTTAATCTTGTTGTTATTGAGAAGTCTTCCATGTTAAACCCTTTTGTGGTATTGAATTTTTGAGCAATTCACACCAATATATAGACTATTTGCAAAATGTCAAATTCTCCATTTCGCCCCCCTCGTTATTTTTTGCCTGTTAACCCACAAACTCTCCCCTATAGCGTTCTATAAAGGCTGGTGGTCATATTACGCGTTACGACACCTTGAAATTTATCGCGGACAATTCGGCCGAGCTCACCACCAGCAAGATATTCGGGCAGATCAATATACCATTCCCGCCCTTCTTTTATAAATTTATATGTATTCATGTTTAATCATTTTATTTCCACTACAGCATCTCTTCTAAAAGACCTATGCTCGAATTGGCGAACATAGCCCAATTGATTCGTAAGCATCCTTGTCTTCATAATATTAAATTCCGGCGTATTAACATGGTGATGACCATATATCCAGTGATCAACCCCGGAATCTGCAATAAGATCAAATAACTCTACAGCAAAAGCGTCTGTCAACGGACTGCTTTTATAAACCTTCGGATAATTCATTAGAGTCGGGACATGATGAGAGACCACAACCATCTTTTCTTTCCGTTCTTCACGAAAAGTGCCTCTCAAAAAATCCACACTTTCCTTGTGAAGACTTGAAAAGCCCTGAGTGGTAAATTTTTCTTCCTTGTACCTGATAGCCGAAAAATCAGAGACGCTTCTCTGAATATCCCACTCATGATTCGGGCTGATCCGGCTCCATAAAGTGGTGAAAACAAGCTTGACACCTCCCTGAGTAACAGAGTGATTGTTAACTAAAAAGAAATTATCCCTTATTCTTTCGCAAAGGGGATTGGGCTTATCGGAGATATCACCTCCATAATATTCATGGTTTCCAGGCACCCAGTAAACACCAGAATAATGATCGCTTACAAGATCAATGAACTCCGAGGCCTTACTTAAGTCTTGAAAAGGAACGAGGTCGCCTGCAATTATAAGAATATCCCCTACAGGCTGTAGTGGGTTTCTGGCAAGAAATTTTCGATTCTCCGGAAATTCAAGATGAAGGTCCGAACAGTATTGTATTAACATCGTGAAAGGATTTGAGGAACAATCTTTCCCCTTATCCGAAGATGCTCAAAGGTATTTTATTTTTATTGCACTCAAAAAACTGCCTTCGGTCCGGCCGGAATAACCGCCGATCAAATCAGCCCATCCTTCCTCACTTTTTAATTTTATTTTCGAATCATCCGGCAATGTTGTCCGGACCCACGTCTTATGAAAAAAATTAATTTTCACTTCGCCGCCCTCCTGCTCGTAGCAGTCCTCTCTTTCCTCACCCTCCATTCCACCGCCCAAAAACTCATCCCTCTACCCAACTTTAAACCCTCCTGGGTTCAGGAATACAAACCCTTCCGCATGGCCGGCAATCTCTATTACGTCGGAAGCTACGACCTTGCCTGCTATCTCATCGCCACACCACAGGGTCATATCCTGATCAATACCGGTCTTCCCGGGTCGGATACGATGATCCGGCGGCACGTGGAAGAGCTGGGGTTCAAAACTTCGGATATCAGGATCTTGCTGACTAACCAGGCTCACTTCGACCATGTCGGCGGATTCGCGGCGATAAAAAGAATGACAGGCGCCCGGGTTATGGTCCAGGAAATGGATGCGCCCGTACTGGCCGATGGCGGTAGTTCGGACTTTTTAATGGGTGGTCACGGAATGATCTTCCAACCGGTAAAAGCAGATCGCCTCCTGCACGATAGGGATACCGTAAGATTGGGGGATATGAAGGTCGTAGTGCTACACCATCCGGGTCACACCAAGGGATCCTCCAGCTTTCTCTTCGACGTGAAGGATGAAGCCCGGACATATCGTATCCTCATTGCCAATATCCCAACGATCCTTGACGACACAAAATTCCCGGGCATGCCTACTTATCCCCAGGTTGAGAAAGACTATGCCTATACGCTGGATGCAATGAAAAAACTGCAATTTGATCTCTGGTTTGCCGCTCACGCCAGCCAGTTCGATCTGGATAAAAAACGCAAACCGGGTGACGGCTATCACCCTGAAGCCTTTTCCGACCGCGCGGGATATGATGAGGCCATCCACGGCTGCTATCAGGACTATTTAAAAAAAGCCGGACGAAAAAGTTAACACGCCCCGACCATCCACCATTAGGAAAACAAAAAACCCCATTCATACACCCAACTTCACACTACATCGGTTCCTGTCAACTTTTGACAGGGCCGTAGCTTAGTTTTACCCCAAAAGTGAATATGCGGTACAATGAAGCTTTCCGGATAGTGGTTTTTACCTTGCTCCTCTTCTCTTGCAAGAAAGACGATACCAATAACCCAACACCCCCTCCACCATCTGACGCTGTTAAGAAGGTCCTGCTAAAAGATATTACGATACCACACCTGCCTTCTCCCTTCTACCATTTCGAATATAACAGCGATAGCATGGTTACCAGGGTTGATTTTGCTTCCGGATTTAATATCTACGATATTGTTTATAACGGGAACAGGATCGCCGAGATGCGAAACAATATCATCGTCAGTCACGACACCCTGCGGTATTTGTACGATAATGCAGGTAAACTGTCTATGATCAACTTTATAAACCAGGAAAATATTACCTACCGGCACGTCAGCTTTATGTACAATGGCGACCAGGTTAAAGAAATTGATTGGGATCACAAAGTAGATAATGTCGGATTTTTGATCGACCGTAGAGTAACGCTCACCTATTACCCCGATGGGAATGTAAAACTAATTACCGATCAGCGCCCTGCCCAGGACAACTCGCCGGAGTCTACTACTACCGATCTGTTCGAGCAATACGATAAC
>DATJJA010000094.1:0-23505 GCA_035492595.1 Puia sp.
GGCGTTTGACATGCTGGGCCACAAGCCACAGGCAAAAAAATGCGACGCCATGGAAGGTATTACCGAAGAAGGCGCCTCTGTCATCGAAGACACAAAGGCTGGCACCGCAACCCGTGACGTGGCCCTTGTCCTCGCCGGCCAAAAAGCAGAGCATTATGAAATAGCAACCTACGGCGGCCTGATCCAGATCGCAAAAACCTTGGGGCACAACGACGTCGCCAGTCTGCTCCAGCAAACCCTTCAGGAAGAAAAGAATGCCGATCAGATCCTCACCGGCATCGCTGAAGGAGGCATCAACTATGAAGCCTCCGAAGAAACAGAAGATTAACCTCCGGCAGGCAGCCGGCGCAATATCGGCACGCCGCTGATGCAATACCGGCAGGCAGCCGGCACAAAATAAACTGGCGGGACAAAGATTTGTCCCGCTATTTTTTTGCCAATCAAGCAAGAACCGGGTTTTCTCCGCACAAACTTTATCAAACCTTTGCAGGTAAATACAACAACATGCACCAGGTCAGTTATCCTTCGATCCTTTATTTCGGCACCCCCGTCGCCCTCCTCAGCACGGAAAACACCAACGGCAGTTTCAACCTCGCGCCCATCTCCTCCGCCTTCTGGCTGGGCTGGCGCTGTATCATCGGTATCTCCGCCTTTTCGAAAACAACCGAAAACCTGCTCCGTACAAAAGAATGCGTCATCAACCTGCCTTCCATTAACGAAGTACAGGCTGTAAATAACCTGGCGCTGACTACCGGCTCCAATCCCGTTCCCGAAGGAAAAAGGCTAAAAGGTTATCGTTTCGCAGAGGATAAGTTCCACATCTCGGGCCTCACTCCTCAACCATCGGACATCGTCCGACCCGCCCGTGCAAAAGAGTGCCCCATTCAACTGGAAGCACAACTGACCGCCATTCATCCCGTCAGCGAAGAAGAACCTCTCCAGCGCGGCAGGATCCTCAGCCTCGAATTAAAGATCGTCCGCGTACATCTCGATCCCTCGATCATGGCGGAAGGACAGATCAATCGCATCGACCCGGACAAATGGCGTCCGCTGATCATGAGCTTCCAGAAATTCTATGGTCTGGGTGATCAGGTCCATGCCTCCACGCTGTCGCAGATACCTGAGGAGCTGTACCAAACGGCGGATAGACAATACGCTGTTACTCCCCCCAACAGGTAACCACCAATTCCCTGTTCCCCCCAAAATTCCTATGCTCACAAAGATAGATCCCCTGCCAGGTGCCCAGGGCCAGCAGGCCATTACTGATAGGGATCATAACAGAGCTCCCAAGCATCGCCGCCTTCAGATGAGCCGGCATATCATCCGGCCCTTCATCATTGTGAACATAATCCGCATCCCCCTCGGGCACCGCCTTATTAAAAAAAGTTTCGAAATCCCGCCGCACCGTAGGATCAGCATTCTCATTGATCGTCAGCGAAGCCGAAGTGTGCTGGATAAAAACCTGGCAGATCCCTTTCCTGATTTGCGTAATGCCAGGCGCAGCCCGGACAACCTCCGGTGTGATGATGTGAAAACCCCTGCGCTTCTGCGGAAGAGTAAGTGAATATTGAAGGATTTGCATAGCCAAAGGTAATTTTTTTTGTATCTTGCCTTTCACCGCTTGACCACTTGAAATTGACTGCTGATAATCAATATAATGAGATCAGGCTGCTATCCGAAATGGCAGCAGGGAACGAAGCTGCCTTCGAGCGCATCTACCAATATTACCATCCCAAAATATATTCATATATACTCAGCCTTGTCAAATCCCCGCAGCTGGCCGAAGACCTGCAGCAGGAAGTTTTCCTGAAGATCTGGGAAGCCCGCGACAAACTGCAGGAGATAAAAACCTTCGGGCCCTGGCTGTTCTCCGTCGCCCGCAATCATACCATCAACGTAATGAAGTCCCTGACAAGATCCCGGATAGTGATGAGCGAGATCCTGAAACATTCCACCGAACCCAACGCCGACGACTCGATCATCGATCGCGACTACGACCGCTTCATTCAAAAGATCCTGTCATCCCTCCCGCCCCGGACCCGCGAGATCTACCGCCAATGCAAAGAGCAGGGCCGCACCTACGAAGAGGTCGCCCGCGAGCTCGGTATCTCAGGCAACGCCGTAAAAAGACACATGATCAATTCTATAAAAGTCCTGAAAGAAGCCACGACAAAAGACCTCGGCCTGTCCAGGAACCTGCTTCTTGTCCTTTTTCTGGCCCTCTCCGCCAATCAATAAAAAAATATTTCCCACCCATGTACCCGACCGGCTTCGTCCATTTGTCTTTATCGGTATACGCTCATGCCAATGAAAAGGAAAGCTCTATACAAACAGCTCGTCAGCCGTTACATGGAAGACAAGGCTTCCGACAGGGAAAAGGAAGTATTCTTCCACCTGCTGTCAAAAGGTAAGCTGGACAAGTATCTTCACGAAGAAATGGAAGCCCGCGCCGAAATTGCCCTGAGCGAAACCAGCACCAACGCCCCCGGAGCCAGAGCAAAATTCATCCCGCTAAAAATACGATACGCCGCCGCAGCAGCCATCCTGACCGGCCTCCTGGTCGCCGCAGGCCTCTTAAAACAACATAGTTCCGTCAACCATCAACCTCCCACAGTCAGCCAATATAAGAACGAGGTCTACCCCGGCGGCAACCACGCCATCCTGACCCTTTCCGATGGCTCAAAGTTAGTCCTCGACAGCACAAAAAAAGGCCTCCTTTCCATACAGGGAAAAGCCCGTTTGACAAAGGCCGGCCAGGGTAATCTGGTCTATCAGGCCATAGCCGACGAACATGCCGCCATCAGCTATAATACCATCGCCACCCCGGCAGGCGGTCAATACCAGGTCACACTGGCGGATGGCACCAAAGTATGGCTCAACGCCCTTTCAACCCTTAAATTCCCCACGTCTTTCAGCGGCGCGGCCCGAACGGTCGACCTCAAAGGGGAAGCCTGGTTCGAAGTAGCGCAAAATAAGAACAAAGCCTTTCACGTGCTTGTGGGTGGCATGGACATACAGGTACTCGGCACGAAATTCAACGTCAACGCATATACCGATGAAAGCTCACTAAAAACCACCCTCATGGAAGGTTCGGTCCGGCTGGTCAAAGACAACCAATCCCTTATCCTTGCCCCCGGACAGCAGGGGCAAACCGCACCCGCCGGAGCCGGAACCGGAACCCGGGCTGGAGCAGGAACCGGAGCTTTTGTCCTCATAAAAGACGCCAATACCGATGAAGCGCTGGCCTGGAAGAATGGCTATTTCAGCTTTGACGACGCAGACATCCATACCATCATGCGTCAGCTCGCCCGCTGGTATGGGATACAGGTAAAATACGAAGGGACCCCGACAAAAACCCTGTTCTGGGGTAAGATGGGGAGAGACCTCAACCTGACCCAGGTACTGGCCGGTCTGGATAAAAGCAAGGTTCATTTCCAGCTGGAAGGGACCACGCTGACCGTATTGCCGTAAAACTTGTCCCAATAAAAAAGCCAGAAGCGTTGGCCCGCCTCTGGCTGAATACGTTGGGTCATTTTAATATAAAACCGGATAGTTTCTTATTGACAACCCAAACCTTGCAAAATTATGAAAGATTTTGGCAAAAGCCATGTTTCTCATCATCAAATCTTCCTGGCGATGAAGTTTACCATTGCGCTGCTTACGATTGCCTTGCTGCATGCCCATGGCGGCGTATTCTCCCAGAATGTAACGCTCTCCGGGCATAACCTGACTTTAAAAAAAGTGTTCAGCGAGATTGAAAAACAGACGGGTTATACCTTCTTCTGTAATGCATCACTATTGAACTCGGCAAAACCCGTAAGCCTAAATGTAAAGGATGCCCCCCTGACCGAAGTGCTCGAACGCTGTTTCTCGAATGAGCCCCTGGGTTACTATATCCAGAACAAGACAGTCTTTGTCACCGAGAGACCGCCCACACCACGCAACAACGATCCCGCCAGCCCTGAGCCGCTGCCGCCACCTATCAAAGGCCACGTCACCGATGAACAGGGCGCCCCCCTGCCGGGCGTAACGGTCACGATAAAAGGCGCAAAAGTATCGACCCAGACTGACGCCAACGGTAACTTCCAGCTTGACGTTCCATCCGATGCAAAGACCCTGATCCTGACCTTTGTCGGCATGCAGACACAAGAGATCTCCCTTGGCAAAAAGAGCAGCTTCGACGTCCGGATGCGACGCAACATCTCCTCCATGTCGGACGTCGTGGTCATCGGTTACGGAACCCAACGTAAACAGGATGTCAACGGCGCCATCTCCAGCGTAAAAAGAGAGGACATCGCCAATATCCCCATGTCCAGCGTCGACCAGCTCCTCCAGGGCAGGGCCGCCGGCGTCGACGTACAGCAGAACTCCGGCGCACCCGGCAGTAATACGTCTGTGCATATCCGTGGTATCACCTCGCTCAGCCTGTCCAACGAACCCCTCTATGTTATCGACGGAGTGCCCATGTCCGGAGACGCCAACAACATCGCCCAAAGTGGTCGCCCCGTCGGCCTTTCCAATAAGGGGCAGTCGGGAGGCGGAGACGGGGAGGCAAGCGTAAGCCCCCTGTCCACCCTCAACCCCGAAGACATTGCCAGCATCGATATCCTGAAGGATGCTTCCGCCACGGCGATCTATGGCAGCCAGGCCTCCAACGGGGTCATTATCATTACGACCAAACGCGGTAAGAGCGGCACCGCCCGCCTTTCCTATGACGGGTACTATGGTACGGCGGAACAGGGAAAATTCCTGAAGATGATGGACCTCCCCCAATACGCCGCGTTACAGAACGCCCTCAGCGATGCCATCAATATCCAGCGACGCGGAGAGTTCGCCAATCCCGGCCTGTTGCCAAAGGGTACCAACTGGCAAAAACAGATCTTCCGTTCCGCGCCCCAGCAAAACCACCAGGTATCTATCTCCGGAGGACAGAACGGCGTTAACTATTATGTTTCCGGCGGCTATTTCGATCAGCAGGGCACCCTCATCGGTCCCGATGATTTCAAACGATATTCGATCCGCGCCAACATAGACGCTCATGCGAAATCCTGGTTGACCATCGGCACCACCCTCGCCGGCAGCTATTCCAACCAGCGCGTGGCGCTGAGCGATAACAACGGTCTCGTATACACGGCCCTGCTAAATGCCCCCGACCAGGTCGTTTACAATCCCGACGGCAGTTTTTACGGCCCGCCCGCCAACCAGATCAACGCCCAGATCAACCCCGTGGCAGTAGCCCTCAATACCACCAACAACCTGCAACGATATAATTTCAACGGCAGCCTCTATGCCGACCTGAAGATCTTTAAAGACCTCACTCTTCGTTCAGAAGCCAACACCGATCTCAACTTCGCCAACGCAAAAGTGTTCCTGCCGACTTATGCCTACGGTCCGCAGTTTGTCAACCAGACGGCAAAACTGATAGAGTACCCCTCCAACACCCAATACTGGGGCTGGCGGGAATATCTTTCCTATCACCATATCTTTGGTACCCGCCACGATCTCTCCGCACAGGCCGGACACGAGGTCAGCGTGTCCAACTGGGGAGGCACCACCAATACCATCCAGGGTTTCGCGACAAATACCATCCAGACCCTCAACCAGGGAACGGCATCCACCGCCACCGCCACTGAATACAAAGCCAGCTCTTCCCTCGAATCGGCATTCGCCCGGGCCATCTATACCTATGACAACAAATACAGCCTGACGGCTACTTTCCGCGCCGACAAATCTTCCAAATTCCAACCCGGCCACCAGACAGGTTATTTCCCCGCCTTTGCAGCCTCCTGGCGGATGTCCGAAGAGCCTTTCTGGTACAAGCTGAAGAACATCGCAGATAATGTCAAACTCCGTCTTGGTTATGGACAGGTCGGTAACCAGGCGATCCCGAATTATCGCTACGGCGCAGCCCTGACTACCTATGCCTCCGGTCTGGGAACCGCCTATGCCTACGGCAACGTGGCCAATCCCGGCGTCACCTGGGAAACAGCCGTACAGTATAATATAGGCCTCGACTTCAGCCTCCTCAACAACCGCATCGATGTCAGTGTCGACGGGTATAAGAAAGAATCCAAAAGATTCCTCTTCGCCGCATCCCTGCCCGCCTTTCTGCTCGGCGCCACCGCAGAATACAGCGGCAACGGCATTATCTCACCACCATATATTAATGGCGGACAATTGCAGAATAAGGGAATAGATGTCACCATCCGTACAAAAAATATCGATGGAGGAAACTTCAAATGGAACTCCACCTTCATCTTTTCCTCCAACGTCAACAAAGTCGTTTCGCTCGCCAACGGTACCCCCTCTATACAGGGTAACCTTACCATCAGCTTTCTCTCCTTCCAGGTCACAAAGACCCAGGTCGGAGGCCCAGTGGGTGAGTTCTACGGATACAAGGACATCGGTATCTTTAAAACAGCCAAACAACTGCAGTCCGCTCCCGTCCAGTTCGGCCTCCCAAAATACAACAACCCGAACGGCGCAGGCACCACCTGGCTCGGTGATATACAGTACGAAGACATCAATCACGACGGAGTCGTAGACCAGAAGGATCAGGCTCCGCTCGGCAAACCAAATCCGACCTTTACCTACAGCATCGGCAATACCTTCAGCTATAAGTCGTTTGATCTGAATATTTTCCTCAACGGTTCCTATGGCGCAAAGATCCTCAACGCCCTCAACTACCAGATCGGTTCGCTGAACAGCCTCTATCAGAACCAGCTGGCCGCCAACGCCAATTTCTGGACCCCGGCAAACCCCAACTCCAATGTCCCCGCTATACGGGCAGGGGACAACGCCAATCTGTATATGTCCAATCGCTTTATAGAGAACGGATCCTACCTGCGGCTCCAGAACGTCTCTTTGGGTTACTCCCTCCCAAAGAAGTACATCGGCATTCTGAAAATGACACGCCTCCGCGCCTATGTCAGCGGTCAGAACCTCTACGTCTTCACTCCTTATAAAGGACTGGACCCGGAGATAGGAGCCCTGAACCAGAATGTTTTCCTCTCGAATGTGGACGTCGGTAGATTCCCCATTCCAAGGACGATAACTTTTGGTCTCAATGCTGAATTCTAACCTCAAAACGCAAATGATCATGTACAGTCATATAAAAAAATACATCTTCCTCATCATCGGAGCCGCAGCCCTCACAAGCTGCAGCAAATCCTTTTCCAACAGACCACCCGTAGACCAGATCACCGTCGACAACTTTTATCAGACCGCGGCCCAGGTACAGGCCAGCACAAATATCCTCTACGGCGCACCCTGGTTCGGGTACAATACCAAGGTGGCCTGGTCCATCTCCGAGCTCTATGGCGGCAATGGCCGCACCTATTCCGGCGACGTTATCAACTTTGGGAACTTCACCGTCACCAGCAACAACTTCGAGTTATCAGCCTGCTGGAATTCTTTGTTCACGGTAGTGGCGCAGGCCAACGCCCTGATAAATACACTACCCGTCAAAGTGAATAAGACTGTGGATGCAGCTACGATCAACAATGCCCTTGGCGAAGCCCACCTCTTCCGCGCCCTCGCCTACTTCCATCTCGTCAGACTCTTCGGCCCGGTTCCGATCATCGCGAACTATTCCGACTATATCAGCAACTACCAGGTCAACACCAATCCGGTGACAGACGTCTACAAGTTCATCATCAACGACCTGAAATTCGCGGAAAGCAATTGCACCCCGATGATCCGCGGCGGTTCCTACGGCGGACAGGGACGCGTATCCAGCGGATCGGCCTCCGCCCTCCTCGCAAAGGTCTACCTCTATATGCAGGATTATACCAATGCTCAAGCCGAGGCACAAAAGGTCATCAGCAGCGGCGAGTTCAAGCTCTACGGGACCGACATCCAGGGTAAGACCTTCGGTGATCTCTTCCTGACAGCCAACAACAACAACGAAGAGACCATCGTAGCCCTCCACTGGGCGGCAGGCGCAGCCTATGGACTCGGCAACGGCCAGCAGGCAAGTCTTGCCTACAACAGCGTGATCACAGGCACCGGGGACGGGTATGGCCAGCTCGGACCGACATTCAGCCTCTTCGACCAGTATGATACGGTCCACGACAACCGCTTCCGTGCAACGATCATGATGCCCGGTTCAAAATACCCGCAGATCAACCAGGCCACCGGTGGTTATACCCTGCCCCTCACAGCCAATTCCCAGGGCACCTATATGCAGGTAAAAAAATATGTCATCGGCACACCGGCAGACAATGGAGGAATAGGCGCCGCACAAAGCACAGGGAACAATACCTATATGATGCGCTATTCAGAAGTCTATCTTATCCTCGCGGAAGCCATCATGGCCGGCGCCGCTACCAGTACAGACCCCGCCGCGCTCAACGCTATCAATACAGTGCGCAGCAGGGCGGGACTATCTCCACTGACCTCCATCCGTCGCGGCTATACGACCCCCAACCCCGCCGTGAATTATTATGGCAACCCCAGCGCTCCTCCCCAAACCCTTTACCGGGACGATATCATCGAGGAAAGACGAAGGGAGTTTGCTATCGAGAACGATTACTGGTACGACCTGCAGCGCATCGATGGGTTCAATGTATCTACGCATCCCATAGCAAAACTGGTCATCTCCCAGCAGGACAGGGGCACCGGCGGGACCAACGCCATCAGCGGACGATATGCCAACGGCTTCCTGACGATCACCGACGAACAGTTCCTCCTGCCCATACCATCCACCGAGACAGCCGCCGACCCGCTGCTGCTTCAGCCACCCGTTCCCTATAAATTTTAATCCCAAAACAACTTCTGATGAAAAAACATACCATCAACATATTGACAGGTTTCCTGGTCCCCCTGTTCATCCTGGTTGCCTGCCACAAGGACAATAAAGCCGGCAGCCCACCCTCCATCTCCCGGATCAGGCTTCTCAGCCGGTCAGATACCGGTCAGGTGAGCTTTGCAGTAAAGCTCGACTCGACCGGGCAACTGGCAGACAGCACCCGCCAGGCCATTACCCTCGTGGCCTTCGATAGCACCGTCGCCTCCGGTCAGCTGAGCCGCCAGTATGCCATCCTCGGCAGTAATCTTGGCACGCTGAGGACCATAACGATCAACGGGGTCAGCAATCCGATCCTGCCTGGTCTCGTGACCGGCACCTCCGCTATCTTCACCGTGGCGCCCAACATTCCTTTCGGTACGACAGGCCCGGGTAATTTCGTCATCACGACTTCCGGCGGTTCCGCATCATTTACCTGGCCGATCCAGCAACCGCCTCCCGTCATCAATAACATCACACCATCGACAGGTTCGGCCGGAGATACCATGACCATCACCGGTAGTCTCTTCCAGGGACTGACAAGGGTCACCTTCGACAGCACAGAAGCAACGATCATCTATTCAGATTCCGGTAAGATAAAGGTGATCATCCCGGCAGGTATCGTCCAGGCATACATTTACGCCTTTACCCCGGGAGGCAGCGGCAAATCCCCCGCCCCCTTTGGCTTTAAATCGATCGTCTATGTGGGCAGCTTACAGAATGGATGGGGCAACTACACCGGATACAGCAGCACCCTGGACTTTAATAACAAAACGAATCTTCTTCCGGGAGAGGCCAGCAATATCTCGGTTACCTTCAACGACCAGTACGGAGCCCTCCAGATCGGTTACGGCGGTGCAACACTAAGGCCCGCGGATCTTGGTCTGACCGCTATAAAATTCTCGGTCTACGGCGGAACAGGAGTGCCCGCAGGCGGATTAAATGCGCATGTCGTACTGAACAACAACTACGGCATAGCAGTAAATCTGACCGTTCTGCCCGGTACCTGGCAGACCTATACGATTCTCCTCAGCGACCTCGGAAACCCATCGCCCATCACCGAATTTGTCCTTCAGGCCCTTGGAGCTCCTGTCCCATGCACCATCTTTGTCTCGGACATCGGTTTTATATAACACATAAAAATGCCTCCAAAATGTGTCTGACATTTTGGGGGCATATCAAAGCGATTGCTGACGGCCGTTTTTGCCATATTACTCCTGGAACAACGCTTTCAATTTCGCGGCCTGCCGGGACAGATCGATCGTCTGCCCCGACAGATCGATCGTTATTGCGCTTTCGGATAATTCGTGCTGATATGATACCTGTCCTCCAGTTCCCACAGCCTGGCGCCGCCTTTTATACCATCCTTGTTCGTAAAGAGATGCATATTCTCCTCCAGCGGGATCGTCAGCTTCTCCGAACTGCCGCCGCCAATATAAAGCCGGTCATAGTTGAATACCACCTTCAACACCTCCAGCACCTTCGTCATCCGCTTGTTCCATTTCTCCTTGCCCTCTTCTTTCAGCTCTTTCTCCCCGATATAATCATCATAATCCATGTCCTTGTGAATGGGATGATGCGCCAGTTCCATATGCGGCAGTAAATACCCATCGATCAGAAAAGCCGTCCCGAAACCAGTTCCCAGCGTAATAGCCACTTCATATCCCTTCCCGCTGACCACCCCCAACCCCAGTTGATCGGCATCATTCACCAGCCTTACCGGTTTTTGCAGCGCATTGCTGATCTGCTGCCCCAGATCTACATTCTTCCAGTTTGGATTGCCCAGGTTGGGCGCCGTATAGACGACCCCATTTCGAACATAACCCGGAAACCCAACCGAGATCTTCCCGTATTCCGGCATGCCCTTTACCAGGTCTTTGATTGTGCTGAGTACATCGGCCGGCTTTGCCTCTTTGGGTGTGTCTACCCGCTTGTATTCCATCTGCCATTCGCCTTTCGGATTAAGTATCGTACATTTGATGTGCGAACCTCCGATATCGATCGCTAAAATATTCTCTGTAGATTCCATTCCGGAAATTACAGGAAAAAAGAATCCCCTCTTCAAAATAATCCCTAACAGCAAAGCCGTCATATATGCGCTGCAACAAATGGTACGACAATTGCAACTTCCTGTATTAAAACTGGTATGAAGAGAATTCTAATGATGGAGGACGAAGAAAACATGTATTTATTACTTAACATTTTACCGCATCAAAATGAAATAATTGTAGAGCATGTTAACACGCTGACCAAAGAAAATACGTTTCTCGGGACCCAACAGCCCTCGTTGAACTTATTGGACAACCGCCTCCCCGAAGGATTGGGTAGAGACTTCCTCACCTGGAGGACTCCAAAAGACGTCTCCCACCTTTAAAGAACACCAACGACTAAAGAACACCAACGATTGTAAAGAACACCAACCTGATTGCTGCCAAGGCCTGACCAGCTCTGACCACCCCGCTATGTAACCCTCTGACCACTATTTACCTCCTTGCTTATGATCACCTTTACCCACACACCCTTACCCCCTACCTATGATCACTTTACAAAACCTGCCTATGATCACCGGAACCTACCTCTGCGATTGCTTCCCAAAAAGATACTGTTCTAAATAAATTTTGTTACTTACATGCAAGTAAGTAACTTTGTCATCTTAACTCACCTGAAAAATGCTTAGGTCATTAACAACACGGGATAAGATCATTGAGCTGGGCAGAGATTTTGTCCAGAAACTGGGCTACCATGCCTTCAAATACCAATTGATCGCCAAGGAGTTAAACATCAAGAACGCCGCGATCCATCATTACTTCCCGGCCAAGGAAGATCTTGGAGTGGCTATTATCGAAAAAGACCAGGCGGACTTCCAGTGGATGGTCCGCTCAGTAGCGGATAGACCGGCATTCGAAAGGGTCTCGGCAATTATTGAGGTCTATCGTACCTATCTCAATGAGGGCAAAAACCTATGTATCGTCGGTGCCTGCGTATCCGCCTATCTGGAAATACCCGAAAAAATGACGTTCGCTTCAAAAAGATACCAGGACATGATCTATAATTGGCTCGTTGCCAATTTTAAAGAAGGCCTTGCCACCGGGGAGTTCCACTTCACCGATACCCCGGAAGATCTCGCAGCGCTATGGATAGCGACCCTTCCCGGCACCATCCAGGTGGCACAGGCAAGAGGCAAGGAGTATTTCGAACAGACAATGAACCAGCTGAGCATGACAGTTAAAGCCACCAATCAGCCGGTCGCCAACTAAGCCGACCACCAGGCTGGTCCCAAAAGGCGATCACCTGGCAGCCAGTCAAAAGAACCACCCGGCCACACAAAGCCGGTCCGCATTTCAGAAGAAATGCTTTTTTTAAAACCAAATTACTTACTTGTATACAAGTAAGTAACCCAAATAAAACACATTCTCTAATTTCTAACAACAAACAAAATGAAAAAAGTCCTTTTAACAGGCAGTTCCTCAGGTTTCGGTCTCCTCGCCGCTAAAACGATCGCAGCAAAAGGTCACACCGTATACGCAACAATGCGCAGCATCAACGGCTCCAACGCCAAAAACGCCCAACACCTCCGCGACTGGGCAAAATCCAACAACGCAAATATCGAGATCGTAGAGCTCGACGTCACCAGCGAAGCATCAGCCCAAGCCGCTATAAAAACGATTCTCGCCAGTTCCGGCGGCATCATCGACGTCCTTATCAACAACGCCGGCATTTCCTTTATAGGCGTTAGCGAAACACTTACCACGGAACAGTCCAACCAGCTCTTCCAGGTCAACACTATCGGTACCGACCGCCTGATCAGAGCAGTACTTCCAACCATGCACAAACAAGGATCGGGTCTTATTATCAATGTATCCAGCGTCCAGGCCAGGCAGATGATCCCTACCTTCACTGTCTACAATGCCACCAAAGCCGCAGTCGACGCACTGTCTGTTGGTTATTATTATGAGTTACGCTCCTCAGGCATCGATGTCGCCATTATCCAGCCCGGCGGTTACCCCACCACAGATATTGTCACCAAAGGAATACAGGCCGCTAACCCCGACGCTGAAAAATTCTATGGTGCAGACACGATAAAAGTGAAGAATTCCTTAAATCATTATTTTACCCCTACAGAGAAAAGCCCCAGTCCACAACCCGTAGCCGATAAAATGCTCGAGCTCGTGGAGGCCAAACAAGGCGAAAGAGCCCTCTGGTCCCTCGTCGGCGCAGGTCCCCTCGAAGGCTACATCGACCAGATAAATCAAACGACAAAAACTATCGGTGATATCCTGGTATCCAACCTGACCGCATAAAACCCGATCTCCAACCTGACTGCATAAAACACCCAAAAGACGCAAACGGCACAGAAACAAAACTGCTGCCATATCAAAACCAGGGCCGGCCGGTACAAAACCGATCGGCCTTACTTCTCCGTTAGTTTAATGTTCGCGCGCCTCGCGTTATATCGCATCCCGCTTAGTATTCCGACGAAATATCGTCAGAGCTATCCCCCATTTATCAGTTGCTGTCCCTGAAAATCAACGCATTAATTGCTGGCACAATATTTACATAGTAGATGATGGCTTTCATAAAAAACCATTAAAATACTTTACCATGTCAAAGAAAGGCACTCAAAACATCGTCGATGCCATTGTAGATCTCCAAAATCGCGGCTACTCCTCCGACTTTATCGTTATGGACAATCAACTGTTCTGCGCACAACAGAAAATATTCCTACGCCAGGACGAATTTGACATTGACGAAGTATACAGCTTTCAACCCAGTCAGACCCGCCAGGAAACGGTGCTCTACGGCATCATATCCGAACAGCACGCCATCAAGGGTATACTCCTCACACAGCCATCGACTAATAAATCGGCCGTGCCTCCGGTACTATTCAAAAAAATGGGAAAATTCTGGCACTAATCCCCCTCTAGGTAAAATACAGCGCGGCCTCTGCTTTCCTCCTTTTGAGCAACCCATCGCTGACCTCCAGCCTCCCATCCACATGGATCTTATCCCATAGCTGAAAAGCAGCGCTGATATTCTGATCCCCGGGATTAGCCTTGATCAGACGCAGCAGCGTACTCCCGTGAAGCGCTCCCGTCCCCGCGTTGTAGGCAAAATCCACCAGCGCATCGAACTGGTTTTGCGACAGCCCCGGAGGGATCATGGCGTTGACGGCTATGACAGTATCCTGCAGGTCATTGAGCAAATAATTTTCGGCCTGCTGTTGCGTGATCGGACTGTCCTGCATAGTGACATGGGCACCCCCTGGATAACGAGTGGTCCCAAAACCAATGGTCGGGATCTTAGCCTGATCGAGATAGGGGTGAAGGACGCATCCTTCCTGTGACTTGATAAGATTGACGCAATTCTGCGAAGGAGTCATAGTCAAAAGGTTGAGCAATAAAGTTAGGTATTATATTGTAGTTTTGCCCCCCATCGCGACTGCATCCTGGCCTCACCATGGAGCGAGTAGCACAAGCACCCGGCGCCGGCTAGATCTTTATTGCAAACTGGCAAAGATATTCTTCAGCTGATGCAAGTGTCTTTTCGAATGATACACATAAAAGCTGACCCACTCCAGCCTTGTAAGGTGCCCAACGCCCGGCATCTCAAAATCGAGACAGGTCTCGCTGAGATCCAGTGTATCGACGGCTTCGCCAAGACGTTCCCAATCCTTTTGCAGCCCATCGATCAGTGGTTGCCTGGCATGAAAACCTTCAGAAGGCAGAATAAAATCAGGCGATTTCATCTTGATGCTAAAATCAAGGAAGATCCGCAGCATGGGTACTTTTTCATCGGGTGCCCGGTCGGTGGTGGGAGCCGTTCGTCCAAATACAACCTGCACTACCCCGGCGGATTTCAGAAGGTGTTCCCCTACCTGGCCGCCGGTCCAGCTGCCGGCAAAGGGAACAAGGTTCAACTGTTCTTCGCTGAAGAGGTTCAATTCATCGATAACGGCAGCGCCGGTCTCTTCAACCTGTTTGGATAATTTCTGCGTGTCCATATGTAACTTTTTTCTGTCATAAAGTTGAGAACTTTCCCCTACAGTCCCAGGGGGTAAGCCTGACATTTGTAAGGGGTGATCACGACAATTTCTTAATTTCAATTATGAAACGAACCATCGCCCAATTATCCCTGGTTGTGAGAGACTACGACGAAGCCATCGACTTTTATGTCGACAAGCTGGGATTCACACTGATAGAAGATACTCCCCTCAGCGAAACCCGGCGCTGGATAGTTGTAGCCCCTTCCCCCGCCTCCGAATGCCGGCTTCTCCTGGCAAAAGCATCCGGAGACGAACAGCTCAGCCGGGTCGGCAACCAGACAGGAGGACGGGTCTTCCTGTTCTTACATACCGATGATATAAACCGTGACATACTACAGCTGAAAGAAAAGGCGGTAAAAATAGTGCGACCGCCCAGCAGAGAAGTTTACGGGACGGTCGCAGTCTTTGAAGATCTGTATGGGAATCTATGGGACCTGATCCAGCCTGCTAATAGTTAAAGGTAAGCCCTGCCCCAAAACCCATATCGCTGTCATAATGCGTCGACAGGCCAATATATTTTGTAAGAATATACCGCAAACCCGCCATATACTCTTTATCGGTATTGACCATAAAGCTGAGTCTTAACCGGCTGGTAACGGTTACATCCTCCCTGCCCAGCTGGAGCCGGAGATTCCCATGCTGATCGATCCTCCAGTCGGCGATCAGCAGCATCGGCAAGGTATACTGCACCCCAAAACAGAACACATTCCGGTGGTCCTTCGTATCTGTCTGTCCAAAAAGATTCTTTTCCGGTCTGCTGTCCCGGCGATAGCGAAAATCCCAACCGACATAGGGCAGCCAGTACTGCATCTTTCCGAGATAACGCCCAAAATGACTTTCGCTCTCATAGCCCTTATCTCCATCAGTACCGATACGCCACTCCGACTGGAAACGGTAACGTGTATTCGCAACCATGACCTCCCCGTCACTACCATTGCTTTCAAGCCCCACTCGGGCCATCGGCCTGATCTCCCGGTCATCGGAGTAGATCTTCTTCAGCGCCTTCTGCGGATCATCTATCCCCGGTATTGGCGAAAATGCCGACCCGGTTGAATCCGTATAGTGAAAGATGCGACCCATCCCGCTCATCATATGGTATAGGATATGGCAATGAAAAAACCAGTCCCCGCTCTCCGTTGCAGCAAATTCCAGCGTATCTGTTTCCATCGGCATGATGTCTACCACATTCTTTAATGGCGCATAGTCCCCCTGTCCATTCAGCAGCCGGAAGAAATGCCCATGCAGATGCATCGGATGCCGCATCATAGTACCGTTGTATAGAATAATGCGGACATTCTCCCCTTTCCGGATCAGGATCTTATCCGCTTCCGAAACAGCCTTATTATCGATGGTCCAGACATACCGGTTCATATTCCCCGTGAGATCGAAATGCAATACCTTCACAGGCGCATCCGGCAAAACGGTCCGCTCCGGAGCCCGCAGCATCGCATAATTCAGCGTGGTGCCGGCGCCCATGCTCATACCAGCCATTCCCGAGTCCGCATCCATCTTCATCCCCCCCATACCCCCCGCTTCCGGATACATCACCGTATTCATGTCCATCACCTGATTGCTCATCTGCATGCCCATGTCCTTCATATCGCCATTGGCCTTCATCATGTCGTTCATCATCCCCATCCCTTCAAAGTATTTCAACGGCGGCAGCACCGCCAGCTTCACCTTTTCCCCCGACCCCAGCCAGACCGATGACGATCCCGTCCGGTCCTCAGCCGTAGCCTGAAATTCATAACTCTTCCCATCGGGTATGGTCACTATCACATCATAGGTCTCGGAAACGCCGATGATCAGCCTGTCCACCTCCACCGGCACTACGTCCTTGCCATCATTGGCGACCACCATTATCTTGCCGCCTGCCCAACGCAGCCAGAAATAGGTAGAAGAGCTCCCATTGATTATCCTAAGCCGGACCTTCTGACCAGCCCGGTACCGTGGCTCCTGTTCCGATGGCGCTCCATTCACAAAGAACCGGTCATAAGCCACATCGCTGACATCCATCGAAAGCATCCGCTTCCATTCATTGGTAAGCTTTGTCTTAAAATGCCCCTCCCGGATCGCCTGAACATAATTCTGCGTACTTCTCTTGCGGATAGCATACCAGTCGGTGGCATAATGCAGACTGCGCTCCACCTCATAAGGCTTTTCATTCGTCCAGTCACTGAGAAGGACCGTATGCTCCGCAAGCGCTGCTGCCCCTTTCACGCCCGCCTCCGGCGCCCGCCCTTCACCACGTTTATGGATGATCAGCGCCCCATACAAACCCGTCTGCTCCTGCAACATCGTATGCGAATGATACCAGTACGTCCCGTTCTGCACGATCGGAAACTTTGCCACATAGGTCTGCATCGGCCTGATCGGCGGCGTCGTCAGATAAGAAACCCCGTCATATTGATTGGGAATGATAAGCCCATGCCAGTGCACAGAGGTCTCCATCATCATCTCATTATGGATATGTATCTCAGCCGTATCCCCTTCTGTAAAATCCAGCTGCGGCCCGGGCAGACTTCCATTCACCGCAATAGCGCTCCGTTTCCGGCCGGTATAATTGACGATAGTATCCGTAATGTATAAATGATAGACCACCAGGTGAGGATGCCCGTCCGGCCGCGTCAAAAAAGGCTCCCGCTGCCTCATAACCATCCCAGGCCGCCCATGCCCGGAACCCTTCCCCATCCCTCGCCCATGACCTGCCCCCTTCTCTGCTCCCCGCCCATCGCCGGCCCCCATTCCCTCCATTTCATGCTGCGCACACACCTGCATCCCAGCCAAAATGACCAGCACCCCAACAAAATATTTTCTCATACTATTTCTGGGATTTCAATGTTGCGTTCACTTTCCCGCAGGTAAGCATACTCTGCCCAAAATAAGGATTCTTAATCTCCGTCCCGCTACTCAGCCAATAGGCCTTCTTCATAGGACAATAATCCTCATAGATAGGATCGTTCGACAAATTCGCCTTCTTTGCAAAAGCTCCCATATTGGCAGACAAAGCCGTAAAATGTTCGCGCTGATGAGCAAGGTCTGTAGATTCCGAAATATGCCGGGCATCAAAAGCCAGCTTCTCCTTCAGGGACATATACGCCATATGATCCTTCTCCGGCAAGGCCTTCATGTCGACACCATCAATAGCCTTCACCATATCCCCGGCCTTCGAGGCCGCTGCTTTTGCGTCACTGGCGACCAGCGCATCCTTGATACCATAATAATCGTTGAGGATGGGAGACAATGGAGTAGACTGCTGAGCAGAAACAGGTTGTATAAGGACAGCCGCAACAAGCGCAGCCGCAAAAAATAACTTTTTCATTTTGAATAGATTGAGCGTTAATAATAATGACAAATAACACCGCGAACGCGGCTGACTTAAGCAGCACCGCACCGCGAACGCGCAAAAGATAAGCACCACCGCATCGCAGGCATAACTATAGATCTGCTTCAATCGGCATCAAATGAGAAAACGCTGGTATAAGACCTGGAGATCGGGCGGCGCATGTTTATAAACCCATTGATCGGAAAGCGCCCGGTTCCCTCTAGCGACAAGCTGACCAGGAACCAAAATAGAATAATTAAAAGAGATCAGCATCACCGGCTGCTCCCCGGAACTGATCGACGAAGACACCTGCTTTTCAAGCAAATTGAACTTTACCGCCTGCATGCCCTGGCAGCCATGATTCTTCTCATGCCCCTTCATCTCCTCCCCCTTCTTACCAGAGCCGCAGCAAGCATGACAATGCCCGCCCTTCATCACCGGCGCCGCACTCGCCGCGCAATGACAAATGACGCAAAAGTTTACCGTAAAGGCAACCAGCATCAACAACGCTTTCCATTGTATGGTCCAAAACTTCGGCATCCGGAACAAAGGTAGGAAGGATTTGGGCAATAGTTCAACACAAAAATATTTTTAACTGAATATCAACCTATTATAACTTATGTGATTAGCCAGTTTTCTTCCTTAAATCGCACTGTAAATACTACTTTTGTATAAAATCGCCACCGATATGAATACAGCAAATGCCCATATTCTGGACAGTTATATGACTTTCCTTGGGCCATTAAGTCCCGGAGTCAAAATGGACCTGATTTCAAAACTTACCCAAAGTCTGAAATCGGATCCAAAAACATCCCCTTTTAAAACCTCCTTTGGGGCATGGTCAGGAAATGAATCCGCAGATGAAATAGTAAATGGAATAAAAGATAGTAGAATATCTAACAGACAAATTGAAGGACTGTGAGCCAATATCTGATAGATACCAATATCTGTATCTATTTCATGAAAGGGATGTACGATTTAGTTCAAAAGTTTGAGAAAGCCGGAAACGAAAACTGTTTCATCTCAGAGATTACATTAGCCGAACTAAAATTTGGGGTCGAGAATAGTCAGGCAAAAGAGAAAAATATTATTGCCCTCGGCAATTTTTTAACAGGCGTCATCATCATTCCAATTTTTCCATGTCTTGATGTCTACGCAAAAGAAAAAGCAAGATTGAGAAGATCAGGACAGCCTCTGGATGACTTTGATCTATTAATCGGAGCTACTGCCATTTCCAACGAATTAATTCTGGTAACAAATAACATCGATCACTTAGGTCGGATGGAAGAAATTAAAATTGAAGACTGGACTAAATAATTAACCCTACGTCCCAACCCCTACCCGATCACCCCCACATACCCCGCCGCCCGCTTCCTCAGCGCCTCAAGCTCCTCCACAGTCACCCCCTGCGAAGCCGGAACCAGCGCACTCCCAACTCCAAAAGCCACAGCCCCGGCTTTCTGAAAATCCCGGATATTATCCATACTAACCCCTCCCGTAGGCATTAATGGGATCTGCGGCAATGGCCCCCGGATATCCCGAAAATAAGCGGGCCCGACAGAAGCAGGAAATACCTTGACGATATTCGCCCCCGCCCGGTATGCGGTTAATATTTCTGTCGCCGTAAAAGCTCCCGGAACACTCACCGCGCCCAGATCGCGCGTAAAACGGACCAGCTCCACATCCAGTGAAGGAGAAAGGATGAAACGCGCCCCCGCCGTCACAGCAGCGTTCGCCTCATCAACAGTCAGCACAGTACCCGCCCCTATGACCATCCGGTCCCCAAACTGCGAAGCCACCTGCTGAATGGCATCCAACGCCCCCGGCGAATTCAGGGTGATCTCCAATAACCTGATCCCCCCTTCATAGAGGGCCTGACTGATCTCCACAATATTCGCAGGATTACAACCGCGTAAAATAGCAACTATCTTATGCTCAAATATCTGTTCAAGCGTCGTCATATTTACTTTGCAAATTTCACCGTATCGACATTACAGCATTCTTTTAAATATATCCCCAGCGGCTCAAGTCCTACACTCGCACGCCGTATATCGACACTATCAGGACTCACTACCGGCAACACAGCATACCCCGGGAAACTCAACTGGCTCCCATAGATCTGCTTGCGCCCCTCACCCAGCGCAACCCGGTCTTCCAGCAACGCAAGATGCCTTGCCTTTGCCTTCCCCTCCTTAACAGCCTCCCGCATCAGCGGCAAATACCTTTCCTGCGTCTTAAGATTCGAGTGCTGGATCACCGCGAAAACAGTAGCATTCCCATCCGACCCTACCTGGTCCGGCCCCAGCCATCCATATTTTTGGATCAGGCTATCCACCTTTACCAGGTTCACCGAATCCGATACCGCCATCTTCTTAAAAAGGCCCTTCACCTGCCTGGAATTGAACCCATACTTCCGGCTCGTATCCTCCATCTGTAAACGATACCGCTGGTCTGCATAGTCGATCACCCGAAGCTCCAAAGCCACCGTATCATAAACCGTAGGCTTAGACGCCGTATCCCGGCACGTCGATGCCTTCGTCGCCCTATCACGACACAACACCGCAATGCGCGCCGGAGCACCCAATGGTACCCTATAGCGCGCCGCCGTCCCCGGAGCATATCCAACCCCACGCGGCAACCCAAAAGCACCCACGCCCGACCAGCCAAAAGCCGCCAAAAAAATTAATATTATTATTCGTTTACCCATTTCGTCTATTGGCCTCGTCTATTAGCCTCGTCTATTCGCCCCGCATCACCCCATCCAGCGCATACTTCAGCTGATCAGCCCTCACCACTCCACTCTGTCTCCACTTCACCACCCCATCCCTGAACACCATCAGCGTCGGCACACTCTGTATCTGATAAGCATTGGCCACAGCAGGGTTCTTATCGATATCCAGCTTGATAATAGTAACGCTATCCCCTACCTTATCCTTCAGTTCCTTTAAAATAGGCGGCATCATCTTACAGGGGCCGCACCACTCCGCAGAAAAGTCTACAAGAACAGGCTTATGACCTTTTATAAGGTCTCCAAATGATTGTTTTGCGCTTGCTTCCATATACTCACGATTTACTATAAAGTTACCGATTATTCCTTCTTCACCCGATCGAAAAATTCCTTCTGCAGCTCCAGCGTCTTTGTATCCGCCTTAACATCCTTCAAGGCCTGAACCAATTGACTGATATAGTGTTCATTGACCAGCTGCCCCTCTGCCCGCGTAGCCTTCGACCCATCCCCCGCATAGTGATTGGGGTAATCGGCATACCACCAGATAGCCGTATAAATATTCGGAATATTAAGACGATGCTGATTGGCCCCCGACTGGTTGGAAGCGCTGTCCATCTGGACCAGGTCAGGCCGCAGATACAGCAGGGACGATGTTTCCCTTTCACCGGCATGCTGGTCACCCGCAGGATCGCTTCTATGCAGCGCACTCAGCTGCCTCACATAGGCACTGTCATTGTTCGGCTCAAAAAAGAAGACCGCATAATCCCGCTGTTTCTCCAGACGCGTCTGAATAAAATATCTTATCAGCTGCGGATTGCCGCCATGCCCGTTGATGATCACGATCTTCTTGAACCCGTTCCGCGCGATCTCGTCACAGGTCGCCTCCAGCAGATCCCATACGATCCGCTCCGGTAAGGAAAAAGTGCCGGGCTGATGCCGCGCCTCATTGATCTGCCCATAAAAATAATCGGGGAAGACCACCGCATATTCTTTTTTAGTGGCCCGCGCAGACCACTCCCTGACCTGGATAAGGTCCGACCCGATAGGCACATGAGGACCATGTTTCTCCAATATACCGATCGGCAGGATACAGGTTCCGCCGGAACGGGCCAGCGCCTTCGGCCAATCGCTCGCAGTCAGCTCATCCCAACGCGAATGAAGCTCCTGCGCACGTACGGAAAAACCGACCAATAGGATAATAGCAGCAAAACATATTCTTTTCATAGCAATAATTTTCTAAATAATGCACGATCCTGAAGCCGCCGGCGCCAATGAGATCGCAGGCACCAGTCTATTCCTTTGCAAACTTCACCGCTATCCCCGTCACCTGGAAACAATTCCTTGCCGGCTTCTTTTCCCCCGGCACAACCATCCGGAAAGGACCCGTCCCAGCCGGCAACGGCTTCCCATCTGCCTGGTCAGCTAAAATAACGACCCGGTCCGTAAAACTCGAATCCAGCTCAGCAAGCGAAAACACCACCTGGTAATTATCCGCACAGGTCACAAGTAAATACTTCGCCAGGTTCTCCCCCTTCAACTGCCGGCCCGTGGTAACTCCCGCCTTATTTAAAATATCCGCAATAGCCACACCCGCAAAGGTATGCGGTACACCCTGCTTGTCCTTTGCCGTAGCCATAGCCCGGGGCATAGCCGCAAGATCCGAAGCAGTCAGCGTCAACGGCGTGGTCACCTCTCCCGTCACTTTTACAGAATACGGCGGCATGGCCTGCGCAAAAACACCTGTCCCCGACAAACAAAAAGCCGCCGCAATCGCCATCGTCCAAAATTTCATCGTCATATTATTTTGTATTCCCGATCCAGCCCGTTATTATGATAGGTCTCATTGAAGGTCTTCGGCCCCCCATGACAGTTACCGCAATACATTGATTTCCGCGAGGTCAAACGTAGTAAAACGATGATCAACAAAAACTTTCTCATAAACGGCCTGGTTATATACTCAAATATATAACGATTCGCCGAAGACCTATCACTGTCCCTGTAGAAATAGTATGTACTGCCTTATATCGCTAACGATTGCCGCGCATTCCCGAGCAGCATGATCAGCCTGTCCAGCTTGCGCATATGCTCGGCGGAAAATTCCCGGCGATGCGCATCGGTATAAAGATTATTCTTAACAAGTGGCACGGAATAAGGGATCACCCAGGCCCTCAACGCCTTGGCCACCGCATCCATAGCATTGATGCCCTGCATGGCCTGCCCGCCGTCCGCCCAGCAGACCAGTCCAACAACTTTATCAGTAAGATATGGTTTTTCCTGGCGGGCCGTCAGCTCCAGCCAGTCGAGACAATTTTTCATGGCCCCTGTCATCCCCCCGTGATATAGCGGAGTAAGCCAGATCTGGAGATCCGATTGAAGAAAAGCCTCTACCATCTTTTCGACAGCGGCCGGCGGATGCGGCTGACGCAATTGAAAGAAAGGAATATGGCCATCAGAGACGTTTACCTGCGTAACCGTGTAGCCTTTGCCAATTAACTGCTGCTGCAAATAAGCGGACAATTTACGGCCGGTCGTTTCCGGGCCTGTGTCGCTGCAGCCGTTGAAGAGTAACACGTTCATCCCACGAAATTACGGAATAACCGCCATACCATTATACCTTGTCCGTC
>DATJJA010000095.1:0-6075 GCA_035492595.1 Puia sp.
TGCCGGATGGTATCCCAGCCATGATTGGAGGTTATCTGTCCAAGGGCGTCGGGGACGAGGGTCACCTGGGTAGGGGCCACGTCGAGGACGAGGTCGACAAATTTTTGTTCCTGGGAATTGCCTTCGATATTGAATTCGGTAGTGATGATCTTTTTGATGGCATAGACGTCTGCATAGCGGATATGGCGTTCGTCCGGGCGGGGATGGACGGTGACGCCGTCGGCGCCAAACAATTGGGCATCCACTGCGGCTTTGACCACATCGGGGTTATTGCCCCCCCGGCTATTGCGCAGGGTAGCAAATTTGTTGATATTTACAGAAAGTTTTGTCATTGGCCAAAGGTAAAAAATGGGGGAGAGCTAAAAAAAGAAGAAAAAAATTATATACCAGTATATACCAGTTTATATTTTCAAAAAAAGTATTACTTTTACCAAACGCTGAAGCACGGGACGTGGCGGGAACGCGAGTAGCGCGAAGCACGAACGTGAACCAGGCATACAAATACTATTAGGGATGAAAGCCAAAACAGTAACGGACCTTATTCAGATCGATCCTTCTTTGACCACGCCTGTTTACAAGCAAATCGTCCAGTCCATTTCCCGGAACATCGACAACGGGGTCTTGAACAAGGATGATATGTTGCCGTCGGTAAACCAGATCTCTGCTGAGTTTTCCCTGGCGAGGGGGTCTGTGTTCACTGCCTACAATGAATTGCGGAGCTCGGGCATTATCGATTCCATTCCGGGGAAGGGTTATTTCGTATTGAGTACGGAAACGCGGCAGAAGAAGAAGATCTTTTTACTGTTCAGCACCTTCACCCCATACAAGGAGACCCTGTACAATGCCCTACTGAATAATCTGCCAGAGACCTGTTCGCTGGATATTTACTTCCATCATCACAGCATCCGGATGTTCGAGACGCTGATAAGGGAGCAGGGGGCATATTATAATACGTTTGTGATCATGCCGGAGGTGAACGACAATACGCTGAGCATTCTTTCGAAGCTGGATCTGAAGCATACTTTTTTGCTCGATGTGGGGTTGAAGGAATACCGGGAGAATTATCCGGGGGTCTATCAGAACTTTGAGAAGGATATTTTTTCCATCCTGATGGATTCCGAGCAGCTGGTAAGGAAATATAAACGACTATTTCTTCTTTTTCCCGACGGGCTTCGGACCAGGGATATCATCTCCGGCTTTCAGAAGTTTGCCAGGAAGAAGATCATACCCACAGAAGTGAGAAGCAGTATAAATGTGGCGGAGATCCAAAAGGGGGATGCTTTTATAGTCATCGACGACAATAACCTGGTGGACATCATCCTTGCGGCGAGGGAAAAGGACTGGCAGCTGGGGAAAGACATCGGGGTGATCTCCTATAATGAGACGACATTGAAGAGTGTCATCGGGAATGGGATCACGACTATAACGACGGATTTTGTAGCTATGGGTAAGACGATGGCGGAGATGGTGGTTTCGGGAAAGAGAGAGGTAGTAGAGAACCCCTTTGTCCTTATTGATAGAAAATCATTTTAATATGAGTGAAATTGTATTGCCAAAATTGAGGTTTGCCGGGAACAAGTTAAAGGGTGAAGGTATCGATCGTTTGTCAAGACGTCTTGGTGAGCTGGATGATATCTTCAGTGACAAGGCGGCTTATGCCATGCTGCCGGCAGACAGGCTGGTCTATGAGGTGGAATCTTCTTTTCCTGTTCCGGATGGCACGGAAGGCGGGTTGTTCCTGGGAATAACCTATATCCATCCCGGTAAGGTGGGCCAGGAATATTTTATGACCAGGGGGCATTTTCATAAGATCAGGAACAGGGCAGAGATATATATCTGTATGGAAGGAGAAGGGATGCTGATCCTGATGAACGAGGAAAAGACGCGCACATGGGCGGAGAAGATGGAGCCGGGCAGCATTCACTATATCAATGGGTATACAGCGCACCGGACGGCCAATACGGGCAATACGGTACTGTCGTTTGGCGCCTTCTGGCCTTCGGATGCGGGACATGATTATGACACCATCAGTCAGTTCGGCTTTTCAAAGATACTGGTTGACGTGAATGGCCGGCCAACCCTGATCAATAAACCCATATGAGTAACTATTATATCGGTATCGATCTGGGCGGCACCCGCGTGAAGATCGGCCTTGTCGCTGGGGGGAAGGGTGAAGCTCATGCAGGCACGGCCCCGGCAGGATCGGTTATTGCGCGGAAGATCATCCAGGCAGATGCGGCGGGTGGCCTTGAGGCCAGCTTTCCGGTCATACAAAAAGAGATAGATGACCTGTTGCAGGCGTATCATGTGACGCGTGCGGCATTGGGGGGTATCGGCCTGGCATTTCCGGGACTGGTGGACCCTTCTTCGCGGCGGATACTATCGACCAATAAAAAATATGATGATGCGCTGGCGGTAGATGTGCCGGGCTGGGTCCGGCAACACTGGGATGTTCCTTTTTTTATGGAGAATGATGCGCGGATGGCGGCGGTAGGAGAGTGGAAATATGGCGCGGGCAGGGACACGAATGACCTGGTGGTAATGACCATCGGTACGGGTATCGGAACTTCAGCGATCATAGAAGGGAAATTATTGAGGGGGCGTCATTTCCAGGCTGGCTGCCTGGGCGGACATATCTCTGTACAATATGAAGGGCGCGAATGTACCTGCGGGAATAAAGGTTGTCTGGAAGCATATGGTTCAACGTGGAGTCTTAAAGGAAGGGTAAAGGATTTTGAAACGTTGTTTGCTATGGCGGAAGGGGGGGATGAATCGGCTCTTCGTATCCGGCAGGATTGTTTTGATGTGTGGGCAACGGGGATCGTCAACCTGATCCATGCATATGATCCGGAGGTGGTGGTTTTGGGGGGTGGGGTGATGATGCAATCCGATAAGATCCTGCCTTATCTTACGGAGAAAGTTCATGCGCACGCCTGGACCCCCTGGGGGAAGGTTCAGCTAAGAGCTACGCAATTACACAGTGATGCAGGTATAGCAGGAGTAGTACACTGCCTACAATTTAATAAATAACTATGGTAGCGAATTATGACAAAACGCCTTTCATAACGGTGAAGGGGCAGGGCGACGATTGCCATGAGGGTTGGGAGGCCGTTGGCCGGGTGATCGCGGAGGCAGCGGGCCGACGCGATGGGGCTGGCGGACAGAGTGGCGGCCGGAGCAAAAAAGTAGTAGCAATAGAATGTTACCCGGGGGTACAGGATGAAGAGATCATTCCTCAATTGAAAGCGGCTTTGCCTGGATCCTTTTTTTTCACAACCGATGCGATGCTGTCTGAAGAGAAGATCCTGGAGCTGGTCTATCCCGATGTGACGGATGACGAGGTCTTTGGATATATTACCCGATTGGAGCTGGTCGATTTTTTTGACACCGCCAAACGAAGGGCGATGCGGGAGGCGGTGGATCATACCGATGGGATCGTATACATCTACGGACCGGGTGCCACGCTGATCGCTGAGCAGTCGGACCTGCTGATCTATTTTGACATGCCACGCTGGGAGGCGCAGCTTCGGTTCCGTAGGAATGAGACTGCCAACCTGGGGCTGACGAATAAAACACTAAAGGCTTCTCTTCAATACAAGCAGGCTTTTTTTGTCGACTGGCGTGTGGCGGATAAGCATAAAAAGGACCTGATGACCCAATGGGACTTTGTTGTCGACAGCACAAAGGCGGGATTGCCGAAGATCGTGGCAGGGGCTGTGCTGAATGAGGCATTTAAGCAGGCTGTAGCCCGGCCTTTCCGGCTGGTGCCTTTTTTTGACCCGGGGCCATGGGGCGGCCAATGGATGAAGAAATATTGTGGCCTGGATAATTCACAACCCAACTATGCGTGGTGTTTCGACTGTGTGCCGGAGGAAAATAGTTTATTGGTACGATTTGATGATATCCTGTTCGAAACGCCGGCCATCAACCTCGTGTTTGCCCAATCCAGGGCGTTGCTGGGGAATGCGGTACAGGCCAGGTTCGGGGATGAGTTCCCGATCCGGTTCGATTTTTTGGATACGATGGGAGGAGGGAACCTGAGCTTACAGGTGCATCCAACGACTGAATACATCCGTGAACATTTCGGAATGGACTATACCCAGGACGAAAGCTATTATATCCTCGATGCTGAGCCCGGGGCCTTTGTGTACCTGGGGTTGAAGGATCAGATCTCACCCGCTGCGATGGTGCGGGAGCTGGAAGAGGCGCAGACCGGCGACAAGCCTTTTGAGGCGGAAAAATTCGTAGGAAAATGGCCGATAAAAAAACACGATCATGTATTGATACCTGCCGGTACGATCCATTGCTCGGGGAAGGACAGCATGGTGCTGGAGATCAGCGCGACGCCGTATATCTTCACCTTCAAGCTATGGGATTGGGGCCGGATGGGATTGGACGGGAAACCGCGCCCGATCAATATCGGACATGGGAAGAAGGTCATCGACTGGACCCTGGGGCCGGAACGGACGAAGAAAGAGCTGGTCAATGTGGTGGAACCCATGGCATGCGGTGAAGGATGGCGGGAGGAAAGGACGGGGCTGCACGAGCGGGAATTTATAGAAACGCGCCGGCATTGGTTTACGGGGAAGGTGGCACACCATACCAATGGCAGTGTGAATGTGCTGAACCTGGTAGAGGGGAGAGAGGCATTGGTAGAAAGTCCTTCGGGGGCGTTCGAACCTTTTGTGGTGCACTATGCCGAGACATTTGTTGTGCCAGAAGCCGTTGGAGAATATACGATTACTCCTTACGGAGAGAGTGCGGGGAAAGAATGTGGGACTATGAAAGCATTTGTACGGAAGAATCCATAAACTTATAGCATGTCAGAGTATGTTACCAAGCCCATTCCGGCGGAGAAACCGGCAGTAGCCTTTGTCACAAGGCCCTGGGGTACATTCAAACAGTTTGCCAATAACGAAGATTGCACGGTGAGCCTGATGTCGGTGTTGCCGGGGCAGCGGCTTAGTCTGCAATCGCATACCGGTCGGGCCGAGCTTTGGATCGTGATCGATGATGGGGCACTTGTACAGGTAGGAGATGAGATACACGAATATAAGGCCGGGGATGAGATCTGGATACGCGCGGGTGAACGGCATCGTCTCAGCTGTGCAGGGGATCAGCCCGTACGGGTGCTGGAGGTTGCGTTTGGCAACTGGCAGCAAGACGATATTCAGCGATATGACGATGACTATAAGCGTTAAATAAACGATTGCCATATGGAGACTTCTGCTTTTTCTGCGAAGACCAATTTTATTTGTCTGACCATCGCGATCGGCGGGTTGTTGTTTGGATTTGATACGGCTGTCATTTCCGGTGCCGTCGGCCTGATCAGGTCGCAGTTCGTGCTGGATATTACCCAGGAGGGATGGTTTGTGAGCAGCGGATTGGTGGGTTGTATTTTGGGCGTATTGGTCACAGGGGCTTTGAGCGATCGTATCGGTCGGAGGAAGACCATTTTCTTAGCCGCGCTGGCTTTCCTGATCTCGGGGATAGGGTGTGGCTTTGCCGGTGGTTTTGGCTGGCTGGTAACGGCCCGTATCGTCGGGGGTGTCGGAGTGGGGATGGCGTCTGTTGTTTCGCCGATGCTGATAGCCGAATTTGCTCCTGCGGATAAGAGAGGCCGGATGATCGCATATTACCAGCTGGCTATCACGGTTGGTATCCTTGTGGCTTATTGTTCGGATGCACTTTTCATCTCAACCGTGCAGCAAGAGGCCTGGCGTCCTATGTTCCTGGCCATGTCTGCTCCTTCTATCGTGTTTATTCTTTTACTCGTAAAAATTCCTGAGAGCCCGCGCTGGCTGATCGCCGTCGATCAGAAAGAAAAGGCGCTGCGTGTGCTGAATGGAATCCGGCCGCCGGATGTTGCGGCGCGGGAATTTTCTGAAATGGCGGCGGCGGCGGCCCGGAATGTGGGCCGGCAAATATCCCTGGGGGATAAGACCATCCGTATCCCATTACTGATCGGCATCCTGCTTGCGGTCTTCCAGCAATTCTCGGGCATTAATGCTATCATCTACTATGGCCCCAGCATCTTCGAAACGGCGGGTATCGGTGGAAGCAATGCCCTGATCT
>DATJJA010000096.1:0-16104 GCA_035492595.1 Puia sp.
CGAAGAACCTGGCCCAATTGAATTTTGACGCGCTTGATCCTTCGGATTCCATGAGCAATTTCCCTCATCGGATGAAATTTGGAAAGACGACGGGATTCAGCCCTGTGGAGAGGATAGACACGACCGGTATGGTGCTCGAATAAGTTATAAAAGGCTTGCAGGCATTACGGGGCCGGCCTCCGCCTTCAGAGCCGCCCGTAACAGCGCTTCATGCAGGGCCATGGTTTCCCTGTACTCCCTGGCCTCGGCAAGCTTTGTAAAGACTATTTCGGCCTGGGTATGCTCTTTTACAAAAGTCTCAATTTCTTCCAGGGTGATCCTGAAGAACTCCTTTCTTGTATTTACGCGGTTGAGCCGCCTTTCCTTAAATTTTTGATGTAAATCATATTCCAGCTGCGGTGCGTTTTCAGAATAAATGGTGGCATGGACGTCGAAATAAAAGGGGACAGAGGCGTCGCTCAGTTCCCTGATCCGGTCGCTGGGATCCAGTCTTCGGGTCATTCCAATCTTATAAACATCTTCTCCAAAAGAGCCAATATTGGAGATGATATAAATATGCCCTGCCTTTGTCAGCTGAGCCATGGAAGTGGCTCTTTCCTTTCGGTCCTGTGCCTCCTGGAGCTGTTTTTCGAGAAGCTTCACGCTGTGCATCAGGGCTTCTACGTTCTGTCCATTGTTATTGTCGTTTAATTCCTGTTTTGCTTTCTCCAGCGCCTTCTGGTATCTTCTCTCTTCGTCTTCGGCCTCCTTCTGAGCCCGCTCGAAGTCCCGCTGCGCCTTTTCCTCCTCCCGCATCTGCTCCCGAATCCTGCGCTGCTCTTCTTTTTCCTCGAATTTCTTCTGCTCGTATTCATAGATCAGCGCCATCTCCTGGAGCTTTAGATCCAGGAAATCCTGGGTAAGAGAGATTTTATGCGTATTACCCAGCTTGTTGATGTTGACAAAAGCATGTCTGATCCTCTCTTCAATTTTGGCCACGTTGTTCCACTTTATATTGGCTATTTGTGCATCACATTCGCCATTGAAGGCGTATAACATTAACTTGGTATAGTGCTTTGTCATTTTTTTCCCTTCCACCGTACTGCCGCCGACGGTCCATTCGGTAGCACACTTGGCAGCCGTGTCATTGGCGACCATCTGCTTCTGTTTTTGATACACCGACTCCAGTTCAAGCTTATATTGTTCCGGCAATTCGAAACTGTATTTTGAGACATACAGACCATATTCTGTCAGGTCGAGTGACTCCTGGTATAAGGCTATCTTCTTTTCAAGGCCGATGTATATTTCCAGGCCAGCCTGGTATTTATTGTTTAATTCCTGGAGAGTCGTCTCGGTTACCTGGATCTCTTCTTTTTTCCCGGCCAGGGTTTTGTCAAGATTGATAAGTGGGGCGTATTTATTGGTCAGTGTCTCATTCTCCTGTCGGACTACTTCAGCTGTCTGTTGAAATTGAGCTAGTTTGGATTCTGCGGTGACCAATATTGACTTGATCTGTGAAAGCTCATCCTTTGCCTGTTGGAGCTGAGTTTGCGTGGAGAGTAAGTCTTGTTCTGCCTTTTTTAGGAGGGTAGCAGTTTTGTTAAAAAACATATGGCAATTTTCGACATAAGTACTAATTGTTTTTATTTTAAACAAGCGGCCTGGACAGGAGAGATCAGTTTCGGGTATAAATGCCGAATAACGGCGGACAAAGAGTATTTATGAGCGGACAAAATTTTACTACAAAAAAAACGTAAGTTAGCTGACCATGAACACGGTCGATAAACTCAGGAACCTCATCCGCGAAAATAAGGTCATCCCCGTCGTAGGGGCAGGCGTTTCTTACGCGACCGCAGGTCTGCCCGGCTGGCAAGGGCTGGTGGAGCAGGGCCTTGCGTATGCGACGGAGAAACGGCTTGACCAGGGCGGCGATGTCACAAAAGCAAAGGACTTGCTGAAGTCTGGGGATCTCACCGGGGCCGCGTTCATTGTAAAAAAATTGCTCGGCGCGCCTAATCACCCCTTCTCCGATTGGCTCAACGACCTCTTCGCCAAACCCGCTATCCGCTCAGCCGATCTGATCCGGAGTATTCAAAACCTGTGTACACCGATCATCGCGACGACCAACTACGATAGCCTGCTTGATCAGGTTGGATTGAACCAAAATTCCCACATCTTTGACTGGTCGGAGCACGAAGAGATTCTGCACGCCCTGCAACAGCACCAGCGATTCGTTCTCCATTTGCACGGCCGGTTTAGCAAACCGCAAACGACCATCTTCGGCGCGGACGACTACCAAAAGCTGGAAGGGCAGTTGGGATACAAATCAGTGCTACAGCAATGCTGGACGACCAGGCACCTGTTGTTCATCGGCTGCAGCAAAGAGGGTGTTATGGACGATGATTTCTCTACCGTACTTCGGTTCATGCAACAGTGGTTCCCGAGCTTTCCCCACGAGCACTACATCCTTATGCGGGAAGATGAGATCGCGGCCGGAAAACATCTATCATTGCTCAAAGACCACAACATTCACGCGATCAGCTTTGGCGAAAAACATGAGCAATTGCCCGATTTCATTAATGCGTTCAATCCAAACATGAATCGATTGGTGGCATACCGGGATAGCGTGCGCCGAGAGATAGGAGCAGGCTTGGAACAGATCACCCATGCGCAACGGCTGCCACTGTCTATAAGCAGCCAACTTGGTGATCCCTACTACTGGATCGATTCAGACCGGTTGCAGCTGCTTTTTGATGCCCTGGACATCTACAACAAACGCATAAGCGATAAACGACAGGCATTCGAGCTGTACCAGGCAGTGATCAAAGATATGGTAAGTGTCTCCGAATTGAGGGAGCGGCTGGACTTTTGGATCGCCCATCGGGAAGACCCTTCGACCCTGAATACTCCCGATTTTATTCAACTGGGTATGCTTGCCTACAACTGCCTTCACCGGTTGCCCGGCGACCTCCTGGAAGATATCCGCCATCGGGGTTCAAACCCCATACATCCGTATTTCTTTACCAATTATTTGGGGGGATTTGTCCAGGAGTTCCGATCGCTCAGTCAGATCGAAGGATTCGATGTTCACGCTCACCTCCAAAGTGATAACTATTTTTTCGAGAACCTAAAACGGATCATCGCCTCTCTTTGGGCCGTTCTCCAGTTAAAACCGGAGGTACTTTTTTCTCCGGTGCGGCCGGCTCAGATTCGGCAAGGGATACGTTTGCCTTGCCTGCTGTTCCAGTCGTCGGCTACAACTTCCCTTCATGAAATGGAACCGCCATACCGGCAGCTGGCTTCTTTACCTGGTGAAAGCGACGTTAACAACAGGTCGGCAGAACTTCTTGTCGTAAACGGAAGAAAGCTGGTCGCAGGGCACAGTAGCCAGACTGCTTTTTATTGGGATCCGGAAAATGACCTGTTGGCAACGACTTATTTTCACGCACCGCAGGGAACGGCTGTCCATCAGGTATTCCATTATTTTCGGGACGGCCAATTGATCAGCGAGGTGTTTTGTGGGTTTGCGATCTATCATTTCATCGACTTTACTTTGCAACGGCAGGAAGAATTGAAAGGTGACTATAGTTCGTTTATACGGCTGCCGGACAGTGGCCGCCGGTTCTGTGTTACCGATGTTTCGCTCGGTTATCGCGGTTACTGCCTATACGAATGTATTGACGGCCAAACATTCGTTCCGCTGTTAACCGCAGTGGACCTGTTGAATATGATTAAGGATTTTCCAGTCATACAATTGGCGATAGAACAGCAAATGGACACCGAAAAGGGGGCATCCATCGGAAACATTGTCTACCCGTATATACAGAACCTCCTTATTCGAAAGGACAAATGGCAGGGAAGAAATGTATTTATCATTCGCTTTCAACTGGCCTTTTGGCAACAACCCGGCGCGGTGCTGATGATCTTCGATCCGGAAAGCAACCCGGGGAAGCCTATTAGCATTGTTGTCCTGCCGGACCGGTTGTGCATGGCGTTCGGCCTGCTATCGACCCCCGACAGTGTCGGACTGATCTGTGGCTATCTGAACTACGAGGGAAATTTGATGGAATATGTGGAGGACCTTGACAAAGATCCTTTTCGTGAGGTGTCGTATGTACCAAAGGGAAGTTACCCGCGTGACCCTCAAGGCCCGGTCATCCAGGATATTTATGATGTCGTGGTCATTACTGAAGATCGCGTTATACTGAACGAGGAAAATAGATTCCTGATCGATGTCGATCTTCGCTCCATGACGTTCGCACGATATGAGCAGGAGACCGATGTGTTTTTAGTAACACCTTGCAGGAATTGCCAGTAAGATGGGGAATTTGGTATTTTTAATAAAATCCAAGAGGATTTTCACCTTTATCGTATATTGGCAGTATCTGGCATAGCTATCGCAGGCATTTAGTCCCATTTTTTACCAAATACATAAAACGAATCGGCCCCTTCTTCGTTGACCGGGCAGCAGACGATCGGACTTTACTACACTGGCAACACCGGGCCAGGTATATTAATAGGGACCGGCCAGATCAACCGGTCCCCGATTCTCATGATCAGCTGTCCTGGAGCTGTTTGCCGGATTTATCGACCTGATTCAGGCGGATCTTACCGCAACCCTCACCGGCCATAGTCCCTCGCAACGTGAGCGTCTGTACTTGGGTCAGGCCGTTCAGGGGCAGACTGATGAAAAGGAGGATCAGTTTTTTCATTGCTTATTTTGACAGTGAGTTGGAGATCTTAATTCAAAAGTTTTGCCAGTTCCTTACCCAACTCTTCCCCGTGAAGGTCTTTGGCGACGATCTTTCCTTCAGGGTCGAGCAGCAGATTGGAAGGAATAGAATTGATATCGTACTGTTTGGCCACGGCATTATTCCAGTATTGCAGATCGGATACATGTGTCCATTCGAGATGGTCGGCGTGGATGGCTTTGAGCCATTTTTCCTTTCCATTGGGCTGGTCGAGGGACACGCTGAGTACAGTGAAATTTTTGTCTTTATATTTCTTCCAGGCGGCTACCACGTTGGGGTTTTCTTCCCGGCAGGGAGCACACCAGCTGGCCCAGAAGTCGACCAGCACGTATTTTCCGCGGAAGTCTTTTAGCGATACGGGACGTCCCAGCGTATCGTTCTGCGTGAAGTCTATAGCCGTTTTGCCGATTCCGGTAAGATCGTTGATCCGGACGCTGTTGGCGACCCTTTTGGCCGGTGCATTATCTTTAGCCGCGGGGGACAGTTGGGCCAGCATAGCAGCTTTTTCGTCCGGGTCGAGCCGGCCGAGATAGTAAGAAAGTAAGAAGGCGCTGATGGGAGAGACAGGATGTTGTTTGATCCACTGTTTGGTCAGGGCCTTATGTACGGAGTCGAACCGATTCTCTTCGGGCTCCAGTGCAGCTAATCCGACGCTGTCTTTTTTTGCATAAAGCTCCCGGGCCTTTTGGTATAATTCCTGCTGCCCTTTCAATGCGGGGTGGTTATTGATGAAATTTTTATAGGCTTCATGATCACGTATAGATGGGGTGCCGGACAGTTTGGCGTCCTTGAAAACAGGACCAGCGCCTTTCATCTCTACGTTTCCTTTATCCAGGTAAATGATCATCGTATAGTTGGCAATATATTTTCTACCCAGATTCAGGACATAGGCATCTCCCTCTCCATCGGGGATCTGTGTGCCGATCGTAAAACCGCCGGCAGTGGTTTTCACCGAGTCTGTCTGCAGACTGTTGGTCAGGGGATTCAGATAGACCCATTGACCGGCTTCCAGGCCCGGGATAGTGGCATGGATGGACACGTTGTTCTGTGCTGTTGCCAGGAGAGTATAGAAAGACAGGATTATAAATGTTGTCAGCTTTTTCATCTGCATAGCTTTAGTGATTTAATAATTAGGATTTTGTTTTAATTTGTTATTCGTCATTATTTCATTCTGGGGTATGGGAAGGATCAGCAGATCCTTTGTTCCGATCGAGGGGATGAGGGTCTGTAAGGTACCAAAGGGCAGACGGCGAACGGCATACCAGTCCTGACCAGCCTCACCGACAAAGTTTCGCATTTCTTCCTTTACGATCTGCAACTGCAAACCTGCCGCCGTCGTTTCTGCTTCCACAACAGAAAAGTCGGTTATGCCTGCATGTGACAACACAGTCTCCAGGAGCGACTTCGCTTGTGACAGACTGCCTCCTGATAAGGTAAGGGCCTCCGCTTCCAGCAGATAAGCTTCCGTAAGCCGCAAGGCATAGGAGTTCTCCGTGACAGATGTCGGGGCAATCGAAGTGCGTGATCCGGGATAATATTTCGTCAGTTCCAGGTTGGTGCCATACGCGGCAACAACGGAATCGAAGATCCAGCTACTGCGGGGATCTCCCGCAAACAGGCTGACCATAGAGTCGCTGGGCGCATACTGGGTGTAATTCTGTAACTGAGAGTATTTGAAAACCTGCAACGGGTAAGGCTGAACGCCTAAGATCACCTCCTTACTGGTCAAGCCTTTTATCAGGAAAAGATCTTTCAGATTTGGTTCCAGGGAGAAAGGACCGTTGGTAATAATATCGTTCGTCAGACTGATGACCTGAGCGTAGTCCCCTGCACCGCCCCGGTTGATCAGGACCCGGGCCTTCAGGAGCTTGGCAGCCCAGCTATTGGCATAGGCTATCTGTGTATTGACGCCCGGGAGGCTGGAGATCGCTATGTCGAGGTCTGCAAAAATGGAATCATAACTTTCTTTTACTCCAATCCGGGCCTGGCTGATATTATCCGGGGCCACGAACGCAGTCCGTAAAATGATGCCGTAGGCGCTGGTGGTATCATAATATTGTCCATAGTACAACAGCATCTCGCTATTGGCATAGGCTCTTAGAAATTTTGCTTCGCCTATCAGCTCCTTTTTAGCACTGTTCGTCAGAAAGCTGACAGGGGCAATATTCTTCAGAAATCCATTGGCGGCATTTATGACACCATAGCCATAGGTCCAGAGCATCAGCGGCTCGGCGGTTGCTGGCTTATAGGTATGACTGCTCATAGTATAGTTACTGAGATTAAGCATCAGCCCGCTCAGCTCGGAAGGAATAGCTTCGTTGATGTCTACCCAGAAAATGGAAGGCACTGAATTATTGTCCAGCCCGGCATTGGCAAAACGATAATAGACACCGTTAAGGGCCGTAGCCGCGCTTTTCACGTCGACGATCACGTTGCCATCCACTTCCGAAGTAGTGGGGTAAATATTCAATTCTTTTTTACACCCGCCCAGCGCTATGCCAAAGACGATGAGGAGGCAATATTTTATAGAGTGCATTTGCATAGTCATGTCTGATTTTTAAGATTAAAAGGACAATTTTGCCCCCAGGGAAAAGGTGTGCACCGGTGGATAATTGCCGACATCATAATAACCTCCACCAACGCTATAGGGATCGTCTGATGTCTCCGGATCATTGCCGGGATATTTTGTAATAGTGAACAGATTGGTTGCTGTCAGGTATATCGAGGCGTTTTTGATACCTGCCTTATCCATCCAGGCAGACTTGTTAAACCTGTAGTTAAGCCCAAGGCTTCTCAGCTTGATATAAGAGGAGTTATAAACATTCAGATTGGATACCGGCAGCCAGGAGTCCGACAGCACCAGCCGGGGGCGACTTGCATTGGGGTTGTCGGCAGTATATCTCTCCAGCATCCTGACATTGGCATTGGAAGTACCTGTAAATTCAACACTGGACACATCATCCGCCCATATCAGCTTGCCACCTTCCGAAAAGGTGAAGTAGGCGCTAAGATCGAAATTCCTGTAAGAGAAAGAATGAGTGAATCCTCCAAAGAATTTGGGAGCGCAGCTCGCGATGACCTGTTGCGCTGGTGCGCCGTTGGATTTCAATGCCATCACCGGGTCACCGATGTTCAGGTAGGGCAGCAGATACGTAGACCATACCGGGTTGAGCCGGGCCTTATAATCGTCCAGCTCTTTCTGGGTACGGATAATGCTATTGACCTTATAACCCAGCGCCAGTCCAAGTGGCTGGCCGGGAATGAGGGCCGTAGTTCCATATTCCAGACCACTTTGGTTGCCGATCTGGGCAGGATCTGCATTTTCTATGCTGTTCACCACCGACCGGTTCCAGGTGATATTTATCGAGGTATTCCATTTAAAGTCTCCGGCACGGATAATATCTCCTTTGAGCGAGATCTCATAACCTTGATTGGTTATATTGGCTACATTGGTCAGCAAGGAAGTGTAGGAGCTGCTTGGGGCCGTGGGCAGCGCTAACAGGATGCCATTCGTCCTTTTGTGATAATAATCGAAGGTAGCCTGGAGCCTGCCTTTGAAAAGAGAAAGATCCAGCCCCCCATCTATTTCTTTGGTGGTCTCCCATCTGATACCCGGATTGCCGAGCTGGGTAGGAATCAACGCATTGCCGCCTGCATAGGAAAACGGAGTGTATAAAGTGCGGTACATCTGGTCGCCGATATTCTGGGTTCCCGCCAGTCCGTAGCTACCCCTCAGCTTCAGGTCTTCAATCCAGGAAATATCCTTCATGAAATTTTCATTGGAAAGCCTCCAGGCAACAGCGCCGGAAGGGAAATAGGCGAACTTATTATCCGGTCCGAATTTGGAGGAGCCATCCGTACGGCCGGTGAAGGTAAGCAGGTATTTATCGGCATAGGAATAATTGGCACGCATGTAGAACGACAGCAGATAGCTCTGTGGTTTGGTCGGATTGTCACCATTGACGTTCAGAGGAGTGACGGCGGAAGACAAATTGTTCAGGATGTTGTCATTGGGATAACCGGAGCCTGTGGCGGAGAAAAAACTTTCTTTCCGTGTCTCGTAAGAAGTTCCGGCCAGTACATTGAGGGCATGATCATCGAGCTTTTTATCATAGGTCAGGGTATTTTCCACAAACCAGTTGGCCATCCTTCGATTGGAATTGGTGCCGATGCCTCCATTGGAGGACGTACCCCCATAAAAATTAGACACATTCAGATAGCTGGGAGTATAATTGATCTGTGTATACTGCTGCATGTTCAGCGAGGCTGTGCTCTTGAACCGGAGGCCGGTCAGGATATCATATTCGGCGCTGATGGATCCCAGCAGGCTGAGGGTCTTGGCATTATTGACAGCAGTGGTAAATGCGAGGGGGTTTTGAAATCCCTGGTAACTGGGTCCGACATCGGCGAAGTTGGTAAAGTTACCGGTGGAATCGTAAGGGGTGTAATCCGGTCTGGCCCTCAACGCCTGTCCATAAGCCCCGTTGGTGATGTTCTGGCTGGTATATCCCAGATTAAGATTGGTAAAGAATCGGAACCGGCTGCCGATATCGTTCTGCAGGTTGAGCACTCCGCCGACCCGCTGGTAATCGGTGCCTTTGATAACGCCGGGGATAGTGCTGTAGGAGACGGAAGTATAATACCTGGAAGCGGCGCTGCCACCTTGTATGGAGACCTGCGCGTTATGAGAATAGGTATCCCGGGTGACCAGCTTGAGCCAGTCGGTGTTGCCCTTGCCGAAAAAGCCGGAGTTATTGTCCAGAATTGCCTGTACCGTGGAAGGAGCAGGGCTGCCATCCGCAGTGTGAAAGTCATAGTCATTCTGAGCGGCTTCCGTGATGAGGGTTTTATATTGTGACGCATTTAATACGGTAGGATTGATAGGCTTTGTATACGTGCTGTAATAACTGGCGGTGATCTGCGGCTTCATATCCTTCTTTCCTTTCTTTGTGTTGATGATGACGACCCCGTTGGCGGCTTTGGAACCATAGATCGCGGTAGCCGAGGCGTCCTTCAGGATCGAAATGGATTCGATGTCGTCGATATTCAGTCCGCCGATGCTATTGAGCCCATTTGTATAACCGGCCTGCATGCCGGCACTGAGGCCGCCATTGGCTGCGTTGAGATCATTGGCCGCAGGAGTTCCGACATCATAACCGAGCTTTACAAAATTGGATTCGACCTGCAGAGGTACGCCATCGATAACATATAAGGGATCGTTACCTCCCAGTAAGGAGGTGGAACCGCGCACCCTGATGCGTACGGCGCCGCCGGGTGTCCCATCGGTCTTGGTAACTTGTACACCGGCGGCTTTCCCGGCCAGGGCGTTATCCACGGTATTGAAATTCATGTTCTCTATTTCCTTTGTATCCACGGTCGACACAGAGCCGGTGACATCTTTTTTTCTGCTGGATCCATAACCGATCATCACCACTTCGTTGAGACTGGAAGCGTGCGGCATCATAACGACGGACCACCGATTCATTCCGGCGCTGACTCCCCGTTGTTGCGTGGTATAACCCACGATGGAAAATTCCAGTATATCCTTTTCGTTGGCAGGGATGGAGAAATTGCCTTCAGCATCCGTTTGGGAGACCATTTTGGTAGATTTGTTCGTAATGGAAACGGATGCAAGCGGCTTGCCGTCCGGATCGGTGACTTTCCCCCTTATGGGTACGAGAGAATTATCATTGGTTGTATTCTCCGGCACGGAGGCGACCATCACTTTGGGACTGATGACCAGCATGCCTTCCACGACTTTAAAAGCCAATCTTGTCTGGGATAATGCTTGTAACAAAGCTGTCTGTGCATCGACACCCTGTACGGAGATCGTGACATTCCCGGCTTTACGGAGGATGTCATTGTTGTAAAGAATCTCGATGCCACTCTGACGGCTGATCTCCAGGACCACTTTTTCAAGGGACTCATTGTGCATGTTGAGGGTTACTTTTTGAGAATACCCGGCAGCGGAAACATGCAGGCCCAGAGTTAATAAAATTGCAGCAGTTATTCTCATGACCCGGTAAATTTGAGCGTCGCGCCCCTTTTGCCGGCGCAACAAGCAGTAGTTAAAAAAAAACATACCTTTGGTTGTTTGGGTGAAATAATAAGCAGTCAAAGCGTTTAAAAATTTTACCTGATCATTATGGCCGGAAGCGCTGCAAACGTTTCCGGTTTTTTGTTTTCAGGCAGCAGGGGTGATCAGTTGATCCTTACCTCCTTTCCCCGCACGGAGAACGATACTCCTCCGGCAGCTTCCAGCATTTTTAGCACTTGGGAGATATTTACCTGGCGACTGATCCCGCCAGAGTAATGATCATGTACTTCTCCGGTAAACCGTACGTCAATGTCATACCATCTCGTCAGTTGCTTCATAATTTCGATGATGTCGTCATTGTAAAAAATAAACTTCCCATTCTTCCAGGCGATGACCTTTTTCATGTCGACATTAGCCGCCAGGTGCATGCCCCCCCTTGCATTAGTGATCAGCTGCTGCCCGGGAGTGATCATACGGGTAGTAGCTCCTTTTATTATTTTGACGCCACCTTCCAGTAAGGTGGTACTGACGGTACTGTCATCCTCATAAGCCATGATGTTAAAGCTGGTGCCAAGGACCTCTATTTCAAGTGGAGAGGTCTGGCCTGAAGTGCCTCCTAAGATGGTAACCAGGAAGGGCATATCGGTATTTTTGGATACTTCGAAATAGGCTTCACCGCTGATCTCCACCTTTCTCTCTTTCCCCGAGAAAGCGGTGGGATAACGGATGGAAGAAGCTGCATTTAGCCATACCCTTGAGCCATCGGGAAGAGTCAGTTGATACTGACCACCCCTTGGAGTCGAGAGTGTATTGAATGCCATCGGGGTCGCTATAGATGGCTCCGGAAATTTATCGGAGGCAGACGTGTTCTTATAGGTCAGATGCCCGGTGGCCAGCTTTATGATGCTGGAATTACCCTGCCGCGCCAGCTGCCCGTCTGCTGCGCTGTCCAGGGTGATCTTTTCTCCATTTGCCAGGGTGAGAACAGCCTTATTCCCCCCAGGTGCTATGTCATTCTCTAACCGGCTTTCAGCGCTGTTTGGTGCAAGGTCAGGCGGCTGTGATTGCCGGACGGTCGTCCATAGAAGATAGGCGCCGGCGGCTACCAGAAGCAGGACGGCAGCGGCGCTTATTCTTCGGATAAGAAAACGCCGGCGGGTAACCAGGGCTCCTCCTTCAGGATTTCTCAAAGACACCTGCTCCCGTGACGCCTTCTCCAGCATCGCACGGAAAAGGGAGGGAATTTTTGCTGGGTCGGAAAGTCCGTGGTATTCCTTTTTGTTTAACTTTTCGGCTATCTTTCTTTGCAGGACTTCGTCGTTGGCCGCCTCTTTAGCCGCCGCCAGAAAGAGTGACAGCTCTTCCGGAGACAAGTCCTCCTTCAGAAATTTTTCTAATAGAATGTCGAAATCCATTGGCATAAACAGTCATTTAATGAATGCATTAACAGGCCGGAGATGCTTCCGGCATATTATTAAGGATAAAATTTACTTTCGGGATAAGATGTATGGCAAGAAAATCCTCGTTAAAGACGAAAAAGAAGAATAAGAGGGAGCGCCGGGATATTATTTTTTTAAAGAAAAAATAATATCCAAAGGACGATCATTGGATTTTCAGGATGTTCTTTGATCATTTTACGTAAGCTGACCATAGATCTGACGATATAACTTTTAACGGATTGGCGGGATATCCCCATTTGACGGGCTATTTCCTCGTGGCTTAGCCCCTGGAAGCGGCTCAGCCGGAAAGCGGTCTGTTGTTGCACGGGCAATTTGTCAATCGCCTCCCGGATCGTATTTTCGAACTCTTTGAATTCGAGTTGTTGATCAGGCGACAGGGCGGCATCCTTAAAATATTCCAGGAAATAGTCGTCATAACCGCCGCTGAAAACTTTTTTCCGGAGGTGATCAAAGATGAGATTGCGGGCTGTGATAAAGAGAAAATTGTCGAATTGCTCTATTTCCGCCAGTTGTTCTCTTTTTATCCAGATACGTACAAAAATATCCTGGGACAGGTCTTCTGACAGCTCCGGGGACTTGGTGAACATCAGGGCAGTGGAATAAATATAGTCCCAATAGGTATGAAATAATTGCTGATAGGCGGATTCATCTCCTTTTGACACCAAGAGCAGCAGCCTTCTTTCATTATGTAGGGTTGACGACGACACTCAAATATAAAAGTATGAAATAAAAAGATGCGCCAGGTCTATCTGGATACGGATTCCAACAATCCCGCAGAAAAGGTCAGTTTTTTTTCCCCAAGCGAGGGGTACTTAGCTTTCGACAATTGGATAGGGTACACCATAGACAGCGGCCGCACCATTGCAAAAAAAGATGTCCTCCTGAACAACGTCAATTTCGGCCCCTATACCGATATCAATATTACCTTTGGCTATGAGATCAACGGAGTCAAAGCGTTTGGTCGAAATAACCTGATCGTCTATGGCGACTATGGTCTTGTCCCGGCCATCCTCTCTTCTTCGGACGGCGGCAAATCGTTTACACTGGTCTTTTCTCTCAATTCAATCCTCAAGGTCATGTAATACCTGATATGGGAGTTATTGCCACAGTAAAAAATACAAAACGTAAATTGTCGGTGAAATGATCATGAAAGTACGGTTCGAACGCCAGGACACGGCGACGCTTGTCACGATCATATTCACCAATCTTCCCTTGAGGCCGGTAGACAACGAAAAAGGCACCGAACAATCCCTCGACAAGCTGGAGCAATACATTCAAAAACTATAGGTCGCATTCCCGCTAAAGCTCGCCCCGTTCACCTGATTTTGGATATCTCAGGAGAACAAGCTTTGATGAAATTATTGGCGACCATGCAGCCGGAGTTGCACAGCGGGGTATCCTTTGAGTGATAGGGAATACAGCGTGAGGATACTGTGGAGGGTTAATAACGGGATTAATGGTGCGCATAAAGAACCGCATAAAAGGCGCTGGTGAGAGCAATCCAAAAGAGGATGACGTGCAAAATTGGCGGATGTCGCGACCGCCCTGATCGCCGGGACCGATCCGTTGTTCATCCGGATCTCCGCCTGGGACGACTACCAGAAGATCAGAAATTTTCTGCTCCGTCCGCCGGCCACCGTCAAGCAGCTACTCGATTGCAAATGTTAACAGATTTGGTTACATTTATTAATTAATCCCTATGCATGAAAGAAAGTTTCAATGTTTCTGGCATTCCCGGCGGCGAAGCACTAATTACTAGAAAATCATTTAATTATTATTTGACGATTACAGTTATCCCGGGCCTTTTTCTGTTCTTCTTACTCCTTGGAATAGCAGGACGTTTAAATATATTGGGATCCTTGTTTTGCTTTCTATTCTTCGGGGGTATCATTTACGCGTATTTTGGACGTTATTTGGCAGAAATTCGTTTATATGAAAAGCGAATTGAAGTACAGTACATTTTTCCCTGGAATCATCCTATGATTTACACCTTTAATACGCTGACAGAAGTTGATCATAATGAAATGCCAGGGCTCACCTGGACTAGTCGTTGGTATAGAAGTTATCAAATTCTTTACCTCAAGAATGACAATGAAGAAGTTTGTCAAATCCGATATAACATTAACGAAAGTGTGGATGAAATATTAGTAGATAAAATTCGAAGACAATTGGCTTAAATCACAACGATAGCATTAAAAAAGTTGTTGAAAGCTGTGCTGATTTTGTCGTGAAGGACGGCCTTAATTATTTAATTCCACAATGGAGAAAATTTACAAACAGCGTAGATGAGAACGACGGATCCACCATTGATGAGTATTTAAATGATCTTGATGTAAGAAAGATAATAGATACAATACTTCCTCTTCTCTCCGAACAAGAAAGGGACAGAATAATTTCAGTGATTGATTTTGATGATAAGCAATTCATCTCTAAGACTTTTGAAGTGAAGGATTGCATGTGGGGTCAGGAAAATGAAGTAATTCACGGTTTCACAAGGCAAAATCATTTTTATTATTACAGAGCCCCGCAATACATTATAGATCAAAGTAGTGATATTGTAAAACTATGATGCGACCTCATAAATGTTTGATAACCAAGCTTCCCCTGCTGGAGTCCGCTGCCCTTGCTGCCTGCTGTTCTGCAAGCCTTCGCCATCCAGACCTCCCTTACTCCTCCATAAACCCATCCAGATCCCTTCTGTCCTTCTTTGTTGGCCGGCCGATCTTACTCTGCCTCTTACCTGTATTGAAACTGCTCGCCTGGAACTGCAGCCGCTCGATCTCATCGGCAGGCGTAATGTCAATATAGTAATTGATGGCCTGGGAGTATTGCAAGCGGTGGTCGAGTAATTCTGCGACCTTTATCCGCCAGCGTTTGACTTCGGTTTTGACTTCATATTCATCTCCTACACTGACGGCCTTGGAGGCTTTTGCGGAGTCGCCATTGTATTTCACCTTGCCTTTGGCACAGGCGTCGGTGGCCTCCGACCGGGTTTTGAACAGTCGGATGGCCCAGAGATATTTATCGAGACGGAGCTTTTCTTTTTCGGGCATATTTTTGTTGGCGCCAACGGGGTCGGCCGGATGACAAAAATAAGCATTTTACAAGAGTTGCCCCAGTTAATTGATCAGCCCTTAACTTTACTGAAATATGACAAACTCCGCTCTCGATCTGTTTATCGCCGAGCTTGGCAAAGCGCTTTTATTAAACGACCCCGCGTTTGAAACCATCGCAGAACGCGGCAGTGTCAGCCTTCAGAAAGATGACCTTATATATTTGCGTGTCAAACTTCACTATCCTCCTTCAATAGCCCCGGAGATAAATGAAAGTGAACTAAGACTGGGTGAATGGTTGGCTATTTGTCAGCATGCGATCTTCGAGCTCATCTACCGGATAGGTATCGATTCGGTAGAGATGGTGAGATCTATTGCCTTCGGGGAATACGATTGGATCCAGGCAAACGCATTAGAAGTATTGTGCAGGTTTTGTGTAGATGGAATGCTTTCAATAAGTATCATTTCGGAAATTGACCTGCGCCTTCCGAAAATGAGAAATGAAACGGTTCTGTATTTTGCCCAGGCTCTCGCAAATAGGAGAGAGCGCGACGAAAGATTTGACGGGGTGATAAAACAGATAAAAAATACAGATTTTCGGCTGGCACTTGCCGAGCTTGGCTTCAACGAGCCCATGAGCCGGGAAGAGCTTATAGAATTGGGTAAACGAATAGTCACGGCAAACGAAGACGAAGAGGAGATAAAGAAGCTGATGGAACTTTTTGACAGAAATATTTCCCTGCCCAACGGAAGCGATCTTTTCTTCGCTCCATCAGCAGAGGGACTTACCATTGAAGAAATAATAGACAAATGTCTTAATAAAG
>DATJJA010000097.1:0-23452 GCA_035492595.1 Puia sp.
AGCGGCAAGGTCCATAGCTGCATGGGCCCGCTTCATCTCCGCCTCGTTCACCGGTATCCGCCGGCGGGTTTCGGCTGTGGAAAGGTCAGTGGTAGTCCGTTGCTTTTCCAGCGCATTCCGTTGTTCGGACAGCGACGTAAACTCCGAAAAGACCTGATCATACTGCTGCTGAGTGGCGGCGCCATCCTTGAGCAGGGCGTCATAACGGCGCATATTCTGCGAGGCATTCCACAACCGGGCATCCAGGCTCCGTATATTGGCGTCTACGACATTTTTATTACTGGACACGGTCGTTGCTGCCGATGCCGTCACATCTTTCGATGCGCGCGCTGAAAGCCAGGCAGCCTCGGCCTGCTCGAGAGTGATCCGGTATTCGCGGTCGTCGATCGTCACCAGTGTGTCGCCCTTCCTGAAACGCTGGTGATCGTTGAACCGGACCTCCTTGAGATAACCGGGTATCCGCGTATTGACCGGATTGATGTATTCCTCCACCTGTGCATCATTCGTATACAGCTGCTTGTCGAGCTGATAATAGGTATAAATGCCCCATACGATCGCAATGACAATGCAAATGCCCAACAAGGCAGTAATAATCCCTATCAGTATCTTTCGGCCTTTTGACGCAGCTTTTTTATCGCTCATAAAAAACTAAATTTATAGATCAGAGTGTCCCGATTGTTTTTAATAGTTGATAATAAGTGTACAGCGTATTGATCTCGGCATTGGTCACTTTGATCTCCGCTTCCGTCTTGGTATTGGTGGCGTCGATGAGATCGGTCAGCAGCGCCAGCTGGTTAAAATAGCGTTTCTCCACAGTCCGGTAGTTCTCTTCAGCCGACCCAAGGTCCCTTCTGTACGTTCGCAGCTCGTCCAGGCTTTCGTTGTATTTGATGAACGCGTTCCTGACGCCTACTTCGACGTTTTGTCTTTGCAGCGAGTCCTGCTGACGGGAAAGTTCGAGACCGAGCATACCCGCCTTTATCTTCCGCGGAGACTGATAAATGGAGGATATATTGTATTTGACCCCTACCCCGGCCCGCCATATGTTGTAATAGACGTCGATCGCAGGTATGGCATTGAGAAAAGGCCGTTGCAGATTGGACTGCGCAACCAGCGCCACTTCGGGAAGACGTTCGCCCTTCAGTATCCTGATATTCGTTTCAGCGATCTCTTTCTCCCTCGCAGTGATCTTTAACTCATGATTTTCCTTATAGGCATCGTCGAGAAAAGCTTCCAGCGTCTTTTCCTGGAGCCCCTGAGCCAACAGCAACGTATCTGGCATCAGCCGCGCAGAATCCGGCAGCCCCAGTACTATATTCAGCTGGTTATTCAGCTCCACTATCCCATTCGCTATCTTCCGGGTGGTCAGCTCATAATCCGAAATGATCAGCTCAGTACGAAGCTGATCGTTCAGTGTCACCATGCCCTGTTTCCGCAGGGAAAGAATATTCTTCAACCGCTGTTTGGCCAGATTGGTATTGTTGATATAGACGTTCCGCTGGTTGAGAAGCCGGAAGATATCCAGGTATTGCGCCGTGACCAGGAATTTGATATCGGTCTCGTCCTTTTCCTGGCGCAAAAAGGCTACCTGCTCCTCGAGTGTCGACCGCCGGATGGTATTGTTGATCCGCCCACCCGCATACAGCGTCTCTGATGCTTCGACACCGAACAATACCAGCGTTTGCGGAAGACCTGCTTTTTGATGGTCGGATAAATGATTGTTCCAGATATCCGCATTGCTGAGACGCCCATAGACAAAGCTGGCAGAGAGGTCGGGCAGACGGCCGAGTTTTGTTATCTCCGTCTCCTGCTTGTAAAGCTGGGTACCGGTTCGGGCCAGTTTTAGCTGAAAGCTGTTGTCCAGCGCAAGCTTATAGGCCTCGTCCAGCTTTAACGGGGTGTTTCTCAGACTATCCTGCCCGGGCGCTGTTTTACACATAATGAGACAGCTGATCAGACCTGTCAGTATGCTTCTTCCTTTCATTATGTAAAACTACATGGACGGGTTTGCCGGGGCAATGGCGGAATCTAATGTTATGTTGTAGATATTCAATCTGCTCAAAAAAAAATGTACTTTTAAGCCAATGAAAATTGTTGCTCTGATTGCAACGCTTTATTGCGTGTTTTGCGTCCCTGCATTTGGCCAAAGTACAGCAAGCGGGCTCGGGGTGCCGCGCTATGATGCCCCCGAACCCATAGAGGGGCTTGTCCGAAAAGCCTTAGCCGCACCCCCCGATACTACCAAAGCAAACATGCTGTTGCAGATCTGCCGCTTCTACTGGTCCCAGGGAAAAACGCAGAACCTGGACACCATGCTCCAATTTTCAAGGATGTCATTGCTTCTCAGCAGCAACCTGCGATTCAGGGAAGGCATCGCCGAATCCATCTTCCTTCAATGTAAAGCCCTGACGGAAAAAGATGACCTGCCGCCCGCAACGCGCCTGCTCCCGCTGGTGTATGGCGAGCAGCGCATTCGCCTCCTGCTGGTGCTGGCCGAGCATTTCGTCAACCAAAAACCGATAGACATTCCTTACCTCGACAAGGCCCTGCCCTACATCAATGATGGCTTGCAGCTGAGCGACTCCATTCGATCCACCCGCTGGAAGTATGAGGCCCTGATGTTATCGGCTAAATATCTTTTTGAACGCGGCGACCTGGAAAAAGGCAAAGATGCGGTCATGCAGATCATTTCAGATTGTCATCGGACAAACGATCCCGGACAGGAGGCTCACTTTTGGTCGGAGCTGGACCGCTACATGCCCAGGACAGACAATAATTATATGGACCACGCGCTGGCCTGCCGCAATTCCTACGAGATCTTTTTGCGGGCAGGCAGGAACGAGGACGCCATGTCTGCGCTCCGTGACTGGGCCCAGACCGACCTGTGGTATGACCACCTGGATACCGCAGAGCAACGATTCACGCAGGTGCTGAACATGCACCAGCAGCTGCACATTACTCCTTCTGCCCATACCCTGATTTCGATCGCAGAATTATATTTACATAAGGATGAGCTGGCAAAATGTCTCTCTTATGCCCTCCAGGGGCTCAACGCGCTGAAGCCGGGAGACCAGCGCCTGCGTTTTTCCTTCAACTATTTGCTGACGGAATGTTATTCCCGCCTGGGTCAGGTGGCCAATCAGCTGCTGTATGGTCAGACCTGCCTTGAGATAGCGATCCGGAACAAGTTTCCCGACCGGTTCTACTTTACCCGGTATATTGTCGAAGGAAAGATCAAACAGGACTCGGCCCTGGCTGCACTGGACTTCCTGACCCGATTTGTCCGGGAACAGACGTCGGCATCCACGGTGGACAAGGAAGCCATCGCCTATGACTTCGCCCTCATCTACGATCACCTCGGCGATTATGACAGGGCGGAAGGATATTATCAGGATATGGAACGCCTGGACAAGGAAGCGGGAAAAGAACGGAGCCGGATCATTTTTGGATCCTTATATTTCGCTCCATCCGATGCGGCGATCAGCATCGGAAAATTTTACACCCGCTGGAAAAGATACCGGGAAGCCCGCCCCTACCTGGTGGCGGCTCTTGCAGATTCGTCGATGGCCAGACAGGTCCAGGACAGGAAAGCCATCGAGCTGATGCTTTTCCAGACCGACTCGGCACTGGGCAATTATCGGTCGGCAATGGATCACTACAGGCGGTATTCAGCTCTGAACGATTCAACTTTTAACATTGAAAAGATCAAGCAGTTCCAGGAGCTTCAGGTCCGGTATGAGTCGAAAGAACAGCAACAGTCCATACAATTGCTCGAAAGCCAGGCAAGGGAAGAGAAGATCCAACTCAGGGAGGCCAACAACCAGCGAAATATCACCCTCGCTGGCATCGCCCTCGCCCTGGTCATAGCCGTCCTGGCCTACCGAAGCTACCGCGTCAAACAAAAGAATCTGGCCCGGCTCGAAGATCAGCAGCACCAGATCTATAGGCAAAACCTTACGCTACACCAACTGCTAGGGGAAAAAGATCAGCTGCTGACCGACAAGGACCTCCTGATGAAGGAAGTACACCACCGGATCAAGAATAATCTCCAGCTCATCGTCAGCCTCCTGGATTCACAATCCCTGTATCTGAACAATGCGGCAGCCCAGGCCGCCTTGCAGGACACGCAAAACCGGATCAAAGCCATCTCGCTGCTTCATCAAAAGCTGTACGGCTCCGCTACGGCGACCCGCGTGAAGATCTCCTCTTATATCCTCGAGATCATCAATAACCTCAACGAATCCTTTGATACCGGCGACAACCTGATCGCATTCACCTACTCCGTCGCCCCCCTCTCGCTGGACGTCTCCGAAGCCCTGCCTATCGGCGTAATATTGAACGAGGCCGTTACCAACTCGATCAAACACGCCTTCCCCGATAAAAGGAAAGGAGAGATCAATGTCTCTCTGCACGAAACAGAGACCGGCGCCGTCCGTCTCCGGATAAAAGACAATGGCATCGGTCTTCCGGAAAATTTCGACTATGATCAGCGGGACTCGATGGGACTCACCCTGATCAGGGGTCTCAGCCAGCAGCTGAATGGCCATTTCTCCATAGAAAGCATGGACGGCGTCATCGTCACGGTAGAGTTCACTCATTCCCTGTACCAATCGTGAAATGTGATCCACATCGCATAAATGCCCGCCTTAGGAAAGCAATTCCGGAGCAGGATGCGGCCCACCCGCCGCCCTCGAATTATCCTTCGGAAGAGGAATAAATTCTTTATTGTCGGCCGGCGGCAATAGGATCCGTCCCTGTTTCCAGTCTTCCTTTGCCTGCTCTATCCGCTCTTTCCGGCTCGACACAAAATTCCACCAGATATACCGGTCACCCAATGGCTCACCCCCCAGGATCATCAGCGTGGTCTGTTCTTTTGCAATGATCACCGGGTCCTGTCCCCTGGTAAAAACCATCATTTTTCCCTCTGTATATAAAGTGCCTTGTACTTCTACGCTGCCCTTTACGACATACAGCCCCCTTTCACTGTGCTCCTGGGGCAATTCAAATCGGGCGCCGGGACTCAGCACCACATGGAGATAGAATAAGGGAGAGCTTGTCCTGACACTGCTCTTCAATCCATACGCATCTCCCGCTATCAACCGCATCCAGACACCAGTATCGGTAAACACCGGCAGCTGGTCAGGAGTATAGTTGGCGAACGACGGTTCTCCCTCCTCGTCTTTTTCAGGCAGCGCTACCCATGTTTGTATCATTTCCAGGGCACCGCCCGCCAGCAGAGCAGGGTCCTCAAAACGCTCGCTATGAGCGATACCTTTTCCCGCGGTCATCCAGTTTACTTCACCGGGCTTTATGACCTGCTCCACTCCAAGACTATCCCGATGAGTTACATTTCCACTAAATAAATAGCTTACAGTCGATAGACCGATATGAGGATGCGGCAGCACATCGATCGGGCTTGCAGCCGGCGCCGGAAAACTTACCGGTCCCGCATGGTCCATAAAGATGAATGGTCCAACCATTCTTCTGAGCCGAAACGGAAGAATGCGCTTTACGGAAAAACCTGGGACGATTGATGCTTTTCGGGATTCTATGACTATATCCAGCATAAAAAAGTATTGTACTTATAGCGCCGGTTTCCGGCAGCCGTTCGCCGCCAATTTAAGCGAAAATCCGCTAAATTCGTATCACGATCGGCGCCACGGCGCCAACTGCTGAGTGAATCCTTTGAAATGTTAACGATATGCCTGTCAAAGTACTGAGAACCACACTGCTGCCAATTATCGTATCCTTGTCTGTCCTGCACGCCGGCGCCCAGGGTCTTCAATTCAAATCGGAAGACAGCCTGCTTACCCAACGCACTTCGTACCGTGTCTTCAACTCGAAGGTCCCGGTTTTTTACGGCCATTTTTATATCTCTTTCGACCTCTCCCTCTGGGACAATGCCAACCTGGGCTATGTCTTCAACCTGGCCGACAAGGACCTGTCCTATAGCCTTAGCTACCTGTATAACAATGGCGCCGGAAGCCTCAATTTCAATATCGACTCCAAAAGCAATAAGCTGTCCATTCCCGTCCCCGCAGCCATGCTGCAAAAGAACAGATGGCTGAAAATGAAGATCGATCTCAATCTCAACCAGGACAACATCACTATCCGGATCGACAGCATGGTGTATCGCGCCGACAGCTTCGGATTCCGAAGCCGGATGCCGGCTAATCTGGTCTTTGGCAAGAACCAATACTATACCGAAGTTCCCAATATGGCCATCCGTAATCTCGAAGTGGGTGACGACAATGAACATCATTTATTTCCCCTCAACGAATGGAACGGCAATGGCGTACACGACAGCAGGGGAGACCTCACCGGCTATGTGGATAACCCGGTCTGGCTGATCAACGGCGCCTATTTCTGGCAGAGCGTTTACACCGAAACGGCATCGCAGGTAGCAGGCCTCAATTTTAATCCCCACGATCAGGACCTCTTCATCTTCACCCGGGATTCCCTCATTACCTTCGACCCGGCGCTGAAAAGGGCCAGCGCCCGCGCTTATGCCAATAAGCTCCCCGTAAATCTGGTCCTTGGCAAAAGTATCGTCAACAACCGCGAGAACAAATGTTATATCTATGAGCTTTTCGACGTACCGAAAGGTCAACCTACCGTCGCCTCGCTCGATCTGAACAACGACCAGCTCCGTTGGAACACCATCGGCAAGGACGCCCTCCCCTACCAGCGGCATCACCATAATGTCTTTTACGATGCCCGCCAGGACCGCTTCTATCTTTTCGGTGGTTATGGATCGTATAGCTATCACAATAGCTTCCTCGAATACAACGACTCCCTGGATAAATGGATCAACACCACTTTTACCGGCGACCTCATCACCCCGCGCTTTTTCTCCGCTACCGGTCCTGCCGACAAACCCGATGAGCTGCTGCTTTTCGGGGGTTATGGCAACGAATCGGGCAAGCAGGTCGTGGGCGGGAGACAATACTATGACTGCTACCGGCTGAATTTGCGCACCCATAACGTAAAAAAATGCTGGCAGATCAAACCTCCGCCCGGCGAGGTCTTCGTACCGGCCAACAACCTGGTCCTGTCCTCCGACAAACAATATTTTTATGCCCTCTGCTATCCCCATGAGCAGGCACATACAGAGCTGAAACTGTACAAATTCGCCCTCCGCGATGGCTCCTATGAAGTGGTCAGCGCCCCCATCCCCATGGCGTCGATGCGCATCGAATCCGATGTCAATCTTTTCTTCAGCCAGAAGACCGGTGAGTTCTTCTGCACCGTGCAGGAATTTGCCGATCGGAACAGTTCAACCATTAAAGTATATTCCCTCAGCTCCCCGCCCGTGACCACCGCAACATACCTCGCCTCGCTGCGGCAAACCCCAAAAACCGATCTCTCCCTTCTGTTTGTGTTCCTCGTACCAGGGTTGGCTGCAGGCGGCGCCCTTGCCTGGTACCTCCTTCATCGAAACAGACCGAAACCCACACCAACGCAGGCAGCCGCAATACGCCCATCTGCTCCGGAGCCAATTCTCCAGCCCATCACCAATACGATCTTCCTCCTCGGTGAATTTGCAGCCTTCGACCGAAAGGGCAACGACATCACCCATCTGTTCAGCCCCAAGATCAAACAGCTTTTCCTGCTCATCCTGCTCCACAGCACAGAAGGAAAAGGCATCGTCTCTAAAAAGATCTCCGCCAAACTCTGGCCCGAAAAAGACGCCGCCAGGACAAAAAATATCAAGGGCGTTACCTTCAACCATCTCCGCAATATCATCGCCGATATCGACGGGATCGAGCTGCTTTTCGCCAATGACAGCTATTCCTTCCGGATCAGCGAACCCCTCTTCTGCGATTATTGGGTCGTCTGCCAGCAGCTGCACAAAGGCTGCCTTACTCCCCCTTTGTTCCGGCTCGTCACCCGCGGTCCTTTTTTGGAAGATACCATCGATCCCCTCGTCGACGAGTTCAAGTCCGACTACGAGAACCGGCTCATCGCCGCCCTCCAACCTATTCTGAAACAGGCCTTCGAGAACGGCGACTACCGGCGAAGTCTCGACATCGCCACTACACTCCTGGCCATGGACCCCTTCAACGAAGAGGTCGTCAAATACCAGCTCAAAAGTTACCGCAGACTAAAAGGCATCGAATATTCCCGCCGCGCATACGATCAGTTCACCCAGGACTACCAGCGCAGCCTAGGCGTCGTCTATCCCACCAGCTTCGATAAGATCGTGCAGTAACCACCAGTTGACCCGGCAGGATCTCGCAATTGACCCGGCAGGATCGCACAATTCCCCGTCACGATCACGTTATGCCCCGGCAAAATTGTTTGGCCACAAATAATTTAAAATCATAGGGTTAATAAGATTCTCCCCCCAATTAACCCTTCGGTTAACCCCCTTTTTAAGCCGGTCAGGCTTACTATTGCCTCGTTCCAAAAACGTAAAACTCTTATGAAGAAAATTCTAACGATCCTTCTTGCCATTCTGATCTTCATCCCCGGCATGAAGACCCGGGCACAGGGCGGCAGCCCCGTCACCGGCACCGTAGTGGATGAAAAAGGCGCCCCCCTTCAAGGCGTCTCGATCATAGTAAAAGGCAGTACCGGCGGTACCACCACCGACTCCACAGGTCACTTCAGCATCCGGGCCATAAAAGGGGCGACCCTTGTGTTTACCTTTATCAAATATGGCTCCCAGGAATTGGTCGTTGCCAACCAGCGCGTCATCAGCATCACCATGACGCCCACCACCACCAGTCTCAACGACGTCGTGGTCGTCGGCTACGGCACCCAGCGGAAGGCAACCCTGACAGGGTCCATCGCCCAGATCGGCGGCCCCGAGATCGTGACCACCAAAAACGAGAACGTGGAGAACATGCTCACTGGTAAGGTACCGGGTCTCCAGATCCTGCAGAACACCGCCGAGCCCGGCGACTTCTCCAACAGCATCAACATTCGCGGGATGGGAAACCCGCTGATCATCATCGACGGGGTCCAGATGCCTGACTTTTCCGTGACAGCCAATAATGGTGACAACAATGTGGGGACCAGCAATATCCTCACCCGCCTCGACCCCAACGATATCGAGAGCATCTCGGTCCTCAAGGACGGCAGCGCCGCCGTGTATGGAGTAAAGGCCGCCAACGGGGTCATCCTGATCACGACGAAAAGAGGCAAAGCGGGGAGCCTGCAGCTTTCCTACACGGGGACCTACGGCTGGCAGGTGCCTTCAGGTCTTCCCCAACCCGTCGATGCGCTGCAGTACATGACCCTGGTAAATCAGCAGGCCCTGCACAACGCCAACGGGGGAATTCTGTCGTATGATACCGCGGATTTCACCGCCTACCGGAACGGTTCCAAAAAGTCGACCGACTGGTACGATGCCGTATTCCGCAAACATGCCATGCAGCAGCAGCACAATCTGACGGCTACCGGCGGCTCGGAAGCCACCACCTACCTGATCAGCGGCGGCTACACCGACCAGGACGGGCTGTTGCAGAGCGGCGCCCTGAATTACCAACGCTACAATGTCCGCAGCAACGTCACCAGCCGGATCGGCAAACGTATAACGGTGAACCTCAACCTCAGCGGGATCATGGATACGAAGAACAACTCTTCCGAGTCCTTCTGGTGGACCACCCGCGAGACCTGGCGGGAACTTCCGACCCAAACGATCTATGCGAACAATCAGCCGCCTTATTACACCAATGGGATCGTCGACGGAGGCAATCCGGTAGCCTTCATGGATCCAACCATCGTAGGCTACAGTAAGGTGACCAATTATTTCCTCAACGGCGCCCTCAGCCTCGATTATAAAGTACCCTTCATCGACGGACTTACGCTGCGGGCCTTTTATAGCTATAATGACCAGTTCCAGGACAATAAGGTGTATCAGAAGACCTTCAATCTCTACACCTATGACGGCGCTTCGCAGACCTACAGCCCTACGCTGAACGGTTCGCCCAGCTATGTCCAGCGTCAGTACTATCACTATCCGAAGAATACCGATCAGTTCTCGATCAATTATTCCCATAATTTCGGCGGGATCCACAATGTGTCCGCCCTGCTGCTGATGGAAGGCAACCAGCAAAGCGCGGATAATTTCGCGGCCTACCGGCAGCTGGCTATCCCCGTAGATCAGATCATCGCTGGCAACAGCGCGCTTCAGAACGCCACCCAGGACCCGGGAAACCCGAACAATCAGGTCTTGTATCAATACGCCACCAATAGTTTCGTCGGCCGTGCTGCCTATGACTTCAACGGGCGCTATCTCGGTGAGTTCAGTTTCCGCAGCGACAAATCCTCGCGGTTTGCACCCGGTCAGGGATGGGGATTCTTCCCCTCCGGATCCATTGGCTGGCGACTGAGCGAGGAACCGATGTGGAAGAAGATCAATGCGCTGGACTTCATCGACAACTTCAAGATCAGGGGCAGCTATGGTGTGCTTGGCGACGACGGCCAGCTTTACTATCAATTCCTTTCCGGTTATAATTATCCCGCCTCCGGCAACAACAACCAGCTGCCGACCGGCTCCGTCTTCGGCAACAGTTTTATCAATGCCGTTCAGAGTACCGGTATTCCCAATCCTATCGTGACCTGGTCTACTTCGCATACCACGGACGTGGGCATCGACTTCGACGCCTGGAAAGGACTGCTCAGCTTTACCGTGGATTATTTCGTTCGCAACCGCAAGGGACTGCTGGCCTCTTCGGTGCTGCAGGTGCCCGAAGTGCTCGGCGCTCCATTGCCGCAGGAGAATCTCAATGGCGACCGGACAAGAGGTTTCGACTTCGAAGTGTCCCATCGCAACCATATCGGCAAGTTCAACTATAATTTAAAGGCCACCTTTTCCTACACCAATACGATGAATACCAAATATGCCCAGTCCAAACAGGGTAATTCCTACCTGGACTGGCTTAACGGTCAGGCCAACCGCAACCAGTACATCCAGTTTGGCTATGGCGGAGCCGGACAATACGCAAATTATGCAGCCATCCTCAATAGCCCCGTTTACGTAAGCCGCGGCGCAGTAGTGGGTGACTATATCTATCAGGATTGGAACGGCGATGGGCAGATCGACGGCAATGACGTCCACCCCATCGCCTATGGCGGAAACCCCAATGGCCTGCCTACTTTCCCGAAGATCACATACGGGTTCACCATTGGCGGAGCCTACAAAGGATTCGACCTCAGCCTGCTGTTCCAGGGGTCTGCCATCTATAGCGTTTCCTATATCGAACAGCTGAATATTCCCCTCTGGGGCGGCGGCAGCGCACTTACCTATTTCCTGAACAATTATCATCCAGCCGATCCGACCGCGAATCCCTACGATCCAAAGACACAATGGGTATCCGGGCGATTCCCGCTCACCGGCACTACGGCCATGACCAATAGTTCCTTCAATTTCCAGAATGCCAACTATCTCCGGTTAAAAAGTACCGAGATCGGGTATAGCCTCTCCGACCAGCTGATCAAAAGGACCGGGCTGAAAGGCGTTCGCTTCTTCCTGAGCGGCTACAACCTGCTCACTTTCACCAAAGTGAAATACGTAGACCCGGAACATCCCTCAGGGACTTACGGGTACCTGTATCCGCTGGATAAGATCTATAATCTCGGCCTAAACGTCAAATTCTAACTATCAACCCCAGGACACATATGAAAAAACTATTAATAGCTTTATTGCTCGTTACAGGGGTCTTCTCCTGTCGCAAGCTCGACATCCCGCCCATCAACATCATCCAGGACGCTGATATCTTCACTTCATCCCAGGGTATCCAGGCTTATATGGCGCGTCTCTACAGCGAGCTGCCGCTCGAAGATTTTCGGTACAGCCCGCAAAGGGGGATCAATTTCTTCTGGATCATCAGCCCCACCCCTGCGACCACGGGCGAGGCGCTGAGCCGCGATCAGAACGGATCGATGCAGGAGAATGTCGGCGGCTGGGAGAAGGAGTACTGGGGCGCGACCTATACTACCATACGCGACTGCGATTACTTTATCCAGACGCTGCCCACTTACTCTAAGAACTTTACGGCTGACCAGGTAAAAGCCTGGCTGGCTGAAGCCTATTTCGTCAGAGGTATGACCTATTTTTCCCTGGTGAAACGTTTCGGCGGTGTGCCGATCGTCAATACAGTGCTCAACTACAAACCCGGCGGCAGCGCCGATAGTCTCATGATCCCCCGCTCCTCGGAAAAAGCCTGCTGGGACCAGGTAGACGCCGACCTCACCTATGCGATGAACAATCTCCCGGCCATCAACGCCGATTTTTCTGATGGCAGCCGTGCCAACAAGTATGTGGCCGCAGCCTTCGAGTCCCGTGCCATGCTGTATGCCGGTTCCACCGCGAAGTACAATACCACCACGCTTTTCGATGCCAGCCAGCACCAGATCTGCGGACTACCCGCGACCACCGCGAACAGCTATTTTCAGAAGGCCTATGACGCAGCCAGGACGCTTGACGGAGCCTACAGCCTCTATCTCTCCGGCTGGTCGGCCACGGATCCCAACGCACAGTACCAGAATTTTGTGAACCTGTTCTCGGACGCGGCCAGCAAGGAGAACGTTTTCGTCCGGGAATACCAATATCCCAACTCCGTTCACGGTTATGATGCGTATAATGTTCCCCGTCAGCTGATCGGTCCCAACGGCTATTCGTCGGAAGTAAACCCTACGCTCAATTTCGTGGAGCTGTTCGGCGGCATACCAAAGAACCCCGACGGCACGATCCAGACCCTCGACAATACCGGTCACTATATCCTCTATGACCATACCATGGATCTGTTCGCCAATGCCGAACCGCGATTACGGGCTACCGTGATCCTTCCCGGAGACGCGTTCAAGGGGCAAAATATCGAGATCCGCCGGGCGATCTATCTCGGCGCCAGCGCCGGAGGCATTTCTCCCCTGCTTCCTGCGGGTTCCAGGGCGCAGTATCCCACCGCCAATCTCAAGACCTCTTCTACGGCTGCGCAGGACGCCTATACCCTTCCCGATGGGACAAAGATGAACCCCGCCGGGCTCAGCGGCATATTTACAGGAGACCAGACCTGCGCCATCTCGGGTTTCTCCATCCGGAAATGGCTCAACCCCAATCTGCCTACTGCCCAGGTGCTGGAGAACAATGAGACCCAGACCTGGATCGAGATGCGTTATGCGGAAGTGATGCTCAACCGGGCCGAAGCGGCCTATGAGCTCTTCGCCAGCGGCGGAGGAGATGCCAGCCTGCAGACGGACGCGATGAACATGATCAACCAGATCCGCAGCAGAGCCGGAGCGACACCCTGGACGACCATCGGCGCGAATCCGATCGATTCCATTCGGATCGAACGCCGCAAAGAACTCGCCTTCGAAAACAAAACCTACTGGGACCTCAAACGCTGGCGCACCTTCTCCCAGGAACAGAACGGTACGATCTACCGTGTCCTGATGCCGTTCTTTTCCGCCCAGGCCGGGAAATATTTCTTCGATGCGCGTACCGACGAACGCAACGCGACCTACACGTATGACCCGCGCTGGTATTATGAACAGCTGCCCGGACAGGCGATCAGCAAGAGTCCTAATGTCATTCAAAACCCGGGTTACTAAAATCACAGAACATGAAAAACGTACTTATATTTATTTTCATCGCCAGCATACTTTGCGCTTATACTGCCTGCTCCAAGACAGATAACTATCCTGCCCCGTCTTCTACTATCACCGGCAGCACCATCGACGAAGGGACCGGAGCCACCCTGCAAACCGAGATCGGCGGCGGGGGAACCCGGATAAAGCTTTTAGAGACGAGCTATGACAGCGCACCGGTGCCGCTCTATTTTCAATCCATGCAGGACGGAACCTTCAACAATACCAAAGTATTTTCCGCGACCTATAAAGTTTCGGTGGAAGGCCCGTTCGTACCGCTGATCCAGACCGACAACCAGGGGCAGACCATATCCGACTCGAGCCAGACCATCGTGCTGAAGAGTTCGGCTACCCTGCACTTCAACGTCCAGCCTTTCCTGCGCGTTCAGATGGTCGGCAATCCGGTGATCAATCCGGATACCACAGTCAGCGTACAGGTGATCGTCACCCGCGGGACAAACAACCCGAATTACCAGCAGCACGTGACCGATATCAATCTCTATGTGAGCGATACCAAATATGACGGTAACAACAACTATGATAACCGGTATTCGAAACTGACCTCCTATAGCGGTTCAGATGGGGACGCGCTCCTGGGACAAACGATCACCCTGACCACCACCGGCGGGGCCCTGCCTGCCCAGGACGTCTATTTCCGTGTCGGCGCGCGCATCGGCGTGGGACTTAATCAATACAACTATGCAGCTCCCGTATCGATCACCTACCCGGGACACTAATATTCATTCCATATCCGTAATTTTGAATTTATGAGATCATTTTGCTTATTCATCAGCCTGGCTTTCCTCTCAGCAAATATTCTGGCTCAGCAAAAAACAACTTTTCAGACCAGCAGCCCCTGGATCCCGGAGATCGACGTGCGTTCGGACATGGCCATCGTGTATGGCGTCAACGACCGGAAGGGCTCCACATTCGAACAACGCGTCCAAAGCTGGCGTGACAGGGGCTATACCATCGCCTTCATGACCGGCATCGCCTGGGGACAGTACTACGATTATTTCCTCGGGCAGTGGGATGGGCAGAACCATCTCGGGGTAGGCCAGGTCACGCAAAAAGGCGATACTATCTTTCATGGCAAAAATATGCCCTATGTGGTCCCGGTACAGTCCTTTATCAACTATATGAAGACGGCCGTGGTAAAACGGGTGATCGACGCAGGCATCAACACCATCTTCCTCGAAGAGCCCGAGTTCTGGGCCCGCGCGGGTTACAGTGCCCCCTTCAAGGAGGAATGGCAGAAGTTTTATGGCTTCCCCTGGCGGCCCCAGGACGCCTCGCCCGAGAATACGTACCTGTCCAGCAAGCTGAAATATCATCTCTATTATGACGCCATCAGCCAGGTATCGGCCTATGCAAAAGAATATGCAAAGAGCAAGGGCCACAGCATAAAGGTCTACATCGCCACCCACTCGCTGGTGAACTATTCCAGCTGGAAGATCGTCAGCCCCGAAGCCAGCCTCGCCTCCCTCCCCGGCATCGACGGCTATATCGCTCAGGTATGGACGGGCACTTCACGGGAACCGACCTATTTCGACGGGAAGGAAAAGGAAAGAGTATTTGAGAACGCCTTCCTGGAATACGGTTCGGTGCTTTCCATGACCGCACCCACCGGCCGCAAGGTCTACTTTCTCACCGATCCCATCGAAGACTGGCCCCGCGATTGGGCAGACTACAAAAAGAATTACCAGGCCACCTTCACGGCGGAGATCCTCTACCCAACTATCGACAACTACGAGGTGATGCCCTGGCCCGAACGCATCTATACCCGTCCCTACAAGCTGGCGAACAGCGATTCCCAGTCCCTGATCCCAAAGTACTATTCCACCCAGATGCAGGTGATGATCAATGTTCTTAACGATATGCCGCGCTCAGCCAACCAGGTCTCGGGGAATAACGATATCGGCGTGCTGATGAGCAATTCGCTGATGTTCCAGCGATTTCCCACACATAACGGATACGACGATCCGCAGTTCTCGAATTTCTACGGACAGACGCTCCCCCTGCTGAAACGCGGCATCCCGGTTCAGACCGTTCATATGGAGAACCTGGGCTATGCCGCGACGCTGGCTAAGATGCGCGTCCTCGTCATGAGCTATTCAAACATGAAACCTCATTCCCCCGAAGTCCATCGCCAGCTTGCCGCCTGGGTTCGACAGGGCGGAATCCTGGTCTATTGCGGACGGGACGAAGATCCCTATCAATCCGTGATGGAATGGTGGGATACGAAAGGCAATACCTACACCGCAGCTTCCCAGCATCTTTTCAAATTGCTCGGAATAAAACCCACGTCCTCCAATCAATCCTTTACAGTCGGCAAGGGAAAGGTTTATGTGATCCGGCAGGACCCAAAAGAGTTTGTCCTGCAGCCTGCCAGCGACAACGGTTATTTCGAAACGATCAAAAAGGCTTATGAAGGCGGTGCTCAGCCGAAGAAGCTGCAGGTTAAGAACAATTTCTATCTCGAACGCGGTCCCTATGACATCATTTCCGTGCTGGACGAAAACCCGAACGACCAGGCCTATACGGTGAAAGGGCCGGTTATCGATCTTTTCGATCCTCATCTGCCCGTACTCGCACAAAAGACAGTCCAGCCCGGAGAACAATCCCTGCTGTATGACCTGCATCGTGCCGTTGATCGGTCGAAGCCCAAAGTCCTGGCGACTGCTGCGAGGGTGTATGAGGCTAAAGTTAACGGACGTACTTTTGCCTTCACGGCAAAGAGCCCGGTCAACACGCTGAACAGTATGCGCGTGCTGCTGCCCGCCAAACCCGTATCTGTTACTGTGACAGACAGTAGCGGGCAGCCCGCCGGCGACCTGCGTTCGGAATGGGATGAGGTTTCCCACACGGAATACCTGGGCTTTGAGAATAGCCCCGACGGGATCAGGGTTACGATCAGGTATTGACATTCTGGGCAAAAAGATGTTCAACTGCCCCGTTGGAGCTAGCGGCCTTTTGTTTTCAATACCAGGGTGGTTGATCGCATACAGGCCTCAATGTATGAACATGCCAAATTTCTGATCTTCCCACCATTGCATTTTTTCCGGAGGAAGGTTGGAGCCCGGACCCGATACACCTTGCCCTGCCCCCTTTAATAAAGGTCAACAATACGCCTTTCTCTTCCTATCCTCAAAAGGTTGCCACATTTCAAAAGATCCTGCCGGTATTGAGATACGACGCAAAATTCCTTATCGGCTATGGACAGTTGCTTTCACAGGACCCGGCCCAGCTCGCCACCGCTATTCTGCTTCTTGAACAAAGCAGGAAATACTTCCTTTCCTACGGCAGCATTCTCAGTACGGCAAGGGCATACCGGGATTGCGCCAGCTATGCCAGTGCAATTCGGAATTACCGTTTTCTCACGAATTATATTCCGTCCAGGTTTTTGCCAAAATACGAGCTGATGAGACTATATTTGAAGATAAGGCAGATCGGCCAGGCCCGGAGGATGGCGGGAGAAATTACTGCAATGCCTGTAAAGATCCCTTCTCCGGAAATAGAATTTATGCGCAGGGAGGCGTTAAATTACCTTAAGCTGCCCGACACTGCCTTTTAAACACTTATCATATGAACATTCGGTATAAGCCTGTTCTCCTTATCCTCATACTTTGTATCCGCGTCTGCCATGGCAACAGCCAATCCCCAGCGACCGTTCTGCGTATCGATCCGTCGCTGGCCATCGGGGGGAAACTGTCGGAAATATTCGATTCCATCAGCTATACACCGCTTGAGACAATACCGGAAAGCGTCTTTGGTAAAATTGATCAGCTTGAAATAACCGACGACTATTACGTTATTTTGGACTATGACACCAATTCAATATTGTTCTTTTTTAAGAATGGTAGGTTTCATTGTAAGATAAAGGGCAATGCCATTGCCAGAACAAGCAGACCCTTCGGCATTGCACAGTTTTCTGTCAACAGGCAGCGGAAAGAGCTTTTCTTCAAGCTGGATTCGGTGACAATGGGGGTATATGATTTCAACGGAGAAAAACTCAGGGAACAAAAATCGCTGCCATCTTATTATCACGCCGTTGCATCCGACGATGTTCAGATCTATTCCGCGCAGGAATTCCCCAAAGACACCGTTGCAGAGTCGACAACGTACGAACTGAAGTGGGTGAGGAACGATCGTGTGATCCGTACAGATCTACCCTATCCGGTAAAGCCTTCGACTTTCATTCCTGGAGACATGATCAGATCTATGGACTCCCACTTTTACCATTCCGGTTCTGATACTACCTTCTATTATACTAAACCATATGACTACACGGTTTACCAGGTGGGCCCCGCGTCATGCACTCCCGTCTATAGCTTTATCATTCCCGCCGGTATTTCCCTGCCCGCCGACTTTTCGAGCAGCCTCACCTACAAGGGCCATCGCGTGGAATACATAATGAGGGGGCGAAAAGGGGTCGTATTCGTCATTTCTCACGTTTATCAGGTAGGACATCTGCTATTTTTTGAATTGGAAACACTGGGTGACAACAGGAACTCCAGCCTTATTTACAACTTGAATTCCGGCTTACTCATCGGTATCAATCATATCGAGCCCGACACCAGCAATCACCTGCTGCCTGTTTTTCATAACCAGGGGTCTGTGACATTTGCCTTTTCGTCAAGGAATTTTCTCACTGCCGACAGCTCCTGTATTTACACCAGCGCCTCCGCCATCGACATGCTGAGCGTTCCTAATATCAGGGCAGACCAGGGCCTTAAAAACAACCCGCCGTTATACAATTATTTCCGGCACGTCGTCCGTACTGACAATCCCGTGATTATCCGGCTACGGCCAAAACAAGGCATGTAATTCGATGAAAAACCCCTTCCTTTATATATTTTTAATGCTTGCCAATGGTATGAGCCTGCCGGTTTTTGCTCAGGGTGGAAGCCCTGGCAAGGCTGATTCCACACTTCATGGGACCGTCATCGGCCGCGCTTTCGACTCCGCTCACAACTACTCCCTGCACTCAGCAACCGTCGCACTATACAATTCTAAAGACAGCTTCCGGCTCCTGACATACGGACTAACAGACAATTTTGGACGCTTTACCCTCTCGAATGTCCCAATTGACACTGCTGTAAGACTCGTCTTAAGCTACACCGGCTACGAATACAGGATAAAGACCTTTTCCTTATCCCGCAATCACCCGAGCCTTGATCTCGGCACGATCGCCCTGCTGCCCGCAGCCCAAAGTCTCCAGGAGGCGCACGTCGTGTTTATTCCACCCGTACGGCTGAATAACGATACCCTCGAGTTCAATCCAAGGGCATTCTCCATGGACAAGAACGCCGTCGTTGAAGACCTCCTGCGCCAGCTGCCGGGAATTACGGTTTGGGGCGACGGATCCATATCCGTCAACGGCCGGGTAGTAAAAAGTGTGCTGGTCAATGGTAAGCCCTTTTTCGGAGGAGGCGCCCGCATAGCGACCCAGAACATACCCAAAGAGAGTGTAGACAAGATCCAATCCTACCAGCGGAAGGAAGACCCCTCCAATACAGCGGACACGATCACGGAGATCAATATCAAGCTAAAAAAAGAGAGCAGCCGCGGCATTTTTGGAAAGGTCGGAGCCGGGATCGGCACAGACCAGCGGAAAGAAGGCGACGCAGCCCTTAACTTCTTTTCCCCCCAAACACAGCTGGCTCTGGTCGGAGCTGGCAACAATGTCAATAAGGTCGCCAGCGATGTCAAAACCCTTATCGAAAACAGCACATACAAAGGCGTCGGAACAGCCCTCGACTATCAGCCCGACCTCCGCAGCCCCGGACAAACTACACCGACGGAAATCGGGTTTACCTTCCAGCAGGACTTCCTGCCTGTGCAGGCTCAACAAGACTTCAGCCGCCTGTCTTCAGATTATTTTTACGCACATCGCAGGAATAACCTGCTGACAAGTACGCTGACCACGACAGCATTAAACGCCGGCAACTCGCTCTTCCGGCAGGACAGCGCCGTTAGCAATGACGTATCGTCCAGCCATAGCTTCAATTCGAAATACGAACACAAAATAGGAAACGGTACATACAATATCGGCGCATCCCTGCAATCCCGTACCTCTTCAAACGACAGATCGTCCTCGGCAGCCGTTTTTGACCGGCAGGGAGACCTGCAAAGCCGTAACCAGCTCGCAGTCAATGCCAGCCAGCAAGACAGGCAATTCAATGTATCCGGCGCCTTCGGCCGGTTGGCCGACCTGTCCTTTTCCGCAGGCAACAGCAATACAACCAGGCATCTGAATACAGCATTCAACTCATATGACAACAGCTCTCCATCCTCCTCATATGACAGAGCCTATTACCTGGCGAACAATTTTTGGGACTCCAGGCTGTTTTTTACGAGCGACAAACTAATATCGATCTCGATAAAGGGATGGCAGATAGCCTATCTCGATTTTCAGAATGAACTGGTGATCCACGGTCTCAGCAAGGATAACAAGGTTTATGACGTCACATCTCCACAGGCAAAGCTGACCAACGGCTACCTGACTGCAAAAAACCACTATTTTTCCATCAGCGATATTCCGGCGGCAAAATTCTCGCGGGGCTTTGGCCGCAACCTTTCGAACAGGTATTCCCGATACACCGAGATCTCCCTTTTGGTAAAAGAGCAGGTATTCTCCAATAGAAACAATTCGACGCACAATTTTCAGCAGTTTGACCGGACATATGCAAGATTCGTACCTTCACTGAATTTCAGATACAAGAACTACCAGCATACACGATACCTGGATACATGGGACCTTACCCTCAGCTCCACCTACGAATACCCCTCTCTCGACCAGTTGACAGCACTGGCAGACAGCACCGACACCTACAACATCTATTTAGGTAACCCGTTATTGAAACCGTCCCGTCGGCAGCAGCTTTCGTTCGTGTTCACACATGACTCCTTCAGGCCGGATCGGCCCCTGCAATACGACCTGTCGTTGAATGTCGGCGCGGTCCGCGATTTTATATCAGATAGCTCTATAACATATCCCGATGGACGCAACCTGGATTATTCGGTCAACCTCGATAGCTACAGGTATGCCACCCTGAAGGCCGAACTCAGAAAACCTTTTAAATTCAAAGACCATACATTCCAGCTGGAAACGGCCAACTCCGCCGGGCTTACGCGGTATCCGGGTTATATCAACCACCTTCTTGCCATCTCTAACCAGTTCACCAACACGACAAATGCCAGCATCAGATATTCACACAAGAGCTCCCTTGCCCTGAAGTTGGAAGAATCCTTTTCGCTATATCGCTCCTCGCTCCGGAATGTAAATGAAAATACCTATATCAGTTCATCTGCCACATCCCGCCTGACTGCCAGCTGGGCCTTTTTAAAAGGACTGACCCTGAGCAGCAATATCGCCTATAGCGACTATGCATCATCAGGAGCCAAATCGGTAAAATTTACGATGTGGAATGCCAGCGCGACATACAGATTTTTGCCGGCTCGCAACGCAGAGCTGAAATTTTCCGCCTTTGACCTGCTCCGCCAAAATACCGGATCGATCAACACCGGCTCCGCTAATGTATTTGTCATTGGAAGGACCAACGCGCTTCAGCAATACTTTATGCTGACCCTTTCCTGGTTCCCGAGAAAATTTGGACTGAAATAGCCCCTCATAAAACCAATAGTGTTTTTGCCCTCACCAACCTCACATAATATACAGCCCCCGCAGTATTCCCCGGCAAAGCCGCAAACTTAACCCGAATACTCTTCTTACCCTTTACCATCGCATCCGGGATCGGATAGGTCACGTCCTTGAAACTGGACTGGTTCCATTTCCCCGTATTATCCTCTGTCAACAGTTTTTCATCATCGATATACAGATCGAACTTCCTCCCGCCCCACTCCGCTCCCCAATAACGGACTACCAGCGACAACCCGGTTTCTTCATTCGTCGACATGCTGTAGCTGAAATACCCGCCCTCCCCTGCGCTGCGCCAAAACTCACCCGAAAAATTCCCCGTCCGTGAATTCGACATTTCCATCCCATGATCTGCTTCCGGCTGCTGCTCACCCGGCGCCACAAAATCCACCGTACGCTTTTGCAGTTCCAGCTTCTCCTTTTCCAAACCCGCTATGGAATCGATATACGACCGGTATTGTGTTTTGCTTACCGCCATCCAGTACAGCATGTACCGGGCAGAATGAACACGATAGAAGGGCTCCAGCACAAGCCCGCTGGCATTGATCAGGTTGTTGTCCGGCAGGGTAAAATTCAGCGGCTTCCCCGCCACCGGCTTCAGCTGATCCGCAATAGCGGCAGGATCATCCCCGATGATGATCGGCGCCTTGTCCACCGGCAACTTCCTGCCGGAAGGGATCTGCCCCCACCGGCTGTCATCGGCGATCAACCCCTTCATATCCTCCGTTCCTGTTTTCGCCGCCAGCACGATCGGACCATGCAAAATAGCAATATAGGAAGGAACATGCGGCAAATGCTCGATCGCATTGTGCATCGGCAACACCACAGTTACGACATCCCCCTTTTTCCATCTGCGCCGGATACCCACATAAGAAGAAGGATGCGCCACATATGCCACCGCTTTCCCATTGACCAGGACCTTCAAAGCCCCTTCAGCCACCCACGAAGGATACCGCAGCAGCAAACAAAGATCGGCTACCCCGTCCGTCACCGTTATCCTGCTCTGCTCCTCGTAGGGGAACGAAGTCTCCTGCCTGAACTTCACAGATCTCTTGCGCCAGTTCAACTCAGACGCCATAAAAAGATTTACAAAGAGCGAATCATTCGAATGCGTGTAGATAAGCTCATTGTATTTCCCATGGTTTTCCATACCGCTGCCCACACAACACCACATGGCTTCATTGGGCGCCGAATAGACCCGGTAGCTCTCCGGCCGCACCGGCGTAAAATAGACATATCCCCCGGTCTCTGGGTTCTGCGTGGACAAAATATGATTGTAAACAGTCCTTTCGTAATAGTCCATATACCGCGCCGATGGTTCCATCCGGAAAAGATCCTCCGTCAGCTTCAGCATATTATAGGAATTACAGGATTCCGGTCCTTCCACATCGTTGATAAAATCGTAACAGGAGCCCGGAGCAGGGAAAAATTCCCTTCGGCTGTTGCCACCAAATGCCAGCGTCCTGTTCGTCGTCACCGTCTCCCAGAAAAACCGCCCCGCCCTTTCATAATAGTCGTCTTTACCGACCTCCCCTATCCGTTCAAAACCAATCACCTTGGGGATCTGTGTATTAGCATGCTTATTGTCGAGGTTGTCCTTTTCCGCCGCCATCGCATCCAGCAGCATTCTGTGTGAAAACCTTTTTGCCGCAACCAGGAACTTTTCATCACCCGTCAGTTGATACGCATCCGCAAAGATCTCATTCATCCCGCCATGTTCCATATCCAGCATCGATTGCATCTGCGCCTCGCTCAGGCCTGCGGTGATCTCAATACCCCAATCACAAAAATTCAGGAACAGGGATCTTGCCGTTTCGTTTCCCGTAAACACCCAGGCGTCCCTAAGACCGGCATACATTTTATGCACATTGTACCAGGGTACCCACGCCGCCCGGTAAGCAGCAAGATCACCCTTTTGCAGCGTACTCCAGATCTTTGTACCATTCGGGACAGCCCCCACATACCCCTTTCCCCATCCACCATTGTTGATGGAATTAGCTTCCTGGCATTCTTTGAGCTCATTGAGCATATACAACATCCGCCTCCGGCATTCCGCATTACCCGTCGCCGCGACATTTATTGCCAGCGCCGACAAATAGTGCCCGGCGATATGCCCGTCCAGCCCCTCCCAGTTGGCATAGATCTGCGCCTTTGGCGACAACCCGGCTTCCTTCCGGTATCCGGCCAGCAAGCGGT